>NZ_CP051216.1:1247500-1935000 GCF_012516435.1 Pseudodesulfovibrio sp. zrk46
GCTCGACAAAGCGCTTAAGGCAAATAAAACAGAAGAACATATTGTCTGGCATGACACCTTAACTGTTGAACACCTATTGCCGAATAGCTGGGAGGTTCACTGGCCTTTAAATGAAGAAGGAATGACCACAGGAGAGATCTTTGATGCTCAACAGAGGCGTAATTTGCTAAAGCACTCTTTCGGCAACTTGACCTTTCTAAACAACTCTTTGAATCCTGCTATTTCCAATGGCCCATTTGAAGATAAAAAACGTGAGATTTTGAAACACACTGTGCTTAACTTGAGTCGCTTTTTACACGAAAAAAATAAGTGGGATGAAGATTCCATCATAGAAAGAGGTAAGGACCTTTTCGAAATCGCAAAGCAAATTTGGCCCAATGATTCAAAACAGCTTTGTTAATTTCTGCTATCGACTCTGTAGCAAATTAAGAAGGGGCCACCCCCTCTCAAGAAAAGAGGGGGTGGGGGATGGCTACCCCCTGTTCGCATATGTTTCAGGCTTCATCATCAAAACATTATCACGACCATTTCTCTCTATCGTCCACTCAATCGCACCATCCGGGGTAAGTTTCGGAGCGGCATATACATCGAGCCAAGCAGGAGACCACGCCGCCCCCCAGCCGTAGGGATAAGCACACCTCCCAATCTTAAACAAAGCTGCTCTGGTCCATCCCGCCTTTTGAAGGAGATCAAGCCTCTCCATAAGCCAAGCTCGAGCTCTTTTATACCCACGCCGCCTCTCGGCATTTATTTTCTTTTTGGAGCGTTCGTAGGACTTGCTAGCCTCTGCTCCGGTGCTCTCACTCTTGCGCGCATATGTATCGATCCCAGAATCTTTGATCGGGCCAAAAACGTGCGCCAAGCGCCTACGGATTTGTTGCCTAGGGACAATATGGACAGAATGGACAAATTTACCACTTTCGCCAGGGAGGGTGCCACCTTCGTGACACCGTTCCCTGATCTCCATATACTTTTCTTCATGAGCAGCTGAATGATCTGCCCATTTTTGCGCAAACCCCACTCTACTCTCCCATCAAATAAGGATTCACGACGTAGGTATCAGAAGGCTTCCTGCCCCGCCCCCTTTTCTCAGACGACTGCCTGTAAAGGTAGCAACGATCAACAAGCACATCGAGACCGGCATTGACCTCTGCCATCTTAGAAAAGCGTCCACGCACACCGCGAAGAGCTTCACGTCCAGAAAACTCTTCCAATCGACGAGTCTGGAACCACTTCAAAATGGTCTTGGCAGATTCATGGGCAGCATCCGTTCCCATCAAAGAAAATGCCTTTTTTGCATGCTCTACCAAGACCGCCGCAATACCGATGGCAGCTTTCATTACTGGGCCGGTAATAACCAAATCATTCCCCCCTCGCTGCTGACTCAGCTGAAGAAGAGCAGCGATCCTCACCATCATGCCAGGAAGCTTCCCCGCCCAATCGGTCATGTGCTCGAATTCTCCCTCAGGAAGAAGCTGCTTTTCAACTTCGATGGCGAAGTCATCACGGCGCTCCTTCGCTTCAGAATCAAGATGCATCAGGTAATGGGTCCTGTTGCCTTCGCTATCCAAAAGCCAAGGTGTATCCAGCAGGCCCAATATCATGGCCTCATAAGCCCGCTTGATTCGCTCAGGCATCACAGGAGCATTGATAATGCGGGTTCCCAATCGACTCTGAGGCATAAAATACAAGAGGCGTCCGAGCAGTCCGCGCCCCTTGAATCCAGCTTTTTCAGCGAGCCCTTGGACCACATCAGGCTGCGGGCAGACGCAAAGAGTCAGTGCCGGATCTCCCAAATAAATTGGTTCCTTCCCCTTTCTGTCCACCGAAACGCTTTCGTTCCCCCAAAACTTGAGTACTCCGTCGATGTTGGGGATGCCATTAGTGTAACGGCCAGCGAAGGTTTCAAAAATACCGCCTTCAGCCTCAATCAAACCAATTTTCTGATCATGTTCACTCATAATCTCGGCGAGGGCCTCAGGGGTAAAATCATCGGCCAACAGGCGCGGCGAGACAGGAACTTCAGGCAGTTCCTGCTCAAGTTCCCTAATCTCACGAATATATTTTTCCCTGTCACTGGAACTGCTAGCACTCGCAGCTTTGCTTCGACGGTGCTCAATAGCCTTAAGCAAGGTTTTTCGCTCAGAGCTGGTAGCCTCGATAGTTTCCTTCATGGCTTGCCGATTTTCCATCTCCCACTTCTTAAGAGGGGCCTTGCAGTTCTCAACAACGGCACTTTTCCTCTCTCCGGGAGGGAGCGCACACAGACTATAAATGTTAATAGGCTCGGAGTGGCCAGGGAAGACTTCGACCTTGTACTTCTTCTGACCGGCAACGGAAATCGCACCTAAAGCGGCACAAAGGGCAAGTTCAAACGGGACCTGAACAAACTCTGACAAGGCGACACAATAGTCCCGCAGCAAGCCCGGAACCAAGTCATGAGAGACAGGAGAAGGAAGATGGGCATCAAACTGCACAGGCGTAATATTACCAGACACAAATGACATGACGTCCACTTCAGCTTTCCGGTCAGCAGGCGAGTTAATCACGTTGCTATGCGACAAGCTACGTGGCTCAGCTTTCCCTGCATCCATGCCACTTTTGATCGTCCTTGCCTTCTCGATATCCGGCAGATTGGATGCTTCCAATAGGGCGGTTTCAACACGAGCCTGATCCAATTCGCCAGCCCCTACAAGCTGGGCAAGGTTGTAAGCAGCCTTGTTCAAAGTGTCATTTCGCGCTCCTTCAGGCGCTTGGCGCACGGCGCGCACCTCTGCATCAAATGCGGCTTCGACATAGGGTGTTCCCTTTGCTTCTTTAGTCGGCTTGTTTTTTAAAACCGAATCTTGGGCAATCCAATCGAAAAGCCATTCGGGGGCATCAGATACGGGGTGTTCATCCGACCAAATGTACTTGTTGCCAGAGGGATGCAGGCTCGGAGGGACGATTACGTAGCCGCCATGACCACGAACATCGATCTGAGTGCCAGCAACCCTCACCTTGTTCTTAATCTTAAATCCGTCAGGAACGGCATAAAAATGATGCAAGCCCCCACTGCCAGTCCTCTGCGAAAGGGTATCAGGAAGACGGCCTTTTTCGCTTTCAAGGCAGTCAAGGTCCCTTGGGCCATTGGGCATATCAATATCAAGGACAAACACACCCGAGGCTGCCCCAGTGGGTATTCCAATGGAGGCTCCAGGCCACATGGTCCACCATTTTCGAATCTGACCCAGATCCGTCGTAGCCGCCATAAACCCGGTTTTAACCTTAGGCGCTTTGCTCCTGTCGCAAGGAAAAACGGGGAAGCCTGCTTCTGCGTAGTGAAGAGCCGCATCCAACTGCGAGGCGTTAGAGAGATAGTCCAGATTAAGGCTATTCATCGATAGCCTCCTGGCTGATATCTGCCTTCAAAGCCCCCTCAGAGGCTCGAGCACGCATCCAACCGACGAGCGCCCGCACTTCGTAGCCGACCTTACGTCCAAGACGCATACGCCTTTCAGGACCTTCCCCAAGGCAGTCCAAGTTCGCGAGGGTTTTGGGGCAGAGCATGCCGCCGCTAAACTTTCCTACTTCCGAACGAGCGACTACGGGGCTCCCCCAACTCTTTTCAAGACAATCAAAAATATCCATACATTTTCCTTTTAGGATTTTGTGTTCCCGCTGGGTCACCAAAACACCTGCGGGGTGCCTAAGGAAAGGTATGGACTTTTTGGGTGGACAAAAAAATAAGCTAAACCCTCCCAACAATGCCTTTTTGAACGTTGGAAGGGTTTAACAGGGTTTTCTACTTCTTAGGGCGTCCCTGACCACTCTTGTACTGAGATGGCAGGTGCCTCCACATAATGTGGAACGCATTTTTGAGCAGTTGGCCGGGAGCCTCTTTATGAATTTCATTGAAATAACTCTCGCGGGTCAGAGTTCCCTTAGGAGTTTTCAGTATATCGCGAAAAATAGGGAGCAAGTAATCAAAAGACGTTGCCCATGCCTCACATGGCCCGTCGCAATGCATCGTAATGGTTTGCCCCTCCATGAGCTCGGTAACCTGCTTTTCAAGCTCTTCATTCCTTTTCAAGGCGGCTTTCAAATCCTTCTTTAGGGCACGCTCAGAATCGGTTTCGTCCGCAGACGAAGGAAGAGAATCCCACCCAAGCTCAGGGTGATTTCGTATGAGTCTCTCAACGTCCTTCTCATCAAAAGCCAAATGGTCAACATGAGCAGGCTCGTACTCAGGACGATCATACCCATCATTGAAAATACGATATGAGCTTGCCGGACCAGCCTCAGTGCACCTGTAGAATATATCGCCAGTCTCATCATTTACGATTCTTTTAACAACAAGCCATGGAGGCAATTCCCCAATCCTGATAAGCCTATAGAGCTCAACAACCCCATCCATACCAGGACACCTTTTGAACAGTTCTTTGGCGTTGTACCCTTTCAACAACGTAATTATTTGTTCCATACAATCCTTTTGGTTATGAAAGGGGGCACAATGCCACATCCTCGTTTCTTGTCAATGCAACCACATATAATAACGTAATAAATGACTGCGCGCTCACTCGTCATACATATGCGGCCAGACAACTAAATTATTGCCTCTGTGGTAATCGAACATCAGCGCTCAAAATCTGGCGTAGAAAACACGACTTGTGGCAAATTCGTGGCAGAATGAAATCAAAACAATTTGTGGTAAATTCGTGGCAATATAAAAACAAACAAAAAAGGCCCTTACGAAGATTTCTTCGTAAGGGCCTGATTTTCAATGGTGCTCGGGGACAGAATTGAACTGCCGACACGGGGATTTTCAGTCCCCTGCTCTACCGACTGAGCTACCCGAGCGCCGGTGAGGAGTTGTGTTTAGCGAAGCAGGAGTTGCTTGGCAAGTCTTTTTTTCTGCTTACGATTCTTATCAAGTCACGACACAACACATTTGTCCGCAGCGGTGAAATCACTTCCGGCAGGGAATACAACCAGGTCTTCGACATCCTGATATATCCCGATTCGCTGTCCGATGGCGTGTTGATGATGGCTCGGGACCAAGGCCTGCACCTGTTCGCCGTTGGCCAACTGGAGCGTGTAGAGAATGGTCGGGCCTCGGAACGTCTTTTCCGAAATGATTGCCTCATGTTCACTGTCATCGTCATGCACCACATCTTCTGGACGGATCAGGACGCTGACCTCACAACCTGTTTCGCATGGAACCGAAATCACGCCTCTCAAAGTGCCCAGAGCGGTTTCCACCACGCCCTCTTCCTGCACAGTTCCTTTGATAAACGTCCCTTCCCCAACAAACCCGGCAACAACCGTATTTGCAGGAAAGTGATAGACAGCATGCGGGGCATCCCACTGTTGCATCTCTCCGCAAGACAGCACTCCGACCTTATCGGCCATGGCAAATGCCTCGTTCTGATTATGCGTCACCATGAGCGCCGTGATGGACCGCGCTTTGAGGATGTCTCGAATCTCGGCCGAGAGGGATTCACGAAGAGCCACATCCAAATTGGAAAACGGCTCGTCCATGAGAAGCAATTTGGGTTCGGGAGCCAAGGCCCGAGCCAGAGCAACCCGCTGTTGTTGCCCGCCCGACAGCTCATGGGGGTATTTGCTCTGCTCTCCGGCAAGGCCCACGGTCTCGAGAAGCTCATCCACACGTTGTTGCTTTGCCTGCTTTGAAACACCCTCCAGACCAAAGGCGACATTGTCGGCCACTGTCAGATGGGGAAAGAGGGCATAGTCCTGAAACACCATGCCGATATTGCGGTTCTCCGGGGCGACGTAGGTGGGTCCGGCAACCATTTGACCGTCAATGGCGATGGAACCGCTCGCGATGTCTTCAAATCCAGCGATGGTTCGCAACAACGTGGTCTTGCCGCAGCCGCTGGGGCCGAGTAGGCAGCCGATCTCCCCTTCCTCAAGGGAAAAGGTGACATTCTTTACGACATGAAAATCGTCATAGAATTTATGGATATTCCGGACTTCGAGCAGATTTTTACGCATAGCTATTTCTCCGACTGCCGGGTGAGCAACAGCACCGGCACAAGGCCCACGAGGATGAGAACCACGGCGGGAATGGCCGCAAGCTCCCACTCGCCCTCAGAGGTGTATTCGAAAATTTTCACGGCAAGGGTGTCCCAGCCAAATGGCCGCATCATCAACGTAATGGGCATTTCCTTCATGACATCCACCAACACGAGGATGGCACCGGCCATGAGCCCTTTGTTGAGCATGGGTAGATAGATGCGCCGCAGCAAGGCCAACCCGCTTACGCCCATTGTTCGAGCCGCTTCCCCGATGGAAGGAGTGATACGCTGCATCGCGCTGTCTACGGAGCCAAATGCGGCCGCCATAAATCGGACGACATAAGCCACAATCATCAACCCCAGTGACCCTTGAATGATGGGAGAGACCTTCCCGTCTGTGACGCCACTGACAAGATGGATCAGGGCAGCGTCCAACCAAGAGGCTGGGATGAATATGCCCACAGCCAAGACAGTACCGGGGAGCGCGTATCCAAGCGTTGCAATCCGGGATGTCCAGGTCATGACATGGCCAGGGTCGTTCCGTTTCGCAAAAGCCAGAACCATCGCGCACAAGGTGGTGGCAGCGGCCCCCGTCAAGCCGAGAGAAAGTGTCTTCACGCTGTAAGACACATACCTGACGGCATCGGGCCCAACGACCTCCCACGCCCAGAAAGCCAGTTGAATGCACGGGACGGCAAAAGCCAACATGAACACCAGTAAGGACGCTGCAAAAGCTGCCCACTTGCCAAATCCTGTGAGCTTGAGCCGTTCAGCCTGGCTCGAACGACCTGCTTCCGTGAATCGCATTCGGGCACGCATACGCTGCTCCATAACCAGAGCAATCAGGACGAAGATGGCCAGCACCGAAGAAAGCTGGGCGGCACTCTCCAGAGAGAAGAGCCCAAACCATGCCTTGTAAATGGCATTAGTAAACGTGTCGTAGTTGAAGATGGACACCGCACCAAAGTCGGCCAGGGATTCCATGCAGACGAGCACCAGCCCCGCAGCGATGAAAGGCCGGGCCATTGGCAAGGCAACTTTGAAAAACGCTCGGGACGGCTTCATGCCCAAAGTGCGCGCCGCTTCCATTGCGGTGCGACCTTGCGTCATGAATGCGCTTCGAGCCATCAGGTAGACATAGGGATAGAATGCCAAAGACAAGATGGAGGCCACGCCCACAACGTTGCGGATGTCAATGAATCCCATGGAGGGAAACGCTGCGCGGAGTGCCGTCTGCACTGGCCCGGAAAAATCGAACAGGCCGAGATACACGAAAGCGAAGACGTATGGCGGAACGGCAAAAGGAAGCACCAACGCCCACGCGAAAAATTTACGCCCCGGATAGTCACAGGCTCCTGTGAGCCATCCCAGGCCAACGCCCATGACAGCCGTCAAGGGCACAATGCAGAGGAGCAGGAGCGCGGTGTTGGCAACCAGTGTGGCAAGAACATTCTCCGCAAGGTGCTGCCAGACGTCCTGCTGCGGGATCAGCAGATGTCCTACGATCACCAGCAGCGGAACAGATGCCACCAAGGCGAGCAGCGCCGCCCCTGCAAACCAGCCCGGGGACTGGAGGCGAAAGAGACGCCGCCGGGGAGGCGACAGGGTCTCCCCGGCGGTGTGTACTTTCAAGGATTCAGACATGGTCTATTTGTACCCTGCGCGGTCCATCAGCTTGATGGCTGCGGCCTGATACTCGCCATACTTGGCGACATTCATGGGGTTGCCCTTGAACTCGCCCCAGGCTGCGACAACAGGGTCAGCCTTGACGGATTCGTTGGCGGGGAATTCCATGTTAAGGGAAGCGAACTTGCCCTGCGCTTCGGCAGAAGAGAGCCACTCGAGCAGCTTCACGGCTTCAGCCTGATTCTTGGCATGTTTGGTGACGCCTGCGCCGGAAACATTCATGTGAACGCCGGTGGTCTGCTGATTCGGCCAGAAGATAGCCAGCGGCAGGTCGGGGTTCTTCTTGAGCAGACGGCCAAAATAGTAGGTGTTGACCACAGCCACATCGCCGACACCGGCAACAACGGCTTCCAGAGCCTTGGTGTCACTTGAGAAAGGCGCCACAGGCATGTTGGCAACCCAGGACTTGACGATCTTTTCGGTCTCGGCCTCGCCCTTTTCAGCGATCATGGAAGCGACCAGAGACTGGTTGTAAACTTTCTTGGAAGTACGGAGCAGCAGACGGCCTTTCCATTCGTCAGAACCCAGCGCTTCATAGGTGGAAAGCTCGGACGGATTAACCTTGTCCTTGTTGTACACGATGGTGCGTGCACGGACAGACAGGCCGACCCAACGATTCTGCGGGTCACGGAGATGCGTAGGGATGTTCTCGGTCAGCACTGCGGAATCCAGAGGCTGCAGGACGCCTTCCTCGGCAGCATGCCAGAGATTACCCGCATCAACGGTGATGAAGAGGTCTGCAGGAGTATTTGCGCCTTCGGCCTTGATGCGTTCCAACAGTGCGCCGGCCTTTCCGGTGATGTACTTGACCTCAACGCCGGTCTTGGCGGTGTAGGCTTCGAACAGCGGCTTGATGAGATGTTCTTTGCGTGCAGAGTAGACAACTACTTCACTGGCAAAAGCAGAGACGGTCCAGGCCGCGACCAGCAGGGCGGTCAAAGAAAGGGTAATCAGTTTTTTCACGTTAAGCTCCTTGAAGCGTTTTTGCTGAAATTGAAAATGAATCTCAGCCGCAAGTAGCCACACAACGTCACTGTGTCAATAAAATTCTGACCATTTTGGTCAAGATTATAATTAACTCATATGTTGTGATACGAAGAAAAGCCGATTACCACCGGGGTCACAGGAGAACGTATGGGAAGCATTGAACTCGTTACCATTGCCATCGCACTTGCCATGGATGCCTTTGCCGTTGCCATTGCAACGGGTGTTGCACTGAAAACCGTCAGCCCCCGGCAGACCTTTCGTCTGGCGTGGCACTTTGGGCTGTTTCAGGCCTTGATGCCCATTATCGGCTGGTATTTAGGGAGCACTGTACGTGCGTACATTGAGGCGTATGACCACTGGATCGCATTCGTGCTGCTTGGCTACATCGGCTTCAACATGATCAAAGAGGCATTCGAGGACGATGATGAGGCCAAAGGTGATCCCACTAAAGGGATGACCCTCGTCGTGCTCTCCGTTGCCACAAGTATCGATGCCTTGGCCGTGGGCCTCAGCTTGTCCATGCTGGGTCTGTCCGTCTGGTGGCCCGCCCTGATCATAGGCATCGTGGCTGTCCTGTTCACGGCAGTGGGCCTTCATATCGGCAAAACGGCTGGGCAGGCGAAAAGCATCAGCAAATACGCCGAACTCCTCGGGGGCGTTGTTCTCTTCATCATTGGAGTAAAGATTTTGTGGGAACATGGTGCGTTGACACCGATTCTCAACTTGTAGCAGCGAATGGCTGGCATTTTTGCCACCAATGCCCCGCGCCAAATCAGGCAGGAACTGCCGGAGCAAAAGAAAAGGGCTTTCATCTTGCGATGAAAGCCCTATATCTTCGATGGTGCTCGGGGACAGAATTGAACTGCCGACACGGGGATTTTCAGTCCCCTGCTCTACCGACTGAGCTACCCGAGCGCCGGTAAGGAGTTGTGTTTAGCGAAGCCGGAGTTGCTTTGCAAGTCTTTTTTTCATTTCATCAAACTTTTTTGACTTCTCTTCACTTATTTTCCTCCCCAAAAAGAAGACAGAGCAATAAAAAAGAGCTCCCCGATCTCCGGGAAGCTCTTTCCACTTAACTTATCTCGCGGCGAAAGCCGCCCGTGGGATTCCTAAGGCCCTCGGCCTTAGGTCGGGTGCAGGGCAGAAGGCCCTGCTCGTCCATTCCTCATCCCGCCGAAGGCGGTTTCCCCTTTCGCCTTTACTCTTCATCCTCCAAAGGAGCGCCCATTTCCATGATCCGAGCGGCGTAACCGGTACGCAGCGCCTCGAGATACTCGGTATCGATGGGGCCCTTCCAGGTGGTGATCTCGGTGTAACGCTTGGGAATCTTCACGGCCAAGGGATTGTAGCCCATGCCGATGCGGAGACGCCAACGCAGCTTCTGCACGCGCTCGCCGATCTCGTCCATCTTGCCGTTGAGACCACCGTAGCCCACGGACTCCATGGCCTCGGCAAGGAGGTCGTCCTTGTAGACGCCGCGGGAGAACAGACAACCCACCATGCAGTTGAGGACGATGCGGCCGCGACCGTCTTCCACGAGGAAGTCGAGCGCCTTTTTCACGTCCTTGTCCTCGTGCTTCTGGTCGTAGGCGTAGCCGCCGGAATCCAGATGGGAGTGGCGGAAGCCAAGTCCCTCGGACACGAAGAAGACTTCGCCCGTGGCATAACCGGCCATCTCCTGACCCAGTACGCAGGCGTAATCTTCGCCGCCATAGTGCTCGGCGCACTTGAGGGCGCCCTGCGCCAGCAGACGATAGAAGTCGTTCGGCGGACGGCTCAGGAGCTCCACGGCCTCCATGTAGGTCTCGGCGTCGCCCCACTTGAGAGTGACCTGCGTCTCCTTCTCGCTGATGACGCCCTTCTCAAAGGCCTCGGTGGCCCAAGCCAGCGCGACACCGGCGGACATGCAGTCGAGACCTTCCTTTTCGATGACGTCGAGGACACGGAGCACCTGCGCGGCGTCCGTGATCTCCAACATGCCGCCGCAGGAGAAGATGGGCTCGTAATCGTAGCCCACCTGACGGTAGAGATACTGGTTGTTGGCCTGGAACTGCTCGCGCACGAAGCCGACGTGGATACAACCCACCGGACAGCCCGCGCAGGCGGCGTTTCTCAACAACGTATGGTCGGCAAACGTCTCACCGGAGATATTGCTCGCCTCAGGACTGGTGGTCTGCTGCAGGTTCTTCCACGGCAGGGACTTGAGCTCGTTGAGCGGGTTGATGTTCACGGCCGTGCCGAGACCATGGTACTTGGACATCATCTCGGTGGTGGTGAGCTGCTCGAAGATATGCTTGTAGAGCTTCGGATATTCCTTGGTCTGGGGCAGCTCGAAGCCGCGGTCGCCGAGGATGCAGATGGCCTTGAGGTTCTTGACGCCCATGGCCGTGCCGCCGCCCATGCGCCCGAAGTGGCGGAAGGTGTCGACGTTGATGCAGGCGTAGGAGGACAGATTCTCGCCAGCCGGGCCGATCCGCATGATGGAGCGTCTGCCCGAGCCCGGGAAGATCTTGCGCAGCACGCGTCCGGTGTGGATGGCGTCGAAGCCACGCATGTACTCCACGTCGCGCGTTTCCACACGGCGAGAGCCCACGCACAGGGCGGTGAGGCGCGGGGCCTTACCGACAACCACCAGCGCGTCCAGATCGGCGAACCGGAGGGACAGGGCGGATTTACCACCAGCGTAACTCTCGGTGTACTGATTGTGATAGGGCGAGCGGAAGGCGCAGCATGTCTTGGACATGAGCGGGAAATAGCCGGTGAGCGGGCCAATGGCGAAGATCACGGGCTGGTCCGGGTGATCCCAGTCCTCGTCCATGAGTCCGAACTCCTCGTACAGGCGCGCGGCCAGGCCGGTGCCGCCGAGGTATTCGCTGCGGCCGGGCCGCTCGATGATATTGGTCTTGCCCGTGGTCAGATTGACCATCATGACGCGGAAGAAGTCTCTAATCATTATTCGCCTCCTTCCTTTTCCTTCTTGGGAAGGTCCACCATCTCAAGGCAGTCGTGCGGACAGAAGTCCACACAGCGACCGCAGTGGATGCAGACGTAGGGATTCACCTGGTGATCAAGGAAAATGGCGTCAACCGGGCACGCCTCGGCACACTTGCCGCAGCGGATGCAGAGGTTCTTCTTCTGCATGACACCGCCGTCCTTGCGCTGGGCCATGGCCCCGGTGGGGCAGACGTCAGCGCACGGAGCAGGGTGACAGGCCAGACAAAGCTTGGCCTCGAAGCCGGTGGACAGGCCGCCCGCCGAAGCGATGCGGATGCCCGCCTTGTTCCACGAGAGAAATTTATGAACCTGACGAGAACAGGCCAGCGAGCAGGAATGGCAGCCGATACACCGCTCCATCCTTGCAGCCCTGAGCGCTTTCATAGTGCCTCCGGGGTGGGGAGTTAGGATTTTATACGCGTTCTAATATGTCATGCTTCAGTGACCACAGGACATGATTTTTTGCGGATTGCTCGTCTATCTGTGGTGCAACTTCAGTAAGTTTGCGTATCAGGGTGGCACTGTCAATTGGTTTACGCGCAAGGAAAACCAGTTTTTTTGCAACATTCGGGTCAATGGTGTGCGTCATGCCCGAATACAGGGTGGGGTAATCCTTGTCGCGGTAGAAGGCCTCGCCGGTCCGTCCGGCCTTGAGCGTGACGCCCTCCTCAAGGGTGCGCGAGGTGAAATGACCGAAAACTTTTCCGTAAGGAATGGCAAGGGGATGCGCGATTTCGCGCAGGGGCTCGGCATCGGCCTCGGCCTGCCACAATGTATCCCACAACGTACAATGCTCTTGGATGACGCGCTGCCATGTGAACTGCTCTTCCACGCACTTGCGGGCGGCCTCGCCCATGGTCCGTCGCATTTCCGGCGATTCGATCAACGTACGCAACGCATCGGCCAGCGCGGGCACTTCCACGGCAGTCCGCTGGGACAGGAGCAGGTGGTACTGATTGTCATAGGTCACCGGAGCGAGCAGATCGGCGTCCGGTGTTTCTTCCGGCCCCACGGTGGGCACCAGCAGCCCGGTCTCGCCGTGGACGATGATGTCCCGGTAGCCGTCGTATTCCGAGGCCACGGACGGCAGGCCGAACGCGCCCGCCTCCACCATGGTGATGCCGAAGGTCTCCTGCGGATTGTCCGCGATGGACACGAAGATGTCGGCGGACTGGAACAGCTCGCACTTCTCCGCCTCGGTGGGACGCAGCTTGATGGAGGTCTGGATGCCCACGTTCTGCACGTAGTCGCGCAGGGTAGGCAGAAAATCGTCGTCGTCATCGGCCCAGCCAGCCAGTACCAGCTCCACGGACTCACGGTCCACACCGTCACTGAACAGACGGTGCAGGGCGCGGATCAGCGGCAGCAGGTCCATCTTGGAATGATGGGAAATGCGCCCAAACACCAGCAGGCGCACCGGGCCGCCCTCGGCCCTGGCGCCACCGGGGCGCAGCTCATTGATGTCCACGGCCAGCGGGATGCGCGCCAGTTCGGGCGCAGGATATCCTGCTTCGTCCAGTCCGTACGATTCGCGAAGCCAGCCAAAAAAATTGCCCACGGCCTGTTTGCCCAATGTGGAGGTGCAGACGATGGCATCACGCGCCGTGGTGCCGGGCCACAGGTGGCGCAGGAACGGCACACCGAAGTCGGAATAGCTCAGGGAATGGATGGTGCCGGTGATGGGAAAGATGCGCCGACTATATCTATTTCGTAATGCGGCCACGCTAGGTTGGCTGGTGATGCAGTCGGAAAGGTGAAAGCAATGATACTCCACCTCGGCCAGCTTGGCGGGCAACTCGCGGCGGTCAAACACCTTGACGCGATCGGCAGCCACCAGCGTCGGAGCCACCTTTTCCAGATGTCCCATCAGGGACTTGCCGAGTTTACGGTCGGCCAGGAAGAAGTGGTATTCGTCAAAGGAATCGTCGCTGAGCAACGCGCCCAGAAACTTGATATTGGCCACTTTGCGGCCAAGGATCGGCCCTGGTTCGTAGAAAGGGTCCAGGGTGCCCCATATGCGCTTGGATACGGACATACCCTAGGTCAAAACCGCTAGAGCCCTTTTTGTCAATGGGTTTGACAAGAAACAGACGGCACTTTTTTCCATGCGGTGCATAATACCCCGCTTTGCTTCTACAGAAAAAACTACGCAATATCGGTTTGTTGAAGATATTAATATTAAGTTTTCCGGCTCTTCACACAGATTGGCCCCCATCTTGCTCAGTACCCTATGCAGACGCAGGGAAGCGTCGAGATTTTGACTCTCTTGAGGAGCCGGAGACATGCAGAACAGAAGAATCAAGCGGGGCAAGCGACCCGAACTCATGTGGGGCCTTGGATTGAGCGATCAGCTCAAGAAGCAGGTCGAAATGGGTGTTGGCCCCGGTTTTTACGTACGAAATTTCCCAGCTGGAGCCTTTCCCTGGACCAAGGAACTGATGCAGGACGAGAAGCCGTCCGCAGCCTGGATCCCCTGGTCTGTGTGGGAAGACATGCCAGAATTCCGCAAGGAAGAATACCGCAGCCAGGATTCCACGCATCGCATTCTCATTCAGGATGAGAATGACGAGCCCATTGAGATGGATCAGGTGCTGGCCGAAGGTTTCCTGACCGTGGTTCGCACACCCCTGACGCGCCCCAAGGTGCAGGACGCCGTGTTCCGCGCCAAGGAAGTGACTTCCATGTACTCGGACATCTACCGCATGACCGAGGAAATCCTGCTCGAACGTGAACTGCTCGCCCGTAAGACCGACCAGCTCATGTTCCTGAACCGCATCCTTGCCTCGGCCACCGAGTCGCTGGAACCCACCACCATTCTCCTGAACGCCAAGGAGACCCTGTCACTGGTGCTCCCCATCAAGCAGCTCCACGCCGCCTTCTGGACCTATCAGGCTGAATCCGACGTCGCCGACGTGGAGATCTTCCTCAACGGTACCATGCCGCCAGAAACAGAGTCCGCATGGGTTGAACATCTCATGGACTCTGCCGCCAACATGGGCAGCGGGCCGGTGAACGGTTTCCAGATCGTGCACGCCGAATCCACCCGTCGACCCGAATTTTCCCAGAAGCCCAAGGACGGCCGTCTCGTGACCATGCCGCTCACCGCCGGTCAGCAGACCTTCGGTTGTCTCGCGCTGCTCTGCGAGCCTGATTACCGCCTCGGCAAGGATCAGGTAGAGACCTTCCGCTCCGCCGTGAACCATCTCGGTCTCGCGCTCCGCAACTCACTCCTCTACAAGGAAGTGAAGCTGCGCGCCGACCGCGACGGTCTCACCCGAATTTACAACCGCCATTCCTTTGAAGAGCGGCTCATCTACGAAATCAAGCGTCGCCGTCGTTACAACCACGACCTGTCGCTGCTCATGGTCGACCTCGATCATTTCAAGCACGTCAACGACACGTACGGTCACAAGGCTGGTGATATGGTGCTCCGCAAGGTCGGCGAGATTCTCACCGACACCTTCCGTACCACTGACCTCGCTGCCCGCTACGGTGGCGAAGAGTTCGTCGTACTGCTCCCGCATACCACCGAAAAGGATGCCTGGTGTCTGGCCGAGCGCGTGCGTGAAGCCATTCAGGCCTGTCAGTTCCACTTCGACGGGCATGACTTCACCGTCACCGCCTCCATCGGCGTGGCCTCGGTCGAAGCCGGATCGCTCACCAAGGACGACGACCTTATCCTCAAGGCAGACAAGGCCCTCTACAAGGCCAAGCACAACGGCCGCAACATGGTCGTCATCTCCAAGGAAAAGGCCGGACGGGCCGCCATGCAATAGACGCCATAACATTTGCACATGAAAAAGCCCTCTCGGTAATCCGGGAGGGCTTTTTGTTATGCCTGCCGGCGGCCTCCTCGCCGAAGGCGGCGTCTATCGCTGCTGTCTACATCCGTAAAGCTCGAAGACTCGCTAACGGCTGAAGCCCGACGGCTTAAGAACCTTTTGTAAAAGGTTCTTAAGAATCTCCAAAACTTTTTATCGCTCGCTTCGCTCGGGATTGTTCGAGTTTAAAAGTCACACTTATATATAATTACCCTTGCGGCGACAGCCGCAGATGGGATTCCAAAGGCCCTCGGCCTTTGCTTCAGTCGTTGGCGAGTCTTCGAGCCTTACGAATGAAGACAGCAGAGATGGCGGGTGCAGGGCAGCGCCCTGCTCGTCGAAGACGCCTCTCCGGCGAGGAGGCCCGCGGCAGCGGCCCCCGGCAGGGTCTTCCAAAGCCACTCGAGTTGACGCACAACCTTTTGTCGTTCATAGAATAAGACTAGAACTACAAAAAGGTGGAAACCGTGCAGTTGGCCCTACGAATCATGGACACGCTTGCGGGATGGTGCCGCAGCCCCTTCGGAAAACTGACCCTGCTCATTATGGTGATGCTGGGCAGCAGCACTGTGGGGTTCTGGTATTTCGAGCACTATCCGAACGGCGAAATCCATGACCTGTTCGGCGCATTGTGGTGGGCGGTGGTAACGCTGACCACGGTGGGATACGGGGATATGGTCCCGGGCACAGTGGGCGGCAAGATCATGGGTGTGTTCGTCATGATCTGCGGCATCGGTCTGGTTTCCACTCTGACGGGTAATTTGGCCTCCATGCTGGTGGAGCGCAAGGCCAGAAAGCGCAAGGGGCTGCTCAAGGTGAACCTGACAAATCACGTCATCATCGTCGGCTGGAACGAATTCGGGCTGGAACTGATCGCGGCACTGCGTGACAACCACGTTATCGGCAGCGGCCAGAAAGGGCGTTCCGATCTGGTGCTGGTCAATGCGCTTCCGGCAGATAACCGCGAAGCCATCGCCTTCCAACTGGAAATGGGCGAACACCTCCACTTCGTGCATGGAGCCATCACCAATGAATCGGTGCTGCAACGATCCGGCATTGCCCGGGCCAAGGTGGTGTACCTGCTGTCGCAACACGAGGAGCAATCCTCCAAGGATGCGGATCAGGAAACCCTCTATGCAGCTCTGGCCATCAGAGAACTGTCGTCCCAAGTGCCGCTGTACGGCGAGGTGGCCCTGCCTGAAAACCGCAAGCATATGCTGCGGGCAGGCGTGAACGAGATACTGGTGCATGGCCAGCTCACTTCGCTCATCCTCGGCCTCATGGGTGCGAACCCGTCCATGTGGACCTTCCTGCAAGAAATTTTGGGCATGCGCGGCAACAACCACATGGGCTTCAAGACGCTTACCCGCGAAGAGCAACAGCTCAACTGGGGCGACCTCATGACGCAATTCCGCGCCAATCATCAGCTCCCGTTGGCCCTGTGTCATGTGAGCAAACAGCTCTCCCTGGAAGATGTACTCGATGAAAGCTCGGCGCTGGACCAGTTCATTCTGGAACTGTTCGAAAGCTCCGGACAGGAGACCAGCATGGGGCAATCCGGGCCCAGCGTGCTGGCCAATCCGCCGGACGATGAATCGCTGGCAGGATACGATGCGGTCCTGTTCCTCTATCCCGGAGCGACACGATGAGCACCAACATCGAATGGGAAACCATCTCTCTCTTTCAGGACCTGCCTGACTATCTGATCGACAAGGTGAAACCCATCTTTGAGGTCAGAACCATTAACGCGGGCAACGACCTTATCACCGAAGGAGATCAGGGCGACGAGATGTTCATCCTCATCCGTGGGCGCGTGCGCATAACCAAGTCCATGCTCATGCAAGGCATGAACCTGCCCATCATGGAGGTCAACACGCCGCGCAAGGTCCTCGCCACTCTGGACCAGACCCACTATCCCGTGTTCGGCGAGATCGCGCTCATCGACCGCGACACCCGCTCCGCCACCATACAGGTCCTTGAAGACGCGGAGTTCCTCGTCACCAACCGTGACCGCTTCTTCGAGCTGGCAGAGAAGCACCCGCACATCGGTAACCATATGCTCATGGCCGTGGCCAAACGCATGGCCTCCACCATCCGCAAGGGCAACTCGGAATTGGTCAAGGTTTCCACCGCCTTGGCGCTGGCTTTGTCGCGCTACAAGACCATCCCGTAAGCCTCTTTTCTTCTCGCACATCCCTGCCTTTTCGCCTCGGGGCATCTCTTTTTACGCACTTTGCGCTTGACACTTTGTCATTTTGTCGCCTAGCTATATCAAGACATCTTGATATACAGATTTAGTAATATAGTAGAGAGAGCAAGGAGTTAAGAGATATGTTCATTCCCGATTTGATCAATTCGAATGATGGCCCGTTCATTTCCGTCGAATTTTTGCCGCCCCGCCGCGAGGCCGAATGGGAAGGATTCCAGACAGCCGTGGAAAAGATCAAAGCCATCCAGCCGCTATTCGCCGCCGTAACCTGTGGAGCAGGCGGTTCCGGTTCCCTCGGCACTCTGAAGGCGTCTCGCAATCTGGCCGAGGAGCACGGCTTCAACGTCATGCCCCATGTAGCCTGTGTGCATTCCAAACTGGAGTCCCTCAAGCAGCAGCTCGACGACATCAAGGCCTGCGGTATCCGCAATGTGCTCGCTGTACGCGGAGATTATCCCGAAGGCGTCGAGTCCGCGCCCGAAGGGCTTCGCTATGCGTCCGATCTCGTGCAGCGCATCAACGAGTTGGCCCCTGATCTCGCCGTGGGTGTGGCCGCCTATCCCGACGGGCATCCCGAGTCCCGTTCCATCATCGAGGACATCGAATTTCTCAAGCTCAAGCTCGACGCCGGAGCCGCCTTTGGTGTGACGCAGCTCTTTTTCGACAACCGCCGCTATTTCGACATGGTCGATCGCCTCGCCGCCATGGGTTGCCACAAGCCCATCATTCCGTCCGTGTTGCCCGTCCGTACCCTCGGTCAAATCAAGCGCGTGACCCAGCTTTGCGATGCCCCAGTGCCCGGCAACACCCTCGCCGCCATCGAAAATGCCCACGCCAAGGGTGGTAACGATGCTGTGATGGAACTCGGTATTCAGCTCGCCGCCGACCAGATCGCCGACCTTATCAAGAACGGTGCGCACGGTGTGCATATCTACCCCTTCAATCGGGCCGACATGTGTGTTGATATTCTGGAGCGTGCTGGGTTGATGTAAAGGCAGAAGAGGAAGCCGCCTTCGGCGGGATTGTCAGGTGATTTCGCCTCTGGCGGCCAAGGACTCGCGCCCTTGGATCCCATTTTGTTTGAAATAGTTCGTCCTCGGACTGACCGGAACCACCAAAGGTCAGCCCGAGGACGAACTATTTCAAACGGTAGCCCACGCCACAAGCTTCTGCATTCGAAAGCAAAAAATCGTGTGGTAGCGTCCGAAACAATCAATTCCAGATACCCCCTTCAGTATACCCCCCCACTTCGAGCGAAGCGAGCGACAAAAGGTTTAGGAGATTCTTAAGAACCCTTTTCCCAAAGGGTTCTTAAGCCGTCGGAGACGCCCGCCCGGCGAGGGCACACCGGAGGCATTCTTGCCCTGGCTCGCACAAAGGTATAGAGTTTCATCATGCCGAAAATAGCTGTTTTTTCAGACGTGCATAGCAACTACGAAGCACTGTTGAGAGTGTTCGAAGACATCGACAAACAGGGCGTGGACTCGATCTACTGCCTGGGCGATCTGGTGGGCTATGGCCCGCAACCTCAGGAATGCTGTGATCTGGTCCGCGAACGGGGCGAGAGCGTGCAGATGGTGCAGGGCAACCACGAGCAGGGGCTGATCAATATCTACTACCTGCAAGGGTTCAATCAGCCGGCCAAGGACGCCCTGCGCAAGACGCGGGAGATGGTCACTGACGAGACTTATGAATGGCTGGTGGCCCACCCGAAAAGCCTGTCGGAACAGGGCTGTAGGTTTGTACATGGCGTACCGCCGAACTCGGCCAGCGAGTACATCTGGAAGTACGAAAAAGAGATGGGCGAAGTGTTCTCCCGGTACACGGAGGGGGTATGCTTCGTTGGCCATACCCATGACCTGATGCGGTTCACCTGCCGCGACAGAAAGGCCTCGGAAAAGCTGCCCCTGAATGAGGGAGAATTGAGGCTGGATAAGGATACCCGGCACCTCCTGAATATCGGGGCCGTAGGCCAACCACGGGACGGCGATAATTCAGCCAAGTATGCGCTTTACGACACGGACGCGCAGATTCTAACCATGCGCTTCATTCCCTATGACATCAAAAAGACCGCCGATCTCATCCGTGCATGCGGTCTGCACAGGGGTTATGCCGACCGACTTTGGTAACACCCAATACATATATTTATGGCACAATACCTAGGTAGGGTATTTTAGCGAACCATTATATTTTTTTTGACGGCCATCGGATTTTTCCCGATGGCCGTTCTTATTTATTGATATCATTAACTCTATTTATATGTTTTGAGACAGTTACAAAATTGCGAAACCCTATTGACACCTATACCCCCTATGGGTATTGATAGAGAAAAGGTACCGCTACGGGGTACCAGTTATAATGGAAATAATGGGCTCACCCCCCTTAGGGTGCAAAATGAGGTTGTTGCATCCAGAAATAGGTAACCAAAAATGGAGGATAATATGTCTCGCAAAATCTCTCTGGCCGTCGCCACCGCTCTGTTGACCGTTTTCGCTGTTTCCGCAGCTTTCGCCATGGGTGGCGGCAACGCCCGCAAGGGTAAGTTCCTGTACCGCAAGAACTGCCGCTCTTGTCACGGCAGCACCGCTTCCGACCTGAGCCCCGCATCCAAGACTCAGGCCGAGTGGAAGGCCACCTTCGCCGACAAGACCAAGATCAAGTGTTCCGGCGATTGGACCATCTCCGATAAGGATCTCAACGACATCTTCACCTACCTGCACGACTACGCTTCGGACTCCCCGTCCCCGGCCAAGTGCAGCTAAGCTGGTAAATCTCGGTGCATTCCCCCTGATGGCGGAACGGGATGCACTGATCGCCATTCCGGTCGTCCTGCCCTGTGAGGGATGGGGCAGGACGACCTCCCTCGAACGAAACACCTGGACAGGTATCAATTTCGCTGAACGAGGAGCAACACCGGAGACGTTATGTCAGATTCCAGTCACAAGTTATCACGCCGCGATTTTTTCCGGGCCTCTGGCCTGCTCGCGGCGGGTGCGGTAGGCGGCCCCGCAGTTCTGGGCGGCCTGAAGAAGGCGCAGGCGGCGCAACCCATGTCCAAGGCGTGGGATTCCAAATTTTCCGTCTGCGACATCTGTTTCAACAAGTGTGGTCTCATTGCCCGCGTGGAAGACGGGGTGGTCAAGAAGCTCGACCCCAACCCCAAGTTCCTGAAGTCGCGCGGCATGCTGTGCGCCCGCGGCAATGCAGGCATCAGCCAGGTCTATGACCCGGACCGCCTCAAGTACCCCATGCTGCGCAAGGGTGCACGCGGCGAGGGCAAGTGGCAGCGCATCCCGTGGGATGAAGCCCTTGATATGGCTGCCGAGAAGATGCTGGACGTACGCAAGAAGTACCTCCCTTGCGGCCACCTCTTCTCCGCAGGCACCGACCTGCACTCCAAGTTCGTCGGCCGCCTGGCAGAGGTCTACGGCTCGTTCAACGTCACTTCGCACGAGTCTCTCTGTCTGGTCTCCGGCAACCGCGCCTTTCTCGACACATACGGCGAAGTGCCCTTCCCGGATGTGCTCAACTCCAAGTACGTGCTCATGTGCGGCGCCAACCGCTTTGAAGCGTTGGTCACGCCGGACTCCATCGACCTGATGACCGCCATGCGTGAGAACGGCTGCAAGCTGGTCACGCTGGACCCGCGCTACACCAAGACCGCAGCCCTGTCGGACGAATGGTACGCCATCAAGCCCGGCACGGACATGGCCTTCATGCTGGCGCTGGCCCACGTCATCATCAATGAGAAGTTGTACGACCCGCAGTGGATCGCGGAGAAGACCTACGGCATCGAGCAGCTGACCGCGCATGTGCAGAAGTACACCCCGCAGTTCGCCGCCGAGCAGTGTCAGATTCCGGCAGACGCCATCGTGCGCATTGCCCGCGATCTGGCTGCCAATGCCCCGGCCTCCATGGTCTACCCCGGCCGCCGCACCTCGGACTACGAGGACTCCACCCAGATCCGCCGCGCCTTTGCCATCGTCAACGGCCTGCTCGGCAACTGGGACCGTCCCGGTGGTCTGCTGGCAGCCCGTCAGGTGGGCCTCAAGGGCGTGCCCTACGATGCCCCGTGGTACGACGACAACCACTACGAGCGCATCGACGAGCACAAGGTGCCCATGATGTTCGAGCACGAAGGCTCGTTCCTCATCACCCGCGACGCAGTCCTGGCCGACGATCCTTATGAAATCCGCGGCTGGCTGATCTACAAGACCAACCCCATGGGCACCGCGCCCAACCGGCAGAAGACCATCAAGATGATGGACAAGATGGATTTCGTCACCGTCATCGACATCGCCATGTCCGACACCGCCTGGTATGCGGATCTGGTGCTGCCGTCCCAGTCCTATCTGGAACGGTACGACCCCTGCTCCGGTTTGCAGGGCTCCGTTGCCTGCGCCTGCGTGGTCAAGCGCGACCCGGTCATCGAGCCCATGTACGAATCCCGTTCCTGCTTCGACATCATGAAGGGACTGGCCAACCGGATGGAGCTGGGCGAATACTTTGATTTCACCATTCCCGAGTACCGCCAGAAGCAGCTCGCAGGGCTGCCCAAGGCCGAAGAGATCATGGAGCGCGACGGCGTCTACTACAACCCGTCCAAGGTATACGGCATCTATGAGGGCAAGGTGTACAAGACCCTGTCCAAGAAGGTCGAGCTGTACAACCAGCGCTACGAGCAGATGGGTATCGACCCGCTGCCCAACTACACCGAACCGACCAATATTCCCAAGAACCAGTTCCGCCTGATCGTGGGCCGCGATGCACTGACGACTCAGACTTCCACGGCCAACAACGCCCTGCTGAACCAGTTCAACCCCACCAATACCCTGTGGATCAACACCGAGTCCGCGCAGAAGCTTGGCATCGCCCACGGCGAACTGGTGCAGGTCACCAGCTCCGTAGGCACACAAGAGCTCAAGGCCAATGTCACGGACAAGATCAGGGGCGACGCGGTGTATATGCTTTCCGGCTACAACACCCTGTCCACCATGCAGCACCTGTCGCATGGCAATGGCGCGTCCATCAACGAACTGCTGGAAGACGACTACGATGAAGTCACCGGCAACGCGTCCATGCACACGACATTTGTCAGCGTAACAAGGAAGGTGGCGTAATGGCACAACAACTCGCCATGGTCATCGATGCGACCAAGTGCATCGACTGCAAGGGCTGTGTCGCAGCCTGTAAGGTAGCCAACGAGATTCCCGAAGGGCAGTGGCGTAACTGGATCAAGCAGGACGAGGGTCCGGCCACACCCGGCCCCCGCACCGGCGGCAAGGCCCGTTTCCAGCCCGGCGCATGCATGCACTGTGAGAACCCCACGTGCGTCAGCGCATGCCCCACCGGCGCCACCTACAAGGACAAGGAAACCGGCGAAGTGGTCATCAACAACGACCTCTGCATCGGTTGCGGCAACTGCATCCCGTCCTGCCCGTACGACGCCCGCTTCCGCAACGAAGTCACGCGCAAGGCAGACAAGTGCAACTACTGCCCCGAACGACGCGCCCAGGGCATCCCCCCGGCATGTGTGGACACCTGTCCCACCAAGGCCCGCGTCTTCGGTGATATCAATGACCCCGAATCCGAGGCTGGTCGCCTGTACCGCAAGAACAAGGCGCAGATTCAGCGCATTGCGGCCAAGACCGACACCAAGCCCAACATGTTCTACATCGGCGATCCCGGCCTCAAGGACTGGGGTGGCGAGGCAGTGGTGCCCGCCTCTATGGTCGCCATGAAGGAGTCCGCGCCGTTCATCAAGGCCATGGTCGGCCTGTCCGGCCTCGGCGTACTCGCCATGCTCGGTCGCCAGCTCTTTGTCGGCTCCGACGATTCCCACAAGGAGGATTCCGATGCCTAAGCTCCACAAGCGACACGACAAGTCGGATATCTTCATCCACTGGTTCAACGCGGCCTGCTGGCTGCTCCTGCTCCTCACCGGCGTGGGACTGATCCAGAACCCGGCCATCGACCCGTTCGGCTCCGGCTATCCCGAAGCCCTGCGCAACATGGTGGGCGGAGGCGGCAACCTGCTCATGATTCATGAGTACATCGGCATCGCCTGGATTATGGGCTTTGTCTTCTACCTGCTCATCAACGCCAAGGGCGCCATCTTCTTCCTCGGTGAAGTCTTTGCCGTGAGCCCGGCCCGCGACATGGGCTGGATGATCAAGAAGATGGTCCTCATGACCCTGGGGCCCAAGCCCCTCAAGATGATCGGCATGGACCCGAACCTGCCGGATCAGGGGTATTACAACATGGGCCAGAAGGCCTTTGCACAGGCCTCTGTGGTGGGCGGCATCGTCATCGCCGTCACCGGCGTGATCATGTTCCTGTCCGACCGCTCCTTTGGCGCGGAAGCCACCGGCATGGTCTCCTGGGCCGTCACCCTGCACTTCATCTCTGTGGGTCTGGTCTTCGCCGGGCTGCTGGTCCATGTTTACATGGCCGCCATCTCCCCCGAGGAACGCCCCGGCTTCAAGTCCATGTTCACCGGCGTAGTGCCCGACGACTACGCCAAGCATCACCACCGCCTGTGGTGGAATAAGATCAAGACCGAGGGTGAGTAGCCCCCGGAAAAGATACTGTTAATGTGAGGAACCCTGTCCGGCGGCGAGGGGCCGCCGGGTGGGGTTGGAAAAATCCGAAAAGGAAGGGAGTGTGTTATGCACAAAAGATTACTTACCGTTGTCATGATGCTGGTCTTCGCCATGACCGCCATGGCCGGTGTCTCTTTGGCCAGTGAAGCAAAGCAGTTCAAGAAGTTCCATTCTATCGTGGACTACAAGTTCGTGGCCAAGTACGCCAAGATGCCCAAGCCCAAGGGCGTGATGATCGTCGATTCTCGTCCGTTCAAACCCAAGTACATCGCCGGTTACATTCCGACTGCCGTGTCCATCCCGACCAGCCAGTTCGACAAGATGACCGACAAGCTCCCCGCCAACAAGGATGACCTGGTCATCTTCTACTGCGGTGGCTTCAAGTGCCCCCTGTCTCACAAGGCCGCTTTCAAGGCTGAGGCAATGGGCTACACCAACGTCAAGGTCTACGCTGCCGGTTTCCCGGACTTCAAGAAGAAGGCCGCTTACTACTCCATCGGCATTGAGACCCTCAAGGACATGATGGGCAATGGCGACAAGTTCGTTGCCATCGACGCACGTCCCTACAAGAAGTACCTTGCCGGTTCCGTTCCGGGCGCCCTCGGCATCCCCGAAAAGGAATTCGCCGACAAGCGCGACATGCTGCCCATCGGCAAGATGGACACCACCCTCGTGTACTTCTGCGGCGGCTACAAGTGTGCCCTGTCTCACAAGTCTGCGGTCAAGGCCCGCTACCTCGGCTACAAGAAGGTCGTGGTTGCTGAAGCCGGTTACCCCGCATGGAAGGAAATGTACGGCGGCAGCGCAGCCATGGAAGTCAAGGCTGGCGAAGCTGAAGGCGCCGTGGACACCGAATGGTTCCTGGCCACCCTGAAGGACAATCCTTCCTCCATCACCCTGATCGACGTGCGTGACGCCGAAGAATACGCAGCCGGTCACTTCCCGTCTGCCATCAACATGACCGCCGACCAGATCGAGAAGAACATCGACACCATCCCCACGGATAAGCCGATCGTCTTCTCCTGCGCCTCCGGCGCCCGTGCTGGCGAAGCCTACTACATCTTCATGGACATGAAGCCCAACGTGAAGAACGTCTTCTACCTCGAAGCCACCAATGACTTCGGCGAAGACAACAGCTACGAAGTCCATCCCAACAAGTAGGGATCGACATAATCTTCAGGACCGGGGACATCCGCACCCCCGTTCCCGGTCCTGAGCCCTATGGGGCGAGGAGCATTTCATGCCGAGACACGTATCCTCCTTTGCATGCCTGCTCTTCGCCCTGTGCTTTTTTCTCACCCCGACCGCCCACGCAGACGACGCGGAGATCTGGTGGGGCTCGGCCGTCAAGGACGCCGAAGAGGACGGGTACAAGCTCATTGACACAAAGGAACTGGCCGCCCTGCTCAAAGCCGACTCCGACGTCCTCATCCTTGATGTGCGCGCCGACTACGAGCATGAAGCCGGACGGCTGCCCGGGGCTTCCAATCTGGAATTCGACCTCGGCGACCGCATTGATCTGCCTGAAGACAAGCGCAAGGCGTTCATCGAACTGGTTGGTCCCGACAAGAAGCGGCAGCTGGTCATCTACTGCCGCAGCTTCCGTTGACTGCGCTCCGGAATTGCATCGCGCTGGGCAGCGCGACTCGGCTACACCGAAGTATATCGGTACCCCGCAGGCTTCCACGGCTGGAAGGCTCACCATCCTGAATTGGTGGAGGGCTCGGAAGAGAAGAAGCATGTGCTGACTGTGGGCGAGAACTTCCCGGATTGTCGCGTGGCCGTGCTCAACGGCGACGAGGATCGTCAGTATCTCGGCCTGCCGGACAACGCGAAGTGGCTGGCTCTGTCTGATCTCAACGCCCGCTTCGTGCTCATCCAGTTGTACAACACCATGTGCCACGACTGTGTGAACGAGACCAAGATGCTCACCCGCTTCTTTGAGGACGTGGAAAACGACCCGGTGCTGTCAGGCCGACTCAAGATCATCGGACTCGGCATATACGACTCCAACCGGAGCGTCATGCGGTTCAAAAAGCATTACGACGTGCTCTACCCGCTCTTTTCGGACAAGCACGGACAGATCTTTGAATGTCTGGGTCAGGCGGAACTGCCACTGGCCTATCTCCTCCGGGCCAAAGGCGACGGCACCTGGATCATTGAACTGATCAAGCGGGGCTATTTCGAGCCGGACGAAACATTTCTGCAGACGCTCAAGCTGGCCGTACAGCAGGCAGACGAAATTGATTAGGCTGCCAGCTTCTTGAGCACTGCCAGCGCATGGCTGGTCGCTGCGACATACACGGCATTGGGCTCGCCCTTGGAAAGCGCCTCCTGGAATCGGAGCATCCACGGGAGCATTTCAATACGGGCGAAATCAATGGCCGTCTGTTCCAGCTCGGATCGATCTTCGGTCCAGGCGGTGACGAGCAGGTGGTAGAGGTATTCCAGTTCGAGCGCTACGTGGTCCGGTGGCTCGTTGGAATCGAGGGAAAGTTCAAGGCCGCACTCGTTGAGCCGTTCCTGCATGGCCAGCGCGGTGTCGCCCATGGTGCGGGCCGCCGTGTCCTGATGGCAGGATTGATACAGGGGCGCGACAACGCCGCCCTGTCCGGCAACAAAGAGGCGGACGTACTCGGTTTCGAGATCGTCCATGGCCACCGAGTCGGACGAAGCGGGTAATGTGGCTTGAAGGTTCTTGAGAGAGCGGGTAAGGTCGTCCGCCTCGCCGGAGGCACGAGCCATGAGTTCGGGCACCCCGGCATCAATAAGGGCGACCCAGGTCCCGGCATCGGGACCATGAAAGATGGTGGCGAGCAATTCTATATTGTTGAGAATGAACACACGCTCGTCGGTATCTATGAATTTCAAGTCGGACATGGGGTCCCCCTGTTCGAAGTTATATACCCTACTTCCGTAGGGTACGGCAGATTGATCGGTGTATCCGATATGCACGAGGTCATATACTAGAGGAGTTTGCGATGAACGCAAGTGCCAACGAGTTGGAACAGGAACGGATCAAGAAAAATGTCATGTCGCGCATGAAGCGCATCGAAGGACAGGTCCGCGGCATCCAGCGCATGATCGATGAAGGCAAAGAGTGTGAAGACATTCTCGTCCAGGTCCGTGCGGTGCGCTCCGCCCTGCAATCCGCCAACAAGCTGATTCTGAAACGCTATATGCTCAAGTGTCACGCCGACACCGTCAACGGCGAGAACCCGGAAGAATCCCTCGACAAATTCATCAAGGTACTGACCGGATTCATCGAAGGCTAACGCCCATACATGGAGAACCAATGAAAAAGCTTATTCTCAGCGTGGCAATGCTCATGGCATTCGCCCTGCCCGCCATGGCGGGAACCGACTATAACGTTTGCTTCAACAGTCTTGACGCCGACGGCAGCGACAGTGTGTCCCGCGGCGAATACCTGGTGGCCTTCCCCGATGCCGACCAGACCATGTTTGACAAGGCCGACGCCGACAAGGATGGCGCCCTGTCTCACGAAGAGTGGGAAGAGTTCAAGGAAAGCCAAGGCTACGAGGAAGGCGAGCTTCACGGCTAAGTGAGCCGCAGTTCCCCAAGCAAGCGAAACCCGCCGCATTCCATACGGAGTGCGGCGGGTTTCGTTTTGGGAAATCAGATTTGAAAGTCGGCCTACGGCCTCCAATTGTCGGGTGATTTCGCCTCCGGCGGGCAAGGACTCGCGCCCTTGCATCCCATTTTTTAGCCTTCGGCAAGAGCATATAAAAAAGGCTACGGGGCCCCGTAGCCTTTAATTAATTTCTATTTGCGCCGTTAGGCGCATAATGGGATTCCAAAGGGTATAACCCTTTGGCCGCCGGAGGCGAAGTCACCTGACATCGCCGCGCAACGGCATCCTCTCCTGATTTTACTCGCCAAGTCCCATGGCTCGCAGGAAACCGGGATCTTCGGTCCAGCCGGAGCGCACCTTAACCCAGAGCTCGAGATGCACCTTGCAACCGAGCAGCTCGGCAATCTCTTTACGGGCATCAGTACCGATCTTCTTGAGATTGGAGCCCTGCTTACCGATGATCATACCCTTGTGGTTCTTCTGGGCGGTGTAGATGACGGCGTTGACGATGGCCATGCCGGGGCGGGTCTTCTCGTCCCAGGACTCGATCTCGACGGCCGTGGTGTAGGGAAGCTCCTGACGCAGGGAATAGAACAACTTCTCGCGGATGATCTCGGCGGCCATGAAGCGGACCGGCGCGGTAGAAATCTGATCCTCCGGGAACATGGGCGGCCCTTCGGGCAGGAAATCCATGATGCGGGACAGGAGATGCTTGGTCTCCTTGCCACGCAGGGCGGAAACGGGGATGAACTCGGCTTCGGGCCACAGCTCGTTGAGACGGGACATGAGCGGCAGCATGGCCGGCTTGTCCTTGATGCGGTCGATCTTATTGACCGCCACAAGCACCGGACGACCGGCCTCGGCCACGGGCTTGACCAGCGGCTTGATCTCCTTTTCGAGGAGATGCGGCTTGGCTGCGTACAGCGCACCGTCCAGCATCACGACAACGGCATCGGAACTGGCAAGGGCGTTCCATGCCGACTCCAGCAGAAAACGGTTCATCTTGCCGCGCAACTGGTGAATACCGGGCGTGTCGAGAAACACCACCTGAGAATCGTCGGTGGTCAAAATACCACTGATGCGGTTGCGGGTGGTCTGCGGCCGGGGTGACACGATGGCCACCTTCTGCCCCAGATACTGGTTCATGAGTGTACTTTTACCCGCATTGGGAGGCCCGATCAGGGCCACGGTTCCGAATTTGTGCATGGTGTTTCCTTGTGTGGGGCGGTTCCCCTCTTCTATTTCTATTCCGTCAGAATGTGGCCCAACGCCTAGCGGCGTTTTGCACAAAAGGCAACTGAGAGATGCCAAGAAATCTAAATTAATAATGACTAAAGCTCAAAATTCTGTCTACAGTTAAGCCTAGTGGAACCTCTATGCTCATGGTGAATCATGCGTAAGATACTTGCAGCACTGATACTTATTTTCTGTCTCGCAACGGTCACATCCGCTGTTGAAGACAAACGCGTGCTGTTCATAAGTTCATATCATCCAGGATTCCCTACATTTTTTGACCAAGTATTAGGCCTCAAAAATGTCCTGGACGAACACGACGTACTCCTCGACGTGGAATTCATGGACACCAAACGGTTCTTCACCCAGCAGAACTACGCCAACTTTACCCGGCTGCTCAAACTCAAGCTGGAAAACTCCCCGCCGTATGATGCGCTGGTGGTGGCTGACGACAATGCCCTGAACTACGCCATTCTGCATCGAAACGACATGTTCAGCGGTCTGCCTGTGGTCTTTCTGGGGATCAACAATGAACAGACCGGAAAGGTGGCTGCGCAGGATTTCGGCTGGACCGGGGTGCTCGAAGCGGTCTCCATGGAGCAGACAGTGGGCCTGATGCGCCACCTGCTGCCGGACATGCGGAACGTGGTGGTCATCACCGACGCCACCACAACGGGCCAGAGCGACCTGAAATATTTCAAGTCACGCATGACCCTTCGCGGAGACAACAAGTATGAAATCATCGACCTCTCAAAAATCAGTTGGAAGGAATTACCAGCCCTACTTCGCGCCATTCCCCGCTCCGACAGCATCCTCCTGCTGGCTCCATATCGGGACAAGGACGGGATAACCAAAACGTTCCCCGAAGGACTGGCTGTCATCAGGGACAACGCCGTCAGTCCCATCTTCCATCTCTGGAAACACGGCATGGGTGACGGAATTCTGGGCGGCAAGATCGTCTCATTCAAGGAACACGGCAGACTTGCCGGAGGCCTTGTCCTCAAGATTCTCGAAGGCGTGGCCCCGGCGTCACTCCCCATCATTCCCGGCAAGGACGCCAACGTCGTCACCCTGGACTGGGATGAACTGGTCCGGTTCCAGATCCCCGAAGAGCGGCTGCCCAAAAACAGCGTCCTGCTGAACTACACGCCGTCATTCGTCGAGAAAAACAGGACCGTCGTTCTGCAACTGGGCGGATTGATCCTGTTCCTCATCCTGGTCATCTCCTACCTGCTCAAGCTCAATCGCAGTCGAGTCCTGGCTGAAGCCAGCGCCCAAGATAACTGGGATCAATATCGCGCCTATATGGAGAGTTCTCCCGTGGGTATCATCGCCTTTGACAACAAAGGGGCCATACTGGACACCAACAAAGCCATGAACGAGATGTCCGCCTATTCGCCCATGCAGTTGGAGAACATGTCTGTTCTGGATCTCTTGTCCGACAAAGACCGCCGCATTGCGCAGAACGGACTGGATATCCTGATACGTGAGTCCAGCCGTAAAGAGAGCTATGAGATCGTGCGCGGGGACGGCAGGTCTGCCCTTGTCCGGTTCAGCGGCAACCGTCTGGAAAACGGCACCATGCTCGCCTTCTGTCAGGACATCACTGATGAAACCAAAACCCACTCCGATCAGAACAGGATCGAGAATCTTTTCCGTGGACTTCTTGAGCAATCGTGTAGCCTCTCATTTGTGACGAGCAAAGACGGCAGCATGCTCTTCGTCAACACGAAAGCCTGCGACACGCTGGGATACAGCCGCGCCGAGTTCATGGTACTCAAGCTGTGGAATCTCGACCCCACAACCAAGAGTGAAGAAGCCCGCGACGAGCGATGGACACGAGACACCGTGGAAACCGAGACGTTTCTTCACCGCAAGGACGGCAGCCTATTGCCGGTACTCATGCGGACCAGCATGGTCTCCATTGGGCCGGACGAGGACGCCTTGCTCATCGCGGCACAGGATCTCACCGAACAATATGAAGAACTGCAATGCGAAAAGCGCTTGCAGGACTCCACCTATGCCTATGCGGACATTATCTCGACACTGGCCGAGCCGCGTCCATCCACTCAGGACGCCGCCAGAAAGGTCCACTACTGGGCCAAGAAGCTGACGAACAGTGAATTCAGCTATCTGGGAGCCATTGAATCACTGGAACGGGGCATGCAGTTTCTGGAGCTCTCCGACTTTGGAGAGAAGTGCTCCATTGATGTTTCCGAGTTCGTGTTCAAAAAGCAGGACGGCAAGTTCCCGGCGCTGTGGGGGGAAAGTCTCAATACGGGCAAGCCGGTTTTGACCAACGAGGCGAACGCCCATCCGGCGGCCAGAGGATTGCCCGAAGGGCACGTCCACATCGCGCGGTTCCTTTCCGTGCCATGCATGTATGAAGGGGAAATTCTCGGCCAGATCGGTCTGGCCAATGCCGACCATGATTACACCGCGGATGACCAGCTAATCGTCGAAAACCTTGCCAGTCTCTATGCTCTCGCCATCTATCAGGATCGTATGGAGAAGGACCTGGAGCAGGCCAGACAGGAACGTCTGAAGAAGGCTTAGTCGTCAGACGCCGTCGAATCGTTCCCTTTGCCGAACCGCTTTTCCGCCAGTTGCACCTTTTCCACGATGCGACGGTAATAGTCGTCCGTGGCCTCCAGATTCAGGGGCCGTCCGCGCTTCTCGTTCATCTTCATGATCATGACGTCCAGCTTCTGCATCTGGCGGTACCGTTCGCCCTCGTCTTCCATATGTTCCAACAGGTCGATGGTGCGGATGATCTCGCGCTCTTCCGCAATCTCGGCTGGCACGTATCCCGAATTCTTGAGCATGCGGTAGGCCATGCGCAGTTCGGCCGGCAGGTTGGCAGCCTCATCCGGCGGCAGGGGTTTGCCCTTGCCTTCCAGATTGTCGAACTTGCCCTCTTTCTGGGCGCGCTTGATGCGTTCTTCGGAGACTATTTGCGAAAAGAGTTGCATGAAAATGATGCTTCCACACGTCCTCCCGCTTGTAAAGGGACGAACCGCGCATTATCATGCTTCCATCAGACCATCACGGAGAGACACTATGCCCACCGATATCGCCATGGCCATTCTCAATGCCTACAAGCTCAAACGACAGCAGAATCCTGCCGCCGATCAGGCTACCCTGTTCAAGTACATCCTCTGGGATCGATTCAAGAACAACATGGTCACCGATGCCGAGATGGCCCAGATGGCAACCACTGCCAAGTCGCTCAGCGAACTCTCGCTCATGGTGCTCAAGAAGGAGAAGCCCACCATGTCCGAAGGGCTGCTAGAGAAGAGTGCGCGTGATGCCATCCGGCAATATTATGTGATGAACTTTCCTGACGGGGTGTAGAAATCAGGAGTTGAGGTCGGCCTGCGGCCTCCTATTTGTCGGGTGATTTCGTCTCCGACGGCCAAGGACTCGCGCCCTTGGATCCCCTTATGCGCCTAACGGCGCGAGTATAAGTAAATAAAAAAGCCCCGAAGCACAGATGCTTCGGGGCTTAATTTATAATTAACTTTGCGGCGCCAGCCGCAGATGGGATTCCAAAGGCCCTCGGCCTTTGGCGGGTGCAGGGCAGCGCCCTGCTAGTTCATTCTTCATCCCGCTCGCAGAGCGGTTCCACCCTGCTCTCTACTCAGTCTCAACGAACCGACTGAAATCATCCTTCAGCGTCTCCTTCAACGTAGCCAGACCGGCCTCGTCGGTGCGGGAGAAACAGAAGGCAAACACGGGGTACTCGGTGTAATCGATCCGACGCAACTCAAGCACTTCGTTGAACATGCCGGTGAACCCATCGTAATCGAACGACTTGATGGCATCCCTGTCCATGCCCGACGGCACGTCGGCGATGACCATGGCGTAGACGTCGCCCTCACGACCTTCGAGGATGGCATCCCAGTTGGGACGAAGCTCCTTGAAATAATGCTCGTATGGATTGATACCCCATGCGTGATGGGTAATGTCAGCCACGCACCAACCGGCGAAACGAAGCGGGTTGGCCTCGATGGGCACGATCTCTCCGGTCTGGGTGACGCGTACCTCGACGTGGGTCACGAAATTACGGAACTGACACTCGCGGCCCATCTTGCGGAGATAGTCGGTGAAGGGCACGAGCCAGTCTTCGATGATCTTGGTGGACGTGTAGTAGAGGCGGTCGGAAAGATCGTCCTCGGACACGAAATGATGATGCAAAATGTTGGTGACTACTGGGGAGCCTTCTTCGTCGTAGTAGACGTCGATGGCGTACTCCTCACCCTCAATACACTGCTCGAGGATGAACTCACCTGCGTTGACCACCTCTTCGGGATAGTCGGCGTTCAGGGCTTCGCGCTCGGCCTTGATGGTCTCCACGACTGCGGGCCAGTCTTCCGGAGTATCCACCACATGCACGCCGAGACTGAAAAAGCCACGGGCTGGCTTGATCACGAACGGAGTGGGCATGTCGTCGATCTCAAGCTCGTCCAGCTCGTCAAAGGAAGCGCGAAAGAAGCGGTAGCCGGGATGCAACGGGGCCACGGTCTCGCGGTAGAGCGCCTTGTCCTTGCAGATGTCGATCTGGCGGGCGAGGTCTTCGTTGCAACCGCAGCGCAGGGCATGCTCAAGGGCGTTCTCGGAGTTGGCGAGCACGCGCTGGCCCATGCCAAGACGTGCACTGAACTCGATCTGGTCGATGAATTCAAGCCCGGCGTCACCAGCCAGACGGCGGGCTTCCGGGGTGTCGAGGACAGCCTGTTCCAGTTCTTTGACGGACTTCTTCAGGAAGTCGGAAACATAGGGTGCATCGAGAAGGAACATCTATTTTGCCTTACCTGCAAGCTCGTACTTCTTGAGCTTGTACTGGAGATTGGACTTGGACAGGCCGAGCATTTCGGCTGCCTTGACCTGCACGAACTCGGCACGGACCAGCGCACGCTTCACAAGGGCGCCTTCGATCTTGTCCATGGTCTCGGCAAGGTTGAGCTTGGAGGGCAGCAGGTCCACGGCGGACTTGAACTGGGCCTCTTCGTCCTTGATCTCGGGCGGCAGATCGTCGGCCTCGATGGTCTCGCCGCGTGACAGAACCGTACAACGCTCCACCACGTTTTCGAGCTGACGGACGTTGCCCGGCCACTCGTAGGCGGTGAGATAATCCATGGCTGCGCCGGAAAAACCGGAGATCTCCACCTGATTTTCCTTGGTGTACTTCTCCAGGAAGTGGGCGGCCAGCAGCGGCACGTCCTCACGACGCTCGCGCAGGGGCGGCATGAAGATGGAAACCACGTTGAGGCGGTAGAAGAGGTCCTCGCGGAACTCGCCCTTGCTCACGGCTTCCTGCAAATTCTTGTTGGTGGCGGCCACAATGCGGATATCCACATCAAAGGTCTCGGTACCGCCCACGCGCTCCACCTGATGCTCCTGCAGCACGCGCAACAACTTCACCTGAAGCTCGGGGGTCAGCTCGCCGATCTCGTCGAGGAACAGGGTACCCTTGTTGGCCTGCTCAAACTTACCCTTGCGCATGGAGGTCGCGCCGGTGAAAGAGCCTTTCTCGTGACCGAACAGTTCGGATTCCAACACACCGGGGTTCAGCGCCATGCAGTTGACCGCGATGAACGGCTCGTCGCGACGGGGCGAGGAATTGTGGATGGCACGGGAGATAAGCTCCTTACCCGTACCGGATTCACCGAGGATCAGGACTGTGGACTTGGAAGGCGCGGCGCGGTCCACCATGTCCAGGACCTGCTGCATACCCTTGCCGCGGGCAATGATGGAGCCCTTGGAGTAGCGGTCGCGGATTTCGCGCTTGAGACGAATGTTCTCCTGCTGGGTATTGGCGAACTGCTCTGCCTTGGAGATGGAGAGGAGCAGCTCCTCGTTGGCAAACGGCTTGGTGATGTAGTCAAACGCGCCGATGCGCATGGCCTCGACCGCGGCCTCGATGGAGCCGAAGGCGGTCATGATCAGCACCGGAATATGCGGGTAATTCTTTTTGCAGTGCTCCAGCACGTCCTGCCCGGTGAGCTTGGGCATCTTCATGTCGGTCAGGATCAGATCCACCTCGGATTCCTCAAGGTAGGCCAGACCCATCTCTGGATCAGACAGAGTCGTGACGTTATAGCCCTCATCTTCCAGAATGGATTCGAGGATGAGCAGGTAGTTTTTTTCGTCGTCGAGGACGAGAATATTTGTGGGCATTCTTTCCAGCCTTGTAGTTTCTAATGTTGGCGGCGCCTTGACGCCGACGGGAAGGATACAACAAGACGGCCCGAAACCCAAGCGGCATGTGGATGTATGCACATTCAACCCGCCTGGACGCTGGATTGTCGTGCAGCCCCGTGGTATATTCTGGCCATGGTGGAAATCGACAAGAAAGAACTCCGTTCGCGGCTCATCGCAAAACGGGCCGGCCTGCCGGAGCACGACATACTGGAAAACAGTTCTCACGTAGTGGAGTTGATCCGCTCTCTGTACGAGTGGAAAAACGCCCGGGAAGTGCTGATATACTGGCCTATCAAGGGTGAAGTGGACGTGCGCCCGCTCGTTACGGAACTGTGGCAGCGCGACGTCACCGTGCTCATGCCCCGGTGCCGCCCGGATGCCCGCGGCGAAATGGACATCGCCTGCGCCGCCTGCGAGGACGAGCTGACGCCCGGGCCCTTCTCCATCATGGAGCCGGACGCCGAGACCTGTCCGCCCGTGGACATCTGCTGTCCCGACCTCGCCATCATCCCTGGCGTGGGATTTGATCGGCGCGGTTATCGCCTCGGCTTTGGCGGCGGCTACTACGACCGCCTGCTGGCCACCGACGGCATGAAGAAGACCATCAAGATCGGCGTAGGCTACACCTTCCAGCTGGTCGAAGAACTCCCCACTCAGCCATGGGACATGCCCGTGGACATCATCTGCACTCAAGAGGAACTATGGCGGCCATAGCGTTTTTTCCGTTCGAATTTATCTCCATCCCCAATGTGGGCATTGCCTTCACCTCTCGCCGCGGCGGCGTCTCCGAACCGCCCCACGACTCGGCCAACCTCTCCTTCGAGGTGGACGATGACGACACCAAGGTGGCCAAGAATCGTCGCATGATTCACGACCGGCTGGAACTCTCCGGCTGGTGCGAGTGCAAGCAGATTCACGGCGACATCATTCACTGCGACCCGGCCCCGTTCCAGCCCGAGGAGCACGCCACCCTCGAAGGCGACGGCCTAACCACGGCCACGCCCGGCGTCGGTCTGGTCATCAAGACCGCCGACTGTCAGCCGCTTCTGCTGGCCCACTCATCCGGCAAGTACATCGCCGCCCTGCACGTCGGCTGGCGCGGCAACAAGATCGATTTTCCCGGCACAGGTGTGCAGCGTTTCTGCGAAACCTACGACCTCAAGCCCGAGGACATTCACGCGGTACGCGGCCCCAGTCTCGGCCCCACCAAGGCGGAGTTCGTCAATTTCGACACCGATTTCGGGCGCGGGTTCAAGCAGTATCACGATCCCGAAACGCACATGGTTAATCTCTGGCGCATGACCCGCGATCAGCTCATGGCTGCCGGATTGCCCGAGAGTCAGATTCATTCCATCGATCTCTGCACCATGGGAATGGACGACACCTTCTTCTCCTACCGCAAGGCCTGTGCGGCCCCGGTGAAAGCGACAGGGCGTCAGGCTGGGATCATCTGGATAAAGCCTGAGTAAGTTGAAATCAGAATGGGAAGCCGCCTTCGGCGGGATTATCGGGTGATTTCGCCTCTGGCGGCCAAAGGGAAAGACCCTTTGGAATCCCATTCTGCGGCTATCGCCGCAAACTTCGACTAAATAGGCTTTTCTAGGCTCGGACACCCTCGAGCGAAGCGAGCGATAAAAAGTTTAGGAGGGTGTCGGGCTTCAGCCGTTAGCGAGTCTTCAAGCTTTACGGATGTAGACAGCAGCGATAGACGCCCCACCGGCGAGGTGCTCGGCCGCAAGGCCGATTCCCTCCCACTACGAACCTTTCGGCTCATCGTGCGGACCGATCAGCAACTTGAAGCGGATCCCGGTTTCGTTATCCTCGTATCCCGACGGCGGAATTCTAATTATGCCCTTGCCGCCAGATAATGTGACATTGAGAGGTGGTAGCAATGCTCCTTTGATCTCAATCAGGTCCTTCCCCAAATTGGCTGCTGTCCATGTATTCTCCCCAATGGCTTTGGCCACCCGATCCGGCAGCGTGATGAGTTCAGTCTGGCTGAACATGGGCCAGGCAAAGTCGACGTCCTTGGTTGGACGAAGCAGGGAAGGAGGGCGGCCCTGTATGCGGTGCTCCTCAACTTCTCCAGTGCTCACCATGTTTTGCAGAATAATCATATTCTCTTCTGCGAAAATCCTCTGCTCGTCCTTTTCCATGGCCAGAACCACCTTGTAGCGTTCAATCTCGGACCAGTAGTACCTTTCTTTGGCACGAGCAGTAGGCAAATACACATTGATACTCATAAGCAGGGTGGCCACCACAAACGATGCAATGAATTGACTGGTCCAGACGGAACACTTACCGATCCTTTCCCCGCCCTTGGCGTATAGCACCCAACAAAGAGCAAGGACGGCAGTTATCGGCAGTATCGCCATCTTGCCCAGTTCGTGCAGCGCCAATGGCATGAGCCAGTGCGTTCCATAATAATGCCAAAAGATTCCAGTCAGTAAAGCTACGATGATAAAGAACACAGTTCTGTATTGATCCATCTTCCTGAGCAGAGGCATTACGAGAAGCTTGAGGAAGGGTAGGGAAAGCAAGCCAAGGCCAAGGGCAAGCCAAGGCTCCGTGAGCGTCATCAGCATTGCCGCACCCAGAAATGACGCATTGGCTAACAGGAACCACACATACAACGGCCGGAGGATTGGCACGGCAGCGAGCAATCCGACAGCGATTATCGCCCCGATATAGTAAGGGAATCCGAAGAAGACATAATAGGGCACGCCTTGAATCCCGCCACGCCCCCAGCAGAGCATCCCAAACAGCGCGGCAAGGCCGATGAAAGAAGGCATATACTGTTTCAGGAATACACGGATGTCATATCCTTCCACCTTTTTCTCGGAAGGCAGACGGAAGTATTCGGCGCAGAAGATGATAATAAGAAAGATGGAAGTAACGCTTGGCGCGGCCATTATTCCCCATGTGTTCAACTGCAGGGATCTTCCACCAACAAAAAAGTGCACGAAAAGAGCAGCAATGACAAAAGCCAACGCGTATAGAGAGAGGATTGCCTTCATATCACAGGACCTTGGATATGAAGCAGCCATGAGCAGAGCGGTTTTTCTATAACTCTTTTCCGAAGACGAGCGCAAGACTTTCGCGTGTAAATCCGCTACACACTCCCCATGGGCATTCTTCTCAAAATCATCATCATTCTCGGCCTGATCTTCCTGATCACCGGCATGTTCACCAAATCCAAGGCAGAACGGGTGGAACGACGCAACAAGACCACCAATATGCTGCTCATCATCATTGTGGTGTTGCTTGCCGTGTCCATTGGCATCAACCTCTACTCCCGGTTCGGCTCCTAAGTGACACGCCCTGCCCATCCACATATCGGCTGGTCCGGCAACCCGGACGGCCCCCGAATTTTAGGTATCAATCCGTGGATCACGGACTTCGCGGCCTTCAACGTCTGGTCGCGCCCGGTGGGGCTGCTGGCCTGCCTGTCCATGCTGCGCGACGCTGGCGCATCCGTGGCCCTCATGGACTGTCTGGACCGCACATGGGAGGACGTGACCTGGCCCAAGCCGGGCAAGTACGCCACAGGCCACTATCCCAAGGAAGAGCTGCCCCTGCCTGCCGGGCTGGAGTTCATGGACCGACGCTATTCCCGCTACGGGCTGCCCCGTGAGCTGGTGCGCGAAGCGCTGGCTGCGCTGGACCCGATCCCGGACGCGGTCATGGTCACGTCCATCATGACCTACTGGTATCCCGGCGCGCTGGATATTCTGGATATCGCCGCTGAACTCTGGCCGGAGGTGCCGCGCTACCTCGGCGGCAACTACGCCACCCTCTGCACGGCCCACGCAGAGAAGCACGCCGATGCGAACTTCATCCAGCAAGGCACACTGGAAACCCCGGCCAACTGGGGCGCGTTCTGGAACAGCCTCGGCCACCCGGTGCCGCCTGTCCCGGCCAATGCCGGACTCTCGCTGGCCCTTGATCTATACAACGACCCGCTCTACGCCCCGATCCTCGGCTCGCGCGGCTGCCCGTTCACCTGCGACTACTGCGCGTCCCACGCGCTCTACCCGAATTTCACACAGGGCGAACCGGACGCCATCTACCACTCACTGCGCGCCGAATACGACCGCGGCGTGCGCGACTTCGCCTTCTACGACGACGCACTGCTGGTGAACCCGGACCGCTGGCTCTGGCCGCTGCTGGACCGCATTCAGGCCGACGACCTCGACCTGCGCTTGCACACGCCCAACGCCATGCACATCCGCCGCCTCTCCACAGACGTCTGCCAACGCCTTCGGGCGGCAGGCCTGCACACGGTACGCCTTGGCCTCGAAACCACGGATTTCGACAACCGCAACGATGTGAAGCTAACCCGCTCAGAGTGGGAATCCGGCGCGCAGAACCTTGTGGATGCGGGCTATGATCTGGACGACATCGGCGTCTACATTCTCTTCGGCCTGCCGAACCAGAACCTCGACAATGTGCAACAGGCCATCGACCACGTACGCGCCTTCGGCTTCCGGCCGCACCTGGCGCACTACACGCCTATCCCCGGCCCCCCCATGTTCCATGAGGCGGTCAAGGCATCATCCCACCCCATTGCTGAAGAGCCGCTCTTCCAAAACAACTCCATCTGGCCCTGCGTCCCCGGCGGATTCACATGGGACGAAGCCAGACGCTGGAAACAACGCCTGCACGGGAAATAGCCACAAATAGAATAGGTATCTTAAGCCTCAGCAGTGAGGCTTTCGAGAGTGGTGCAGCTGCAAGGCGACGGGCACGAGGGAACCGGAGGCGTAGCAACGCTACGGTGAGGATTCACTCGTCGCCCGGCAACGCAGCAGATGTGCCGCTATCGGAAGCCGGGAGCTACCAAACAGCTTCGGCTAACGTCCCTTCTGTTTCGTAGGGGAATGTCTTCTGACCGATGGTCATCTGACCGGCAATCTTGAAGTTGGTAGAGTAAATGTTGGTGGGATCAAGACGACCTGTTCCGGCAGCCTTGAGGGTGATGGGCTTACCCATGGAGAAATCGCGGATCTCCATGTCGGCACCTTTGATCTCTGCGGTAAAGGCGAGATCCTCGATAGACTTCTCGCCCGGCAACAAGAGCTGCTGCGAACGAATGTCGATCCAACCGTTGCGAGGCAATTGGGACCCGGCAGGCATGAACAGATTGCCAGCTACCCGAACCACACCCTTGAAATCCGCGCCGCCGAGCAGCGAAGTGAGATTCAGATCACCCTCGAACTCGAAAGAGCCGTTCTGGAAGAGATCCAGTTCACACTGGGGACCGCCGGTGTCGAGACGAACGTGGGCAAGCGGCGAAAAGCCGACTTTGACGTAGGCCTGCCGGAAGGCAAGACTGCCGGGCGTATCGGCCACGGTGATCTTGAGATTGGTAACGCGGAAGCTGAGCGGGCCGTCGCGGTCAATGGCATCCCATCGCAGCCCGATGGTGGGCAGACTCTCATCCACCGAAGCGAGGGCGGAGGCCCAGATCTTGTTCCACGGCATGAACAGGGCAATGCCGATCAGGAAGCCGAACAGCACCAGAAAAAGACGGGCCAGAATGCGGCCGGGGAGCGAGGAGACTTGCTGATAATGCGCCATGGTCGTCTCCTAGCGGGCGAGGACGAAATGCGCGTCAGCCAAACGCGGATCGTCGGGGTTGCGGGTGATGGAACAATCGGGCGTCTGCAGGCTGGCCCGGTTGCGTAACGCTTCCATGAAATTGATGAGTTTGGACAGGGACAGTCGCTCAAAGGTTACTTGAATGCCTTCGGTGTCCTCATCCAGCTGGGTGGAGCGGATGGAAACGAGATTGCCTTCGATGAGCAGGTCATCGATGATGGACCAGGCGGCCTCTTCCACCGGCAGATGGGCGAGGTTACCCTGATGGGCCCGCAGGGCAAGGGTTTCTTCCACCATGGGAGCAACGCGGCCATACTGCTCTTTGGCCTCGGAGATGCGCTGCTCCAGCGACCCGGAAAACAACTTCAGGCCCACGGAAAGGCTCAAGGTGCCGATGATCGTGCCCATCAGCATCATCTTGAAAAAGCGATGCTGTGAGGCCATGGGCCACGAGGACCAGAAATAGGTGCGTGTTTTCTTGCCCATTACTTCTGCTCCACGATCAGGCTGAAGGTCAGACCGCCGAACACTTCTTCCTGCTTTTCCAGAGAAAAATAGTACTGCTCGTCATCAGTGATGGCATTGATGTAGTCGTCGAACTGTCCCACGTTGGGGCCGAAGAAACCGCGCGCCCGGCCGCGCTTGCCGTCAATGGACAAGCCCTCCAGCCGCACACTCTCCACCGCAGGACGGCTCAACGCCGCCAGCACGCCCACAGGGTCCAATCCGATCTTGTTCGTGGCCGCCAGCTTGCCATACTCGAACTGCAACCGGCCAAAGGGCGAGTTGCCGATGTCGTCACCGAGAACCGACCGATAGAGCTTGTCCGTCTCGGCCTGAATCTGGTCCAGCTGCGCTTTGTTGTTGTAGTAGCGCAGCCCCTGACCACCAAGAATCAGGGCACAGATGATCACCACCCACACCAGGTTGCGGATGAACCTTTTCGACGCTGAGGCCGATTCCTTTGTATGATCAATGACAGCCATGTCGCCTAACTACGCGAATCCTAAATACTGGGCAAGCAAGTGCATGCATATACAGACACCTCGCCGATGAGGCGCCTATCGCTGCTGTCTTTATCCGTAACCCTCGAAGACTCGGGAACGGCTAAAGCAAGAATCTCCAAAACTTTTTTATCGCTCGCTTCGCTCAAAGCCTTGCGCCCTCCAAATTCCACCCTCTTCAAAACCAACAACGTGAGGCTTTCGAGAGTGGTGCCGCTATCGAAAGCCGACGCTAAACCTTATCCTTCATTTGTTTGAAGAACTCTTGGAGGAACTGGGAGGAGGTCTCCTTGCCATTCACATCCAAACGATCGAGCAGCACAACAAGGTTGCCGCGCGGCGTGGTGGTGGACATGAAGTAGAGCTCGTGGGTCTCCTGATTGGGAGCCTGCATGGTGAAAATCCAGTTCTCGTCCTGCCGACGCCAGTCAGAATGGGAAGAACCGCCCTCTTCGGCCTCGCGCACCAGAATCTCAACGAATCCGGACAGGGGCAAGCGACCGGGAACGCCCAGAAACTCGCCCTGCTCGTTCATGATGACGATGGGCGTATTGAGGAAGGCATCCGACGGACGCTCAAGGGAAGGACCCTTGTTCTCCTCCATCTTCTCAAAGGCGTAGGACTTGACCGTACCTTCCGGGCTCTTGACGTTGATGATCTTGCGTTTGACCTTTTTCTCGGCCTTGGGCTCGGTCACCGGAGCAGCCTCTTGCGGGGCGGCTTCGGCGGCAGGAGCAGCCGCGGTGGCAGTTGGTTGAGCCGGAGCCTCGTTGAGCTTGTGGAGCACTTCGGCAAAGAGCTCGGAATTGCGGGATTCGAGATCGACAAGGGTGGTGACCGCATCCTCAAGCTTGGCAAGACGCTGGTTGGCCTTGGCCTGAGCCGTGGCCAGCGAGGCCATGCCCTGCATCATCTGCCCGGCGGTCTGGAAAAACTTCTCCATGTACTCGGGATTGAGCACGCTGGAGGTCTGGGGCGCAGCCACAGCCGCGGCAGTAGGAGCCGCACCCTGACGGGGCGCAACTTTATATTCCTTAAAGTGCTGCTTTAAGACTTTGGCGGTTTCGTTGACAGACATGCCCTTATCAAAGCAGTCGCGGATCTTGAGACAGACGTCGCCCGCTTCCTTCTTGAAGCGGATGGGCTTTCCGCGTGTCAGGACCGGGATGAAACCGGGAAACTTGCGGCGGTAGCTCTTGATGGTGGTTTCGGAGACCGCGCACAGGGCGGCCAGTTCTTTATGCGTATAGGTATCGACCATGATAATTGCTCATTCGGGGTGTTGCGGAGGCGGCGAGCCGTGTGGCCAACTTGAGTTGGCGTGGACGCGCCCGGAGCCGGTTGTCCCAGACGCAGGACACGCGGCAAGGTTCCTGGGTGATAGTGCGGTTAATAGTGCTTTTCGTACCGAGCCTGACAATAACTTTCGTGGGCATGGAACCAAAGGCGAGCCGGATCACACAGTCCTCCTTGTTCTAAATCGTCACCAATCGTCACCCTTGTCAATCAAGGGTTTGTGAAGGAACGAAGCTTACCGGTTTATTATCTAGAAAACATCTAGAGGTCAAGCTGTGCACCGCCTTTTATAAGGTGCCAGACAAAAAGGCAAGACATGCCCGGAGGGTCTCCGGGCAGACTGAAATAGAGGGCTGTCCCGACGGGTTACAACCGGGATGTGATGGCGTTGTGAATGCGGCGGGCCGCGTCTTCCTGACCGAACAGACCGACGCGTACCGAAATTTCCGTGATGTCCATACCCACGAGCTCCAGCGCGATGGTGACGGTGTCGCCGCCCATCTTGCCCTGAATCCGGGCCTCGGAGTTGTCCTTGCGTTCCTTGACGATGGGGATGCCCAGCTCACTGCACGCGGCCTTGCTGGCGGCGTAGGCGTTATCCAGCGAGGAATCGTAGCTGCCAACAGCGTCGCCGTTGACATAAGCGTACGTGCCCAAAGCTGCTCCACCGCCCACGATCACTGCGCCACAACCGGCGACGGACATCAGGAAAACGGAAAGCAGTGCTGCGGCAAGTACGATACGCATAGGCTAGTCCTCTTTTGGCGGGGTAAAGGCGATGACCTTCACGTCACTCTTGTTCACGGTAATGGCTTCGGTGCCAAAACCGGTGGAATCAAGGGTGGTGAAAGTAAAGGTATCCGGGCTGTCAGAACCGATGTAGATGCGGGCATCCTCAAAGACCAGCTGCTTGTCCTGGTTGGTGAGGATGACAAACGAATGAGGCCCGTTGAAGCTGATACCCTTCCAATATTGAAGGTCTTCCGTGCGGGTAAAGCTGAGTACCGTGGAAGAACGGCCGTTGAGCTTGCCGGTGATGTACAGATAGTAATGCCCGCCAATGGGCTTCACACCGGACAGTTCCAGCACGCGGCCGTCGCTCATGTGCACTTCGCCAATGGGATCGGGCGGCAGATAATCCATCACGCTCTTCTCTTCAGTGGCAGGAGCGGCCTCGCCTTCTTCGGCGTTGGCGGTCTGTTCGGCGTTGGCGGTTTCGCCAGCCGGGTCAGTGGAAACATCCTCTTTACCGCCACAGGCAGTGAGGGTGACGAGCAACATCAATATAAACAATATGGTCCGCATGGATCCTCCGTATCAGTGTATGATTCCCGTTCCCTATCAGGTAACGCACCGGGAATCCAGCATTGGCGGGGGGCAATGACGCTTCAGAAGGTATTCACCCGCTCATCTTCCTGTGCTTTTTGTGCACAGTAATGTGCTTTGCATGGTTACAAAAATGAAAATATGCCTTTATAAACAAAAATATGTGTATTCACGTCAAAAAGAGGTGATAGAGCAGACTATGTTCACACGCAAGCAGACCTTTGAACTGCTCCAGTATGCGACGATTTTCGTTGGCGGCTATGCCCTTCTCTCCTACTTCGAGGCATTCGAGACCATATACGACTTTTCGCGTACGCACGAATCCTACGAGCTGGATGAGTTGTTTCTGACGATCCCGCTGCTCCTGCTTTGTGCAGCCATTTTCGCCTGGCGAAGGGTCCGTGATTTACGTCGGCAGCAGGCAGAGCTTCAGGCTTCGAAACACAAGTTGACCACGGCATATACCCACATTGAACAGCTCTCCCGATTCCGGGAGGAGTTCATATTCCGCGCATGCAGCGAAATCAAGGAGCCCCTGGCCGGCGCTTCCTCAATACTGAAAATCCTGTCGTTACGCGCCAACCGGGAAGACCGTATGGCCATGAACGAAGTGGACTCCACGCTGGAGAATATGCATCTGCTGATCGATGACATCGCATCCTTTGCAGCCACGCCGGACGGGCTGGATCGAGACCAGAGCCACATGACCATATCCGAGATTTTCGATTCGGTACGCCTTCTCACGAACATGCATACCGACATGAAAGGAGTCTCCTGCCACTTTGTCGCCGAAGAGGGGCTTTCCGATGCATTCGCCTGCGAATCCGGCGTCCTGCGTCTCGCCCTTGTGACCTTGGTGAACAACGCCATCAAGCATACCGACACCGGCAGGATCACAGTCTATTCTTCCTTCCGCGCCGACAAGGATGGCTCGCTGACCTTTACCGTCACCGATACGGGCAAGGGCATCGAGCCCGAACGGCTCAACACCATTTTCGAACCTTACACGGCAAGTGAAACACTGCCGCAAAGCCTGCGCGACTGCTTCGGCATCGGCCTCCCCATGATATACCGACTGATCAAGGAAAACGGGGGCACTCTCTCTGTATCAAGCACCCCGGGACAAGGTTCGGAATTCGTCTTGACTGTTCCGGCCATGCCGGTGTGATCCAAACAGACCTTTTACTCACAAGCCAACAAGGACTGATAACCGCCCCAAAGCTCTGCACGGCACGCATGGTATTGCTTCTTTCAAGGTCAGCCTTCTGGAATGCGGACATGCTCCGGTGGTGCTGCGGGCTTGGCAAAGAGAAAGCCCTGGATATAGTCAGTGCCTTTGTCCTGAAGCCACTGGAACTCACCGATGGTCTCCACGCCTTCGGCAATGGTTTTGACGCCCAGACGTTGGGACATACTGAGAATGTTTTCCGTAATGACGGACTTGTAGGGCTCAGAGTCCACGCCCCGAATTAACTCCATGTCAAGCTTGATGAAATCCGGTCGTAATTTGCTCAGCAGATTCAAAGAGGAGTACCCGGCGCCAAGGTCATCAAGGGCCACTCGAAAACCATTTTCCCTGTAGTAATTCAGGATTCCGAGCAAGTGGTCGATGTCTGCGATCTCTTCACTTTCCACAACCTCAAACACGATCTTCTCAGGCGACAGGTTGGCCTGCATGATGGCCTCCATGGTCGTTTGCAGACAGTGCTTCGGATTGTAGATCGTTCCGGGGGAGAAGTTGACGAAAATGGGCTTGTCGAGTCCGTGCTCCACACATCCTCTGATGGCAGCGAGACGGCAGGCGCGGTCGAGGTTGAACGACATGCCCGTTTGCCTTGCAATCTCGAACATCTTGCCGGGATTGACGAACTGCCCCTCTTCGGAGGTTGCTCTGGCGAGACATTCGTAGGCAAAGACCTCTGCCGGATTATTCGCGGACACGATGGGATGGAAATGGGAAAAAATCCGATCGTCACTGAGCATCTCGAACAGCCACTCGCCCTCTATTTTGGCCACGATGGATTCAAGTGGTTCCATGCGCGTCACATGGTGGACGGTCAACTCCTCGTTTTGGCCAAGGACCAGTGCTTTAGTGTCATTTAGCTCCAGTCTACTGACATTGCTTAAAAAATCTTGGCAAAGTGTTTCGAGTTCTGTTTGTTTGAACCCGACTTTGAAGATCCCGTTATACGGCTCAGAATATTCAAGTCCCATCTGATCGAAATACCCCATCAGTTCCCGCGTCGTGTGGATCATGGGCGGGGCTAAGTAAAGATGACCGCTTGCCGGTAACGGATCGGGAACTCGCTCGCATCGGGAGCAACCTGAAATCGGAGTGATTTTGCTAGACATACCTCCATATATCTCAACACGACCACAAATGGTCAAGCCCGGTATAGTGTTCACCGTGGTGATATTTCACCTGACCGAGCACTTCCGAAGGAAACAGATTATTATTGCGCTGTGTACAGATTTCCTCCATGGATAAATATACCGAAATGTATACCCATTGGAGGATGAGAGATGATGAATCGCAGAAAATTCATATCAATGTTGTTAGCATCGGCTGCACTCGGCAGTGTTTCCGCATTCCCCTTGAGCCGAAAAGCTCTTGCACAACCAGTTGAAAAAGACTGCGTCATCATCGGCGGAGGTGTTTCCGGCTTCACTGCGGCCTATCTGCTGCGAGACAGGAATGTTTTGCTTCTGGAAGCCGAGTCCGGCTTTGGCGGGCGAACCATCTCGGGCATCCACAATGATTGGTACTACCCGGAAGGGACCGAATATTTGGGAAAACCCGACGGTGTCCTCGCAGAGATCATTGAAAATCTGAACCTGGATCTCATTGAAATCCCTTCACCCATGGACCAGATCTGGCGAGATGGAAAGTTTTACAGCGGGGGTTCCGGGCGGATCAAAATGCTCACCCGCAAGGGGGGCGTCAATGCGTTCAACCGTTTCCTGAAGGCACTTAAGGATGTTGCAGCGCATTACGAAGAGGTTCCCGACTACGACCCCAACGGAGAGCTGGCCCGTCTTGATGAGATTACCTGCAAACAATGGTTCGATGAACTGCGTCTCCCGGACGTGTATGCGGAGACCTACAATGTTACCTTCCGAGGTCTGTTCGGCGCAAACATAGACGAGGTGTCGGCACTAGGCGCTTTTGCAGAAATATTTTTCGATTTCGAAGGTATGGACCACCCTCTTGACCAAGAGGACATCGACGAAATCATACGCGACAAAGATTCCGAAGGGAGCGGCTCCTATTCCTTCCGCCACGGCATTGCAGAAGTGATCGAGGCTCTTGCCAAGTTTATGGGAGACAGGGCGCAGCACTCTTCCAGAGTCATCTCAGTCACCGGAAATGACGAGGACGGATACGAAGTCGTTTACCAGCATGAAGGCGTGGAAAAGACGGTGGGCGCCCAAAGCGTGATCTTTTCCACCCCAATGCCGGTGACCAAGGCCATCGGTGCACAGTTGCTGCCGCTCAATCAGCAATCGCTGATGAATCTTGTGCCATACGCACAGTTCGTCACAGCTGCCATCTTCAGCGATGAGCCAATCTATACCGACGCCTTCGATCTCGCCGTTCCCGACGGTTGGTTCGTCACCGACGTCTACGACTGTACCTGGATGCAGAAGAAGCTGGGCGAAAAACACAAAGGGTATGTTGCGTCCATGTATATCGGGCCGCACACCTACAAGGACACGAGTCTTGTCGGCATGAGCGATGCTGATTTGCTCGAGAACTCGTACAAGGATCTGCAGAACATCTGGCCGGATATCCGCGACAAGGTGAAAGGATATGACATCCATCGGTTCGAGTACGCTTATCCGGTCATGACACCGGGCGCTTATGGGCGGTTGACCAAGCTCTGGTCCATGTTCAACGGCGGTGTACAGATAGCCGGTGACGGCATGATCTACCCGACATTCGAAGCTGCTGTGCAGGCAGGAACCATTGCAGCGAGGCGTATCAACGAATGGCTCTAATGGCCATGCTGCAATAGCAGCCTGAGCACCATAGATGTAGTTACCCTCATCTGCGCTGCTTTCATTCCAAGATTCAGCTCGAAGTCAATTGCCTTCGGTTTGTTGGTTTGCCCCTCCCGGCGACCTGTTACTTGAAGACCTCGTCCAGCCAGTCAAAGACGACCAGGCCAACCAGTCTCCGATTCTCCATGAGGCAATGATTGGAGGCGCCTTCGTTGGACGGGGTAACCACCAGCTTGGATTGTTGGTTGGGAAAGTTGTCGGCGGCGAAGTCCACCTGTTGCCGAGCGGCGTCGCTCTTGTACTCCCCTTCGCCCAGGATGATCAGGGCCGGGACGTTGATTCTGGTAGGGTCAAAAGTATTGCCGGCATTGGCTTTGATGAGTTCGGACGGGTTTTCGGGGTTTACGCCGTAGCGCCAGCAGATGGACTCGACCACGTTGGCATGAAACGATGACCAGGACTGCCTGTCCTCTGCTGTTTCCGTGGCTGCGGGCATGGTGGCGAACAGCTTCTCGGCGTCGATCACAGCGGCGGACATGACGATCGCCTTGAGCCGGGAATCGTGCATGGCAGCCTGAGGCACGAACAGGCCGCCCCCGCTGTACCCGAAGGCAGCCACTCTGGCGGGATCGACTTCGGGACGCTTCAGGAGAAAATCCACCACCTTTTTCATGGGGACGTAAGTGTCAGTCCGGAAGATATGGCCCGACTGCGGCAGTATTCCCTGCCCCGGCAGGTCCACGGTCATGAAGTTATAGCCGCGTTCGAACGCTTCCTGCGCAATATAGAAATACAGGTCTTCGGCAAACGTCTCGCCGCCGCCGATCATGAGCAGGGTTCCGGCGGGCTTGCCTCCGGCCTTGGCAGGGCGAAAATATCCCGGCAGCACGGTGTTCTCAAAGGGAACCTCGATATATTCCAACGGTGGGTCGAACAGGGGACCGGCCTTTTGCATCAACATGCGTGTTCGCGCGGCCCTTTGTACCAGTTCGGGATTGTCAGAAAGCATGGCGATCAGTGAAACACGAGCGTAATACGCCGCGCGCAGATATTGGGTACGGGCACTCAGCTTGTGCCCTTTGGCCAAGGCCTCGTCGCCACGAGCCTCGACCCGTTTGGACAGCTCGAACCACTCACGGTGCCAACTGTCGGCATCGCCATCCTTGATTTTGGACGCCGCGTAGAAAATCTCGCCAACCTCCCCGCCACCGTTGCCCACGGCCCCGAGCACGAGATTGCCGAAATGAAAATCCATGTCGCCGTCTTGGAAGTAATAGTGAAACGCTGTGGCATGGGCGTCGAACGCCTTGTCATCTTCCGAAGCCGGGGAAACTGCGGGCAGGCAGATCAAAAGGAATAAAGCGGTGGCCGGAAGAACTCGCTTCCAGAGTTTTGAAATCATAAGCATGATACGATCCTTTGGAGGCTGTTTTGTTAAAACCACGCGCACGAAGTGCGTGATGGTCTACTCGATAGGGTCGGGCAGGACGCTGGCCCACTTGCCGAGAATGCGGGCACTCGTTCCGTCATCAAGCATTTCACTGAATATCATGGCCAGCTTCGGAGCGAGGGCAGCATGTTTACTGTTGAGGACATGATAGACCATGTCCTTATGCAGGGCCGGAGAGAGGTAAACCCGAATGCCAAATGCGTTCGCCGCATTCAGGCCGACTTGAGCATGGTGAACCACTGCATCAATTCTCGAATCCTCAAGAGAACGAAAGAGCTGTTCGAGCTTGTTGGCTTCGTAGGCGTCAATTCCATTCGCTTTACACAGCGTCACCGGCAGCTGTGCTCCTCGTACAACCCCCACCCTGAGGTCAGTGAGATCCTCCCATGAGTTCACTTTGATATCCTGATTGGCTGTGAACGCTACGAGGGTTTCCGTGGCTACAGGAGTCTTGACGGGAATCAGTTCACTATACGGCTGATATGATGCCTTTGTTCGTCCGGCACACGCGTCTATGCGTCCGCTGTTCGCTTCTTCGAGGTCCCGCAGGCGGGGCATGTAGGCAAATTGGGGTTGTATGCCGATTCTGCCATACACTTCGATAAAAAATGCTTCTATTTCGGGAGACCTGCATCCCTGCTGCTCCAGACAGGGGAGGCTGATAGTATACTCTGCCTGTTGCGCCCATGCTGCTGATGAACCCAACAACAGGGAGACTATTATGAGGAGTTGCAGACAGTTTCTCATGAAAAGAAACTAGCAACGTTTAACCAAAACACCAACGGTTTTATTGAAATAGACGTGTTGATTGCAGTCTTTTCTTCGAGTATGCATGGCTGGATATTCTGATCGAGGTACACATGATCGCTACAATTTCTTGCGCCGCCCTCATGGGCATTGATGCCTTCAAAATCCAACTCGAAGTCGATTTTTCCCGCTCCGGCATGCCTGCCTTCACCATGGTCGGGTTGGCCGAAGGTGCGGTCCGCGAATCCAAGGAACGCGTCTTTTCCGCCCTCAAGAACTGTGGGTTCAAGGTACCGCCTGCGCGTATCACCGTGAACCTTGCTCCAGCTGACGTGCGCAAGGCGGGCAGCGCCTATGACCTGCCGTTGGCGCTCGGCATTCTGTGCGCCATGGACGTGCTCAAGCCGGAACAGGTGGATGGCTGGTACATGGCGGGCGAGCTGTCCCTGACAGGCGAACTCAAGCCTGTTCCCGGCGTGTTGCCGCTGGCCATGGCTGCCCGCTCCGGCGGCGGCAAGGGCATCATCGTGCCCGAGGCCAATGGTCGCGAAGGCGCTGTGGTCAAGGATATCCCGGTCATCGGCGGTCGCGATCTGGGTCAGGTGGTGCGCATGCTGCTGGGCGAGGAAGTGGTGGACGCCGCCAGCGTGGACATCGACACCCTGTGGAGCGAGCGGCAGGATTTTCTGATGGACTTCGCCGAGGTGAAGGGACAGGAACACGCCAAGCGCGCCATCGAGATCGCAGCGGCAGGAAACCATAATCTCCTGTTTATCGGCCCTCCCGGTTCAGGCAAGACCATGCTGGCCAAGCGCATCCCCACCATTCTGCCGCCCCTCCAGTTCGATGAGGCGTTGGAGGTCACCAAGATTTACTCTGTGGCCGGATTGTTGCCACGCGATCAGGCCCTGATGGTGTCGAGACCCTTCAGAACCCCGCACCACACCATTTCTGACGTGGGCCTCATCGGTGGCGGACGCTACCCGCAACCCGGTGAGACCTCCCTGGCTCACCGCGGAGTGTTGTTCCTCGACGAGATGCCCGAATTCCAGAAGTCAGTGCTGGAAGTCCTGCGCCAACCACTTGAGGACGGCGAGGTCTCCATCTCCCGCTCTCTTGTCTCCTTGAAGTATCCGGCAGACGTGATGCTGGTGGCTGCCATGAATCCCTGTCCGTGCGGCTACCTGACCGACGACGCCCATCCGTGCGAGTGCTCGCCGCTGGCCGTACAGCGCTATCGTGGCAAGATTTCCGGCCCCCTGCTGGACCGCATCGATTTACAGGTGGATGTGCCTGCCGTGCCGTATGAGGACCTGAAAAAGGCCAAGAGCGACGTGGATTCCGCGTCCATGCGCGAGCGCATCGGCGCAGCACGGGCCGTACAGAAGGAGCGCTATGCCGATATGCCCATCCTGACCAACTCGCAGCTGGAAGGCGCGGCGCTGGAACAATACTGCAACGTGGGCGAGGCCGAGCACGAATTTCTCAAACAGGCCGTGGATTCACTGGGCCTGTCAGCCCGTGCCTACACACGAGTCCTCCGCATCGCCCGCACCATCGCGGATCTGGAAGGGAGTGCCGACATCGACGCCGGGCATCTGGCCGAAGCCATCAATTATCGGAGCATGGACAGGCAGGGGAAAAATGCTTCTAACTCTATCTAGAATCAATCAATAAGAAACTATACCAAAGATAGACCCTTAGACAAAACAACGGCGATAGACTAAACGAAAGTCTATCAAACACAGTAACAACACGCGGGCGAAATACATCAAATTGCGCAACAAAGATTATCAACGGATCAAGGCTACGGAGAGATTGGCATGAGTGAAGAGAAGAACAATAACAACTATAGAGATTTTTTCGTCACCACCCATATTAATCGGATGATCAGTTCATTCTTGGCTGAAATGAATGCATACACGGACTCGACCAATTCTTGGACGAGTGAACGCAACATGTATATCAAATTTATCCTGAATTCCATGAAGAACGCTCCAGACATGTGGGACCAAAATTGCCAAATCAGCATCGAATCCCGTGGCGACAATTTTCGAAGACGCCTTGAGTCTCAGGGAAAGCCAAGGAACAAAGCAGAGCTAGACCATGTGTACACTGCCTGCCACCGCTTTCTTCTCGAACTAGATCTATCTATCCCTGGCGACCTGTCCCATGAATTTGCTGAAGCTTTCGCTTTTGGCAGTAACCAAATATCAGAATTTGATATTCAAGCGCAAAGATCAATCAAGTGGACCATACAGCATATGCCCATCAGCATAATGAAGAACATGCTTAAAAGAAGTGAACTCGTGGACCTTCGGGATTTGGGCAAAACCCGGCAAAAAGTAGATCACCAAATCCGTACTTGGCAGGAAGGACTGGCGGAGAAAATGACAGACTGGGACAAACGGATCACGGGAAGCGAAGCCAAAACCAAAGGATTACTTCGCATGTTGAAGCAGTTCGAGACCGGGGCCCATTTCGTAGGGTTACACCTGGGCTTCAAAAGACTGCGAAATGAGAAAGAAAAAGAAATGGAGCATGCCCGAACCACCATGGGAGTGTTGGGGTTGGCTTCAATCGCACCGATCCTGATTAAGCTGATAGTGCTTTCATCTAATCCAGACTTGGCCTCCAACGGGATGGTGCTTCTGGGCTTAAGCCTACCCGTTCTTTCACTCACAGCCATCGGCCTGTATTTTTTCCGCGTAGCACTAATGGACTACAAATCCACCAAGTCCCAACTTCTTCAGCTCGACCTGCGCATGTCGCTATGCGAATTCATCCAGAGCTATTCCGAATACAAAACCGAAATCGAAGACAAGGAAGCGCTAAATCGATTCGAGCAGGTAGTTTTTTCCGGCATCGTGTCCGAGGAATCAAAAATTCCAGCAGCCTTTGATGGGCTGGAGCAATTGGCCAAGGTAATCAATACCGTAACAAAAGCCCCTGGGACCAAGGTTTCATAAACGTTGAAACCCACCTCCCAAACGACCTTTCAACCATAACCTTCCAACATTCACAACACCATGAACCAAGCGCCCTTGGCCTCACACGAGCCCGGGACACTTTATCTTATGTCATTTTACGACGGCATTAAATGAACACCTTCTTGACGGTTGTGAAGACCGCATCACTGATCAGATTAGCGCGACTTTCCTTTTTATTTTATGAGCTAAACCTCAACGGACTACGGAATTAGCAGCATGGACAGACAGGGGAAATAATATAAGGTGCTTGGACTAGTTCTGCCCGCGCGGCGGGGGATTATCCGGATGCAGCACCATCTTGCCGTCGCGCTCCTCACAGATTCCGGTCACCTCATCTCCACGGGGGGAAGTGAAGACAGCCTTGTCGCCGACCTTCTTGCCCTCACATGCCTCATAGGCTTCTTCCGGCGGGCCCTGACGTTTGCCACCCTGCCCCCGGCCTCCGCCGGGTTGAGCGAGCGCACAGGTGCCCATTGCCACCACCAATACAAAAACAAACAACACTCTTTTCATCAGTAACTCCTCTCTTTTCAGAATTACGACGAGTATTGCCTATAAGAGCAAACCGGTCTTGTTTAGTTTGCTATTTTTACGGTTAAACTTTGTAAAATGAATGGTATTACAGAGCGTTATTAATACTACTCTGGGGAAGAACAGATTATTCGTCTTCTTCTGCTTCCTCATCCCTCTTCCGCACATGCCAACTGTCGTATAGGAAAAAGACGAAAACACCGGACAGGAGAATTGCCAGAATAAGGATGGTGTCACGCAACCAGTGGGTTTCCTCAGCCTCGGTGACAAACCATCGTTCGCCCAGGAGTTCATGCTCGGTCGTGCTGAACTCGGAGAACCCCTGATCCACCAGCTTGATGAGGGTCTCATTCCCCTTGGCAGTGGCTGCGTGCAGGAATTGTGTATAGAGAATTGTCTTGACGATCAGCTTATTGGAGTGGCCCAGATTCCCCACTTCGTATCCCATTACGGGGTGATCTCCGGCCAGCGCCTCGATCTTTCCGGCCACAAGGGCTTCGGCTATCTCGGCTATGGTATCCAGCGGCACAAGCTTGGCTTCGGGATGTTCCTTGCGCAGGAAGTATTCCGCATATCCTTTGTCCAGCACGCCTATGGCGTAGTTTGCATAGATCTTGTCGAGTTTGGTGTCTTTATCCCGTGACACCAACAGGGCAGACTTGAGCTCATGATAGGGTCGTGAAAAATCCAAATACGCGGCGCGCTCGTCATTGCGGAACAGGCCGCCGTGGAGGTCCACTTCACCGTCTTTGACCATGCGCAGGGTTTGAGGCCATGGTGCGAAACGGAAAAAGACCGGGATTCCCGTCTTTTCGGACCATTTTTTCCACACATCGACAATGTATCCCTTGGGCTGCCCGTTCAATCCCTGAAAGGACATGGGGGCTGCGCCCGGCGGATTGACGATGGTCACGCCATGTTCGCGATACCACTCAAAGTCCTTTGCCAACGCGACGCCTGTCGTGCTGCAAGTCAGCAGCAACGCAGCGACAATCGCTATGGCAAAGAGTGAGCGCAATGGTACTCCATGGATTATTTGGGTAACCGGATGCTGAACGTAGTTCGCCCATCCTGGCTTGAAAACTCAGCATTACCGTCCAGATAGCGCTCCGTAAAGAGCTTTATAACGTAGGTTCCCAAACCACGCTCCGGTGATTTGGTCGAAATATATCGCTTGAAAATGTGCTTGGCGATGTTCTCGGGAATTTCGCCGCAATTCTCTATGGTGAGCACTGTTCTGCCGCTCTCGCCCGTCACTGCCGACAGCGTAATGACATCGCATTTGTCCTGTAACGATTCCAAGGCATTCACAAGCATGCACCGGATGACATGACCCAGAATACGTTTGTCTGTATGGATGTCGCCACACTCGTATTTCCGCTCCACCACGAGCGGCTGGACGTTGCGGATTTCGCACTCCTCTTCCACCAGCTTGTCGATGAAATCCGGAAGATTGAACGAGGTCTTGATGGCGCCCAGACGCCCTTCTTCTCCGGCGCTGAGGTCATTATGAAAGATCACATCGCGCAGGATACGCTTGGAGGAGGTGGCGAGCAGCGGGAAGAGCGGGTTGTTCTCGTTATCCTCTTCCATCATTTGGGTCAGGGTATTCAGGCCACCGCTGGCATTGATCAGCCCGTGGTAGAAAGTGTTATTCAGATACCTGAGACGCAACTCGTGACTGACGTCCATGGCGAAGAGAAAGACGAACTGCTGATCCCGGAACGTCACAGGTTTGGTGAAGACCTGCAAATCGAGCGGTGCTTCGGCGTCGTTGACGAGTCTGATGAGGCGGCAATCCTGACAGTCATTTTCCCCGCCCATGCTTTTTATGATGGCATTGGCCGCACCGCACGTATTGCAGAAGCTTGAGCAGCCGCAACCGGCTTCGACCAAATTGGAGTGCACACAATCCAGGGCCTCGCCCGGACGCATGCCGATAATCTCTTCAAGCTGTTTTTCTGTCAGCTCATTAAAGGTATTGTTGCTGAATACGATCTGTCGATGCTCATTGAGAACCAGTATGGAGACCGGGACCGCATCAAACCACGGAAGCAGAAATTCTTCTCTCAGTTCCTCTGACACCTGAGTGACATCTTCCTTGGACAGTCTCGCTGCCGGGGCAAAAAAAGTCTCTAGCTCTTCTCCGATCATTTTCATCTCACTCAATCCATATATTTTGTCGTGTCATCCCCAATGGCAGGGCAGATCGCCCCACGTATGATAATTTCATAAGATGATACGATAAACCATATACAGGTCAACAATATTCGTGAATATATACTCTCTTGAACCGAGGTCATAGACTCCCTCACGTAATACTGACGCAACCAATGGATCGGGATCATTCGTGAATACCGACTTCCGCGGTCTGATTAGTACATGAGAGCATGCATGGAAGAGCATATTGCTCAGAATGAGCGTATACGAGAAACGGTTGATTTTTCCGAAAAGGGGCGGCACAAGGGCAACCATACGGTGGAAACAAAAAATCACACGCCTCGATTAGGGAGAGGAGACGTGTGATTTTGCTGAGCGACCCGAGATGTCGGGGAGAGTTCGGGCCGTTCGATGTCCTGTTGGAAAATTTAGGTAAGCTGGCTAATCCCCGCTGCCATGAAGAAGGACATGCAGATCCAGAGGCAGGTCTTAGCGGTTTCCGCTGCGAAGCAGCGTGCCGGGGTCGTGGAATCTTCAGGTTCGATAAGGTACGACCAAGTGAATTTTTCTTTGCCTTTGCGCATATTGTTTCCTCCTTTGAAATCCCTACTCCGCGGTAGGTGGATATTTTAATACGCAGAAGGCGTGTTGTGGTCCAATAACAAAGCCTGAGGGCTGTCATAACGAATTCCGATTGCTGAGCGGAATGCATGGGATTAGGTTGATCACATGGAATTGTACCAACTGAGAACGCTCATAGCCGTTGCAGAGGAAGGCAACTTCACCCGGGCGGGCAAACGCGTGCACGCTACCCAACCCGCTGTCAGCGCCCATATCAAGGCACTGGAAGAAGAGCTTGGCGTACGCCTGTTCGACCGCACCCCGCGTGGCGTTGAACTGACTGTGGCCGGTAGTGAATTGATTGCCGACGCCATCGACGTGTTGGCCGCCGCCGAGAAGCTGCAGGCCCGGGCCGTGACCCTGCGCGGCGAAGTGGTGGGTAATTTCACCATTGGCCTGTGCGCGGACATGGCATTTCTCAAAGTGGAAAAACTGCTGGAGCACATGGGCGAACGCTTCCCCATGTTGAATATGCAGCTCTTGCAAATCCCATCAGGCGCAGTGCTTACCGATCTCCGCGCAAAGAATCTGGACGCGGGCTTTGTGTTCTCAGGTAACCCCTACAGCGATCTGCAGGCCATCAAGTTGACCGAGCCGGAATACTTCATTGTGGGGGCCGCCAAATGGCGTGACAGGCTGGAAAACGCCGGCCCGGAAGAACTATCTCAATTCACTTGGGGTATGGCCACCGAAAACTCGCCGCTCCGGGAAATCCAGCTCTCGATCTTCAGCGAATACGCCATTCGCCCTGCCCAGACCATTGGTGCCAATTCCGAGGAAGTGCTTCGTCCGCTGGTAGAAGAAGGCCGGGTACTGGCCATGATGCGCGAAGATGAGGCCATGGAGCTGGTGGAATCCGGCAAGGGGGCCATCTGCACCTCACTCGGCAAGCACCCCACCGAACTGAACTTCGTCTACCGCAAGTCACAGGCTGACGAACCCGCGCTCGACGCGCTCATCAGTGTAGTGAAAGATGTGTGGGAAGTGTAAGCAGACCACACGCCATACAATTGGCGCATAAAATCCATACAATTTACATTATTCACCAGCCGCCGGCATGGTAAAAGTAAATATTGACCCTTGGTTAACGACACTCTCTGCTCGAATGCTACCGTTATAGTGCTCGATAATTTTTTTCGAAATTGCGAGGCCCATGCCGCTACCGCGAGTGACTTGCTTGAGGTCTGATTCCGCCTTGGCCACCTGATAGAACTTGTCGAATACGCTCTCCAGTTCATCAGCAGGGATGCCTCTTCCGGTATCCTTGACGGACACCCGCAGCCAGCCGCTTTCGGTGGTGTCTGCCTTGATTACCACCTCTCCTTCATGAGTAAACTTGGCAGCATTGCCCACCAGATTGTTGAGAACCTGCAAAATCCTGTCTGGGTCGGCTACGACCTTGGGAAGATCTGTCTTCATCTCCAATCGGAATGACACAGGGGAATCCGTGAAGTACCCCTCCAGGATCGGAGCGGCCTGCGTAAGCATTTTGACCGGGTCAACAGCCACATCGTTCCAGGCTATGCCACCGGACTCAATCTTGGACAAATCAAGGAAATCGCTCACCAGACGGGTCAAGCGCTCCCCTTCCTGTTCGATGATATTCAGGTTGTCACTGATCCGCCGGCCCTTTTTATCCAGCCCTTTCTCCTTGCTGAACGGCAGGAAATATTTGGTAAAATCACGATCGATCAATTTGCAAAAACCAAGCACTGCGGTCAGTGGCGTACGCAGATCATGGGAAACCGTATTCAGTACAGCCGTCTTGAGCTCATCCACCTTTCTCAGCTCATAGTTGGCCATCTCCAGCTCACGGGAGCGATGCATCAGTTCTTCGGTGCGCGATTCAATGATCGTCTCCTGATAATTATTCAGGTCCTCAAGTTCCTTTTCCGCAAATCGACGTGCCCGGTTGTTGACCAACAGGATAATGACCATCACTGAAAGCACAACGGCCACAATAGTGAGTGTCCACGCCTCGAACGCATAGGTATCGTAAATGGATTGCGGAACGTTGATGATGATAGCCTGTTCAGGCAGATTGCTTTGGCTCAACCCGAACTTCTCCATCACGTTGTAATCGAACATGTATCGATTTGATTTCTGCAGCATTACCGGAATCAGATCGATGCTCTTACCTTCAACTACATCCACGGCCATGGAAGCCGCCATTTCGCCCTGGTAGCGTCCCGACGCAAGCTTGCCGCCCACGATACCTTCACCGAGGTAAAAGTCCCATACGCCGTAAATGGGGACGTTTGAGGTGGAATACAGTTTGGTGATGCTTTCGCTGAATGTATAGCTAACTCCATCGGCATCCTTAGTGAAAGTCGCCAGAAATGCGGCACTGTCTTTTGGCAACCCGGCCAGCGTCTTCTGCATCCACTCCATAGACATGTTGTCCAGCCACGTAATATCCACTTCGCCCTGGAACTTATTGACCATATCCTGCGACCGGGCACGCATGATTCTTCCGGTGGTCGTATCGTCAATGACGAAATAGATGGTCTTGAGACCGGGTTGCAGATCTATGGCCGAGCGGATGGTAGCAGCCATGTCCGGTGCTTCAAATACCCCTGTAATATTCTTGAAATTCTCCTGCTCGGCCAATCCAAGATTATTGACGCCGCAAAAGATGATAGGCGCGCCATTGAATAATTCATGGCGGTGCTCCATGGCGAAATTGACGGCATTGTCATCCGAAGTGATGACGGCAGCCAACTTGGTATCTCCATATTTGAGCTTGTACTTCTGGTTTAACAGCTCCAGATATTCCGGACTGAAATGGTTCTTGGTGTCCATGAATTCAATGAACAACTTGTACTTGCCATTAAATCCATCCAAAGTTTCTTCAACACCCTTGGTAATGGATGCCGTCCAGTCGATATCAAGGTCATAGGAGTTGAGCAGCAGCACGTTTTTGACCTCTGCCCGGGCAAAACTTGCACCCGACAGAAGCAATACTGCCAACAATGTCAGTATGAACCGTATCAATTTGTTCACAACCAAACCACTCTCAACACACTATAATAATTATTTTTTCACACCACCACTTAGAAGACACAATTCAATCATGCTACGGCTCATAAAAAAATGCCAGTATTATAACTCCTTCATTCCTAGGAGTTAAAATAAAACCCCCCGACAAATGTCAGGGGGTTATTTTAATTCTTCGGTGGCGGAGCAATCTTCGGCGGTGGTATATACGGCAGGCTGGACAGTCGCGATTCAATCACCTTGGGATTGGGATACGTCTCCAGGATTGATTCCAGCAGTTCCTTGGTCTTGGTATAATCCCGCTCGTTCTCATAAATGTCCGCCAGCAGGAAGATACTCAGGACGCGCGTCTCTTCCTCCACGTCCTGAAGTTCCAGCAGCATTTCCAAGGCGCGCTTTGATTGACTCCAATTGGAAATGAAGCTGTAGCTCTGGGCTAATTCATACAGGCAATTTGCCTTGTAATCATCATTCTCGGCCTGATTGGCGCAGTTTTCCAGCGTATCAGCCACCAGTTCATAGTTGCCCATGATCCGATACAATTTGGCCATGCGCAGCTGCGTCTGATAGGTATGTTCCGGTGAATTCATGGCGTGGACCAGGCACTTTTCAAAGGACTCGATGGCCTTGGCCCGGTTGCCCAGTTGTGCATACACATCGCCCAATTGGAACATGATGCGCCACGCATCTTCCGGGTCCACACCCAGCTCCAGATACATGGCTTCGAGCAGCACAACAGCCCTGTCCAAATCACCCTTGATGGACACCGCGATCTCGCTCAGCCGATCCCATGCCTCACGGCGATTTTTGCCCTGTGGTTCGACCTGCAGGTATCGTTCGTAGTCCTTTTCGGCCTCAAGGTAGAAGCCTTTGGAATACGCCGTACGTGCACGCTCGATATCCTCTTCGCCCGGTGTTTTCGATTCGATACAGCCGGGCAGCACCAGCATGGCTGCGAGTATGATTGATAGAAGTAGTTTCATATACCGCCAAATCTCTTAAGAATGCCTCCGGCGGCCCTTTGGGACCCTGCCGGGAGCCTCCTCGCCGGAGAGGCGTCTCCGACGGCTTAAGAACCTTTTGTTAAAGGTTCTTAAGAATCTCCAAAACTTTTTATCGCGCCTTCGGCGAGGCCGAACCAGCGCGATAATGTGTCTATTTCTAACTCAACTGACTCAACCCGAAAAGCATTATCCGACAGCTGTCCCTATCAAGCTCCCTCTCCCCACGCGGATGCGCATACAAAAAGTTTAGGAAAAAGTAGAGATGGGAATCTGGAGGAAGGGAGAGGGATAACCCTTTACAAAGGGTTTCCCACTCTCCCCCCAGCCGTGACCGCAGGGAATGCAGCGTTGCACGGAGTGCACCTGCTCGCTAGAGCAGGGAGGCGCGAAGCGACTCAAGCGGCACGGAGGCATTCTTATGCCGGATTGTCGTTCAGTTTGTCGTCATCGTCCATGACGAGGTCGAAGCCTGCCACGGAGTTGCTGCCGTCCATGCGTACCAGTCGCACACCCTGGGTGGCGCGACCGCGGGTCAGGGACACTTCGCCAACGGACATGCGGATGACCTTGTTCTGCGTGGTGAGCAGGATCACGTCATCGCTCTCGTTGACCATGCGTGCACCGACGACCTTACCGGTCTTGTTGGTGAGACGCATGTTCAGGATACCCTTACCACCGCGAGATTGTACTCGATACTGGTCGATGGAAGTACGCTTACCGAAACCGCCCTCAGAGACAGTCAACAGCTGATCGCGTTCTTCATCGCCGGTGACGACACAGGCAACAACTTCATCGTCGCCGCGCAGGGCCACACCCTTCACACCAGCGGTGGCGCGTCCGAGCGGACGGGCATCGTTGATATTGAAGCGGATGGCGGAACCATCGCGGGTGGCGAGGATGCAATCCACATCAGGCTCGATCTCGCGGACCATCATCAGCTCATCGTTATCGCGCAGGTTGACCGCACGAATACCGGTGGAACGGCAGTTGCCGTACAGGCCGATGGAGGAGCGCTTGATCATGCCCTTCTTGGTGACGAAGAGGAAGAATCGATCATCTTCGAACTCACGCAGCGACAGACAGGTGGCGATGTATTCATCCTTGTCCAGCGGCAGCAGGTTGTTGACGTGTCCACCCTTGGCGTAGCGGGAACCTTCGGGAACCTGATGCACCTTGATTTTGAACATCTTGCCGAAGTTGGTGAACATCACCAGATGCTGATGGTTGGTGGTCAGCATGAAGGTGTGAATGAAGTCGCCGTCGCCGGTCTGAACACCGGAGATACCCTTTCCGCCACGACGCTGGGCCGTGTAGTTGGAGAGCGGTGTACGCTTGATGTAACCGCGCTGGGACAGGGTGATAACAGTCTCTTCATCCGGGATGAGATCTTCGATGTCGATGGAATCCGGGTCAGCCATGAGGAGTTCGGACTTACGCGGAGTGGCGTAGTTTTCCTTGATCTCCATGAGCTCAGTGCGGATGACACCCTTGAGCACTTCCTCGTTCTCGAGGATGGACTTGAAGTATTCGATTTTCTTCATCAGCTCGGCCAGTTCTTCGAGCAGCTTGTCGTGCTCGAGACCGGTGAGCTTCTGGAGGCGCATGTCGAGGATGGCCTTGGCCTGAATCTCGGTAAGTTCGAAGCGATCCATGAGTCCCTGACGGGCTTCATCAGGCGTCTTGGATGCGCGGATGAGCTTGACCACTTCGTCGATGTTGTCGAGGGCGATGCGCAAACCTTCCAAGATGTGGACGCGGCGCTCGCACTTCTCGAGATCGAACTTGGTGCGGCGAATAATGACTTCGCGGCGGTGATCCAGGAAGTGGCTGAGAACCTCTTTCAGGTTCAGCAGCATGGGACGCTTGCCCACAACGGCCATCATGTTGATGCCGAAGCTGCTCTCCAACGGAGTGAACTTGTAGAGGGAGTTGATGATGATATCTGCGATGGCGCCACGCTTGAGGTCCATGACGATGCGGATACCGTTGCGGTCTGATTCGTCGCGCAGATCGGAGATACCTTCGATCCTCTTCTCGTGGACCAGGGCTGCGATCTTTTCGACCAGGCTGGACTTGTTGAGCGCAAAGGGAATTTCCCTGATGACGATACGCTCTTTCTTACCCTTTTTGGCCTCTTCCACCTCAACCACACCGCGCATTTTGATGGAGCCGCGGCCAGTGGTGTAGGCGTCGATCAGTCCCTGCCCGCCGAAGACCATGCCGCCGGTGGGGAAGTCAGGACCGGTGACGTGCTGCATCAGATCAATGGCCGTGCAATCGGGAGTATCCAGCAGGTGCACGGAACCATCGATGAGCTCGCCCAGGTTGTGAGGCGGAATATTGGTGGCCATACCGACCGCGATACCGGTGGTACCGTTGAGCAGCAGGTTGGGCACCTTGGTGGGCAGGACAGAGGGCTCCTGCATGGTGTTATCGTAGTTGGCCCGGAAGTCGACGGTGTTCTTTTCGATGTCGCCGAGGAACTCGCCGCAGAGCTTGGCCATGCGTACTTCGGTGTAACGCATTGCTGCCGCGGCATCGCCGTCGATGGAACCGAAGTTACCCTGGCCGTCCACCAGCATGTCGCGCATGGAGAAGTCCTGCGCCATACGGACGAGGGCGTCGTAGACTGCCGAGTCGCCGTGCGGGTGGTATTTACCGATGACGTCACCGACAACACGCGCGGACTTCTTGTACGCACGGTTGTGGTAGTTACCCAGGTCATGCATGGCGTACAGGATGCGGCGGTGAACCGGCTTCAAGCCGTCACGCACATCCGGAATGGCACGCCCGATGATGACCGAGAGGGAGTACTCAAGATAGCTTTTCTTGAGTTCGCTTTCGATAGTAATCGTATTACTCATGTATTTGCCTCGGATTAGATATCCAGTTCCTGCACAGCCAGTGCATTTTTCTCAATGAATTCGCGTCGCGGTTCGACGTTGTCGCCCATGAGGTCCATGAAGATGTCATTGGCGGCAGCCGCATCTTCGATATGGACCTGCAGCATGGTGCGCTTCTCCGGATGCATGGTGGTTTCCCACAGCTGATCCGGGTTCATCTCACCCAGACCCTTATAGCGCTGGATCTGCCAGCCGCGGTGGGCTTCCTCGATGACCGAGTCGTACAGCGTGAACAGGCCGGAAACATCCTTCTGACCATCCTTGAGCTGCAGGACGAAGTCAAAGCCGCCGCATTCCGCCTTGATGGCCGAATAGATCTCGAAGCCCTTCTTGTAGAGCTTGGAATAGAAGAATTCCATGGCCAGACGAGTGCGGTGGCCGTTGTCATTCTCGAAGACGATGTAGGTGCGGTCCTTGTCCAGCTCATAGTCGTGTTCAACGATGATGTCGGCCTTGTAACCGGCTTCGGCGAAAGTAGCCTTGAACTGTTCGGGGTCATTCTCTTCGAAGTAGGTGAAGGAGATGCGTTCCGGGTAGTCAAGCATTGCCTGATAGAGTCCGACTTCGATACCTGCAGTCTCTGCCTCGTTGAACTTGGCGCGCAGGAAACGGATCTTGTCCATGATGTCCATCAGGTCGGTGGTGGCAAAGTCCTTGCCGCTTGATGCCTTGATGATCACGTCGCCGCCGACACGTTCCATGAGGAAGTCGTCGAGCTCGATGTCATCCTTGATGAACCGCTCGAATTTACCCTTGTGGGCGCGGTACAGAGGCGGCTGGGCGATGTACAGGTTGCCGCGGTTGATCAGCTCTTCGTACTGCCTGAAGAAGAAGGTCAGGAGCAGGGTACGGATGTGTGAGCCGTCAACGTCAGCATCTGTCATGATGACGACCTTGTGGTAGCGGAGCTTGTCGAAGTCCTTCTCTTCTTCGGCGTTACCGATACCGATGCCCAGCGCGGTGATCATGGCGCGGATTTCCTTGTTACCCAGCATCTTGTCCATGCGGGTCTTTTCCACGTTCAGGATCTTGCCTCGCAGGGGCAGGATGGCTTGATATTTGGGGTCGCGGCCCTGTTTGGCCGAACCGCCTGCAGAGTCACCCTCAACGATGAAGATTTCGGACTCTTCCGGCTTCTTGGACTGGCAGTCAGCCAGCTTGCCCGGCAGGGAGTTGTCGGACAGGGCGCCTTTGCGGCGGACGAGATCACGCGCCTTGCGGGCGGCCTCACGGGCACGGGCTGCGTCAACGACCTTCTCGATGATGAAGCGGGCTTCCTTGGGGTTCTCCTCAAAGAAGATGTTCAGCTTCTCGTAGATGATGCCGGAGACAAGGCCGGTGGCCTCGGAGTTACCCAGCTTGGTCTTGGTCTGACCTTCGAACTGGGGATCGCCCAGCTTGACGGAGATGACAGAGGTCAGGCCTTCGCGGACGTCGTCACCGGTCAGCTTCTTGATCAGCTTTTTGGGCAGGTCGGCGTTCTGCACGTAGTTGTTGATGGCACGGGTCAGGGCGGTTTTGTAACCGGCCAGGTGGGTACCACCTTCAATGGTGCGGATGTTGTTCGCAAAGGTGTAGGTGTTCTCCTTGTAGGAGGAGGTGTACTGCAGCGCGAACTCGACGACCATGTCTTCGGACTCGCCTTCACCGTACACGATCTCACCGAGAGTGTTCAGGTTGGCGTTGATGTCCTTGACGTACTGGCGGATACCACCATCGAATTTGTAGACTTCCGGCTCCAGTTCGGGGTTGCGCTCATCCTTGAATTCAATCTCAAGGCCGGAGTTAAGGTAGGCCAGCTCCTTGAAACGCTTCCTGAGCACATCATAGTCGAACTGGTTGACCTCGAAAATCTCTTCGTCCGGGCGGAAACGCTGGCTGGTACCGGTGGTGTTGGCATCACCGATCTCTTCCAGTTCCTTGGACACGTGGCCGCGCTCAAACTTCATGCGATGGGTCTTGCCATCACGTTTGACCGTGGTCTCCATGAACTCGGACAGGGCGTTAACACAAGATACACCAACGCCGTGCAGACCGCCGGACACCTTGTAGGTGTCGGAGTCGAACTTACCACCGGCGTGAAGGGTGGTCATGGCCAGCTGGACAGCGGGCACGCCTTCCTTGGGGTGGATGTCGACCGGAATACCACGGCCGTTATCGGTGACGGTACAGGAGTTGTCCATGTGCAGGGTCACTTTGATCTTGTCGCAGAACCCGGCCATGGCTTCATCGATGGAGTTATCGATGACTTCGTACACCAGGTGGTGCAGGCCTCGGATATCGGTGGAGCCGATGTACATGGCAGGACGCTTGCGTACTGCCTCCAATCCCTCAAGGACTGTAATCGAATCGGCGCCGTAGCTGTTGGTCTGTTCGCTCATCTACGCGTTTTCCTCAGTGTAGTAGGTCTCTTCCTGAATCATCATGGGCATCACGATGACCTGATAATCCTTGTCGTCCACGCCGGTCACGCCGCAGGGAGCTTCGGTACCGGTCAAGGTGAACTTCACGGTTTCGGAATTGAAGTGATTGAGTATGTCGATCAGGTTGCGGGTAGGGAACGCAATACGCTGCATATCGCCCGTAAAGGTGGCGTCAAGGGATTCTCGAGCAGTTCCCGTCTCCTGGCCTTGGGCGGAGACCAAAACTTCGGCTCCGTCGAAAGTGAAGTATGCGCAGCGGTTGGAATCGGTGTTGAAGAGAGAGACGCGGGAAAGGGCGTCCACCATCTCCAGTCGATTTACTTCAAGGGTGGAAACATCCGGGTCATTCAGCTTGGCCAGGAAGTTCTGGTAATTGGGGTACTGGTAATAACTCAGCGGCAGGGTGAAGGACTCGCGCTGGTCACCGGTACGGAAGAAGAGGCGCTTGTCGGAGATGGCCAGCTCGATCTCATCAGCAGTCAGCCACTTCTTGAGTTCGGCCAGGTACTTCTTCTGAATCAGGACACCCTCTTCAGGAATCATGGAATAGATGTCGTCGTTCACGAAGTTGAACATGGCGAACTGGTGTCCGTTCAGACCGCAGACTTCCACCTTTTTCACACCGCCCATCTCACGGGGAACCAGATAGATGCAGGCGATGGCTTCCATGGAGTCTTCATCGGAAACGCAGAAGGCGATCTTCTCAATGATCTCATGGAGGAAGTCACCGGACCAGAACACGGTGCCGTCTTCCGGGAAGGTGGAGAACTTCTGGAACCACTCAGGGTCGTTCACGGGGAACTTGTACTTCCTGGCCTTCTGCTCCACCAGCACATTGGTGGACTCTTCATCCGTACGGATGGTCAGTTCACCCTGATTGGAGCGGAGCTGCTTGATCAGGTCGTAAAAGGCGCGTCCCTGAACACCGGCAAGACCTTCGCCCTCGATGGCAGCCGGATATGATCCGCGGAATTCCAGATTCGAGTCGGTGGACATCACGTTCAGGTTTCCGTTCTCGCACTGGAGCCAGATGGTCCGGAGAAAGGCTGCCCCGGTTTTCGCGGGGATGATGTTGGCCGACTTCTGGAGGCCTTCAATGATTTCATCTCTGTTCACTTTCAGAAACATAAATAATATCTCCTTAATTGAGATTTATTGACTCGGTTCTTTTGTTCCTAAAGTATGTAACCTTAGGAAATCATGGTAAATTCTATGCACATCAATTGTTGCTGATTTGGAACGTTTGGAACCGAAAACAGCGTTATTTACTTTTGATCACGTCATGCGACATTTATTCTTCAGGGTTTTCAACAGTTGTTTCAAATCGTAGTTATCTTCCTGTAATTGATCGATTTTTTTAACCGAGTAGAGCACTGTGGAGTGGTCTTTTCCACCAAATGCACGTCCCAGTGCAGGGTAGGAAGTCTTGAGCATCTGCCGACAAAGGAACATTGCCACCTGTCTGGCCTGAGCTATGTGCTGGTGCCGTTTAGAGCCCGTCAGGTCACCTACGCGGATGTTGTAATGTTCGGAAACCACACCCATGATTTTCTTGGGCGTGAGGTCGTCTGTGGCCTTTTCTTCGGTGTTGGCCAGGATGTGTTCAAAATCCTTCTGGCTCAGTTCCTTTTTCACCAACTCCTTGAATGCGAACAACTTGAGCAGGATGCCCTGGAGGTAGCGGAAGTCCGTGAAGCGCTGGGCCAGCGTAAGGATCTGTTCCTTGTTCAGGGTCAGACGCTTGGCGCGGCACTGGCGCTGGATATAGCCCACGCGGATCTCGAGGTCCGGTTCCTTCAGGGTGACGATGAGACCCCAGCCAAGGCGGGACTGGAGGGAGTCATCCAGGAAGTCATAGCTGGTGACCTTGTCACGGCAGGCCAGTACCATCTGCTTCTTGTTGTCGTAGAAGTGGTTGAAAATATTGACCAGCTCATGCTGGAAGTGGGGGTATTCCCTGATCTTCTGGAAGTCGTCAATGAACAGAAATGAGTATTCGAACAGATGGCTGCGCGCCCGGATGGTGTCGCCCTTGAACTGGATGGTGTAGAGCGAATTGAGTTCATCCATGGTGCCCATGAAGAGGGACGAATAGTCGTGTTTCTTAGCAATCTCGTTGGCAACGGACTTGATCAGGTGTGTCTTGCCTGATCCGCCGGGGCCGCAGATGATGAACGGATTGAACAGGGAGGCGGACTGTTTGGCCACTTCCTTTGCCGAAGCAATGGGGAAGTAGTTCTTCTTGTTGATCAGGAATGTTTCAAAGGTGAATTCCTGACCAAAGGGGAAGTCGATGCGCTTGACCACTTCGGCGGTATTTACGCCCGTGGGGCGCTCGGAGGAGCCATTGTCACGATAGCTGACAAGGTAGCCGGCGCCGAGGAACAGGTTGAGCTGAGCCTCGAATTTACCCTGAATCTCGTTCTCGAACCATTTGGCAAAAAAGGCGTGGGGAAAGCCCACGGTGACCCGTTTATTTTCCTCGTCATACTCGAAATGAAGTGGGTCAAACCACCGTTTCAGTTCATCGTCGGAGTTGGTCTGGAGCAGGTGCTTGCGAAGGGACTGTTTCACGCTGTGTACTTTGGTTCGATGCCTTGTTTTTAACTAACTAATAATATTAGCGAATTTTTTGTAATAATCATTTCTAAAAAAAATCACGAAATTACCTCGTCCATATACATTAAATATAAGCTGATGCCAAGCTTTCACCACCCATTTTGAAGACAAAATTTCCGTTTATTCGCATTTTACATCTTCATCCCTTGCCAAGGGGCGGGAAAGGGGGTTGCAGCCCTTCTCGGACGAGTGAGGACTGTTTTCCGGTGTGTTACAAATTGATCGCGTCAATCAAAATTGGTTCGCCGGGAGTTCTTCTCAATTCGGTTTTGACAGCAACAAGTCACACGACAGCCGTAAAAAAATTTGCTACACAACCCTTTCGCTCAGAGTGGCGAACCAACAGTTACGAACATATGCCGCGTCAGCCGACATTGGACACTGCGCGACAGACTATTCACAGCAACCGACACATCGGTTCAAACGCTCCCGGCAGGTACCCAACGGGCCGTCAGGGGCAAACGGAGGCACATTTTATGGCACAGCATCAGGTGAACAAGACGATCGCAGAGATCAACGACCGTATTCGCAAAGGCAAGGCCGTGGTGGTCAACGCCGAGGAGATGGTCCAGATCGTCAAGAAGGAAGGCAAGGTCCGCGCGGCCCAGGAAGTGGACGTTGTCACAACCGGCACGTTCTCGACCATGTGCTCGTCCGGTCTGCTCTTCAATATCGGCCAGCAGCCGCCCGTCATGAAGGTCTCCAAGATGTGGCTCAACAACGTGCCCTGCTACTCCGGCATCGCAGCTGTTGACGCGTATCTCGGGTGCACCGAGCCGTCCGAGGAGGATCCCCTCAACAAGGTCCATCCCGGTCGTTTTTCTTACGGTGGCGGTCACGTCATGGAAGACCTGCTGCGAGGCAAGGCTGTCCATCTCCGCGCCGAAGGCTATGGCACTGACTGCTATCCGCGTCGTGAGATCGAAAAGGACATCACCCTGGCCGATCTGCCCAACGCCATCATGCTCAACCCGCGCAACTGCTACCAGAACTACAACTGCGCAGTGAACCTGACCAGCCGCACCATCTACACCTACATGGGACCGCTGAAGTCCAATTGTTCCAATGCCAACTTCGCCACTGCGGGTTGCCTGTCCCCCATGTTCAACGATCCTTACTGCAAGACCATCGGCATGGGCACACGCATCTTCCTCGGCGGCGGCGTAGGTTACGTCATCGGCGAAGGCACCCAGCATGTGCAAAAGCCCCAGCGCAATGAGCGCGGCGTTCCGGAGAACCCCTCCGGTACCCTGATGCTCAAAGGCGACTTCAAGAATATGGACGCTCGCTACGTGCGCGCCCAGTCCATTCTCGGTTACGGCGCATCCCTGTCCCTGGGTGTCGGTATCCCCATCCCCATGCTCAACGAAGAGATGGCCTGGTTCACCGGTGTATCGGACGAAGACATCACCATGCCGGTCAAGGACTACGGTTACGACTACCCCAACGGCATCCCGCGCGAACTGGCCCGCGTGACTTTCGAACAGCTCCGTTCCGGAGAGATCGAGGTCAACGGCAAGAAGACCAGCACCGTGCCGGTGACCAGCTACACCATGTCCCTTGAAGTGGCCAATGAATTGAAAAAATGGATTGAAGAAGGCAAGTTCTTCCTCTCCGAAAAAGTCGACGATATTCCAAGCTTCTAGTAACTGGAATCATTGAATATATAAGGCCTGTCGAAGTGCTTCGACAGGCCTTTTTTTATGCTCAATGTATGGCGATTGTGTGCAGATTGTGTGGTCTGTTCTTTAGCTGGAAACAATGGTCTCCAGAAGTCGGGCCGTGTTGGCGGCTCCGTCCAGATCGATTGTGTGGGATTGGGCCGGGTGATCGATGGCTTCACCCATCATCTTTGCCATGGTTGCTGGCGCGAGGTCGTCACTGCCCAGCAGCTTGAGGATGCCTTTTTCCTCCAGCCGTTTTGCCCGCATGGATTGTTCGCGGTTCTGCATGAACGGATACATGAGACCGTAGGTGTCCGCGGCCAGCAGATTCATGGTGGTGTTGTATCCGCCGAGGGAGACCGAGAGGTCTGCGGCAGCGAGGTAGTCCGGAAAGCGCTGGGTGAAGCGGCGGACAGATATCCACGGGTATGGTTCGGCCATCTGCTGATAGCGGGCGAAGTTGTCGTCCGTGGCATATGGTCCGGTGAAAATGCACAGCCGATGTGGATGGGTCTCATTCAGAATGGGTGAGGCTTCGAGAACGCTGTCGATGAGTTCCTGACAAACGTTGCCGCCGCCCACGCTGGTGACGATGAGCGGAGTGTCATCCACGCCCAGTTCATTGCGGAGGGCTTGTCCTGCACCCGGGGCAGGCTTGCACGCCACGTAGCCGGTGTAGTGCAGCTTGGGAACCATATCCTTCACGCCGGGGAATGTCTCGTCAAAGGTGACGAGCTCGGGATCGGCATGGACCAGCACGGCGTCGAAATTCGGGTTGAGCATCTTGAGTACGCCGCGGGTGTATTTTTCCATGTCATCCTTTTCCACGAGGATGTCACGCACCGAGCAGACCGACTTGCAGTTGCCCCATGTTCCTTTTCGGATGTCTTCCAGGATGGGGAGGAGTTCGAAGCGGAATTTCTTGCGGCCGAAGGGGAAGAGTTCCACCAGAAAGATGTCGGGCCGATGTTCGGCCATGATGTCGCGGAACTGGGCGAGACGGCGTTCCAGCAGGGCGTCCACATCGGTGACGCCTTCCTCCAGCGGGATGAAGGTCTTGAAGTCCGGCGACATCATCAGTCCCGGCAATTGTATGTGCGTCATGTTGGCGGGCGGCTCAATGTCGAGCTCGGCCCCGCCTGTCACGAGGATAACCTCGTGATCGGCCAGCCCCTTGACGATCTCAAGGCTGCGGAAGACGTGGCCTACACCAAGGACATGCTGGCAGTAGAAAAGGACGCGCATCTACAGCTCCATGTTGATCTCACCCAGGGCAATTTCGTTTTCAAAGCATTCGATGCGATGCACCTTGTAAGATTTGATGGGGCAGGTCTCGTTCGGCAGGTATTCGAGACCGGACAGGGCGTATGCCAGCACCTTGAGTACGCCGTTGTGGGTGACGACCAGGACCTTTTCGTCTTCATGCTCCTCGCTGAATTCCAGAAAGGCGTCGCAGGCGCGCATGAGCACATCGTCGCGGCTCTCACCGTTGGGCGGGCAGAACTCAAAGCCCTTGTATTCCTGCTTCTTGATCTGTTTCTTGAGATCCTTGAAGGCTGCCTTGTCCAGTCCGGTCCATTCGCCCCAGTCCTGTTCGGCGAGGCGGGGATCGGTGTGCATGGGCAGTCCGCCCAGCGCCTTGTTGATGATCTCGGCGGTCTCCACGGCGCGGCTCAGTCCGCTGGTCAGGATGCAATCAAAGTGGTTGTCTGCCAGTGACTCTCCCCACTTTTTGGCCATTTCACGGCCTTCATCACACAGGTCGGTATCGGTCTGACCCTGAATCCGTTTGTCGCGGTTCCAGTCGGTCTGGCCGTGGCGCATGCAGAAATAGGTGGTCATATTACATCCTTTGGCCCGGTCAGGCGCTCCATGGTCTTGACCATGGCGTGTAGGTTGGTGTCCGCGATGTGGTGCTTGCGAACATATTCGATAGCCTGCTTGCCGAGGCTTTCTCTGTATTCTTTATCTTCCACCAGCCGTCTCAGGCCGAAGGTAAATTCTTCCTTGTCCACAGGCGTAATGAGGCCGGAGTAGCCATCCTTGACCACGTAGGGTGCGCCCTCGTCAGAGGTGGCCACCACGGGCAGGCCGCATTGCTGTGCTTCCAGATAGACCATGCCCACCGATTCCTCAAGGCCGGGGAAGGCGAACACGTCTCCTGCGCTGAATACGTCGGGCAATTCGAGTCGGTCCACCAGCCCGAGGAACTCCACGCGATCTCCCAGCCGGAGTCTGGCCATGGCTTCGAGTTCCCGGCGTTTCGGACCGTCTCCGGCAACCATCAGTTTGATGTCATGGCCGCGCACGATCAGGTCGGCACAACTGGCAATGACCCAGCGGATGCCTTCGGTCTTGACGCCGTGGCGCATCATGGCCGCGGTCATCACAACCGTGCTGTCGCCCACGTTCCATCGGTTGCGCCACCAGTCCCGAGCACCCCGTTTGCGTCCGAACATGCCGTTGGGCAGGCCGGGGCTGATGTACGAAAATTTGTGTTTCGGCAGAATCTTGCGGCAGGTCTCCATGTCGTTGACCCGGTTGCAGAAGATATGGGTCGCCGTCAGCATGGCCCGCTTGTTGAGCATATATCCCGGCCATGTCTTGATGTGATTGGCGCGGTTCTCCGCATAGGAGGCCTGATACAGAAAATAGGGGATATCGTGTTGCTTGGAGACGGTGGGGCCGAAGATATCCGGGACCTTGTAGTAGGTTCCATAGGTGAACCAGCAGTCCGCATCCCGGCTCTGGGCGATCATGTTATCCATGGCTGCTTTTGCCGCTGCCCACTTGTGCGGTTTCCAGTAAATCTGTTTGGCAGGAAAGTACTCGACAGGGATCAATTCGTGGCCGAACCGCTTCAAGGTATGGAAGAGATCGCGGGCGATGGTCACGTCCCCGGAAATGGAAGAATGATAGACCGGCTTGAACGGCGTGCAAAAGGCGATACGCATAAGGGACGGTTTACCTCACCCAAGGTGCGGTGGCAAATGAGGAATGGTTATCCTTCGGTGTTCCTAACTGAGTTCGGGTTCGCGCTTCCAGGCAAAGAGCGGGGTGAATGGCTTCATGTTCACGAAGTCCACCCGAACGGCAGCAAAGGCGCCCATGAAGGGAGGGCAGAGGCAGCAATTGAGCTTGGTCCTGATGGAGCCCGTGTGCCATGTCTGCATGGGACCGGGGAGCACGGAGCGGGCCATGGTGTGCCTGAATCCGGTGGCTTCCTGGATGAGGTCCTGCATCTCGCACCAGGTGAACCACTTGCCGTTATCCAGTGTGGAACCGGTGCCGCGCACATTCATGGAGTAATAGAGGGAGTTCTTGTTCAGGAAGCCGATGAGCAGACCCTTTTCCGCGACTCTGGCTGCCTCGGCCAGCATGGCCTTGGGATCGTCCGTAAATTCAAGGACAGACCAGAGAAAGGCGTAGTCGAATTCATTGTCGGAAAAGGGAGTGAGTTCGCCGTCGCCGTTATGCAGATCGGCGCGGTTTTCCAGACGCTCTCTGGCTGCCATGATCATGGCCGGGCTGGAATCAATGCCCGTGATATCGAAACCCATCTGGTAGAGTTGTTCGAGGAACAGGCCCGTACCACAGCCCACCTCCAACAGCTTGTGGCCTCGGCGCGGCCAGCCTGCGAGCATGGATTGGAGCAGCTGCATTTCACGCTCCAGCGCGAAAAGCCCTTCCGGGGTGTCGAACCATCGTTCGTATCTGACCGGATCCCAATCCATACGTGCCTCCTGACTATGGGAAAGGCAGACACGCCCTTCCCCCTCAGAAAAGTATTACCATCTTGGCGGCGGGTGTAAAGTGAAGTCGGTGAAAGGAATCAGGAGGCGTCTGCCATGGCAAGGCGAATGCCCAGCGCCACGAACAGGGTTCCGGCTGCCCGCTTGGCCCACAGCGAGAATCTGCCATTGCTACCGAACATGGCAGCGGCGCGGGAGGCAGACCAGACCCAGAAGCAGTTCACCACCGTGGAATTGATGGTGAAAATCACGCCCAGAACCAGAAATGCCAGCGATTTTGTCGGCGAATCCACACGTACGAACTGCGGCAGAAATGCAAGGAAGAACAAGGCTACTTTGGGATTGAGCACATTAGTCAGGAAGCCCTGCGAGAAAACTTTTCGCTTGGAGATTCGCACCGTAGGCGCGTCCGAGTCTGCTTTCCCATTGCCACCATTGCGCCACATCTGAATACCGATCCAGACGAGATATGCCGCGCCAGCCATTTTGACCACGGTAAAGGCCGTAGCCGAGGTAGCCAGAATGGCAGACAGGCCCAGCGATGCCGCCAGCACATGCACCAGACAGCCCGCGCTGATGCCCAGCGAGGCGACCATGCCGGTTTTCCAGCCTCGAGATGCGGACTGGCTGGCGATATACGCCACATCCTGTCCCGGCGTCAGGTTCAAAAGAACGCCAGAAAGCATGAACAGTGCGAGGTCATGGATGCCGAGCATGGAAATCTCCCTTACGCGTGTTCGCCTTCTTCCATGGGAATGGGGAACACCGAGTCATAAGCCCAGTTGAAGACATAGGCATAGCACAAGAAGAACAGGGCAAAGCCGATGTCGGTTATAAACGCCTGCCACAGGCTCATTTCCAGCCACCACGCCACCATGGGCACAGCAATGATCAGCAGGCTTGATTCGAACAGTACGGCGTGCAGCACACGCATCCACGCCGGGCGGTGATTCAACGGACGTCCCAGCCTGACCAGTGCATGGTCAAAGGCCACATTGAAGACATAATTGCACATCATGGCGGTTAAGGACAGGAAGACGGACATAGCACCGATCTTGGCCATATCCTTATCCAATAACCATGACGCCAGAGGCGTGACCGTTATCAGGCCGATCAATTCAAACATTATCGTGTGGCGGAGTCTGTCCGCTGAAGTTCGCATGCGCTCGGGATACACCCGAGTGTATGGGATGTCTATTGTTGGTTTGGGATGCCCTCGCCGGGCGGGCGTCTCCGACGGCTTAAGAACCCTTTGGGAAAAGGGTTCTTAAGAGTCTCCTAAACCTTTTGTCGCTCGCTTCGCTCGAAGGTGCGCGAGATTCGAGTACAAACTAATTAATCACACATCATCTTAGCCTGATGACGTATGAGGAAAAGCCTATCTAGATAATCCTCCTTACCCGCGCGGATGCGCAGATAAAAAGTTTAGGAAAGGAGAGAGGGGATGGGGGAGCGGTCTTCTACTCTTCCAAAACGAGTTCGGTCACGTCTCGACATGCCTCTTCATCGGGAACAAAGGCGGTCTCGCCGATGGCCACGATGGGGCGCATGCCGATGAGCGTATTGAGCAGATAGGCGTGGCGATACTGTGGCAGGTCGTCGTAATTGACAGACTCGGGCTGAATGTCGAGTACGGTCTTGGCGAGCTGGAGGGTGGTGGAGGGCAGCTTGTATTCGGTATCGAGCTCCACGAAGTTGCCGTTCTTGCGGAGGACAATGGCTCCGGTGGTGGCTTCGAGGAGATTGTTGTCGAAATCGAACAGGGCGGCGTCGTCGAAACCGCGTGCCTTGGCCTGTTTCAGGGCCAGATGGAAAAACATGTAGCTGGTGGTCTTCTGCGCGTTGAGCGTAGACACATGCTTGTCGTTGCAAATGCACAGACGATATGCCTTGTAGGGGGCGGGCTCGTAGGGCGCGGCCAGAATGACGGGCTGGGCCGTTGGCTCTTCCACGGGATAGAAGATGTTGATGCGGGCGGGGTTGCCTTCCAGACCGTTGCGGTTGATGACCTGCATGATGACTTCGGTGAAATCAATGGTCTCGTGGTCGATGCGATAGGCGCGGAGGGAGTGCAGCAGCCGATCGAGATGACGGTCTAGGTGGCAGAGCTTGGTGCCGTTGTAGTAGATGGTCTCGAAGAAGCCGGTGCCGTAGCGAAAGGCGGGTGCGGCGGGGTTCAGGGCCACCCCTTCATGACTGTATTTTCCCTGATAATAGTGGATCATGCGTCCCCCAGTGTGAGAAATTTTTCAGCTTTGGCCATTGTCTCCTGATACTCCTTTGCCGGGTCCGAGTCCACCACGATGCCGCTCCCGGCATACAGGTCGAATGCGCCGGAGTCGGTGTCATGGACAGCGGTGCGGATGGCGATGGAGGAATCCATGTTGCGCTCGTCACGGATCACCACCATGGAGCCGCAGTACAGCCCGCGTGAATGGGGCTCCAGCTCCTCGATGATGGTCATGGAACTCAGCTTGGGACAGCCGGTGATGGAACCGCCCGGAAAGGCGTCGAAAAAGAGGTCCAGACAATCGCGGCCAGCCCGGAGCTTGCCGTGTACGTCGGAATACATCTGCAGCAGGGTGTCCACTGCGAAGACGGACAGGTGGTTGCGAACCTCCACGGAACCGTACTCGCAGTTGGCAGAAATATCGTTGCGGATCAGGTCCACGATCATGGAAAGCTCGGCCCGCTCCTTGGGCGAATTGACCAGCTGCGCTTCTGCTTCAGGGGTATGCTTGTCGACCCGGAGCGTTCCCTTGATGGGCTGGGAAAGCACATGCCCGTCCGAAACACGAATAAACCGCTCAGGAGACGTGGAGAGTACCCGGTGCTGACCAGACTGCATCCACGCATAGAACGGGGCCGGGTGGTCCCTTCTGAGGACCAGAAGCAGGGCCAGCGGATCAAGGTCCGGACAGTTCCATGAGAACTTGGTGGAAAGATTGAGCTGGTACGTGTGACCGGACAGAATCCGTTCCAGCGTTTCACTGACACCGGCCTCATATCCCGCCTGATCCAGCGACACTACGGGAGCACCTTTCGGCAATCCTTTCACGGGGAGCATTGGTGCGCTTCCCAAGGCGGTGTTCAGACGATCAGCAAGGTCATCCAGCATGGATTGGTCAGCTGCGGAAATGACGGTTGCGCCTTGTTCTGCATTGTACTCCACCCATCCGCGGTACTTCTTGAGATGCCCCAGCGGAAAGTTGTTGGGTTTGTCCGATGCAATGCCCCGCAGCAACATGCCGTAGGTGTAGCTGACATACCCCAAGGCCACGCCCGGGGTGTCGAAACAGAAATGCTTTACCGCTTCCGGGGTGGTCTGTTCGGTGAACAGCAATTCCTGCTCGGGATGAACACCTACAACCGAGGTCGTTTCCGCAGGGTAGCCGGGGGAAGACAGGACCATGTCCGCATCCAGCTCCTGAGCGAGCCGGGCGGCGAATGCGTCGAACTGCTCGCGGCTACTGGAGATCGAGATACGCAATTGCGTCACGAATGAACCTCCCGCCGTTCGACGTTAAAAAGGATTCCGGGTGGAACTGGTAGCCTATGGCGCGATGGTCCCTTGAGCCCAGACACATGACCACATCCTGATCGTTTCGGGCCATCACTTCCAGCCCGTCACCGACCTTGGTGACGCACAGCGAGTGATACCGGGCCACGGTCTGCTGTTCGCCCAGCCAGTCGATCTCATCGGTCTTGCCATGCACGCATCCCGGCAGTCGACCTGTCTCTCCGCCGTGATGTTCATTCATGATCTGCATGCCCAGACAGATGCCCAGCACCGGCTTGCCGCTTTCGAACACGCGCTCATAGCCCGGATATTCCGCAGGCGTTCCCGGTCCCGGCGACACAACGATCAGATCCGCTGCCGTCAGATCAAGCTGCGGCAGACGTGTGTACGGCTCAACCACCACCTCGGCACCCTTGATGGCCGAAACCAGCAGGTGCTCCAGATTACGGGTGAAGCTGTCGTTGTTGTCGATGAGAAGGATGTGCATGTGTTCTACTGAAAAGAGGAGTGACCTGTGCGGTCACTCCTCTGAATATGTAACTTTGTATGGCTCGAAAGCCGAAGCACAAAGCCTACAGGCTTGCGGCTGCTTTCTCGACCGAATCAACGAAACCCTGACGGGCATCGCGGATCTTCTGAGCCAGCTCCTCGTCATGCAGAGCGAGGATCTGTGCGGCCAGCCAGGCAGCGTTTTTGGCGCCGACCTTATCCAGGGCGACGGTGCCGACCGGGAAGCCCGGAGGCATCTGCACGGTGGCCATCATGGCATCCATGCCGCCGAAAGCGGAAGCGGTCAGGGGAACACCCAGCACCGGTTTGATGGTCTTGGCAGCAACGGCACCAGCGAGGTGTGCGGCCAGACCTGCGGCGCAGATGAATACCTGACAACCATCTGCCTCATACTCTTTCACCAGACGGGCAGTACGCTCCGGGGTGCGGTGAGCAGAAGAAATGGTGAATACATGGTCGATGCCCAGATCATTGAACAGATCGGAACAGGGACGCATCTTCTCTTCGTCAGAAACGGAACCCATGAAAATAACAACGCGAGGCATTTCTCTCTCCTGAATGTCTCTTGGTTGAAATTGACCCGGCTTTCGATAGCGGTACATCCGCGTCGTTGCCGGGCGACGAGTGAATCCTCACCGTAGCTTTGCTACGCCTCCGGTTCCCTCGTGCCCGTCGCCTAGCGGCTGTACTACTCTCGAAAGCCTCACGGTGTGGGTGAAGCTGTCGTGGGAACGCCGCTTGGATCGGGGCTGGTTTATACTATTAAAGCCTTTTCAGACCCTTGTCTGCAATATCCTTGCGGAAGTAGCTCTTGTCGAAGTGAACCTTGGCAACGGCTTCGTAGGCCTTCTTCTGGGCTGCAGCCAGACCGTCACCCAGCGCGGTGACGCAGAGGACGCGGCCGCCGGAGGTAACGATCTTGTCGCCTTCAGGCTTGGTGCCGGCCTGGAAGACTTTCACGCCTTCCATTGCATCGGCATCTTCAAGGCCGGTGATCTCCATGCCCTTGGGGTAGGAGGCCGGGTAGCCTTCGGCAGCGATGACAACACCACAAGCGGTCTGCTCGGTGCATTTCACTTCGATATCGTTCAGTTTGCCGTCGATACAGGCAAACATGATCTCCAACAGATCGGTTTCCAAACGCATCAGCAAGGGCTGGCATTCGGGATCACCGAAACGAACATTGTATTCGAGCACGGACGGGCCGTTCTCGGTGTACATCAGACCGGCGTACAACACGCCCTTGAAGGGCTCGCCCTTGGCAGCGAGGTGCTTCAGGATGGGCTTGATGCACAGCTCTGCGGTCTCTGCGTATTTCTCTTTGGGAAGGATAGGGGCAGGGGAGTATGCGCCCATGCCGCCAGTGTTCGGGCCGGTGTCGCCTTCGCCCACGGCCTTGTGGTCCTGGCAGGACGGCAGCAGTGCGTAGTTTATGCCGTCGCAGAATGCCAGGAAAGAGGCTTCTTCGCCCTTGAGGGCTTCCTCGACCACCACTCGTTCACCGGCGGTGCCGAAGACTTTCTTGACCATCATGTCTTCGAGAGATTCGATGGCTTCTTCTTCGCTCATGGCAACGACAACACCCTTACCGGCAGCCAGGCCGTCAGCCTTGACCACGATGGGGGTGCCTTTCTCTTTTACGAACGCCACGGCGTCTTCAAATTCATCAAATACCCGGAACGGGGCAGTGGGAACGCCTGCGTCATGCATCACGTTCTTGGAGAAGGCTTTGGAACCTTCCAGATTCGCGGCATAGGCGTTGGGACCGAAGCAGGGAATGCCTTCCTGCTGCAGGGCATTTTGCAGACCCAGCACCAGCGGCACTTCCGGGCCAGCCACAACCAGAGCCACTTCCAGCTCCTTGGCCAGCTTCACCAAAGCCGGAATATCGTCGTCCTTAACGGCAATGTTTTCGCCTACCTGGGCAGTACCGCCGTTACCCGGTGCGCAGAAAATCTGCTCCACCTTGGGGTTTTGCGACAGCTTCCAGCACAGTGCATGTTCACGACCGCCGCTACCGACTACCAATATCTTCATGGTTTCAACCCTCTCTCTCAGTGTTTTGGGATGCTCCCCCATTTACGGAAAAATGGCCCGATAATCAAGCAATGACGTAAGATACTAACCGCAAACGATTCGATGAACACCTGACTTCTCCCCCACCAAACTCAACCCTCTGAATTCACGCAAAGAAGACAAATTCAACAAGTTCATACACCCGCGCGAATGCGCCTACAAAAAGTTTAGGGGGGTGAGAGGGGATGGGGGATCCAAGGGGGAAGGGGAGAGAGGGCGACCCTTTCCAAAGGGTCCCTTCTCTCCCCTTCCCCCTTGGCCGCCGGAGGCAGCCGCGCAGCGGCAAAAAGAAACCGCCCTGTCCGGCGTGGGCCGAACAGGGCGGTTATTACTACCGTTAGTAACCGAGCTTTATTTGACGCAGTTGGCGCCAGCCTTGATGGCTTCGGTGTTGGCGGGGATGAGCTTGTGATAGCGCGGGGAGATCACGTTCTCGAGGGAGTTGATAACTGCATCGAGGGGGATGATTCCGGAAGCCTGCACGAAGGCACCGATGGCGACCATGTTGGCCATGCGGGTGTTGCCGAGCTCGTCGGCGATGTCGTTGCAGGGTACTGCGTAACACTTGAGACGGTCCTGATCAGCCAACTCCATGTCGATGAGAGAGGAGTTGATGATGTGGATGCCGCCGTCTTCCACGCGGGGCTGGAACTTGTCCAGAGACGGGCGGTTCATGGCGATGAGGGATTTGGGGCGATGGATGATCGGGGACCCGATTTCCTCTTCGGACAGAACCACGGTGCAGTTGGCGGTGCCGCCGCGCATCTCCGGGCCGTAGACCGGCAGGTAGGTGACGAACAGGCCGTCTTTCATGCCTGCATATGCCAGCAGGTTACCGATGAGCATGACGCCCTGACCGCCGAAACCGGCGATGATGGAATCTACGTAACGCATTAGCAGACACCTCCTTCCTCGGAGACGTCTTTGTACACGCCGAGGGGGAAGTAGGGGATGAGCTCATTCTGAATGCGCTCGTTGGCCTGAAGGGGAGTCATCTTCCAGTTGGTCGGGCAACCGGAGAGCAGCTCGACGAAACCGAAGCCGGTGCCGTTGAGCTGTAATTCGAAGGCTTTCTTCAGGTGCTTCTTGGCAGCGCGGATGTTCTTGACGGAGTCGAGGGAACCGCGTGCGGCGAATGCCGTGCCGCCCAGGGAGGCGATGATTTCGGTCATGCGGATGGGTGCACCTTCATGGGTCTGGCAACGACCGGCCGGAGTGGTGGTCGTGACCTGATTGATCATGGTGGTGGGAGCCATCTGGCCGCCGGTCATGCCGTAAATGGTATTGTTGATGAAGACCACGGAGATCTTTTCGCCGCGGTTGGCAGCGTGCATGATCTCGGCCATGCCGATGGAGGCGAGGTCGCCGTCACCCTGGTAGGTGAAGACGAAGTGGTCGGGACGGGCGCGTTTGACGCCGGTGGCCACTGCCGGAGCGCGGCCGTGGGGGGCTTCAACTGCGTCCACGTTCAGGTAATTGTACAGGAAGACCGAGCAACCGATGGAGGTGGTCATCAGGGTCTTGCCCGGCAGATCCATCTCGTCCATGAGCTCACCGATGAGACGGTGGGCGATGCCGTGGTGGCAACCCGGGCAGTAGTGGGTTGCGCGATCGATGACGGATTCGGGCTTATCGAATACGAGCTTTTCGTTCATTTCAGACATTTATTTACCCTCCAGGCTTTTGAGGATCGGCTCCTCGAGCTCGTCCGGGGTGGGCAGGTTGCCGGGGTAGATGGGGTAGAAGTCGGAGTCAGCCACCGTGCGAATGGCGAGGCGGACGTCGTCTACCATCTGGCCCAGGTTGTGCTCGATGGTCAGGAAACGCTTGCCCTGTTTGGCAAGGTCCTTGAGGGCCTTGTTCGGGAACGGGAAGAGCGTGATGGGACGGAACAGGCCGACCTTCTTGCCTTCCTTGCGGAACTTACGGACAGCGGACTTGGCGATGCGGCCGATGGAACCGTATGCGCAGATGACGAGATCGGCGTCTTCGCATTCGAACTCTTCTGCTTCTGCCAGATCCTGCCATGCGTCGTACTTGGCCTGGAGGTGCTGGTTCTGGCCGGCCAGTGCGCCTTCAGCCAGGAACAGGGACTTGATGAGACGCTTCTCGCGTTTGGACTCATGACCGTCGATGCACCATTCGCGACCGTTTTCCTCATCAATGCTCTCGGGTTCCCAAGGCACGATGGGTTCTTTCATCTGGCCCATGATGGCGTCGCCGAGGATGAGGACCGGGGTGCGGTGCTCAAAGGCGATGTCAAAGGCGCGGATGGTCAGGTCGTATGCTTCCTGAGCATTGCCCGGAGCGAGAGTGAAGTGACGGTAGTCACCGTGACCGCCGCCGCGGGTGGACTGGTAGTAGTCGCCCTGTGCGGGACCGATGTCGCCCAGACCTGGGCCACCACGGTTGATGTTCACGATGACAGCGGGGACCTCCGAGCCAGCCATGTAGGAGATGGCTTCCTGCTTCAGGGACATGCCCGGGGAAGAGGAGGAGGTCATGGCGCGGATACCGGCGGCGCCGGCACCCAGCAGCATGTTGGCTGCTGCCACTTCGGATTCGGCCTGCACAAAGTCACCACCGGCCTTGATGATCTCGGAAGACATGAATTCCGGGATATCGTTCTGGGGGGTGATGGGGTAGCCGAAGAAGCACTTGCACTTGGCGGCCAGCGCGCCGCGGGAGATGGCTTCGTTACCTTTGACGAAGATACGTTCGGGCTTCTTTGTCATATTATTTGCCCCCTTTCTTTTTGGGGGTTTTGTACACTTTGATGGCGACATCAGGGCAGATGAGTGCACAGGATGCGCAACCAATACATTTGTCAGCGTCCGCTTCGGGAACCTCGGCGACTTTGTAGCCGCTGACGTTAAAGCGGTCCGACTGGACGATGATGTCGACAGGACAGACGGTGGTGCAAAGCAGGCAGCCTTTGCAGCGGTCTTCCTGGACTTCGATTCGGGACATTTCCAACTCCAGTTTGTTAATTAAGCCTAGTAGTTTGCGTGTAACTATATAATTAACATCGCATCTCCATACGAGAAGAAGCGAAACTCGTTTACCAAGGCCTTTTTATAGGCCGAAAGGATGGTATTTCTTCCAGCAAGAGCCGAGATCATAATGATGAGCGACGATTCTGGCAAATGGAAGTTTGTAAGAATGCCGTCGATGACATTAAATGTGTAGCCCGGATAAATGAAAATATCGGTTTCTCCCTTGAATTCCGACACCATGCCGAGCTCCCGGTACATCCCCTCCATGGTCCGCGCACTTGTGGTGCCGATGGCGATGACCGGTCGGCCTTCTGCCTTGGCCTTGCGAATGGCCGCAGCGGTCTCGTCGGGAACCTCGATGTACTCGGAGTGCATCTGGTGGTCGCGGATGTCCTTGCTGCGAACCGGGGAGAAGGTTCCATATCCTACATAAAGGGTGACTTCGGCCCACTCGAAGCCGCGCTCGGCCAGCTTTTCACGGAATTCCGGGGTGAAGTGAAGGCCAGCGGTGGGGGCAGCCACGGAGCCGGTCTTGGATGTGTCGGAGTAAGTCGTCTGGTAGCGCTCCTTGTCCGATTCGGAGTCAGGTCGTTTGATGTAGGGCGGCAGCGGGAGATGACCCATGGACTGGAAGAGAGCGGTCAGATCGCCCTTCCATTGGAGCTCCACCTGCCAGCGGCCGAAGTGGCCTGCTTCCTTGGCAACGAGGCGGAAGTCATCGGAGAAGGAGATGATTGTGCCGGGCTTAGGCGTCTTGGAGGCGCGGAGCAATCCTTCTGCCGTGGCGGTTTGCCAGCCGTCGTTCTCGGTGGGCTCTATCAGCGGCAGGGGCGTTAGTAGTAGAAATTCCACCTTGCCGCCCGTCGGTTTCATGCCGAAGATGCGCGCGGGAATCACGCGGGAATTGTTGGCGACGAGCAGGGCGTTATCCGGCAATTGGTCGATGAGGTCGGTGAAATCCATGGTCTCCATGGTGTCGGCCTCGCGATTGAGCACCAGCAGTCGGGAGCCGTCTCGCCGGTCGGCGGGCTCCTGTGCGATGCGTTCCTCAGGCAGCTCGTAATTGTAGCTTTCAAGCAGGTAATCAGCAGGTATTTCCATATTATTATCCAACTTTGTCGTGGTGCCTCTGTTAGTACATTACCTCAGACTGCAACGATATATTTTTCTTTTTCAATTATTACAGGTAGATAATAAAATAGTCGGTCTCGGCATGCTTTAGGCTTGATATTGATGATAATCATGGTATTTCAATAGTCATGAATTGGCTTTCCGTGGCTGAGATAGCCAAACTTACCCGAATCCCCGCACCGACCGCCCGTCGGTACGCGTCCCTGTTCAAGGATTTCCTTGGAGGGCGCAAGATGGGGCGTGTCACCAAGTATCCCGAAGAATCGCTGACCGTGTTCGAGCGTATTTCCCGTTTGTACGGGGAAGGGCGCGTCACAGCAGAGATCGAAGATCACTTGCGCGCCGAGTTTCCCCGCACCATCGATGTGGACAACGCATCCCATACACTGGTTCAGAACAACGGTTTCGGCGAACTGGCCGAAGTGTTCAACGGTGTCATCACCAAAGTGGCTTCCTGTATGGAGGTCATTGCGGATCAGAAAGCGACCATCGAGCGGCAACAGGACGACATCCAGAAGCTCAAGACCGCCTTTGTCATGCTGGCCCGTAGCCAGAAGAAGATGAAGGAATTGCCTTCGGCAGATATTATTCCAGAAGAAATTATACTGCAAACCCAGGCGCTTGAGCAAAAGGACGCTGAGCTTGAGCAGAAGGATGCCGAGATCGAGGAGATGGCTCTCAAGCTGACCTTCGACACTTCGGACATCAAGGCCAAGCTTCAGATTCTCGAATCCGAGCTGGTCCGTCTGCGCAAGGATCGGCGCGAGATGGAAAAATATCTTCAAGAGAAAATCGATCGGCTCAAAACCGCCGCATCGTAAAGCTTTTCTTTCGGCCCACTCCCTGATAAACGGGCCCCTGTCTTGCAACTCTAAGAACGGCACAGGAGGAGACCAATGCGTTCTTTCACCAAATTCCTTATGATTCTTGCCTGTCTCACCATGTTCGCCGCCTGCACTACCACTGGTGGTTCCACCGGTTCCACCGATCCGGGCGCGCAGGAAGCTACCTATGAAGAGCCGAACTACTACTACGATTTCGACGACATCCTCATCCCCAAAGAGATCTCCTACGTTGAAGACCAGTCCTACAAGCTGGACAACGCCAAGTTCCGCGCAGCCATCATGAAGTTCAAGGGCCGCGTTGAAGTGCTGGAACTGGTCCAGTTCTTCGTCAACAACATGGCCAAGGACAACTGGACTCTGGTTTCCAACAACAAGGCCGGCAAGCTGTCCGTCCTGAATTTCGAAAAGTTCAACAAGAGCTGCGTCATCCAGGTTGACGACAGCTTCGGTTCCGCCACCACCACCATCATCGCAGTGGAAGTGAAGGACGGCGCAACCGCCAAGAAGTAGTTATGCAGCAGCATTATCAATTCGCCGGGTTCATGGGCAAACGGGTCCACCTCGGTGTCACCGGATCCATTGCCGCATACAAGGCGCTTGATCTGGTGCGGTCATACCTCGCGGCCGACTGTCTGGTCTCCGCGACCCTGACCGACTCCTGTACCAAATTCATCCAGGGCCTCAGTTTTGAGGCCCTGGGCGCTTCTCCCGTATACTCGGACATGTTTGACGCGCGCGGCGATTCGGCCTTCGATCATCTCGAGCCCGGTCAGATTGCCGACGTCATGGTCATTGCTCCGGCCTCGGCCAACACCATGGCCAAGCTCGCGTTCGGTATGGCTGACGACATGCTCTCCTGTCAGGCTCTCGCCTTTGCCGGACCTAAGATTATCGCTCCGGCCATGAACCCGCGTATGTGGGACAACCCGGCTACTCAACGCAACTGGGAAATGCTTGGCGACCTCGGCTTCATTCGTATCCAGCCCGGCTGTGGGAAGGTGGCGTGCGGCGACACCGGAGACGGACGCTTTGCTCCCACCGAAGAAATTTTGACTGCCACCCTCAAGGCCCTTAGTCCGCAGGATCTGGCCGGTAAGAAGGTGATGGTCACTCTTGGACCCACTCGCGAGCCGTGGGATGCGGTCCGCTTCTGGTCCAATCCTTCCAGCGGCACCATGGGCGCATGCATTGCCATGGCCGCTTATTTACGTGGCGCCGACGTCACCGTGGTGGCTGGTCCCACCGCATTGGAATTTCCTGCCGGGGTAGGTGTGGTCTCCGTGACCACGGCCCAGCAGATGTATGACGCCTGTATGGATCTGTGGCCTTCCATGGACATCGGATGCTGTACTGCGGCCGTGGCCGATTATCGTCCCAAGCCGTTTGGCGACCATAAGTTCAAGAAGGGCGGTTCTGGCGATGACGGTATCACTGTCGAGTTTGAACCGAACCATGACATCCTCAAGACCATGGGCGGCATGAAGACCGATAGCCAGAAGCTCATCGGTTTTGCTGCTGAGACAAATGACATTAAGGCCAATGCCGAGGGCAAGCTTCAGCGCAAGAATCTCGACCTCATCGCTGCCAACGACATCTCGAAAGAGGGTAGCGGGTTCGGTGTCGGCACCAACCAGATGTATGTGCTGGACAAGGCTGGACGAAAGGAAATGTGGCCGCAACTGGCCAAAAACGAAGTGGCGTGGCGTTTATGGGATCACCTTCTTCTCGACTAGACATAGACGAGCAGTATCGCCCGTGGGTTGATTCCGGGCTGGAGTTCCTCTTTGCTCCCGGCCACGCACAGGCTGGCATCGGGACAGGGCGGAGTGCGTCCGCTCGTCAGCAACAGCAGTACCAGCCCCCGCAGCGTCCTCAGATGCAGCAGGGGGGTGGAATGCAGCAGCGTCCACCGTACCAGCAGCAGAATCAGGCTCCATCTCAGCAACAGGCTCAGCCGCCTGTGCAGCAGCAAGTTCAACAACAGGCTCCGCCGCCCAGACCGCAACAAGCTCCCCAACAGGGGCAGCGGATGCAACAGCCTACAGCGCAGCAATTTTCCCAGCAGCCTGTTGAAGCAGCCCGAGCCGCCCATGCTCAGCCGCCGACCAAAGTCCAGCTTCCTGAGCCGTGGAATAAATTTTACCAAGTCATCTCTCAGCGTGTCTCTGCGCCCAAGGTGGTTTGCACCTATATGGAACTCGGCTTCGATCTTGGCGGTCAGTCCGACCCGCGCCGCCGGTCCGTGTTGCAGAACACTTTGACGCACCACCTCAAGTGGCCCCCCGGCACCGCCGCCTTCTGGCCCATGTCCGCCGTGGTGAATGGAGCGCTTCAGCCCAACCGTGAAATGTTCTGGCGCGGATGGGAAATCTGGCGCACGCCTTACATCGCTGTTTTTGGTGATGAGGCGCTTCGGGTGATTCATCCTGACGCGCAACCCGGAAGCACAACATACCTCTACAACGACGTCACCATCTTCGTTGTACCTCCCCTTGCCAAGCTGGTGACCATGTTGCCGCACGAGCAGCAATTCGCCACCGAAGGGTTGTCCGCAATCAGAATTTCATAGCGAGCAAAATTGTTCGTCTATGTAAATGTAATGGCTCTTGGGCCATTTTTTGTTTTCACTCACAGATTTTAACACATTATTCCTCTCCTTTTTCCGATGTGGCTGTTTTTCGCTCAAAAACAGCCCAAATATTGATTTTGTGGCCTCAGACAGGTCGTTTGTCGACTTTTCAAGAACATTGCCTTCTAAGCACTCTGACGCAGCGGTGCCTGCAAACCATTGATACACAAGGCCTCCCGTAGTGTGAGGGTGAAAGTTGACGATAGGATGCTCATATTTGTGCAACTATATTGTGATCTACTTCACAACTTGCGTTTACCTATGGGTCTGGAGTAAGGGATAGCCTCGAACATCAAGACGACCTATACGGTCCTATAATATTTTCAGGACCGGGATCATACTTTACCACGATCTCTTCGGATCGTGACACCATCATGAGGGAACATACCAACATGAAAATTCTCGTTACCGGCGCAGCCGGATTCATTGGCTTTCATCTTTCCAGACGCCTCACCGCCGAAGGGCACGAAGTTGTCGGACTCGATAACCTCGATCCGTATTACGATGTGAATCTCAAGAAGGCCCGTTTGGCCATTCTGGAGCAGAGCTCCAAATTCAAGCATGTGAACATCAGCCTGCAGGACGCACTGCCCATGGCTGAACTGTTCAAGTCTGAGAAGTTTACTCACGTTGTGAACCTGGCAGCTCAGGCTGGCGTTCGTTACTCCATCGAGAACCCCATGTCCTACGTGAATTCCAACCTCGTTGGTTATGCCAATGTTTTGGAAGGGTGCCGCCACAATGATGTTGAGCACCTCGTGTACGCCTCGAGCAGCTCTGTTTATGGCATGAACACCAAGATGCCCCTGAATCCGCATGAGGGCGTCAATCACCCCATGAGCCTGTATGCTGCCACCAAGAAGTCCAATGAGATGATGGCTCACTCGTACAGCAACCTGTACGACCTGCCTACCACTGGCCTGCGCTTCTTCACCGTGTACGGTCCCTGGGGCCGTCCTGATATGGCTCTCTTTTTGTTCACCAAGAATATTATTGAAGAGAAGCCCATCAATGTTTTCAACCACGGCAAGATGCGCCGCGACTTCACGTACATCGACGACATCGTTGAAGGCGTGATCCGCGTAACCAAGCGTACCGCCGTACCCAACCCAAATTGGGATGGAGACAATCCGGATCCCTGCACCAGTAAGGTTCCGTTCCAGATCTACAACATCGGCAACAACTCTGTTGTCGAGCTTTCTCGCTACATCGAAGTAATCGAGGAAGTCGTGGGCAAGAAGGCTATCTGTAACTACATGGATATGCAGCCTGGTGACGTTCCGGCCACCGAAGCCAATGTTGATGATCTCATGAACGACGTCGGATTCAAGCCTGACACCACCATTGAAGTCGGCATCAAGAACTTCATCGATTGGTACCGTGAGTACTACAACGTGTAGTCACAGGGCAGAGTGATGATCGAGCTAATAATGCATTGATCATCCCTGACACTCAGATGAGCACTCGAACGGGGCGGATTTTCCGCCCCGTTTTTCATTTTTTCGACTTTTTCACACTTTTTCTGTGCACGTGTCTTGCGATCATTTTCATTTCAGCCTACGAACATGATGTGCTCACCGCGAATTGTTTCACGTGAAACATTAGGTAGGGTGAGCAGGATTGTTTCACGTGAAACATTCAAAATTTTCATCCAAAGTGTGCAAGTGAGGGTCCTGTGGCGAGAAGAATCGTTGTAGCGAATCAGAAGGGCGGGGTGGGTAAAACCACGACGTCGGTTAATCTGGCTGCCTCGTTGGCTGTGATGGAAAAGAAGGTGCTGCTGGTGGATTGCGATCCCCAGGGTAACGCTTCCAGTGGGCTTGGTTTTTACCCCTCAGATCAGAGAGAGAACATCTATACTGTTCTGTTTGATCCAAAGAAAATCCATAAGGCAATCTGTGAGACAGACGTGCCGTTTCTGGATTTACTGCCCGGCACTCAGGATCTCGTGGGTGCTGAGATCGAACTGGTGGATAAGTTTGGGCGCGAGCATTACCTGCGTGAGCTGCTTGAAGAAGTGGACGCCGAGTACGATTTCATCCTCATCGATTGTCCGCCGTCTCTGGGGCTGCTGACAGTCAATGCTTTGTGCGCTGCAAAGGAACTTTTAGTGCCGCTCCAGTGTGAGTATTACGCTTTGGAAGGCATTGCGCAGTTGCTCATGACGTACGAACTGGTGCGCAAGCGCCTCAACACCGACCTCGGTATGCTGGGTGTGGTGCTGACCATGTACGACTCCCGCAACAGGCTCTCCTGGCAGGTCAAGCATGAGGTCAGAAAGGCCTTCCCACAGCACCTGTTCGAGACCATCATCCCGAGAAATGTGCGACTTTCCGAGGCTCCGAGCTTTGGTAAGCCCGTGATCAACTACGATATCAAATCCAAGGGTGCTGAGGCGTATCTGCAACTGGCCCAGGAAGTGGCCAAAAGCACGGTAGCCTAGGTCCTGCCTGTTTCGAAAGGGTAGGGTTGTTCTTTCAAAATAATGATCACCACGGCGTGAGCCATAGTGATCATTGTGATGACTTTATGAGAAGGGAAGTGGTTCGTAGCGATTTTATCTACGATAGTCCTTGTTCTCCTGATAGGGCGTGCATTCGGTCTTGATAGTGTCCTTGAAATGCTTCTTGACCACTTTTGCCTGACATTTGACGCAGAGGAAAGAGACCAGTCCGGCCAGATTGGCGGCAGTGAGGTAGAACTTGCGCGGATCGTCCGCTGCCCAGTCCTCGGTGGAACTGCCACAGTTTTCGCAGTGGACGTCGGTGTCGACCGGGTAGTCATAATCCCAGTATTCTTGCAGGGTCTCCCAATCAGCGACTGGTTCCTTGATTTCTTCCTGCTGGGATTCGTCTTCCACGCCAAGTCGGGCAAGGATGTCCTTTTTGACGTAATTCCACGCTTCGGCAGTAAGCAGGCAGCCGATCAGGTTGCCGTCCTTATCGTAAAGTTCATTGATATGTTCAGACATGTGCGCTCCGGATTTCGTTGTCGTTGTTCGGGGCTTTATAGGCACTTCCTGTCCATTGGGCAAGAGTGCGCATACAAAGTAAGAGGAGATGCAATATGACATCGGGTAACAGAGGGCTTGGACGTGGATTGGACGCGCTGCTTGGCGGGGTTCGTGAAGACGAAAAAGTGACCTCGGATGCGGCGGAAGTTCGCATGATTCCCATCACTGCGATCACGCCCAACCCGCATCAGCCGCGGCGTGAATTCGCTGAGGAGGCACTGAATGATCTGTGCGCCTCCATCAAGACCCGTGGCGTTCTCCAGCCGATTCTCATCCGTCCTCTGGGCGGTGGTAAATATGAACTGGTGGCAGGTGAGCGACGCCTCCGTGCGTCAAAGCTGGCAGGCCTGACCGAGATTCCGACTCTCCTGCGAGAGATGACGGACCAAGAAAGTCTCGCCATTGCGCTCATCGAAAACCTGCAGCGTGAAGACCTGAACGCTGTTGAAGAAGCACTTGGTTATAAGCGTTTGCAGCAGGAGTTCGGCTTGAGCCAGGAAGAGCTGGCCCGTCAGGTCGGCAAAAGCCGCTCTGCCGTAGCCAACTCCCTGCGTCTTCTGAACTTGCCTGAAACCGTTCAGAACGATATCCAGCAGGGCAATATTTCCGCTGGGCATGGCCGTGCAATCATGGCTGTGACAGAGGATGACGTTCAGTCCGAGTTGCACCGCCGTGTGGCAGAAAACGGGCTCACAGTGCGTCAGGCCGAAGCGCAGGCTACATTCTGGAAACAGAATGGCCGCCTGCCCGGGGCAGAGGAAATAGGGCAGGCTGTCACCGCCTCAAAGGGGGCTAAAGCTCCGGCCAAACCCCTAGATCCGCGCCTTGAATCTCTCCAGTCCGCTCTGGGCGATTTGCTGGGAGTTAAGGTAAAGATTGCGGGTAGTCCTGAAAAAGGCAAGGTTACAGTCAGTTATGGCGATGAAGATACCTTGAAGTCTTTTGTGGAAAAGTTGGGCGCAGAGTACGCCTAGATACTATATTAGCAGTATTGATCGTAAGTGGGCATTATCTGATCGTAACGTGATGATAGGCCCATGAACGACAAATTGGTTCTTGGAGCGTCACTCGAATCGTAGACGCCGGAACTGTCAATAAAACCATCGGAAAACGTGGGTTTTCAAGCATGACATTGAAAAAGATTCACTCAGCTATCAACGCCCTTGAGGGCCATAAGGTCATGATCATCGGCGACCTGATGCTTGACCATTATATGATTGGCGGTGTTGACCGTATTTCACCTGAAGCACCGGTCCCCGTGGTCCGGGTTGAGAAGGAGTCCTCCCTTCTCGGCGGGGCAGGTAATGTGGCTCGCAACATCACTGCGCTGGGCGGCGAGGCCGTACTCGTATCCATGGTCGGTGAAGATGGAGATGGCTCCATTCTGGAGCGACTCTGCAATGAAGCGCAGGTGACTACGAAGTTCATCCGTTGCCAGGCGCGCCCGACCACCAAGAAGACCCGAATCATCGCGAGTAACCAACAGGTTGTGCGTGTTGACCAAGAGCAGATTGGACCGCTTCAGGATGCTGAAATGGACGAACTCTTCAACTATCTGCAATCCGTGATCAGTGATTTTCCGGTCATCATCCTTTCAGACTACGGAAAGGGCTTCATCTCTGCCGAATTCATGGATCGATTCAACGCCATGATCGATAATCTGCCTGAGCGTCCAAAGGTTCTCGTCGATCCCAAGACCGTAAATTACGACCTCTACACCGGCGTAGACCTGCTGACTCCAAATACCAAGGAAGCAGGGGAGGGTGCAGGATTTCCTGTGGCGGACATGGAGTCCGTCATTCGCGCCGGAGACGCACTCTTTGACCGCCTCCAGTGCAAGAACCTCCTGATCACCATGGGCGGCGACGGCATGGCATTGTTTGAAGGCAAGGATTCTATTCAGCACGTACCGACCTTCGCTCGTAAGGTGTTTGATGTTACGGGCGCAGGTGACACGGTCATTGCTACCATCGCCTTAGCCTTGTCTGCCGGCACGGATCTGTTGACCGCCTGTACACTGGCCAACTATGCAGCCGGTGTTGTGGTTGCACAGGTCGGCGCAGCCACGGCATCAATCAGCGATCTCAAGGACGTGGTGGACGAATTGCCCGAGCCCATAGTCACCTCGTGGTAATGATCTACCCTGTTTATATGGGTACAAGATCATAATTCGTTCACATTCAAGTCGGCGCAGTTATATTAAAGACAATTAATCAACCGTCTGATTATATGGGGAATTAGTTATGTCGCCAGAGTCTACATTACATTTCGATACGACCATTGATACACTCGGCGCTTGCAAGATCGCCACGCCTATGCGCAGCCCCCGGTACGTGGATGAATCCAAGCCACAGCGCTTGATCATGACGCCTGAAGAGTTGGCAGAACTCGATAACGAGACCCTGACCATGTCTTTTGAGAAGGCTGGGCCTCGCGAGAAGATCTATTTCGATCCATCCAAGACCAAATGCGCCATTGTCACCTGTGGTGGCATTTGCCCGGGTATCAACGACGTTATCCGCGCCATCGTCATGGAAGCGCATTATAAATACGGCATTCCCACCGTGCTCGGGATCAGAAACGGCCTGCGCGGTTTTATTCCGAAATACGGCTATGACGTGATGGAGCTGACGCCCAGCAATGTGACCAATATTCATCACTTCGGTGGTACGATTCTCGGCTCTTCGAGAGGGCAGCAGGACCCGGTGGAGATCGTGGATTCTCTGGAGCGACTTAACGTGAACGTCCTGTTCGTGATCGGTGGAGACGGCACCATGCGGGCCGCGAGATCGATTGTTGAAGAGACCCGCAAGCGCAAGCGCAAGATCGCGGTTATCGGTGTGCCGAAGACCATTGATAACGACATCAATTTCATCACCCGTACATTTGGCTTTGATACGGCTGTCGAGAAAGCGACCGAGGCTATCCAGTGCGCCCACGTGGAAGCGACTGGCATGGACCGAGGCGTCGGTCTGGTCAAGCTGATGGGCCGTGAGGCTGGTTTCATTGCGGCACAGGCTACGCTGGCCTTGCAGGATGTAAACTTCCTTCTCGTTCCCGAGCATTCGTTCACTCTGGAAGGTGAGAATGGCCTTCTGAAGGCCCTGGAGCGCCGTCTGGAGCATCGTAACCATGCGGTCATCGTCTGTGCCGAGGGCGCAGGGCAGGACCTCATGTGCGATGATTTGGAGCGTGACGAGTCCGGGAATCCCAAGCTGGGAGACATTTGCGGTTTCCTGATTGACAATATGAAGAGTTACTTCAGTGCAAATGACCTGGAGTTCAATGTAAAATTCATTGATCCCAGTTATATAATCAGGTCTGTGCCAGCGAATGCCGGCGATCGCGTCTACTGTGGTTTTCTGGGCCAGCAGGCAGTTCATGCAGCCATGAGTGGCAAGACCGGGATGGTCGTGACACATCTCAAGTCGAGCATGGTGCATTTGCCCCTTGATCTGGTGACCGTGAAACGGCGGACTCTGAATGTGAACTCGGACTACTGGAATGTGGTGATGGAATCCACTGGACAGTTGGACTATTTTTTCCCGAAATAAGAGGGATTGCCCATAAGGGCAAAAAATAGAGCACAAAAAAAAGGAGCCAAACGGCTCCCTTTTTCATGTCGATATGGCGGTAAAACTATTCGTTTGCGGCCAGGCGACGGCGAACTTGCTCGTTTACCTGACGGCTGACGCCTTCCTTTTCGGACGCCAGGGCAACGGCGAGGAGCTCGAAAAGTTCGTCGTGGGAAAATTCAAGGGAAAGTGAACCATTGGAAGCGATGATGGTCTCTTCGCGTTCTTCAATGCGATAGGCGCGGCGTTCACGTGCATGGCCAATGGCGGAGATGATGCCGTAGGCGAGGTTCTCGTTGTCGTCACGGTAGAGCTTTTCCATGGTCAGCATACCGGAGTTGTCGTCAAAGTACATTTCTTCACCAATAAGCTGACCGGTGACAGCCATGTCTTCACCGAAGTCATTGGGTAAATTGACGTTGAGAATTGGGTCGGTTCCGTTTAGTCCGCCAACCATTTTTTTCGACATGTTCGTTCTCCTTACTCCAAAGGAAGTTTGTATTGCGTGGGACCGGATTCCTTTTTGCCCTCAGATTCCGGCTCCTGCCATCCTGAATTGAGGAAATCCATCAGCGATGCCTCTGGGACACGCCACTGGCTTCCTATTTTAATCGCCTTGATACTTCCACCTGTAATCAGTCTGTACGCCGTTCGTTGGTGCACGCGGAGGATGTCTGCCACTTCGCGCACCGTGAATAACGTCGGAGGCTTGGAAATATCATTCATGTCTATCCTGTCATAAACGTACTAGCGATGTTCACTCTTTGACACAACGAGTCAAAGATTGTCAACAAAGTACAACGTTGTCCTACAAAGTCTAGACTTTTTCTACAAATCCGTCGTTCAAGTGGGAAAACAGGACCTTGTTGTTCATTAGAGAAGCGTATAGCAGATTTTGAAAAAAATAATAATGGGAAATTGTCCCGAAATGACATTTGTCGCATCAAAAATGTAACGTGTTTGTCTAGAAAAAGTCGTAGAAATATCGAGATGCGAAGAAGCTGTTTGAATAGATAATATGAGTTAAAAGAGTATGTTATATTAATTAAGAACAGAGAGTGGAAAATGGTGTGCATTGCAACATGATTGGTTGCATGGGTTGAGAGTTGGTCTGGTGCCGATGCAGCAATACCGTGCCATAAGACCGAGTTGAAGCAAATTGTAGTTAGTTAAAGTAAAAGGCCCGGCCTCAGCTCAGTTGAGAGAGCTGAAACCGGGCAAAAATGTGGGAAATGTGAATTTATGCCTTTTTAGTGGCGGTAACTATGACGTCTTTACCGAAAAACAGGTCATCGCTGAGCAGGGTATTCGCGATGAATGTGTTGTACGCGATGTTTTCGGGTTTGGTCTTTTCATGCTCCTGGGCTTTCTTCTTGTATTTCAGGAGATAGTAATTGGTCGTGAGCCGAATCAAAGGCTGGAGAACCTTGAAAACCTTATCGCTGGACTGGAAGTAGGAAGATTCCACGGCTTCAATGTCATAGCCGGTCTTGCGGAGGAAGTAGTCCATCTCGGGGTAGCCGATAAGGTTGATATGGGCTTCGCCATACGGGACATCCAGATTGATGGGCGATTTCATGCCGCGGTAGAAACCGGAGAACAGGTGCATGAAGCGGGAACGGATCTGCAAGCGGTTGGGGAAGGTCAGGATAAGCTTGCCGCCGGGCTTGAGAACGCGGTTGAACTCGCGGAGTACATGCGGCACGGACTCGACGTGCTCGATGACTTCACGGCAGATAACTACGTCGAACTGGTCATCATCAAGCTCAAGGCGCTGGTTCAGATCCTGGAAAATTTCTTTGATGTCAGGAAACTTCTGCGGGTAGTAGTTGGAAATGGTGACATCATGGCCCTGGTCTTTCAATTGACGGGAAAGGATGGCAGAGCCGGCGCTAGATTCGAAAATCTTGCAGGGGCCGGTAGGGATGTGGGCGCAGATGACAGCATCTTTCTTGATGTCACGACGATGTTTGCGGACGATTTCGCCGCCGATTCGGATATCGGTGTATTTACTCATGAGTGTTCTCCTGATGGCAGGTCTTCTAGCGGGGAACGGTTCGGAACGCAACCATTGCGGTTAATCCACGACTTCATCCAGAAGGACGACAATGGATTCCATCTGGTCTTCTTCCAGCTTTTCGGTCATTTGCCGCATGATGCGTTTGAAATAGCGACGGTCATTGATGGTCAGGCCCTGATTAACCGAAGAGCGAAGGTCATCAATGGCCGCGGTCACGGTGGATTGGATGCTGCGACCGTGATCGGTGAGGGTAATGTGATGTCGCCGACGATCTTCCTTGGTTCGCTTTTGCTCGACAAGGCCATCCCTTTCCATTCGTTTGAGGGTATTGGAGAGGGTGGCTTGCTCAATGTCCAACGTGGCCTTCAATTCCTTTTGCGTGATGCCGTCTCTTTCCCACAGTCTTGAGAGAATGGTGAGATATCCTGGTTGCACACCGTATGGTGTAAGTCGGGAAGAGAGACTCTTGGCATAAAGGCGTTGAAATCTCGAGAGTTGATCAAAAAACAATGGCTGTAGATCGTTCATTAGTGATTCCAGTGGATTAATTGGATTAACGCGATAATAAATAGCATGCTATTTTAAGAATAATCAAATGAAAACTATGTGCAGCAATCTTTACGAATGGAGTGTGTGCAGGTAGTTGGGAAGAATGAAGCTCATAATTAATGTAGATGATGCCGGATTGCACCCAGCTGTGAACCGGGCTGTCGAGATATTGGCGGAAAAAGGATTGTGCACGTCCGCATCCATCGTTGCGAACGGACTTGCTGTGAAGAGCGCGACGGCGCTGGAAGGCGTGAGTCTCGGCGTGCATTTGGATATTCTTCGTGGGCGTCCGGTGAGCCATTGGCAGAATGTTACTTCACTGGTGGATAAGAACGGGGCCTTTTTGATGGACCCTGTCATTCTTTTTCAACGCTATGCAGCCGGAAAGGTTGACCACATGGAAGTGGAAAAAGAGTGGCGCGCCCAAATCGAACACATCATGAGCCTTGGCGTGAAACCTACTCATCTGACAAGCCACAAGCATGTCCATGGGTGGCCGTCCCTGACGCGCATGGCGGTGAATCTGGCGAAGGAATACGGCATTGACTGGATTCGCAAACCAGAAGAGTGCAGTGAGATTTCCAAGCTGGACAAATCAATCTATCAATCAAAATTTCTCAACGTCTGTGGGTATTTCGACAGAGAACTCGACGGTGTGAACTGGACTGACGTTTTGTGGAGTGCCGTTGATCATGATGGGGCAATGTCCCCGGAGCGGTTTGTCGTCTATCTGGATAATTGTGGGGATGTGAAGCCTGACAGTGTGTTGGAGTTGGGCTGCGGCGCTGGCATGATAACAGCTGGTGATCCTCCGATACCGCCGGAATACGATCCAACCAAGATCAGCGCTGTGTGGCGCGACCAGTTTCGCTCTCTGGCAGAGGATGCGTGGCCGGAAGCCATCAAGATGTTAGGCGCTGAGTTGGTCACATATTCGGAATTGCCGAAATTCGTGGAATGATAGAGGCCTGATCGCCGAAATGGGTTGAACACACTATGGTGGTGGGCTAGGTTTGTAGCCATGAACATGGAAATGCTCATATCAGTCATCCGCCAACGTTGTGTGGCGGTGGACCGGGCCGTGGTGGCCATGTCCGGCGGCGTGGACTCCACGCTGGTGGCTGCCGCTGCGGCAGCGGCCATGGGCGTGCGTTGCGTGGCCGTGACCGTGCAGAGTGAGCTGACCGCACCGCGAGATTTTACCCGCGCCGTGGAAATGGCCGAACATATCGGCATCGAGCATCATCCCCTGTGCATAAGACTTCGGGAAATCAAGGAAGTTCGGCGGAATACAGAGCTTCGCTGCTATCATTGCAAGCGGGCCATCTTCGATCTCATGCGGCTAGAATATGGTGACGATACGCTGATCATGGATGGCACCAACAAAGATGACGATCCGAAGCGTCCTGGACTCAAGACCGCGAAAGAGTTCGGTGTGTTTTCGCCACTGAAAGAGGCGGGCATGACCAAAGCAGATGTTCGCAGGGTGGCTAAATCCATAGAATTACCCAATTGGGACACGCCATCAGAGAGTTGTCTGGCCACAAGGATACCGACAGGCATTCCTCTAAATCAGCAGCGTTTGGAGATGGTACGGGCCATGGAAGAATTCTTCCACGCAAGGGGCGTGAAAACGTTGAGGGCTCGTCATGATAATCTGGTGGCAACAATTGAAGTGTTGTCGCAATACAATGCAATTATTGAAAAAAATCATGATCGCTTCATGGAACTGATCAGCGACCTTGGTCTGCGCTCCTACAGAGTGTGTGTCTTGAAGGGGTAAAGACATTGGGAACAGTCAGCCCTAGTCATATTTCGAACGGAGAAAGGTTGATGCGAACCGTATATTTGGACTGCTCGACAGGTGTGAGCGGTGACATGCTCTTGGCCTCGTTGGCCCATGTGCTAGAAGAAATAGAGGGCGAGGGAGCAGGGTTTGCCTTTCTTAAAAACGAGCTAACACGCCTTAATATTGAAGGATTCGGTCTTGAATGGTCCCATAAGAAGATCGGTGGGATTATGACTTGGCATGTGGACGTGATCCAGACGAACGACCAACCGCTGCGAACACATGGCGACCTTATGCGGATCGTGGATGACAGTGGTGTTACCGGACGGGCTGCAGAATGGTCTCGACAGGCCATAACCCTGTTGGGGGAGGCTGAGGCCAAGGTGCATGGCGTTTCACTCGAGAAAGTCCACTTTCACGAGATAGGTGCTGTAGATACTATTGTGGATATTGTAGGAAGCATGGTTTTACTGGACCGCATCGGAGCTGAAACAGTGGTGTGCTCGCCCGTGGATCTGGGGTCTGGTTTCGTACATTGTGCACATGGCAAAATGCCAGTACCTGCACCAGCTTGTGCGTTGTTAGCGCAAAGCCTTATTACCTTCGGTTCTGAATGTGGAATGGAGCGGGCAACGCCCACTGGATTGACAGTATTGCGGACAGTTGTCGATAACTGCGGAACTATGCCCATGGGGAGGGTTCGTGGTGTGGGTTACGGCTCAGGCGGTAGGTCGTCTGACGAACACCCGACATACGTTCGTGCCTTCATGTTAGAGAAGGTTGCAGAAGATTTACCGAATAGAGACCATAATCATGCGTGATAACATAAAACTGATCATAGCGCGGTATCAGGAAGACATCTCCTGGGTCGATGACCTGGACTATGATTACATAGTGTATGACAAGGGTGGAAAGCCCGTACAAAATGCAGTTCATTTGGCAAATATTGGTAGAGAAGCGCATACATATTTTACACACATCGTGCGAGAGTACGACTCGTTGGCTCCGGTCAATGTGTTTCTGCAGGGAGACCCATTTGATCATATTGGTGATCAGGGAAAAGGGGACGTGAAAACGTTGCAGAACCATATTGAAGATGTTGCGGATCGAGGTGTTCCATTCAAGGGATTTGCTTGGTTCAAGCTCAAATGTGACCGATTGGGCCGTCCGCATGACCTGCACAAGCCTGAAAACGAGGGCAGATGGGCTGGATGGGGCAAAGACATCCCGTTGGCCGAAATATTCGAGAAGCTGTTCGACGCCGATTTTCCCCGCCAGTTGGTGGCGCGTGCTCCAACCGGCATCTTTGCTGTCACCGGAGACAGAATCCGGACACGGCCCAAGGCGTTCTACGAGTATGCCTTGCGGTTGGTGGAGGCTGATCCTGATGATGCAAATAACACCGGACATGCCTTTGAACGGTTGTGGCAGCACATTTTCAATGGCAATGTAGCCTGGAATCGGAACGACTACGAAAAGTTATAGATAAGGCAACCCGTTATGGCACTCCCACTGAATTTTCGCATAGCACTCTCGTCGCTCAAGGCGCACAAATGGCGGGCCATTCTGGCCATGCTCGGCGTGTTCCTTGGCGCGCTTGCGTTTACTGGAGTTCAGCATGTGTCCAAGATCATGGTCCGCAGGGCCGAGATCGAAACCGAAAAGCTGGGACCCAACTCCTATGCGGTGGTCGCTGGAAATATACGCTTCCGTCGTAGCGGCGGGGCGCGAATCACAGCCTTTTCGCGCAACTTCACCGTGGGAGATGCAAAGGCTGTCATCGACGGCGTGCCTTCTGTCATGGAAGGAACGCCCTATGTGAACACCACAATGCAGGTGCGCGGCAATGGAAATGCCGTCACTGCGAAGATCATGGCGTCGTGGCCCAACTATCAAGTTATTCGTAATTTTTTCCCAGAAAATGGCCGTTTTTTTGATTGGGAAGATGTCGAAGAGCGCAACAAGGTCTGCGTTCTTGGCCAGAAAATTGCCGAGCGGTTGTTCGGTAGCGCTGATGCGGCAATAGGGGAGACAGTCTATCTCTTCCGGGCCAGCTTCCGCGTGTTGGGAGTGATGGAGGCAAAGGGCCGTGATGTGGCCGGAGAAGATCAGGATGAGTACCTCTTCATTCCGCTGGAGACATTCATGCGGCGCGCCAGCAATCAGGACTGGATTTCAGGCGTGTTCCTCAGGCTCTCAAAAGATGCCGGACTGGAGCAGGTAGAAGAGTCGGCCACCGCCATCATGCGTATGCGGCACAATATCAAAGAAGGGCAGAAGGATGACTTCGCCACCATGTCGCCCAAGGATGCCATGCGGTTGCAACGACAGGCGCTGGATCTCATGACCACACTGGGCGGTATCACCTCCACCATCTCCTTCGGGGTGGGCGGCCTCGGCATCCTGTCCATCATGATTCTCGTGGTTCGTTCGCGGCGAATTGAGATCGGTGTGCGCAGGGCTGTGGGCGGACGTCGCCAGGATATCATTCGACAGTTTCTGTTCGAGTCGGCTCTCATGGCCGGCATCGGTGGAGCCTTCGGCGTACTGGCCACCGTGGTACTTGTCACAGTGGGCTGTAATCTGGCCGATCTGCCGCTCATCATCGATGCCAACAGCCTCATCACCACCCTTGTTGGGTCCTGCGTTTTGGGGATTGCTGCGGGCGCATATCCGGCATGGCAGGCGGCAAATATCGAAATCCTCGACGTTCTCAAAATATAGATCGATTAAATAATATTTCAGTTAGATAGAAGTTATAGATAGCTGGCTATCAATAGAATAAATAGCCAGCTATATGAAATTGACTATCCATATTTGACAATCAACTGAGTGCAAAATTGTATTGTTGATATCGAGTCGTGCAGAACCTGTATAAATTGTGAAAGATAATTGACTCAGATGATGAAATGCGCTGTCTAATAAATAGTTAATCATGGCGGAGTATTCAGGAAGGGGGAGCAATGACGACAATTCACGATAACGATGAGATGGGGTTGTCCATTCTGGACGCCGCCGCTAGGCTTTTCGAAGAGCAGGGCGTCAAGAAGACAACCCTCGAAGACATTGCAAAGCGAGCCGGAGTGGGGCTGGAAGATATCAAATCCCTATTTCACACCAAGACCGCGCTTGCCCTGAAGTTGCAGACACATGCGCTACAGGAACTCAGCAGACAGTATTTGGTGGAAATGCCCGACGCCTCTCTTGAAGAGATGGTCGAGTTCATCATGCGCACACGCCTCAGATATGCGGAAAGTCATGTTGAGCAGACCATGCTGTTCTTCCGAAAAGCCTTCAATGGTGTGCAGCCATGGTCACAGATGTTGGATCAAACCATTTGGCAGCTTTCTGTCGAATTCGCTTCGCTTATCGAGAAGCGTGTTCAGGCCGGAGAGTTTCGAAAGGACATGGATATCAACACGGCCGTGCGTGCCCTGACTTCCTTCTATCTGACCGGCATAACCCTCATGGGATTGCGGGCAGATAATTTCAGTGCAGATGAAGTGTGGGCGTTTATCGAACCGCAGGTACACATGCTGCTTGAAGGGCTCCGCGCCTGACCAGCGCCTGAAAGAATGAATTGAATCGGCCATGCCTCGCATGGCCTTTTTTATGCGCTATGCGATCCAATGAGCATCGGACTGCAATCTCTAGATAATCTATACGAAATATGTAGGGAATAGTCTCTTTGCCTGAAATAGCGTGATATTTTTTCGATTACTCACGTAAGCGAAGAATGTAAAAGCGATGAATCGGCTAAATAATGGGCTTGAATAAGCATTTCCTGCTGCGAGGTAGGAAATAGAGGTAAAGCGCTCTTCCTGCGCGCATATGTTGCGTCCTTTTCCTGCGCACGGTATCGTGCCGCGCGAAACTACTGAATCAAGGAGCCCGACAATGGCTGTTCATCCCACAGTGACGCTGCTGGTGCGCGACAAGGAAAAATCCGCTCTGTTCTATGAAAAGAGTCTGGGCTTCAGTCTGGCCTGGGAAACCCTGCTTATCGGTCCCTACGGCCAATCTCTGCGTCTTCTGGAAGTGCCTGACGGCCCGACGGGTGGCTGCATCGTGCACAGCGTGGAAGTGCCGAGTATCGATATGGCCGTGGAGGCCATCATCGAGCACGGCGGCGGCCGGGGCGAGAAGTTGCTGGAAGATACGCCTCTCTACGTGGGACCGGATGGCGAACTCATCATGCTCTCCCAGCGCGGTCTCTCCAACGCAGACGTCGTGAAGCTCGTGGTCTATGATTTCGACGGCGTAATGACCGACAACCGTGTGTTCGTGGACGAAACAGGGCGGGAAACCGTTGCGGCCAATCGCTCGGACGGTCTGGCCATCGGCATGATCCGCAAGCTCGGCATTGACCAGTGCATTCTGTCCACCGAGGAAAATCCCGTGGTGTCGGCTCGTGCAGGGAAACTCAATATCGAGGTGTCGCAGGGCATCCGTGACAAAGGCTCTGCCATTATCGATCTCGCTGGGCGGAAGGGCGTGTCCCTTGCCGAAGTGCTTTACGTGGGCAACGACGTCAACGACGCCGACGCCATGGGCTTGTGCGGCTTCACCGTAGCGCCGGCCGACGCCCATCCCGCCATTTTGGCCATGGCCGATTACGTGACCGAGGCCCCGGGCGGTTTCGGCGTGATCCGCGAGCTGGCCGACGTGCTGTCCGCAGGAGTGCGGAGATAATATTTCTCAATAAAACAAGTTGATAAAACGAAAGCGGGAGCGAACCATGGTTCGCTCCCGTTTGTTGTTTGTGGGGTCGGTATACTACTTCACCGGGATATACACCTCGGTCAAGAGGTCCTCTTCGGGGGTGATGGTGCAGTCGTTGAGGTACACCTCAAAGCTGGGCTTGGCCTCCAGTTCATACCCGTTTTGTGGCAACCACTGACCGCAGAGTTGTTCGTAGGTCGCAGCCAGCTTGGTATATGGGCCCTTGTGCAGGGTGGTGGCATAGCGCCCGGCAGGGATGGTCTTGGTCCCGACAGGAGACTCCGTCTCCAGCTCTTCATTCACTTGAACGCAGGCGTCGTAACGAATCTTGTCCGGCGGGGTGATTTCAGGTTCATCATGGCAAATACCTATGAATCTTGGTGTGTTGGCGAGCAACCCTTTGGGGCCTGCCCAGTTGCAGAGGGTTTCCCATGCGGGATGGCATTCCTCATAAGGGCCGGTATGACGGACGTACGCCACATGCACTGCTTCCATTTCTATGACTTTTGCTTCCATGGTGATCTCCTTCCAGTACGTTGGTTGTTGCTGGTCAAGGCGCACGTTGTGGGCCTTTCGGTACCCAAGAGGAGAGATGCCGAACATGGAACTGAAGGCGCGGGTGAACGACTCATGCGTTTCAAAGCCGGCATCGAACGCAATGTCGGTCACGGAGGTGTCGTTATGCTTGAGCATGACGGCCGCCCGTTCCAGTCGAATTCGCCTGATGTAGGATTTCACTGATTCGCCAACCATACCGCTGAAAATGCGGTGAAAATGGTAAGCCGAAAAGCATGCGATTTCAGCGAGTTCTTCAAGCGCCATGGAATCATCAATGTGATCATGGATATGCTTCAGAACCAGATCCATCCGCCGGGCATAATCCTGTTTGGTCGTCTCTTTCGGGGTACGCATGAGGTCACTTTGCCTGATTTGAAAATTCCAACTTGATCGTTTTTGCGCTGTTGTTGAATTCGGCATGTATCAGTTTCATGCTTAAGCCTTCAATGGAGATTTGAAAATTGTCCTGAAGCGCTCTCGTAATCAAGACAGATTTTTACCTTTTCCCTGACACCGTGAGGCTTTGGAGAGTGGTGCAGCTGCAAGGCGACGGGCACGAGGGAACCGGAGGCGTAGCAACGCTACGGTGAGGATTCACTCGTCGCCTGTCATACCTGAGGCATAAGATCTTGTAAGGTTCGAAGACTCACCTACAATTCACTTAACGAAGCAGATGCGCCGCTATCCAAAGCCGGGACCGCAACAAAAAAAGGCCTGCAAGCAGATGCTTGCAGGCCTTTTGAGTTGCGCGGATCTAGTCCCAGGTGCGCTTGTCTTCGATGGGACGGATCTGGGGAGGCAGGGTGCCGGGAGCCAGAACCTTGAGGATGGGACGGAGCTTGATCTTCTCGCGGAAGAGGTGGAGCAGCTCGTCTTCCTGGTTGAACTGACCTGCCTCGATGGACAGGATCATCTCGTCGATGCCGCCGGGGTTGGTGACTTCGATCTGCCAACGCTTGACCTCTTCGAAGCGGGCCATGACCTGCTCGACCTGATGCGGGTACACGAACATGCCCTTGATGCGTGCGGTGGTGTCCACACGACCGACGATGCCGCCGAGACGCGGGGAGGTACGGCCGCAAGCGCAGGGGGAGCGGTCCAGGTAGCCGAGATCGCCAGTGGCGAGACGGATGAGCGGGTAGGTCTTGTTGAAAGCGGTGACCACGATTTCGCCGACTTCGCCGTCCTTGAGCGGGATGCCGGTGTCGGGGTGGCAGATTTCAACAAAGGCGCGGTTGGACAGGTGCAGGCCGTCCTTGTGGAAGCATTCGTAACCGATGCAACCGACGTCGGCGGTGCCGTAGCCCTGGCGCATGATGCAGTCGAACTTCTTCTCCAGGGTGGAGCGCATCTTCTCGGAGAACTTTTCGCCAGTGACGAAAGCGACTTCGAGGAAGAGATCCTTACGCAGGGAGAGGCCCATTTCCTCGGCCTTCTGGGCGAGGTGCATGAGGTAGCTGGGGGTACCGACGTAGCCGGTCACGCGCAGCTTCTGCATGATTTCGATTTGGGAGTTGGTGTTACCGGGACCGGCGGGTACCACGGCGCAGGACAGGTTGCGCAGGGGTTCCTCAAACATGAGGCCGGCCGGAGCGAGGTGGTAGTTGAAGGTGATCTGCGCCAGATCGCCGGAGCGGAAACCTGCGGCGTAGAAGCCTTCGGTCCATCCCCAGTAGTCCTCGGTGCGGTCTTCGGGATCGAAGATCGGGCCGGGGGACAGGAAGACGCGCTGCAGTTCGCCCAGATCCTTGGTGAGCAGTCCGCCGAGGCGGGGGCCCATGGACTGGAGGAAGATCAGCTCTTTCTTCTTAATAATGGGGATATGCTTGAGGTCGTTCAGGGTGCGGAACTTGTCCACATTGAACTGAGCGCGGTCAAAGCGCTTTTTGACGTCCTCGGAGTAGCGGTAGGCGTAGGACAGCAGCTCCTTAAGTTGAAGCTGGCTGTATTGCCGACGCTCGGACTCGTCGAGAACTTCACGGCGGGAATAAATTCCTTCAGTGCGGTCTTTTCTTGTCATTATGTAGTCTCCTTGATGGAAAATTTGCCTTACAGACAGGGGCGGGAGTATAGCATTCGTGAACAATTTTGCAAGAAAAAAGTTAGATCGACCGTGATTCCAAGAGGTTGGAGACGAGAAACAAAGATTAAGAATCTTCAAAAATACGCTTGACAGTGAAAGGGGTAGGCGATAGACATACCTTCCTTGAACGCGTGGGTCGTTAACTCAGATGGTAGAGTATCTGACTTTTAATCAGAGAGTCACTGGTTCGATCCCAGTACGACCCACCAATCGCGTCCCCATCGTCTAGTGGCCTAGGACTCCGGCCTCTCACGCCGGCAACAGGGGTTCAAACCCCCTTGGGGACGCCACACGACGATAAGAAGGACCTACGAGAAATCGTAGGTCCTTTTTCGTTTTCTAGGGGAATTCTCTTTCCCATATCCCAAGCAATTTAACGCCCCGTATTTTCGGGGCTTCTTTTTATGGTGTGACTTTGGTAGTTGCAGTGAAGAGCGCAGAAATAGGTATGGTGTCCCCATGATTAGGCCGAAAAGAATCTTGGACGGATTTTGCGACCAGGAAGGCCGGGGCATTCAAAGAATAAATAGTATTGTGTCCCTGGTTTTTTAAAAAAAACAACTAAATACAGTATGTTAAAGAACAAATGAGAAACGAACAAGAAAAAATTAAAAAAGCAAGAGTCTTGTTAACTGAATTTCTTTCAAATCCGCCGCCTAACGAAGACAGAGATTTAGAGATTTTAGAAGAGTTAAGTCAAATATTACCTGACCCCAATTTGACAGGATATATTTTTTATTCAGATGAATATCGCGATAGTACTGGGAAAATTGATATTGATAAATTAATTGACAAATGTTTTCAGTATAAGCCCAATGTTATTGAATTGTGAGAAATCTATTCAGAGAAGGAAATCTGGAAATTCAAACCAATTAATGATGGGCTTACAATTAAGGTACGAGGAGGCGGATTATGATGTTGCCTAAAGATGTGTTCACAAATCATGATCTTGCACGGTTTATAGCAGAGATGGCCGAGGAGGTAGGGAAACCTGAATGTAATTGGGAGAATGATTCCTTGCCTCGTTTTCTCGAAGCTATGGCCGCTTGGTCTGAAAACTTTGATGGTTATTATAAATTCCATGGGATTGATATGAATAAAGAGCCAAAATGGAGATTATTTGCCGATCTCCTAATGGCTGGGACGATGTATGAGTAATGATTGTGAATTAGAGGGAGCACCATGCCAATTTCTCCCTCCCCATACGATCTATCAGGCCCGCCATGAGCGGGCCTTTCTGTTTTGTCTTTGATATATTCAGATAGTTGCCTGTGTAGGCAGGTCATGGTCTGCGCGGGAACAATGGTTTTTTCCCCGGATTCGTGTATAGAGGTACTAAGTATAGAAGTACATTTTGGGGTCTTCGGAGGAGCGCATGGGTAGTGTCAGACGAATAGGTCGCAAGTTCTCACATTCAAAAGTTGGTCTTTTGTTTTTGGGTGTAATTACGACTGTTTTCTTGCTGCTTGTCTTTCTGTTGAATGTTTCTCTTTCAGAGAAAACGTATAACATCCTCATTCTTCATTCCTATCATCACGGCTATGAATGGACGGACAATATCAATCAGGGAATCCTGAGAGAGATTGAAACGAATGGGTCAGGTGAAATCAGTGTATTCGTCGAATACATGGACACCAAACGGTATGACTACCAAGAGATGCTTCCGAACCTGGTGCGCATATACAACCAGAAATATCTCAATAAAGATTTTGATGTCATCATCGCCTGTGATGACAACGCCCTCAGCTTACTGATTGAAAACCATGAGACGACCTTCAAAGATGTCCCAGTCGTCTTTTGCGGCATCAACAGCGAGTCCCTGTCTCTGAAAGCGCGGGAATATGGCTACACCGGTGTGATGGACAAGAAAGACATCAAGGGAACCATTGAAATAGCCCTGAATCTGATGCCATCCCTGAGCGAACTCATTGTTATCAGTGATGAAACCACAACAGGCAAGGTGCTGTTGGAGCAATACCGCAGCGTGGCCGCAGACTTTCGTGACAGGGTGAATTTCGTCGAGTTTTCCAACCTCAAGCAGGATGTGCTTGTGTCTAAGCTGAAGGCCTTGCCGAAAGATACGGCGGTGCTCCTGCTGTCACTTTTCAGTCTGCCAGGCGAAGAACCCCTCAGCATGGGGGGGGCGGTGAACCTGATCTCCTCCCACACGGTCGCTCCGATATTTGCTCTGAACGACGTATATATCGGCAAGGGCGTTGTGGGCGGCAGCGTCATCAGCGGCATCGATCAGGGAGAAAAGGCTGCACGGCTTGCCAAGCTCGTATTGAATGGAGTGCAGACCAGGAACATCCCCTTGATATCCAAGGACACGACTGTTCCCATGTTCGACTATTCCGTTTTGGTGGCGAAAAAACTGTCTCAGGACAACGTGCCTGCCGGCAGTGTCTTCATCAATAAGCCATTCTCCATTTATGAGGAATATGCGGCATATATCTGGATGGTTGTGGCTATCATCGTCGCACAGGGAATTACCATCGCATTACTGGTACTGAGTAATATCAAGAAGAACCGTGCTGAACAGGCGCTCCGAGTCAGCGAAAAGAAATACAGAAACATTTTCGAAACGGCCAATGAAGGGATTTGGGTCGGCGATAAGAAGCAGACGACGTTAATGGTCAACAAGGTCCTTCCGCTCATGCTTGGCTACACTGTTGATGAAATGGTTGGTCGTTCCATCTGCGATTTCATGCATCCGGATGAAATGGCGGACCATGAGGAACAAATCCGCAAGCGCAAACAGGGCCTCGATACCGTCTACGAAAGGCGTTTCGTCACCAAGAGTGGAGATGATCTGTGGTGCCTCGTTTCTGCGAAAGGGGTGTCGGATGAGCGTGGAGACTTCGAGGGCTCCTTCTCCATGATTTCCGACATCAGTGATAGAAAGCTTATTGAAGAACGCCTGCTGGAAGCCAAGGATAAAGCGGAAGAAGCCAACATGGCCAAGGATGAATTTCTTGCGAACATGAGCCATGAGTTGCGCACTCCATTGAACGGCATATTGGGGATGCTGCAACTGTTGCAGGGCACTTCCCTGAGAAATGAGCAGAAGGAATACGCCACCAATGCTCTCACGGCAGGCAGGCGATTGACGCGGCTGTTGAGCGATCTTCTCGATATCTCTCGAATAGAAGCGAGAAAACTTGAGATTCGCCGGGATGTTTTCAAGATCCGCAACACCATGGCCGGTGTCATGGAACTCATGCATGCAACCGCCGAAGAAAAGAACCTCGATGTGAGTTTGTATGTGGATGAAGGGATTCCCTATGAACTTGTTGGCGATGCCACACGGCTGCAGCAGGTGCTCATCAACCTCATAGGCAATGCCATAAAATTCACTGATTCCGGTTACATCAAAGTCGAAGCTGTCCAACTCCCGATCCACAAGGGCGGTGAAGAGAGAATCCTCTTTATTGTGTCTGATTCGGGCGTCGGCATCCCCGATGACAAGCTGGATTCAATGTTTGATCCGTTTACCCAGGGAGAGCGGTCATACAAACGTCAATATCAGGGCGTTGGGCTTGGGCTGCAAATAGTGAAGCGACTCACCTTGCTGATGCGTGGGACACTTTCTCTGAATAGCGAAGAAGGCGTCGGGACTGCGGTATATGTGGCCATCCCATTCGATGTGCCTACTGAAAAGGTTGAATCCTCGGAAGATGTCCCTGAAGTGAGTGAACGGCTGACAACGGATATGAAGAAAGCGCTTGTTGTGGAGGATGATCGCCTCAACAGGATATTCCTCACACGCCATCTTGAGAAACTCGGGCTTGAAGTGGGTGTGGCAGAAGACGGAATCAAGGCGTTGGAAGCAGTAGAAAGGACGTCTTATGATATCATCCTGATGGATATCCAAATGCCCAACATGGATGGAATCGAGACGACGAAAATAATCCGTTCCGATTCAAGATATTTGGCCAATTCGAACACACCGATTATCGCCATCACAGCGTATGCAATGGATGGCGACAGGGAAAAATTCCTCAAGGCCGGGATGGACGAGTACATTCCGAAACCAGTTGATATCAAGGACTTGAAGAATGTCCTTTCGATCGGCAAGTGATGCAGTAGTGTTAGCAGGCGTGTCAGGACGCGCCATTACCCGCTCAAGTGGCTACACAGAACAGTCGATGTAGATCAGTTCAGGAGAGGACAAATCGTTTAGGGGGTGGACAACCTAAGCAGGAAGTGTACAGATTAACATAATCTGGAACATAAACTGTGGTGGATCACATGGAGAACCTACTTCTTCTTATACTGTGCTTTAGCCTCGGACTGATTTTCAAATTAAGCGGACTCATTGAGGAAAAAGCGTCGGACGCACTGAATGTCCTGATCATATACTTGGCGCTTCCAGCACTCGCCCTATTATATACACACTCATTACCACTAGGGCCCGAATTGTTCCTTCCTGCATCCATGGGCTGGATTGTTTTCTTCCTAGGCTATTGGTTTTTCACTTTTATAGGCAAGCTGTTGGGGTTGGACAGGAAGACGGTGGTCTGTCTTACTTTGGTAGGCGGTTTAGGTAACACCTCGTTTGTTGGGCTACCCCTCATTGAAGTGGCTTTTGGTCCGGATTACATAGGGATAGGTATGCTCTGTGATCAGGCTGGCAGCTTTCTGGCACTCTCGGTCCCGGGAGTTATTCTTGCTGCTAAAACTTCAGGGCAGAACATCGCAACCAAGGATTTGGTTAAGCGTATTCTCATGTTTCCACCCCTAATCGCTTTAATCTTGGGCTTTACTTTGCAGCCGTTCCCTTTCCCTGATTGGATGCAAGGCTTGTTAGCCCGACTGGGCAGCATGCTAACCCCCTTAGCAATGATTTCTGTGGGGCTGACACTCAGACTCGGTGAAGTTACTCGCGACATCAAAGAAGTTTGTTTGGGGTTAGGCTTCAAACTCCTTTTGGCCCCTATCGCTATTTATATACTTTTTATGGGGATACTAGGCTTAGATGATATAGTTACTCGAGTGACAATCTTCGAGGCTGCTATGGGACCCATGGTCACGGCAGGAATTATTGCGATCCGTTACGAGCTCCGCCCGAGGTTGGCTGCCAGTTTAATGGGAATTGGAACGCCTCTCTCCTTTGTAACACTGTGGGGCTGGTATCAATTTATACAATAGGGAATTAAGGGGACACTTACTAATTCTTGTCCGTACAGGAGAAGGGCACCATACCTACTCCGTATTCACGCATAATCTCTAGTAGATCGACTTCACTTCCTCGAGCACGAAGGTGCTTCGTGTGGCGTTGACTCCTTTGGTGTCGGCGAATTGCTTCATGACTACGTCCGAATAGTGCCGCAGATCGCGAGCCACGATCTCCACCATCAGGTCCACGTCGCCGGAAACGGCGAATACGCTGACAACGCCTTCTATCTGGGCGAGGATGTGGGCCAGTTCATTCCATCCGACACTGGGATCGCGGAATACGCCGCAATAGGCGCGAACAGAATATCCCAACTTTTCTCGATCCGTGAGCGCGCGATAACCGACGATCACTCCCTCTTTCTCCAGCCGGGATATTCGGCGTGAGCAGCTGGAGTGGGAAAGGTTCACTCGTTCGGCCAACTCCATATTGGAGAGACGTCCGTTCTCTTGCAGGGCGGCAATGATCTGCCTGTCTGTTTCATCCAGCTTTGTCATCTGCAAACTCTTTGCGTTTTGTCTATTCAAATGGGAGGGGTTTTGGTTAATCTGTGCGATAAAGTCATTTTATTGGTGAATGTTTGATAATTCAAGCTGCTTTTATAAAAACTTTGCATAATTTGATTCCAATTGCGTATTCTTGTGCGGCTGTTTCAGCAAGGAACTGTCGTTGATTTGGGAATACTGTAGGCACAACGAGATTGAGCCATTCAAGCTATTGGGAGAGTAGAGTGATTCGTTTCAAGATGAAGAAGGTTATGTTGGGATTCAAAGATTTTTGCGTGGGCGTGTATTCCATCCAGCACCGTTTGCACATGCCCCCACGTCCACCTTTCCTGTAAGTATGAACCGCCAGGAACATCCCGCTACGTAGCGGTGGTGGTTCCGAACACAGGAGAAGGGTTGGTTTTCGATGGAACCAGCCCTTTGTTATTGATGGGAATGTTTTGAATTAAGGGAATGCCTCCCTAATTCTGTTTGAGAGCCTTGGCCGCAGGCTTCGAGGTGGAGGTTTTGGCCATGCCGGGCAGCAGCCAGGCGTATGGGATCAGGAATATGACCAGGCAGCCGAAAATGAAGGAGATGTCGTTGTAAGCGAGCATGGTCGCCTGTTGAACGACTTTTCTTTCGAGGAGGGCGATACTGAGTCGTGAGGCATCCAGTGCGGTGGCTCCGGCAGCTTCAAGGGCGCTGGTCATGCCGTGAAGCGTTTCCTGCGTCACCTGACTCAACTCGCTGATGTGATCAGCAAGCTGCATGCGATGAACGGTCACACCGCGATCGAGCAGGACTGCGACCAGACTGTAGCCGATATTGCCGCCAATGCGCCGGGACAGGGTGTAGAAGCTCGATGCATCCGTCATCATGCTTCTGTCTATGGTGCTGAGCGATACGGTGCTGAGCGGCACGAACAGGAACGGCATCCCGAGCCCCATGATCAGGAGCGATGGGATCAAATCATAGAATCCCGCGTGAACACTGAGCTGTGTCAGATCGTAATACGACCAGATGATGATGCAGATACCGGCAAGGACCAGTGCCCGTGCGCCGGCCCATCGGTATGCCCAGCCTGCCACGGGCATGAAGAGGAGCAGGGCCACTGCCCGTGGAACCAGTGCTAGCCCTGAATCCAGAGCGTCGTATCCCAGAATATTCTGTGTGAATTGCGGCAGAATGAATGTGGTGCCGAACAGCGAGACGCCGAAGATCAGCCCCATGATGGAACCGAGGAGCAGATTCTTGTCCTTGAGCACGCGCAGGTTGATCACCGGCTCCTTGCAGCGCAGCTCCCACACGATCAGGCCCACGAGGGAAACAAGGGTGATTATGGTCCAGTAGATGATGAGGGACGATTCGAACCATTGCTCTTCCTGTCCTCGCTCCAGCACGACCTGCATACCGATCAGGCAAAGGGACAGCAGGATGATGCCCACGTAATCCACTGATTTGATTCCCCGTTTCAGATACGGGGGATCGTAGACGTGGCGCATGGTCAGAAATATGCCCGCCACACAGAACGGGATGTTGATGTAGAAAATCCACGGCCATCCCCAGCCGTCCGTGAGCCAGCCACCGCAAATGGGGCCGAATGCCGGCGCCAGTATCACGCCCATCCCGTACAGGGCCATGGCCATCCCTTGCTGTTTGGGAGGGAACGTCTCCCGGAGAATCGCCTGGGAAATGGGGATGAGCGCGCCGCCACCGATGCCCTGAATGACACGGAAGACGATCATCTGGGGAAAGCTGGTGGCCATGCCGCACAGGATGGAGCCGAAGGTGAAGAGGGCAAAGGAGGCGAGATAGAAGTTCTTGCGCCCGAGTAGCGTGCTCCACCAGCCGGACATGGTGACCATGATGATTTCCGCGATGGTGTAGCTCGTGGCCACCCATGTGATGGACGAGAGGTCAGAGCCGAAGCTGCCCATCATGTGCCTCATGGAGACATTCACGACGCTGGTGTCCATGACGGCCATGAACGCTCCGAAGACCACGGTGAACGCAATGGTCCATCGTTGGGCCGGGGTGAGATCCTCTGGATCCTTGAAGTGGGACATGGCTATTGGTCGGTCGTTTCCCGGGCGGACGCGAGCTCGGCGCTGGAGTGGGGCATTTCCGGTTGGGCGAGTTTCACGCTCGGAATGACGGACATGCCGGGAGCCAGCAGGAGGTCGCGGTTTGCATCATTGGCATCGAGCACGATCTTTACCGGCACACGTTGGACGACCTTGATGAAGTTGCCCGAGGCGTTTTCGGGAGGCAGCAGGGTGAACCGTGAGCCTGTACCGCGCTGGATGGAGTCCACGTGGCCTTTGAGGACGACGTCAGGGTAGGCGTCGACCTCGATGTCCACGGGCTGTCCCGGCCGCATGTCAGCGATCTGCGTTTCCTTGAAGTTGGCGATGACCCACGCGTCGTTGCTGACGATGTTGAAGAGCTTCTGGCCTGCCTGAATGAAGGCTCCGGTTTCCAGTGATTTCTTGGTCACATAGCCGTCGCATGGAGCAGTGATGCGGGTGTAGGAGAGGTTGAGTTGTGCCCGCTCCACCTCGGCCTGCGCTTCCTGCAGTTCCGCGGTGCGGATACCGACAAGGGCGAAGGCCTGTTTGAGCTCGTTCTCGGCGGTCTGAACCGAGGCTTTGGCCTGATTGATCCGTGCGGACTGGGTGTCTATCTGTTTCCTGACGGACTTCAGCTTGGCCTGACTCATGGAGGCTTGAGCGCGGGCGTGGTCGTATTCCTGCTTGCTCACGGCGCCTGCATCGGCGATCTGCCTGATACGCTCGAGGTCATGCGTGTCTCTGTCCGTGCTGGCTTTGACTTCGGCGACATCGGCGCGGGCCTGATCCAGTTCTGCGAAATGCGAGCTCAGGGATGCGCCTTGTGCGGCGAGCTTGCTCCGGGCGATATCCACGAGGGCGAGAGCCTCTTCTCGTGCCGCATTGGCCGAAGCCACGCGGGCTTGGGCGATATCGAGCGCCACCTGATAGTCCCGTGTGTCGATTTCCGCCAGCAGCTCACCCGAAGCCACCTTCTGGTTGTCGGTTACCAGCACCCGGGAGACATGGCCTGCCACCCTCGGGCTGATGGAGACCACATGCGCCTCCACAAAGGCGTCCTCGGTGCTCTCGTGAGAGACGAGAAACAGATAGTAGCGACTGCCAAGAGCGATGGCCGCTGTCATGACGAGAAATCCGGCGAGGAACAGCAGCTTCCGCCGATTCTTGGCTTTAGGGGAGTCCGGCTTGGATGCCCCGTTGGTGTGCGTCGTATCGTTCATATGTGTAACCTTCAATAATACCGGCAATGGCTTCGTTCGGGCTGCTAGCTGGTGGCGAGTCCTTTCAGAACGAACTCGCTGGCATGTTTGGAAAGGGACTCCCTGTCTTCGCCTTCAGGGCAGAAGAGGCAGGAAGTACGGATCATACCCGTGATAAATCGACCCGTAAGGCGCGTGTTGTTTTCCTGGAACAATCCTTCTTTGACGCCTTGGCGGATGACATCTTCGATGACCTGCCACAGCTCCATGCGCTTGAGGCTCCATTCTTCGGATGTGGGGTACGCCATGACGCTTCCCTGCAACCCCAGATCGATAGCTCGTTTCGACAGGTAGGCGACCATGATGTCGATCACTCCCGCCATCAGCTTGTCAGCCGGGAGGTCTGCTTCGGCGATGAAGCTCTGGAGCTGATTGACCAGCATTTCAAAATTGCGGAAGAGGACTTGGAAATAGAGGTCGTCTTTACTCTTGAAGTACAGATAAAGGGTTCCTTTCCCCACGGCTGCTTTTCTGGCGATATCGCTCAAAAGCACCTTGTGAAACGGATGCACGGCGAACAGATCCGCTGCTGCATCAAGAATTCTGGTCAGTTTTTCCTCATTATCCTGCATGGTTCGCACCTCTGAAGTCCTCAGGGTTTCATTTCTGCGCCTGTTTCAAAGCGAGAACTGACTGGTCAGTTCTGAAGACTATCAGCACAAATCTGGGCGTAACGTCTACAATTGACCCTGAGTTCTGAGTCTTTTTTTGATGTTTAGTGATGTCGCACGACGATAAAAGGACCTACGATTTTTCGTAGGACCTTTTTCGTTTTCTTGACTTTGTTTCAAGCAAGTTTCTAAAGACTAGTTTGATTCGATAGCCTTGTACCCGTTATTATAGGATATTTAAGGAGTAACTGTATTGTGATGACGTTTTCGTTGTGCTATAGAATGATCGATTTTTGGTCGAGCAGTCTAACAGGTTTGTGCTGATACTATAGTGGTGCTTTATTCGTTAATGCTAGATTGATGGGAGATGTTATGGCTTTGAAGAGAATGGAATGGGATCTCCTGTTGGAGCCATATCGCTTCAACAAGGAAGGAGATGTATTTAAACCGACCGTTGAGCCCGGGCGTAGTCCTTTTTCAAAGGATCAAGATAAAATCGTTTTTTCAAGCTCGTTTAGACGGATGTCAAAAAAGACTCAGGTCCATCCGATGGTTAACAACGACCATATACATACTAGGCTCACTCATAGTGTGGAGGTTGGTAGTGTCGGACGTTCACTAGGAAACATCGTAGGGGCAAAGATAGTTGAAGCTGATGCACAAGCAAGTTTTCCAAGTCATTATGTGGGAGAGATCGTTCAAGCTGCATGTTTAGCTCATGATATTGGAAATCCGCCTTTCGGACACGCAGGTGAATCTGCCATTCAGGATTGGGTTAGTGGAAAGCACAGCCAACTTCTTTCTAAGGTAGCAAATGACGGAAAACTAACTACCCATCAATTAATGGACCTAAAAGCCTTTGATGGGAACGCGATGGGCTTTCGGATTTTGACTCAACTTGAGTACGATTCTTTTAAGGGAGGGATGCGGCTTTCCTTTCCAACGCTGGCTGCTATGTTAAAATATCCTTGGAAATCTACTCACACGGAAGAAATAAAGAAAAATAAGTTTAGTTGTCTGTATCCTGAAGTCGACATAATGAATCAAATATGTCTTAAATTAGGTATGCTTAAACGTGGGGACGATAGGTGGGCGAGACATCCTTTAGCTTATCTTGTCGAAGCTGCTGACGATATTTGTTATAATTTTCTTGATCTTGAAGATGCACGTGAAATGAGGATTGTGACTTTAAAGGAAATCCGAAATGTGTGCGATCCCTTGCATACTGACGACTCTAAATATCTAACCTATCTTGATAAAGAAAATATTTCAGATAGGCGTAAAATAGCCTACATGCGCGGGAAAACGATTCAAGTTTTGATTAACTGTGTTGTGGAAACTTTTATGGAGAACTATGAGGCCATTATGAGTGGCTGCTTTGAGGGTAGTTTGGTGGACGCGAGTTGTAAGAAGTGCAAGGAAGCGGTTGATAATGCAGACACTCTTTGTAAGAATAAAGTATTCAAACATCATCGAAAGATTGAGCTTGAAATAGGTGCATACAATGCTATCGGACAAATGATGGATGCATTTTTCCTCGCTGCCAAAGAGTTGCATGAGTGCTCTGGGGAATTTCGTTCATTTAAATCAGAACGAGTTTTGGACCTTCTCGGAGTCAAGCAACCCAAGAAAGGACAGAACCTATATGAAATATTACTACCATTCATCGATTATTTGTCAGGAATGACAGACAATTTTGCGACACATATTTCTCAGCAAATTCAAGGACAAGCTGTTCCAGACGTTACACGTTGAGGCTCGATTATTAACCTAAAGAATTACGGGTACACCATACCTATTTCTCACTCCCCATAAGATCTCTCAGGCCCGCCTTAAGCGGGCCTTTTTATTTGATAGCAAAACGGCTGAAAAAAGTGACCGCCAGTCACTTTTCTGTTTATTGTCGCGCTGTCTTTGGGTATAGGGGCGGTTCATCAAGTGATAGATGTCTGTTGGATTCACCTAAGGAGAGAGAGGTAATTAGATGAAATCTGTGTTGAAAATCGTCTTTGTAATGGCGCTGGTGGTCCTGATGGCCGCTCCTGCCATGGCCGCAAAAAAGGTGCGTTGGAAATGCGCCACCACCTGGTCTTCCACGTTGACCCCGTTGATTTCCCCGCCCATGAAGCTTGCCAAGCTGGTGGAGGAGATGTCCGGCGGCAACTTCACCATCCGCGTGGACGGTGCTGAAAAACACAAGGCCGCCCTCGGCATTCTCGATATGGTCAAGGGCGGACAGTACGATATAGGTCACTCTGCTTCCTACTACTGGAAGGGCAAGGATATATCCTCGGTCTTCTTCACCTCGGTACCGTTCGGCATGAACGTGCAGGAACAGCACGCATGGGAAGACTACGGCGGGGGTAAGGAGCTCGAAAAAGAACTCTACGACAAATACAAAATCCTCAGCTTCCGCGGCGGCAACACCGGCGTGCAGATGGGCGGCTGGTTCAAGAAGGAAATTAAGTCCGTTGACGACCTCAAGGGCCTCAAAATGCGCATCCCCGGCCTGGCTGGCGAAGTCTTTGCCAAGCTCGGCGTCAACGTCACCAACATCCCCCCGGGCGAGCTGTATACTTCTCTTGATCGCGGCACCATCGACGCGCTGGAGTGGGTTGGTCCCGCCATGGATATCAAGATGGGCTTCCACAAGATCGCCCCTTACTACTATGTGGGCTGGCACGAGCCTGCTTCCGAGATGCAGTACCTCGTGAACAAGCGCAAGTATGAGCAGTTGCCCGACGAGTACAAGGCCATTCTGACCACCGCCATTCGCCTCACTGCCTACGACATGACCGTCGAGAACTTTGCCGGTTCCGTGGAAGCGTGGGAAAAGATGAAGTCCGAATACCCGAATATTCAGGTGAAGGAATTCCCGCTGCCTGTGCTCAAAGCCATGAAAAAGGCCGCGGACGAGCTCTATGACGAGTACGCCGCCAAGGACCCCTTGTTTAAGAAGATTCTGGAATCCCAGCGTGCCTACATGAAAAAGGCCCGTAAGTGGATGAGCATCTCCGAGTTCAACTACATCAAGACGTCCAACGCCGTTGAGTAGCCTGAGTCATCGGTAATACCGTGAGTTATCCGCCCCTGTCCTAAGCACGGCAGGGGCGATTTTCATTGCGGGCTGCACCGCTGTCTTTCTTATTGAGGCGTGCCCTGGGGTGGAACTGCCACGCTCGAAAAAGACCAGTTGGTCTTGAGGGTGAAGCTGAAAATGCTGCCGCCGTCGGGGTTTGGCTCATGCCAGATCCTGCCGCCGTGGTACTCCACGATCTCTTTGCAGATGGGCAGGCCGAGGCCTGTGCCTCTTGGCTTGTCGGTCAGGGTGTCGCCGAGTTGGCGGAACTTGTCGAAGATTTCTATGGCTTCCTGCCCGGAAACGCCGATGCCGGTATCGCTCACTCGTATGAGGATTTCATCATTCTGCAGTGAGGCTTGGCATGACACGATTCCGGTGTCGGTGAACTTCGTCGCATTGGCGAGCAGGTTGATGCACACCTGAACGATACGGTCATGGTCTCCCTGTATTGGGGGGAGATCGGGAGCGATGTCCTTTTCCAGACGCAGACCCTTGGCATCGAACAGCACGCGGGTGGCGGCGATGCTCTGCTCAAGGATGTCCTCGATGGAAATGGTAGTGGTTTTCCAGTCGGAGTAGCCTGACTCCAGTTTTGCCAGATCAAGCACGTTGTTGATGAGTTCCGTCAGGCGATCGCCTTCCGTGATGATCACATGCGTATTGCTTTCAGCGCGCACGAGCTTTTTGGTCGTCTTGTCGTCAAACGCATTGTCAGCGAGCAGGTGGGAGAGGTTCTTGCGGATCAGCTTGGCAAAGCCGATGATGGATGTCAGGGGCGTCCTCAGCTCATGCGAGACCGTGGAGAGGAAGTTGGACTTCATCTGGCTGAGCTGTTCGGCCCTGTTCTTGGCCTGCTCAAGGGTCTCGAGTGCGAGCTTGCGCTCCGTCACGTCCGAAGACATACCTTCTATGTACCGGTTACCTTCCTTGTCGTTCACCCAGTAACATGACGTCTGAAGCGTCCTGATTTCGCCGTCACGGCGTTTGATGGCAAATTCGAAGTCCCGGACGCGGCCGTTCTTTTCGAGCTGCCTGAGCAGTTCCTTGCGGCGCTCTGGTTCAGCATACAGATCTGCCGCGACCTCACCCACTTCCCGCAGCATCTCCACGGTGGAGCTGAAGCCAAACTGCTTGGCAAAGGCCGGATTGACATTGATCAGCTTGCCTTCGGCGCTGGTTCTGAAAATGCCCTCGGTGGAATTCTCGAAGAAGCCCCGGTAGTTCTCTTCTGCCTGACGCATCTCGGAGATCAGGCCTTCAATGTCATCCGACATCTCATTGAAGGTCCGGGCAAGTTGCCCGATCTCGTCAGCGGAGCCGACTTCCAGCCTGTGCTCCATGTCGCCGTTCTGGAATCGGCGGATGCCCTTGATCATGCCGGTGATCTTTTTGGTCAGAGCAGACGCCATCCAGATGGCGACGAGGATGACCAGCACGATCATGACAATCGTGGACCATGAAATCTCTTTGCCTGTCTTGCGCAGGGCTCCTTTGAGGCTCTGCTGCGCTTCTTCGTCCTTTTGGGCCATCTGCTGGCCATAGGACGTCGCCATTTCTGACAACTGCACTTCGGTTTCCGTGGCGGCCTTGTGGAACTCGTGCACGTTCGCGCCGATGGTGACGAAGCCGAAACCGCGGGGCGTGTCCCCATATCTTCCTGTGAAATACGGAATGGCGGCAGCGGTCGTCAGTTTCCAGAGGCCGCTCCAGAAGATGACAAAGGAGCCTGAGCCGCCATCTTTGGTCAGATTGTACCATCCTTGGCATTGGGGCGCGAAATTGAGGTATCTGCAGTCGAGTCCCAGCATCCCCTGAGTGGTCAGGGCTTTTGACGGTTTCTTCTTAAGCGACTGGGCCTGCATGACCGGAGCATCAGCCTCCCAGGTGGAGATGGGCAGGCCGCTTTGCCGGAACTCTTCATACAGGGTCTCTTCCAGCCACGGAACGGCAGGCAGGCCGGTTTCCGGGTCGTAACCGGTGATGAAATAGTCGCGGGGATGGGAGATGTTCCGGTCTTTGTAGTCCCAAATGAATGCATAGTTGCCGGAGCCGGCATCGGAGATGGGCGAGTAGCGTTCATCCGTCGGCACGATATGGTCGGAAAACTCCATCACATGGGTGTGGTCAAGGGCGAGCGTTACCCAGCCGATGACCTTGTCGTCCCGGACCACCGGGGTCGCCCAGCGGATGATGCCCTGAAACCGCTTGCCCACAGGGTTTTCTTTTCCTGCGTATGCGGCCTGTTCAGGGTGGAACTCAATCCCTTTTATCTTCGCTGTTTCCTTTGTGTATGCACCGATTATGGGGCTTCTGAGGTAGGGGCCAATGACCTCGGAGACATAGATTTCTCCGGGCTTCAGCTTTTTGAGCGCGTCAAAATAGTTCTCTGCCTTGCAGAAGGTGTTGGCCGGGTCGGCGATGTTGCGCTTTTCAGGCGGCAGCAGTTCCGTGGCAGAGACCTTGACCCGCTCGTTGCCTTGGAGATCGATGAACGTCATTTCGTGATAGAGCGGACGCTCTACCGGGATGCCTTTGTCCTCGGGCGGGCGGTAGTGGAAATCTTTGGCGTTGTCCGGATTATCAGCGGTGACGGTGGGCTGCTTGGAGTTTGTCGGCTCTGCCGGTTGCCAGGCGGTCCCTTCTGCGTTCAATTTCCATGGCCTGTGCTCGGTGACGACGCGCCTCTTGGGGGCCATGAATTGCGCATAGGAATTGTCGTTCGGAGCAAGGCTTGCCGCCATGCGGACGTCGTTGTCCCGCTGGTACAGGAACGCGGCTACGGCGCGGGCGGTGTCCGTAGTCAATCTTTCGATGTTTTCGCGTGATTTGATGTCCAGGGCTCGAATGGAGCTTTCGACGGCCAAATCCTTCACATCATCGATGACTATCTGAGTTTCAGCGGAAAGGCTTTCAATGGTGGATTTGAGGTTGGCACCGAGCATGGTAATGCCATTCCAGGCGATCACTGCCAATGCGATAAGCGGAAGCACCTTGATCAAAATAAAAATAATGATCAATTTGCTTCGGATACCGACAGACCGCCAAAAAAACATCTCTACTCCCTCTTTCCAGTAATTAGCAGGTAAATATAGTAATCCTTTGCACAATCAAAGTATTATTTCGTTAATGAGCAAGTACGGCTACCTGCATCAGATAAGCAGGTGTGCTCTGACTCTGCATCATTCGGACGGTTTCCCCGGGCCTTTCGTCCGATATTCCTTCCTTGCGCATATTCTCATGTGTTATCTATCCAGCATTATGCACAGCGGGATTTATTTCCGTATGCTACGTCATCCGTTCAATTTTTGGTCATAAACCTAGACGAGTGAGCGCAATGAAATTCATTCCTTCACAGTTGGTGTACTTCTTTCAGGATCGTCGCGCACAGCGCAATCTGAACTCCCTTATACGGTTCATCCTGTTCCTCTGTTTCTTTATTGTCATCTACAGTGTGTTGTTTCATGTGCTCATGGAAATGGAAGGGCAGCATTTTTCATGGATTACGGGCTTCTATTGGACATTGACCGTTATGTCCACGCTTGGGTTCGGCGACATCACCTTCACGTCGGATCTCGGAAAGCTGTTCTCCTTGTGTGTCCTCATGTCGGGCATCGTTTTTCTGTTGGTCATGTTGCCCTTTACGTTCATTCAATTCTTTTACGCGCCATTTCTCGAGGCGCAGACCAAGTCGAGGGCGGCCCGGGAGTTGCCTGAGGAAACGTCCGATCACCTGATCATCATCGGCTCGGATCAGGTCGCTTTGAGTTTGGCGTCGCGGGTCAGGCAGTTCAATTACAAGTATTGCATTCTGGTCAATGAGGTGAACCACGCCTTGGATTTGGTGGATCAGGGATTCAACGCCGTGGTGGGCGAATCAGATAATCCGGAAACATTCAAATTATTGCGAACAGATAAGGCAGCCATGGTGGTGCTGCTGAGTGATGACATGAAAAACACCAATGCGGCCTTCACCATCCGTGAGGTGGCGCCGGATGTGCCGGTGGTGGCCAATGCCGACTCGGAGGAGTCGGTGGACATTCTGGAGCTGGCAGGATCAAGCCATGTCTTTCAGTTCATGGACATGCTCGGGGAAATGCTCGCACGGCGCACCCTTGGCACTGGCGCGCGAAGCAACGTCATCGGCAGTATCAACAAGCTCAACATCGCCGAGGCACAGGCCGTGGACACACTGCTGGTGGGCCGCACCGTCAAGGATAGCGGACTGCGCAGTGCCACCGGCATGAACATCGTTGGCCTTTGGGAGCAAGGACAGCTGATCTCTGCCCGTCCGGATACGGTTATCACCTCAAAAATGGCCATGATTCTGGCTGGCTCGGAAGAACAGTTGAAGGCCTATGATGACTTTGTCGGGGAGGCCCCGCCCATGGAGGCGCCAGTGTTGATCCTCGGCGGCGGGCGAGTGGGGCAGTCTGCTGCAAAGGTGCTGAAGCAACGAGGCATCGACTATAAGATCGTGGAAAAGAACCCCAAGCTCATTCGTGACGATGGGCACTACATCCTCGGCAGCGCTTCAGACATCGATGTGCTCAAGGAGGCAGGAATCGACAGCGCTCCCTCGGTGTTTGTCACCACCCATACCGACGACCTGAACATCTACCTGACTATCTACTGCAGGCGTCTCAGGCCGGACATCCAGGTGCTCAGCCGGGCGACGTTCGACCGGAATATTTCGGTCCTGCACAAGGCGGGTGCCGATCTGGTCATGTCCTATGCCACGCTCACGGCCAACACGATCATCAACCTGCTGAGCCCCGGCAAGGTGATGACCCTTACCGAAGGTCTGAACATCTTCCGGGTCGAAGTCGGGCCCGCACTGGCCGGGAAAACCCTCATGGAAAGCAACATCCGTGACGAGACCGGGTGCAACATCATCGCGGTATCCCGTGGTGATGAGATGGAAATCAATCCCGACCCGACTCTTCCGCTGAACAAGGGCGCATCCCTCCTCGTCATAGGCGGGGCCGAGGACGAACGGCGTTTTCTGGACAAGTATCAGGCGTGATTGGAGAGTGATCGCTGAGCAGGGTGTGATTATTTCTAAGACGATAGAAAGGACCTACGAGAGATCGTAGGTCCTTTCTTAAGTAGCTTTGTTACTGAGGCAATCCGTCCGGGTTCCCAAAATCTCCAGGCAGGCGTAATGTCTTTTCATTGTTGATGATGCTTTTCACCCGCTCATGATCTTTGGATAAAGATAACAGTGACTATCGAGCAGCTTCAACGAGGATGATGTTATTCTTGCTCACTGTCGCGGTCCGCTTGGTGATCGGTGAGGCGCATGCGTTGTAAGGGGAGTGAGGGTGAACGCCGTTTTCGCATACCGAAGACATTAACGCAGATACAATAAGTGCTACTTACCCTGAGCTGCCTTTACTAGCTTACTGATTTGATCAACGCCATCAAAGACCGCTGGGATTTGTCCTTCATCGGCAACGATATTTGAAAAGATTACCTTTTCAAAATTGTTTAGTGTAATGTCACTATTGTCTTTGATCTCTTTGGCATACTTGGCATAATCTTGAACAAATTCACAAAGAGTCATTCTCAATTCTATTTGTAATATCTGAGATTTTGCAGATTTGAAGTTCGCCAGAGAGATGCGAAAGAAATAGATAAGAATCGCCACTAATGAGGCAATCGGAATAATTGATACTGCAAGTAAGGTAGCATCAGGCATTTGATTGGTTGGGAGTTTTGATAAGTACCAGAGTTTGGCTACAATTGGGGTGGGTATTAACAAGCCAAGCAATGTCGCAAGAATGGCATGAAACCATTTCTCAAAATTTTTCTTAGATGATAGTTTATTGAACCCTTTATGGAGGGCTACAAAGTTGTATGCTGTTTTGTGTTTTTCCAAAGCATCTTCAAGTGCTTTCGATTGAATCGTACCTTTGTCTATTCTCTCTTCCCAGTCATTCACTCGCCTTTCAACATTGGTCTGTACTTCATCGAGATTTCTTAATCTGAGAATATTTTTTTCTTTAAGTAAGTTTTTTAATACATGTACAGGCATTTGATAAAATGCATATCTGATACGAGTCTGAGAGTTTCCATCAAATTTATCGAGAGAATCAAGGGCAAAAGCTTTAACGGCCTCTAACTCATAGTGAAGGCCCTCTTCATCCATAGTCCACTCTAATTCCAACAAAAAACGAAGCGTGTCAGAAAACAGAGAATTTATTTGATCGGTTTGCGAAACGGTATACCCCGATACCTCTTCTTGGTTCGGTCGATTCATAGTTGAAATGAATGTGCTGAGGCTAGAGGTGAAAGAATTACCAATCATATCAATGTTGCATTGACAGTTCTTATCCCAAAAATCCGAATTTGAGGTCATGCCCGAAAGGACTCGAATTAAACGTTTATTACGTGTAATCTCAAACTCGGAAGCACCCTCTTGTTGTTGAAGCAACTTCACAACTTGCTTCATTGAATTGTTAACCGTTTCTGAGGCAAAGAAGACTATTATAGTGGGAGACACCATTTCTTCTTGATCATCGGATGGGGTATCGAATTTTAACTCGTTCTCGTTTTCGGACATTTTCATCTCCAACAATTCAATTAATAGTACAGGCTCCGTAATAGTAGAATCTATGTCTAAGGTGTCACATTCACAACTTCCTGCTGTTTTTTCTTACCCAACGCAATAGGTCTGTTCTTTTTTTGGGCGAGAAGCCGACCTTCTTAAGGTCGATCTTTGTGGTAGTAGCATTTGAATTTTTCGGGGTGAGCAGAATAAGTGACAACAAGTGGAAGGACAAATAGGCCCGCAAACACATGTATTCATTTATTTGTTTGGTCATTCCCCAGTTGTTGTATGGCTTGTTTTTGATTATGCGCTTACTTCCCGCAAAACCCTTCGCGCAGATATTTTCCGGCCACCCAGCCTGTGACACCTTGATACTCGACCTTGCACCATCGGGGACGATTCTTCTTGATGGCTTCTTTCTCTTCATCGGAAAGGGTGGTGAACTCCTGAAAGGTGAGGCCGCCCTTGCAGCCCAGATTGCGGACACATTGCCCGTCAGGGGGGATTTCGCCGATCTTTTCCGATTGCCAATCGGGCTCGGCGCGAATGTTCAGCACGTCGTTCGATTCCACGCCGAGTATTTGCCAATGGTCGGGGCCGTCAGCTTCGGAATAGGAAAGTGAAGGCATTGCGAGCACCATCAGAGTGCATGCTATCAAAGGTAACAGCGCTATCTTCATATCGTTTTTCTCCTCAATACTCTTGAGGCAGGACCATACCTGTTTCTTGTCATCGTGAAAACTGAACGTAGGATCCAGATTTTCCAAGTGGACAGCCCACCTGTTCACCGATAGTTTTTCCATGCTGAGTGAGGTCTCATTGCTCCATACAATCGTGAATTCAGTCCGGGGGAAAACATGAAACACAATGACATTGATGCCATCCTGCGCAGCCTTGGCGACAGTATTGCCATCCTTTCCGACTTTGTGACCAGCATTCCTGGGGAAGAGTTGAAGCGAGTTCGCTGTGACGGGTGCTGGTCCATTGCCCAGCATGTGGCGCATCTGGCCGATGTGCAGCCCATGGGGTTACAGCGAATCAGCCGGATGCTTGATGAAGACAATCCCGAGTTCGTGCCGTATTTCCCTGACAAGGAAGAGAGCGAAGAGCCCGCGCCGCTTCCGTCCATGAGTGAGGCGCTGGCCGCGTTCAAAAAGGGGCGTGAGGCCATCATCGAACGCCTGTCCGCGGCTACGCCTGAAGACTGGAATCGCTTGGCTGTTCATCCGGAATACCAGCAGTACGGTGTGCATATCTTTGCCCGGCATATCCTCATGCACGACCACTGGCACATGTACCGGATGGAAGAACTTTGGCTGACTCGGGATGAGTATTTCTCCGCCCAGGCCGACTAGGCAGGTTGATATTACCCACGGCAGAAAGCTCTTGGATACATGTCCAAGGGCTTTCTGTTTAGCTAAGAGACTGCATTTTCATGAGTATCCAAACACACAATGGCACACTGTTATTGTTATGAAAAAATTGATGCCGTCTATATAGCTTCTCTTTGCGAAATAAGAGCACCCGTGGTATCGCTCGGTCATGAAAAAATGGTTTGGAACATATGGATTCATTGTGATCGCTCTTCTGGTGGCAGCCTTGTCTATTCCCATGGAAGGTTATGCTGTTGATATCAAAGAAGTAGTGTCCACAAGTCCAGCATGGCAAACCTTTACCAACAGAGACGGCTCGGGGCTGTATCATGAAGTGCTTCGGGAAGTGTTCGGGTTATATGGCATCCCCGTGAGGCACGTTTATGCCAAATCAGGTCGGTCCGAAGAACTCCTTTTGGAGAATGAGGCGGACATGATGACCTGTGATGATTCTGCCCAGCCTCCGCTCGTTCTTGGGCGTTATCCGATGTATGAAAACGACTATTTCGTGTTTTTCAAGAAGGAACGCATCGGCCAGTGGTCAGGAAACGACAGCTTGCGGGACAAGGAAATACTCAGCCAGCCAACCTACTATTCTGAAACGAATTTTGAGGTGCCGGTTACCATCAAAGATGTGCAGACTGGGGAGCAGGCCGTAGCCATGATAGTGGAAGGGCGGTCGGATTTTTATGTGGATGACATGATTCTGATCAATCAATCTCTCAAGAATTACGCTCTGCCTTATTCCGTGAGTGAATATGATATCCAGAAAGTTGGCAGGCGATCATACTATCCGCTGTTCAATTCGACGGACAAGGGAATGGCGATAAAAGTCCTGTATGATCGTGGCATTATGGAGCTGCACAAGGCTGGCAAGCTGGCCCCCATATACCAAAAGTGGGGACACCAGTATCCGGATTTCGAGTCCTACTGACGCGTAAGACCTATTTCAAATAGAAAGGCCCGCCTTGAGCGGGCCTTTTCAATTTTCAGCGTTGAGTCTGGCGCTTAGTCCGCCAGTTCTATTCCGGCAGCCTTTATCTGTCTGAGGAACGCCGTGAGGATATGGTCCTGACTTTCCCGGGTCATGCGGGATTTGCAGAGGTAGCGCATGGTGATCTGGATGCCGCCCTTGGCTACGTCCAGATACGCTCTGGGGGTGAGCTTGTTGAAGAAGACGCGCTTCTTTTCGAACACCTTCTTGACGCGCTGCAGATCGATCTTTTCCTGCTCATAGTACGTTTCAACTGCGGTCAGGAGAATGGACTTTGCCTGCTCCCAGTCGCTGTCCTTGGTCAGGCTGATCTTGAACTCGTGCCAGACATAGCCTGCGCCGCGGGTGGCGTTGATGACGGGAATGGTCAGGGCATGCGAGTTGGGTACTTTGACGAGACGGCCCGTGCTGTGGCCGGTGGAATCGTTGATGCCCACTTCGAGTATGGTGAAATAGAGGAGGCCCTTGTCGATGACATCACCGGAGGATTCGCCCACCTGAATCCGGTCGCCGATGGCGAACAGTTCGCGCCAGAAGATGACGAATGAGCCAATAAAGTTGAGGAGAAGCTCCTTGGAAACAATGGTCAGGGCGGCCGCGACAATGGTCAGGGCCGTCAGGATGGGGCCGATGCTGTCCAGCCAGATGAGGACGAGGCCGACGCCGAAGAAGCACAGCGCCGTATACTTGATGGCGAAATGGGTCTCGGTGGCCTGCTTTCCACTCTTTGTCGCTACTCGGATGGCGAGTTTGACCAGAATGTAGACCATCAGGGTCAGGCCAAGGGAATATAACCCCTTGATTGCATAGGGGTTGCTCAATATTTCGTTCACGACTGTCTCCAGCCCCTTTCAGGGTAATGATTCAGAATGGCTTTGCATGCGGCGGAGTTAAACAGAAAGCCCCGGGGTTAACAACACTTACCTGAGACCCCTGGAGGGATGTGCTGCCCCTTGCGTCCGACTGTGGGAGCAGGATCTTCGACCCACCCGTATGCGATCCGGCCTTCGTGATTCTGACACAGATATTCGGTCACGGGAGTGTCTTCGGCAGTCACGAAGAGCATGCAGTGACAGTACTTGCAGTTCTTCATGGGGTCGCAGGGACAGAGCCAGGTCCGTTCTTCAACAGCCTGCTGTTTGTCGGGATAGAATCGGCAGGGGCAGAGGGGGCGCTTCAGTTCCTCAAGATGGCTGGCAAGGCCCATGATCACGGACTCGGAGACGTCCGGGTCGGAGTGCAGTTGCAGTCCGGTTCGCTTGCAGAATTTGTCCACGAAGTTGTGGATCAACTTCAGGCTCTTTTCTGTTGGTTCAGTCAAAAGAAATTTCTCCGTTTGAATGTGCTAATCTCAGCATAGCACTCTGCGCGTAATATACAACAAACAATATGCTGGCCGCCGCTCCCGAAGTGCTCACGGATGCTTTGCTGCGAGCGTGATGGTTAGTCCTTGTTCTTCTGCAAATGCTTCAAGCCCCATTCGCGCATCTGCATGACGATGTCGCGCAGGCTCTCGCCTTCTTCCGTCACCGAGTATTCCACGCGCGGTGGAACCTCGGGGAAGACTTCACGGTGAACGAGACCGCTTGCTTCCAGTTCGCGGAGCTGCTTGGTCAGCATGTGCTGGGTGATGTTCTGCATGATGCGCTTGAGCTCGCCAAAACGGTGGGGCTTGTCCAGCAGATGATAGAGAATCGCTCCCTTCCATTTGCCGCCCATGACCTCCAAAGTGGCCTCTACAGGGCACCCTTTATTGCAATCATATGTATCGTGACGCATTGAAATTCCTTAATAGTCTACTTTTTCATACTAGGGCACAAATTTCTGCCTACTTGTCAAAAATCATGTACAGGCTAATATTCACACTACAGCGCTGACGTCAACCAGTCATAAGAATCAAACTATAGCGGCAAAGCCGCACATCAAAGACGAACAGGAGAAAACATCATGAATGCAATCGATATGATCAAGGATCGCCGTAGCGTCCGCAAGTTCAAGAATGAAAAGGTCGACCGTGAAACCATGAAGGAGATCATTGATATCGCTCGCTGGGCGCCTTCCTGGGCCAACTTTCAGATCGCCCGTTACACCCTCGTGGACGACGAAGCGGTCATCGCCAAGCTCGGCACCGACGGCGTGAAGGGCTTTGTTTACAACATCAATACCCTGAAGAATGCCAAGGGTGTAGCAGTCCTCAGCTTCGTCAAAGGCAAGAGCGGCAAGCTGGAAGGTGACGATTACGCCACCTCCAAGGGGAATGTATGGGAAGTGTTCGACGCGGGCATCGCCTGTCAGACCTTTTGCCTCGCTGCACACGCCAAGGGCATCGGCACCTGCGTCATGGGTGTTATTGATGACGACTCCATTTCCCAGATCGTGGGCCTGCCCGAAGAGGAAACCGTGGCTGCGCTCATCGTCTATGGGCACCCGGACGAAGAACCCCCGGCAACCAAGCGTATGGCAGCAGATGAGATCATGCGTTTCGTCTAAGTGGTTGGTGGCCCTCCGGACTTTCTTTTGTGATGCCTCCGGTGGGCCCTCGCCGGGCGGGCCGCTTCGCCAGCGGGGCGTCTCCGACGGCTTAAGAACCTTTTGTAAAAGGTTCTTAAGAATCTCCAAAACTTTTTATCGCTCGCTTCGCTCGAGGCCTACGAGCTCGAAAGATTACAATATTATATATCCTTGCGGCGACAGCCGCACATGGGATTCCAAAGGCCCTCGGCCTTTGGTCGGGTGCAGGGTTGAAAACCCTGCTAGTCAATTTTTCATCCCGCCGAAGGCGGTTCCACCCTGATTTTTCTTCCCCACAAAAAACGGGAGCCCTGAAGGACTCCCGTTACTTGTGGCATTTGAATAGCGACTTAGAAGCGTTCGAAACCGCCGTCATCGTCGTCCATGGTCAGGGACACGCCGCTGGCTCTGGGCGTTGCTGTGGGCAGCGGACGAGCCGGGGTGGGGCGCGTCTGTACGGTGCGGGTGGGCTGCTGATAGGCAGCGTGATGTGCGCCGGTGTTGAAGAAGCTCACCGAGTTCTGGAGCTGGGCGGCTTCACCGGCCAGACTGTCAGAGGTGGAGGCCATCTCTTCGGATGCGGAGGCGTTCTGCTGAATGACGTGATCCAACTGCTGGATGGCGCCGTTGATCTGGCTGACACCGGCGTTCTGCTCCTGGCTGGCAGAGGCGATCTCCTGAATGAGCTGCGCGGTCTGCTGAATGTCCGGTACGAGGGTGTCGAGCTTTTCGCCAGCCTCCTGCGCCACCTTGACGGTGGAGGTGGAGAGCTCGCTGATCTCGGCGGCTGCGGTGCCGGATCGCTCGGCCAGCTTGCGTACTTCAGCGGCAACGACGGCAAAACCCTTGCCGTGCTCGCCTGCGCGGGCCGCTTCAATGGCGGCATTGAGCGCGAGGAGGTTGGTCTGGCGGGCGATGTCCTCGATGACGGAGATGCGCTCGGCAATGTCGGTCATGGCGTTCATGGCCTGACTGACGGCCTTGCCGCTTTCCTCGGCATCGGCTGCTGCCTTGGTGGCGATCTGTTCGGTCTTGGAGGCGCTTTCGGCGTTGCTCTGGATGTTGGCGGCCATCTCTTCCATGGAGGAGGAGACCTCTTCCACATTGGCGGCCTGCTCAGTGGCGCCCTGTGAGAGCACCTGCGAGGATGCGGAGAGCTCGCCGCTGCCGGTGGCCACGTTGTCGGTGGCAGTGCGGACGTCGCCGATGACTGCGCGCAGCCGCCCGGCCATGTTGCGTAGGGCGTTGGCGAGCATGCCGACTTCGTCCTTCTGGTCCACATCGATGGTGGCGGTCAGGTCGCCGTTGGCCATGGTCTCGGCAAATTCGATACCCTGCCGGATGGGCTTGGTGATGATGTTGGCAACGACCACGAGCACGATGAGCAACACGATGACGGAACCGAGGCCGATGGCAGTGCTCATGATGGCCATGGAATGGGCCTGCTCACGGACTTTGTCCATGGGAATGACCACGGCGAGGCTCCACGGGGTGGTGGTGCGGCCGATGGTGACCGGGACGTAGACGAAATATTCTTCTTCGCCAGTCGCTTCGGAGACGGTAATGTATTCGTAGTGTTGGCCGCGCTTGATCGCATTTTCGACCTGGCTGGTGTGCTCGCGGGGGACGATGGTACCGATCTTTTTGCCCATGAGGTCCGGGTTGGGGTGGGCCACCATGGAGCCTTCGTTGGAAATGAGTCCGGCACGACCGGTTTCAAAGGGTTTGATCTTGAGGACAGTGTCCTGAAGGTCGTTCAGATAGAAATCCACGCCGAGAACGCCGATGTTTCTGCCGTTCTTCTTGATGGGGATACCGGTGGAGCTGAGCCACATGGTTTTGCCGTTGGCTTCCCAGGAGTAGGGTTCGGTAATGGTTTCGACGCTGCCGGCAAAGGGTACGTCGAACCACGCTGCGCCCACCATGCCCTCGGTGCCGATGAACTGGGATGCGACCGTGCTGCCATCACGATAGTACCAGTTGCGGTAGGCGCCTTTGTACACGTCCATGTACTCTTCTTCCTTGTCGTCGAACTGACCGGGAAGGAAGGCACACCAACTGCCTGCGATCTTGGCGTTGGTCTCCAGCACACCGATGAGGATGGAGTCGAGGTATTCGCGTGTAGGCGGTGTTTCAAGGGCAGCGCTCTTGGTATAAACATTGGCCAGTTCACGGGTGATGGTCATGGCGAGGTCCATGTCTTCACCGAGTTCGCTGGCATAGGCTCGCGCTTGCTGGGCTGCGACTTCCTTAGCTTGGGTGACTGCGAGGTCCTGTGCCTGCAAGGTGGTGACAATGGTGCTTGCCAGCAGCACAAGTGACATGATGGTGAAGGTGGGAATGAGTATTTTGAGTCGTAGACTCCAGTCTTTGAAGCGTAGCATGAGCATTCCTTCATGAGAGTAAGAAGTTAGGTGAACCGCGGTCGAACGGTTGTTTGAAATAATGCGTGTAGCTAGTCAATGATTAAATGAGCACTTCTTCATGAAAAACGATTCTGGGTTAATCCAGATTTGTCGAGAAAAATGTGAAGATATTAGGAACAAAAAAAGCCCCGCAGCCATTGGCAGCAGGGCATTTTGTTAATTTGCTAGAGTTTTTCTAGAATTTTTCAATCAGGTTCATTGGAGGTGCTGTGCGCTGTACGGTGCGGGCATACTGGACCGCCGGACGGCCAAACACCATGGAGTAGCCGATGGCGTGGTCTTCGGGGACGCCCAGGCGGGTTGCCAGTTCCGGGAAGTAGTCGCTGAAGCACCACTTGAGCATGCCGTTCCACAGGGTGCCGACTCCCATGGTCTGTGCCATGATTTCAAAGGAGGTGAGGGCGATGAGGGCATCTTCCTTGGGGGTGGGGACAGACTTGGGCGTGCTGGCGATGAGGATGTGGGGTGCGTCGCGCAGGATCACATCCACGCCATACTTGGTGTACGCGCCATGAGACATGCGCATGTATTTGATCCCCATATCGTCTTCTTCGGGGTCAAGGCCGGGCAGCATTTCACCTAGCTTGGTGTAGATCTCCTGACGCAGGGCCTCGGTGACGTCGGCGTTCATGGTGGCGGTGAAGAGTACGCCTTGAGTGTTGACGCCTGTGGGCGCGTGCCAGGCGGTCTCCAGCAGTCGCTTGATGACGTCCGCCTCCAGTCCCTGCTTCTTGTATTTGCGTACTGAGCGGCGGGCCTTGATGAGGGTCTCCATGGAGTGGGAGGTCGGCAGCTCATGGGCTATGGGCATACTGGCGTCGGGATCAATCCCCAGAATGGAGATGGCTGCGGTGGGGCATATCGCCAGACAGTGCTGGCAGCGTATACATTTTTCTTCTTCGAGAATTGCGGGGTATTCACCCTGTTCCATGGCAATAATCCTGGGAAAACAGTCGCCCACACACTTGCCGCACTGGATGCAGCGCTCTTCATTTACTTTGAAATTGATCATGTTAGGATCCTCTTTGCCTGGTTTATGTTTTTGATTGGATGTTTTTTGGGATATTTCTATGCCGCAATCTTTGGGGCAGACTTCAAGGTGATGCCTTGCACACCAAGTACGCTTGTTGTTACTTTCGGCGTATACTACCTGAACATCCCCATCATGCAAGAACGCACAAAAAAATCACTTAGTATGGAAAAGGATACTGCCCCCGGGAAATGGCTGCCCAGCGCCGCTTGAGTGTCATGACCTTGCAAGATTAACCGTTTTAATTCATTACGTTTCACATGAAACAAGACAACACCATCCGTTTCAATATGCCCAAGGAGTGGGACGCCAACGCCCATCAGCTCTGGCTGGAAGCAAAGCCGCAGGAGGCCATTCAGGCTCTGCTCGGCAGCATCAACAAGTATGGCGCCAGGAAGCCGGAGCAGCTTGTGCTTCAGTTCGCCTATTATCTGTTTCTGCTGGGCGATTTTGTTTCCGGTATTCAGGTGTTGGAGAATCACATCAGCCAGACGCCGCTTTCGGTCATGGTAGGACAGAATCTGGCCGTCATGTACGCCAGAAACGAACAGCTGGAGCAGGCCGTGGATATGGCGCGCCGTACGCTGGCGCTCGACCCCGCCAACGTGCTCGCCAATGATGTGCTGGCCACTGCGCTGCATGGTCTGGGGCGGCTGGAGGAGGCTGCCGAGGCCGGAACTGCTTCGTTGACCCTCAAGGACGCCAACGCCGGGCCGGTCAGGAAGGGATGGTCATTGCCCGATATTGCGCCGTCGGAATATGCGGCTGACAAGAAGAAGGTCATCGCCTTTTCCCTCTGGGGAGCGAATCCGCGTTATCTGCGCGGTGCCTTGCAGAACGTCCTCCTTGCGCCGGAGTTCTATCCGGGGTGGGAGGTCCGTTTTCATGTGGACGAGTCCGTGTCTGCCGAGTTCCTTTCATTATTGGAGGAGCAGGGCGCTGTGCTGGAGCGTAGCTCTGCGAGCCAGCCGTTGCGCCACAAGCTGTGTCGTCGGTTCATGGTGGCTGATGATCCGTCCGTTGGCTATTTCCTCGTCAGGGATGCCGACTCCGTCTTCTCCCGCCGCGAAGCCGAGCTCGTGGGCCAGTGGATGGAGTCGGGCAAATGGTTCCACGTCATCCGCGACTGGTGGACACATACCGATCTGATGTTGGCCGGGATGTGGGGCGGCGTGGCCGGAGTGCTGCCGTCCATGTCCGGCTTATTGCGCGACTACATGCCCGAGAGTGTGGAGACGCCCAATGTGGACCAGTGGTTTCTGCGGGATCGGGTCTGGGCTTACGTGCGCCAGTCCTGTATGATTCACGACAGTTGTTATGGTCTGGAAGGGACTACGCCGATTCCTGGCGGATATCCGTCGCTGGAAGGGCATATCGGGCACAACGAATACAGTGCGCATCACCGCGAACAGGCCGAGTTGCTGGCGGGGTGGATCGAGAAGTTTTCCTGTTTGACTAATGGGTGATTGTAACGACAGGGGTCAAATGAAAAGGGCCGTAGGAATTCCTGACCCTTTTCTCATTTGGGCTTGGGAAAGTACATGATGTTTGCACGTGAATCCAGATAGTTGAGTGCGGCTGCGTCGACATCGCGGTAATTGAGAGTGGTCTCTATTTCCATATCCAGATCTACGCCGAGCTTGTAGATGATGGCGTCGTGCTTCGGGATGGCTGGATCGTAGATGATCACCTCGGGGTTGAGCGGCATCTTCGGGTCCACACTCATGACAATGCCGACGTCGCCGGAGGAAAACCGGCAGACTGTGCCGGGCGGATAGACGCCGAGTAGTTTGATGAAGGTGGCGAGATAGTCCGGGTCGACACTTCTTTCATACTTGCCGAATAAAACGGCCAGTGCCTTGTGGGGTGACAGAGCCAGCGACGGGTCTCGCGTGTTGATCATGCGGTCGTATAAGTTGGCTAAGGCGACAATTCTACTCAATTTGCTGATGTCGTCGCATTTCAGGCCGCGTGGGTATCCCTTGCCGTTACACTCCTCATGGTGCTGGTAAACGATCTTCATGACCTCCCGGTCAATGTCCGGAAGCTGGGAGAGGATGGAGACACCCAGTTTGGGGTGCTTTCGTAGTTCTTCCATCTCCGCTTTGGACAATTTGGGCGTCAGAGCCAGTTTTTTGGGAAGATTGAGCATGCCCACATCGTGCATCAAAGCGCCGAAGCTGAGCTTTTCCATCTTGTCACGGTTCAGGTTGAGCTCCTTGCCCAGCATCAGCGCGAGGACCATGACGTTGAGGCTGTGAAAATGCTGCCCCTCGTCAGAAGCCGTCACGTTGATGTGATTGACTGAAAGCTCGACCTCCTCAAGGAAGGTCTCAGCGATGGAGGTCGCCATGGTTTTGGCTTCTTCGTAGAACGCGATCTGGCCGGTCTTGATGCCTTCCACTATGGATTTAGAGTATTCCAGTGCCTTGGAGAATTCCTGTTCCATGGCCTGAAATTTCTTTCGTCTTTTGCGCAGTTCCGAGGCTTTTTCGGTTTTCAGGGATGTCTTTTGGGTGAAGTCCTTTTGGGACTTGGTGATCTTGATATCCAGGTCCTTTTCCAGCGGGTCAGATTTGCTCTTTTGGGGTGAGTACAGGACCGTTTCCCGGCCAAGAGCGAGGATGTCCTTGATCTCTGAGGGCTTGGTGATTTCGAAGCTGGAGACGAGGAAGGGGTGTTTATACCATGGGATTTCCTTGAGGCTGACATACATGCCAACGGTCAGCCGTTTAACGGAGATGGGCTTATACATGGGCACCTCCTTCGCGGCAGAAGAGCTCTTCGATGATCTTGACGGGTTCCGTGATGTCCAGAATGTCCTCGGCGTGCCGTTGGATATAGTCCACGGCATTGTCTGTCAGGATTTCATTGCGGGCGAGTATCTTGTGTCGCTTACCGTCAATGAATCCGTACACGTCTTCGGCCACTTCCATGCCCGGAATCAGGCCCAGCGGGTAGACCTCTCTGACACACTGCTTCCCGGCATCGCCGAGGGTGTCGATGAACGCCTGCAGCAGGGTGTAGTCATACCACCCCTTGCGCTGGTTCAGGATGAAGAGGGCTTGTCCAGTGCTCTTTCCTGCCTGAAGGAGGTAATGATAATCCAGCAGGATGCGGATAATTCTGGACGCAACAGGGATCTCCTGTTCCTTGACGTCGTCCTTGGGAACGCCGTCCCCGTCATAGCGCTTGAGCACGTACATGAGGTCGGGAGCCAGGGGTTGAGTGACCGGATTCAGTTGCAGGAGGTCCACCATCTTTTGGATATGAACATACATGGCGTTGATGTTCTTGGCGTTTCTACCTTCTCCGTGCATGATCGCTTCCACCAGCTTCTGGTCGATATTGGAAAGGAGCAGGACGTAGATGGTGAAGATCTTCTGTATATGCCGCCAGTCGCAGGAAATCTTGCCGCACATGGTGGTGATCATGGGCATGATTCTATTGTAGGCGATATAGAGCTCCGGCTGGTTTTCTCCTGCAAATTCGACCAGCGTGGAGAGCAGGACATTGTCTTCTGTGGGGCCGACATCGTCGTTCAACAGGGTGAGGTAATTGTCTACGGCGTCGATGACCCGCTTCTTGGTGCACGGATTGAAAAGAATCTTGTGTGCACGAATGGTAGAGCAACCCAATTGTTCCTCGCTGTGCAACGTTGGCAACAGAAGAAGGACTGCAGATTTGGGCCACTTCGAGCGGATTTCCTCCACCTTGCTGGCCGTGGCCTGGCCTCCATCCTTGCTCACGAACAGGACCAGATGCGGTCCGCATGTTCGTCCCTCGACCTTTACCGGAAATTCATCTGGCGTGATGGAGGAGACAAGGAATTCGTCGTGGAAGAGCGTCTCCAGTGTTTTGAAAGCCTTACGGCTTTCGTCCACAATAACCATCGTTAACATCTATCCCCCCAAAATGGTGATGTTAAATCCGTTTGCGATCATCTCGCCATACACTTTATGGATGGTGTCTATAGATAAAACAAATGTTTTACCTGTTCATAATATCGTATACTACATTTTTGCTGTTTGGATAAAGGTTGGAATATAATTATAACGTCACCGACCAAGTAAAAAAATAGCCCCGAAGGAATTGACCTTCGGGGCTATTATTATGACGTTATTTTGAATATAATTTTTATTTAAGCACGTTGGTGACAGTGCTGCCGAGCAAGCTGATACGCATATCGGCTCTCCTCCTGTGAGATGAGCCTAACTGACTGATTTTTCGTGTGTAATGGGAATAGCGTATTGCGCAGTAGAGCGCAGTGAAGACGATTCGTATTACGACTCGTCTTCTTTGTTGTGCGTTACAACCTTGTTCCTTCCGGTGTTCTTGGCCTTGTAGAGGGCGGTGTCTGCATGGGCGAGCATGGTGGAAAAGAGTTCATTTTCATCCATAGGTGCGATGCCAATACTGACGGTCATGGGCGGCAGGCCGAGTTCCGGATTGCGGGAGGTCTCTTCCAGCAGGCGGCGCATTCGTATGGCCACCAGTTCTGCTCCGGGCAGGCCTGTGTCCGGCAGGATGATGGCGAACTCCTCGCCGCCGATGCGGCCGAAGATGTCTGCCTCGCGAAGGCTGCCCCGGCACAGGGAGGAGAAGTGGACCAGCGCCTTGTCGCCCATGGCGTGCCCGTGGGTGTCGTTGATAGCCTTGAAATGGTCGAGGTCCATCATCATGACAGAGAGGAGGCGCTCGTTGCGCTTGTGGATGGCGAACTCCTGACGGGCCAGCTCCATGAAGTGACGGCGGTTGTTGGCCCCGGTCAGGCCGTCTTTGGTCGCCTGCAGATAGAGCTGTTCTTCGTATTGATCCCGGTTGGCGTGGTCCCGCTTGAGGATGAATAGGGCGATGCTCCCCATGAACAGGAAGAACCCGACCACCGTGAGGAAGAGTTTGGGCAGCATCCCTTGCAGCGAATGAGGCGTATCCCATGTGAGGTAGGCAATAGCCTCTCCCTTGGCATTAATGAGCGGGTGCAACGGTTTGTCGTCGTCCGGTTTGGATAGCAGGTGCACCCCGGGCAGTTCATATGTCTGGGCAAGGGCCTCCACGTGATTCGGGTCCATCTTGTAGCCGAAGACGACATAGGCGTAGTCTTTGCGGGGGCGATTGGTAATCTCGTCCACGAACGGGCATGTCGAAACGCGGTAGATGCCGTCCAGCAACTGGATGTAGCCGCTGACAACAGGGACGTCGGTCGCCATGGCGCGGCTTTTCAGCAGCATGGTTTCGAGACCGTGTTCCAAAAGGTATTTGAAGACAACGGTTCCCCCAGCCGGTTTTGCCATAAACACGGGCGTTCTGTCCGGGCGGATTACCATGGTGAAGCCGTACTCATACCTGTTCAGCAGATACTGGCCCATATTCTCTTCCACCCATAATTCATCGTACGTGGCGATGGTCTTTTCGTGGGCGGTGTCCCAATAGGCGTATTCTTCAATGATGTCTTCCTGCCGCTGGAGTTCCACCTTCAGGGCCACGGAGACCCGTCGGGCCATTTCTTCCCCGGCCCGTTGGTCCATGGCTTTGAAGTGGAAGTATATACCCCACATGATACCCAGGGCCGTGAACGCCATCAGCCACGCCATAAAGAAGGCGACGGACTTGAGCGAAAAGAGTTTTGGGGTCGTGGTGGGGTGTTTCATTATATAAGTATGATTGTGAGAGGCTCCGAAGCCATGGTTTAGCGTGTATTCATACCTGCTATTAAACGAGAAAACAAACCGTTGATAATTGGTTGTGACAGTGTCTGTTTCAGATGCATTAAAAACGATGCTCGATGATTTTTCAGCAAAGAAAAATTATATTTTTGTGAATCCGACGCTATAGGCAGATCTGTTTTTACCAATGATTCAAGGTTGATTACAACCAAAACTGAGTGTACACTCAGTTTCGGTGATTTTTTTGACATTATAACGAATTAGCGACTACTAACAAAATAACTGAGTGACCACTCGGTTTTTGCAAAGGATGGATTGAAGCGATGAAAAAAAAGGACGCCATACTCAAAGTTGCCACGGTGCTGTTCGCCAACAAAGGGTTTGTGGACACATCGGGACAGGAGCTGTCTCGCCTGACTGGCGCGGCAGAAGGTACCATTTTTTATCACTTCAAAAACAAGGAAGGACTGCTCCTCGCAATACTGGAAAAGACCAGGGAGGAGATCGTGGAGCAGTTTGAACAGTTCTTTGAGAACCGTCCCTTCAAGTCGGGCATGGAAATGGTGGAGGAGGTGGTATCCTTCCATCTCTACCTGGCCGGTTTGATGGAAGACAAATTTCTGCTGCTGCACAGGCACTTTCTCTACAAGTTTTCGGAGTCGAATCCGGAGTTCAGGGAGAACCTGGAGGCGATTTACAACTGTCTGGTCGACATTTTCGAGGAGGCAATTGCTGCAGGGCAGGAAGACGGATCGATTACCAAGGAACTCCATCCACGCAAGACCGCGCTCATTCTGTTTACAATGGTCGATGGTCTGATTCGTTTCAAAAACTACAATCTGTATGACGCTGGCGCTTTGTTCAATGAATTGATGAATACGTGCCGCCGAATGTTGCAGGCTAATTAGAGGTTAGGAGTTGTGCTGACGAAAATTTTCCCCTTCATTGACTGGTTCAAGGGCTACAACATGACGGCCCTTAGAGCGGATGCCATATCGGGGCTCACCGTGGCCCTGGTGCTGATCCCGCAATCCATGGCGTACGCCCAGCTGGCAGGCATGCCTGCTTACTACGGCCTGTACGCCTCCTTCCTGCCCCCGCTGGTGGCCGCGCTGTTCGGCTCCAGCCGCCAGCTCGCTACCGGTCCGGTGGCCGTGGTCTCCCTGATGACCGCTGCTTCTCTGGAACCCCTGGCGACGGCAGGCAGCGAAGGCTACATCGGCTACGCCATCCTGCTCGCCCTGATGGTGGGTCTGTTCCAGTTCCTGCTCGGCGTGCTCAAGCTCGGCCTCGTGGTGAACTTCCTGTCCCACCCGGTGGTCAACGGCTTCACCAACGCAGCCGCCATCATCATCGCCTCGTCCCAGCTGTCCAAGATGTTCGGCGTCTACGTGGACAAGGCAGAGCATCACTATGAAACCATCATACGTGTCGTGGAGTCCGCGTTCCACTATACGCATCTACCGACACTGGGTATGGGTGTGCTGGCCTTTGCCATCATGATTGTTCTCAAACGGATCAATCCCAAAATCCCCAATGTACTCGTGGCGGTTGTCGTGACCACCGCACTGTCCTGGGGACTGGGCTTCAACCATGACACCAAGGCTGGCCTGGACGCCATTCAGGTGCCTGAGGTTCGTGAATCCGTTTCCAAGTTCAACGCCACCGTCGCCGGTATCGAGGCTCTGGCCAACAAACGCACCGGCCTGAACGGCAAGATGGATGAATACAAGACCGCAGGCGACAAGGTCGGCATCCTCGACATGGAGCACGACCTCAACGTGGTCAACATCCAGATCGCCCGTCTCAAGAACGAGCAGCATGAAATCCGCGACGTGCTTCGCAACACCCTCTTTGATGGTGTGGAAGAAGCCAATGGCAACATGGCTTTCTACGTACAGGGCGCTGTGCCTTCCGGTATGGAAGCTGACGGCCGTACCTGGCGCATGAAGGTGGGCAACACCAAAATCAATACTGAAAACATCAAGATGATGGGCGGCGGCGCCGTTGTCGGCACCGTGCCTTCCGGCATCCCGGCAATCTCCGCACCGACTCTGGACCTCAAGGTCATGCTGCACCTGCTCCCGTTCGCAGCCATCATCTCCCTGCTCGGCTTCATGGAGGCCATCTCCATCGCCAAGGCAATGGCCGCCAAGACCGGTCAGCGCCTCGACCCCAACCAGGAACTCATCGGTCAGGGTCTCGCCAACATGCTCGGCGCATGCGGCAAGTCCTACCCGGCATCCGGTTCCTTCTCCCGTTCGGCGGTCAACCTGCAGGCTGGCGCACTGACCGGCATGTCCAGCGTGTTCACCTCGCTGATGGTCGTCATCGTGCTTCTCTTCTTCACTCCGCTCCTGTACCATCTGCCTCAGGCAGTGCTGGCCGCCGTCATCATGATGGCAGTCATCGGCCTGATCAACGCTTCCGGTTTCATCCACGCATGGAAAGCCCAGTGGTATGACGGCGCCATCTCCATCCTTTCCTTCCTGTGCACGCTGGCATTCGCCCCGCATCTGGATAAGGGCATCATGGTCGGTGTGGCTCTGTCGCTGGTTGTCTTCCTGTACAAGTCCATGCGTCCCCGCGTCGCCAACCTCTCCCGCAAGGATGACGAGTCCCTGTGTGACGCCACCGCATTCGGCCTGAAAGAGTGCCAGCACATCTCTGTTGTCCGTTTCGACGGTCCGCTCTTCTTCGCCAATGCCAGCTTCCTGGAAGATCAGATCACCGATCGCATGATGGGCAACGACAAGCTCAAGCACATCATCATCGTGGCCAACGGCATCAACGATATGGATGCATCCGGCGAGGAAGCCCTGTCCCTCATCGTGGACAAGGTTCGCTCCCGCGGTCTGGATATCTCCCTGTGCGGCGTGAACGAGGCGGTCATGGCTGTCCTCGAGCGCACCCACCTGCTGGAGAAGATCGGCAAGGATCATGTATACCCGACTATGGAGACCGCCATCTGTGCCACTCACGAGAGCGCGCACAAGGACGGTACGGAAGAAAACTGCCCGCTTACCACGGTCTGTCACCTCTCCTAGAGAGAAAGGGAGTTTATCATGTCTGTAATTACCGTATTCAATGGCCTGTTCTCCGAAGCTGGTGTCGTCGTCAAACGCGTACTCGACTCCGCAGGCTACCGCCTTGTCACCGATCAGGAGATCGTGGCCGACGCAGCAGTCCTGTCCGGTATGAACGAAGCCAAGATCGCCCGCGCTTTCCAGGCAAAGGCCTCCGTGTTCAACGCATTCAGCCATGAAAAAGAGCGCGCCATCGCATGGCTGCGTCTTGCCATGGCCAAGAAGCTCATGGAAGAGGACAAGATCCTTTTCTCCGGCTATGCTTCCCAGCTGCCCGCAGCCAATATCGACCACATCCTCAAGGTCTGCCTCATCTCCGAGATGAAGGAACGCCTTGCCGTGGCCGAGCGCGCTGAAGGCTTTGCCGAGAAACACGCCCTCAAGCTCATCCACAAGGATGACGAAGACCGCGCAGCCTGGGTCAAGGCCCTCAAGGATGTCACCGACCCGTGGGCCAAAGAACTCTATGACCTGATCGTGCCTGTGGCTTCCACTGGTGTGGACAAGGCCGCCGACCTCATCATCGAGCAGCTGTCCAACCCGGCCGTGGAAGTGACCGACGCCTCCAAGGCCAAGGTTGCCGACTTCATGCTGGCCGCCAAGGTCGGCACCGTGCTGGCTGGTGAAGGCCACAACGTGAGCGTTGCCGCAGCCGATGGAAAGGTTACCCTGACCATCAACAAGCATGTGCTCATGCTGGAACGTCTCGAGCGCGAGCTGTCCGAGATCGTTTCTGCCGTGGACGGCGTCAAGTCCGTTGAAGCCGGCGTCGGCAAGGGCTTTCACCAGACCGACATCTACCGCAAGGCCGACTTTGATCTGCCTTCCAAGGTCCTGCTGGTTGACGACGAGCGCGAATTCGCCCAGACCCTGTCCGAGCGTCTGATGATGCGCGACATGGGTTCCGCAGTCGTGTACGATGGTGAGGCCGCTCTTGATCTGGTCAGCGAAGACGAGCCCGAAGTCATGGTGCTCGACCTCAAGATGCCCGGTATCGACGGCATCGAGGTGCTGCGCCGCGTCAAGGCCGAACACCCCAATGTAGAGGTGGTCATCCTGACCGGTCACGGCTCTGAAAAGGACCGCGAGATCTGCATGGAACTCGGCGCGTTCGCCTACCTGCACAAGCCGGTGGACATCGACGTGCTCAGCGAGACCCTCAAGGCCGCTAACGAGAAGATCCGCGCAGGCAAATAACGAGTAATAAAGACCGGGTGACGTTATGTCGATAATCAGAAAGTTCAAGCCGCAGTTCTGGGACACGGATTCCGGGGTGGGACCGGCCAAGAGGCTGTTCAACTACCGCCGCATCTGGCGTTTCGCCATTGGCGTTCTCGCCGTGGTGGCGCTGGTCCCGCTGCTGGTCATGGCTTTCATCGATTATAACGTCACTCGGCATTCCCTTGAATCCGAGAACCTGCTCCTGACGGCTCGTACCACCTCCAACACCCGTCGCACCGTGGCCTCCTTCCTTGAGGAGCGGTCCAAGGCGTTGCAGTTCCTGGCAGAGCATCAGGGTATCGCAAGCCTTCGTGACTGTGACAATCTGGCCAAAGTGCTGGAGTCCCTCAAGTCCAGCTTCGGTGGCTTCGTAGACATCGGCATCATCAATGAGGCAGGGCGTCAGATCGCCTACCTCGGGCCCTATGACCTGTTGGGACGTGATTACTCCGGGCAGGATGGGTTCGAGATCGCCATGAGCAAGGGCTCCTATATCAGCGACGTTTTCCTCGGCTTCCGTGACGAACCGCACTTGGTGCTGGCCCGTCGAGTCAAGGACGCCAAGACCGGAGCCGCCTATATTTTACGCGCCACGCTGGATACGGAACAGTTCACCACCATCCTGACCTCCCTTGATCTGGCAGGGAGCGGGGACGCCTTCATCGTCAACCGCGAAGGCATCATCCAGACGCCTTCCAAGAAGCATGGCGAGATGCTGACCAAGGTGGACATCGTTATCCCGGGCTTCAGCGAGAAGACAAATGTGCAGCAGATTAGCGGCAAGGATGGCACCAACTACACTGTGGGGTATGCCTATGTGCTGGATACGCCCTTTATCGTGCTGGTGGCCAAGGAAACCAAGGAGCTGATGCTGCCGCTCCAGACCATCCGCATGGAACTACTCTGGATTCTCTGCACCTCTATCTTCATCATCCTGCTGGTCATCGTGCTGGTGGCCACCTACATGGTGAACAAGATTTACGAGGCGGACCAGACCCGCGCCCGGACCCTGCACCAGATCGAGCATACCAACAGAATGGCTTCCATCGGCCGCTTGGCTGCCGGTGTGGCCCACGAGATCAACAACCCGCTGGCCATCATCAACGAGAAGGCCGGGCTGGTGAAAGACCTCTTCATGTTCAAGCAGGAATACGCCGCTGATGATCGTCTGATGAGCAACATCGACTCTATCATCAACTCCGTGACCCGCTGCGGCAAGATCACCAAGCGCCTGCTCAGCTTCGCCCGTCATATCGAAGTGGAAGTGGATGATATTCGCTTCCAGGATCTGGCTACCGAGGTGGTGGGCTTCCTGCAGAAGGAGGCGGAGTACCGTTCCATCTCCATTCAAATGGACATTCCGGACAGCCTGCCCCAGTTCACTTCGGATCGTGGCAAGCTCCAACAAATTTTCCTCAACCTGGTCAACAATGCGTTCCAGGCCATGAGCGACGGCGGCCATCTCTCCATCTCTGCCCGCGAAAGCGCGGGAGGCAAGCTCATGTTTGCGGTGGGAGACGACGGCTGCGGCATCCCCGAGGCAGATATCAAGCGTATCTTCGACCCCTTCTTTTCCACCAAGAAGAAAAAGGGCGGAACCGGTCTCGGATTGTCAATCACCTACGGGCTCGTCCAGGAGCTGGGTGGCACCATGGCCGTGGAAAGCGAAATCGGTGTGGGTACGACGTTCACCATCGTCATGCCCCTGAACATCACAAAGAAGGCTGACAACCATGAAAATCCTGCTGGTTGACGACGAGGTGGAGCTGGTCTCCGCCATGGCAGAACGCCTCTCCCTGAGAGGGCTGGATGTGGACTGGACCGACAGTGGGGTCAAGGCCCTGCAAATGGCTCAGGGCTGTGTCTACGACGTGGCCGTGCTGGACATGAAAATGCCCAAGCTCAGCGGACTGGAGCTCAGACGGCTTATTTCCGAGAAGTGTCCGGACATGAAATTCATTTTCCTCTCCGGCCATGGGTCGGAAGCGGATTTCAAGGCGGGTTGCAAAGAAGCAGCCAGCTACCTGATCAAGCCCGTGAGTCTTGAAGATCTCATGGCCCAAATTCAGGAATGCGGTTGTAAAGGATAAGGAGACGATCATGGACAGCACCATGGACAATCACGAAAGCCTGCGTTTTTTCGGCAAGGTAAGCGCTTCGGTCTCTCACGAGATCAAGAACGTGTTCGCGGTCATCAACGAAGCCGCCGGTCTGTTGGGGGACTTGACTCTGATGGCTGAGCGAGGCATGGAGCTTGACCCCGAACGTCTCAAACGCGTGGCCTCCTCCATTCAGGGGCAGGTGCAGCGTGGCGATACCATCGTGAAGAACATGAACCGCCTGGCCCATTCCACGGATGAAGCCGACCTTGAGGTGGAATTGCCTCAGATGGTGGAGCTGGCCGTGGCCCTGTGCACCCGCATGGCTGACATGCGCCAGATGCACCTCTCCATTGGCGAGTGCGTTCCCACCAGAGTGGTGGTGAGCCCCTTCGCCCTGATCCAGCTGTTGCACACCGCCACTGCCCAGGCTCTGGACAAGATGAGCCCGCAGGCAACACTGGTCTATTCCGTGACTGAAGATGCAATCGTCCTGTCTGTACCGGGGCAGGGCATAGAACTAACCGCCGACGCCGCCATTGATGCGCTTGCCGCCAGCATGGGCGTGACGGTTGTTCCCAATACACAAGACGGCACCCTTGAGCTGGGGTTCAATCGAGCCGCCTAAGATAAAACATACCAAGCTTTATTATTTTAAGGAGAAATCCCAATGGCAGAAAAAGTATTGCTCATCGACGACGAAACCGAATTCCTGGAATCCCTGTCTGAACGCATGCGTCTGCGTGGTATGAACGTCAATACCGCTGAAACCGCCGACCGCGCCGTGAGTGCCATCGACGAATCCGACTACGACGCCATCGTGCTCGACCTGCAGATGCCTGACATGAACGGCATTGAAATGCTCAAGATCATCCGTAAGTCCCGCCCGGACATGCAGGTTATCCTGCTCACCGGTCAGGCCACCCTGGAGGCTGGCATCGAGGCCATGAAGCTCGGCGCCATGGACTTCATGGAAAAACCCGCCAACATCGACACCCTCACCGAGAAGATCAAGAAGGCACAGGCCAAAAAGATGGTTCTCGTTGAGCAGAAGACCGAAAAGAAGGTCCGTTCCATTCTCAGCAGCAAGGGGTGGTAAGCCACTCTATCCTCGATACTCCCAAGAAGTTGCACGCATGGCCACTCCTCCCTTCCGGCCATGCGCGAGGGAAGGGCTCCGGTTGATCCGGGGCCCTTTTTTCGTGTGGGTTCAGGCACTGAATACGAGTAGGCCGGGCATGAAATTTTTGCTGTGGCGAATGTTGCACTTCCCTAGGGATTGCACAATTATATCTGATTTATATGTGTAATTACAGTAGTTTGCTCCGGTGTGGTTGTGGTTGTAGAACGCTGCTGTCACATACTTGCCATAATCTCATTCCTTTTGTATCACCGCCATCGACTACCCAGATCGACCCCTAATATTCATGCATATTTTCAAACACCCCCTCCTCTTGGCCCTCATGCTGTGTCTGCCCGTTTGGGCAGGTTGCAATAGCAGTGCCGTGTCCCAGAAAAGCTCCTCTTCGCTCTCTTCGGAAGACAACGCTACCCAAGGCGATGCTGCGGCCTCGTCTGAGTCAGAGGTAGCAATTGTCGAGCCTGATCCGGAACCGGAAGTGCTTGGTGAAATCGTGACCCTCGCGGCCGGAGACACGCTGGCCGATGTGCTGGCAGAGCGGGGCGTCTCCGCACAGGAACGATTTGCCTTGAGCAAAGCGGTTTCCGAATATAAGGATCTGCGCCGCCTGCGCCCGGGCGACCGCATGGAGATTCTTCTCACCCCTGAGGAAAAGGGCAAACAGCGCTGTGTGAAGCGTTTTCGACTGGTAACGGATGAGATGACGCTGGTGGAAATACGACACGATGGACACTGCGCCTTCACCGGCAGCCTGCGTCCCATCAAACACGATACCTATTTGAAGAGTGTCTCGGCCTCTATCGACTCCTCGTTCTATCTTTCCGCCCGTCAGCAGGGCGTTTCCCGCAAGATCTTCACCGAATTCTATAATATGCTCAGCGCCCGGGTGGATTTTCAGCGTTCCATCCGCAAGGGTGACACCTTTAGCGTGGTCTATGAGGAGAACGATTGCCGACCGCTGGGAACCATTCATCCCGGCAGGCTCCTGTATGCTTCTCTGACCCACATGGGCGAGTCCATCGGCTACTATCGCTATACGACCATGGACGGCTTCTCCGGCTTCTTTGACGAGGACGGGCAGTCGCTGGATACCCAACTGCTCAAGACTCCCTTGAGCGACGGCGTCCTTTCCTCCCTGTTCGGCAAGCGGAAGCACCCGGTGTTGGGATATACCCGCATGCATCGCGGCGTGGATTTTTCCGCCCGCTACGGGACACCCATTCTGGCTGCCGGAGACGGCATTGTGGAGTGGGCCGCCTGGAGGGGCTCCTTTGGTCGATACGTCAAGCTGCGCCATGGCAACGGTTTTCAGACCGCCTATGCCCACATGAGCCGCATTGCCAAGGGCATGCGTCCTGGCGTTAAGGTGCAGCAGGGTGACATTATCGGCTATGTGGGAACATCGGGTGTGTCCACGGGACCGCATCTCCATTACGAGGTTCTTCGCAACGGCAGGCAGATCAACCCCAGCACGTTGAAGCTGCCTCCGGCACGGGTCCTTCAGGGTGAAGATCTGCGCCGATTCAAGGAGCGGATCAAGGAGTTTCAGGGGCCCATCGTGGGACCGCCAGACTTGCTGCACGCTCAATTGTCATAATCAGCCTGAAAAGGGCCCCGGTCATGGACCGGGGCCCTTTTTTTCTTTGTAACAAGAGAGTGTTGGGAAACGTCAGTATAATATACTATTGTTGGCAAACTCCCTATGGTAGGGTGCAAAAAGGCTTAAATATTAAGTGTAAAGGTATATTCAATGGCGTTAGGGACGGTAGCGTATGAACGGTGGCAGTCGCTGGTGATGGGAGTCTCCTGCGTTGTGCTGTTGCTGGTGCTTGGTTCGGTCCCGGTGCGGGCTGAAGACGAGCAGTGGTGGCCTATTCAGGTCAAGAGCTACTACGGCGAGTATGAGGTCTCGAAAAAGAAGCCTGGTCGACCAGCCAGAAGCTTTGGACGGGCTCGGCTGGAAGAATGGGCGCCGCCGATGATTAGCGGGAATTACTATCGCATCGGTGTTTCCTTCCCCCACATGAAAGACGATTACTGGGTGGCCGTGAACTACGGAATCATCCAGGAAGCCCGGCGGCTGGGCATTGGGGTCGATCTGCGTGAGGCTGGCGGCTATACGAACCTGAAGCAGCAAATCAAGCAGCTGCGTGAACTGGCTCGTTCCGGTGTGGACGGCATCCTTGTCGGGGCAATCAGTTATGACGGTCTTGACGATGTCATCAGGGAAATCCGAAAGCAGGGTGTCCATGTGGTGGGCATTGTGAACGGTATTCGTGCTCCGGCCATTTCCGCCAAGGCCATGGTTTCCTATTACGACATGGGGTTCTACGCCGGGGAATTCGTGGTCCGGCATGCCGAGCAGGCTGGGAAAGCCAACATCAAGCTCGCATTTTTTCCCGGACCCAAGGAATCCAGTTGGGCGCCGGACAGCTACGATGGCTTCACGGATGCTCTCAAGTATTACTCGGGCAAGGCCTCCATGACTGATGTCCGGTGGGGGGATACTGGCCGGGCCATCCAGTGGAATCTGATCGAGAAGAGCCTGAACAATAATAGCGACGTGGACTATCTGGTGGGTAATGCGGTGGCTGCCGAGGCCGCTGCGGATATTGTCCGGACCATGAAGCTGGAAGGTCGCATGACACTGGTGTCCACGTATCTCAACGCCTCTCTCTACGACAAAATCGCTGACGGCAGAGTGGCGGCCGCGCCGTCTGACCTCACCGTATTTCAGGGCCGTATGGCCGTGGATATGCTGGTGCGCCTCCTGAATGGCGAACAAGCCGGACGGGATTTTCCCTTCCGGTCAGGACCGTTCATCCCTGTGGTGACGACCAAGGATGCAGCACGGTATCCGTACGAAGGGCTGTTCGGTCCTCGCCGTTACCAGCCCATCTATGCAATGGAGCCCAAGGGGTAGGCCATGTGGCAGTTCATTCGTGACATGCGCATCCGCAACAAGCTGTTCTTCAGCTATTCCATCCTGCTCGTAGTAGGGGCTCTGGTTGCGGGCTGGTTTGTCTACTCTCAGGTCCGCACCATCATTCAGGAGAGGATTGAAAGTGAACTGCAAAGGACCACCGCGTCCATTGCGACCATGGTGCGCACCAACGCCACTGTCTCCATCAAGAACTACCTTCGCGCCGTAGCGGAAAAGAATCTGGACATGGTTCGCCATCTTGAGCGCCGGGCGGCCCGTGGCCTTATCTCCGAAGAAGAGGCCAAGGCCGAAGCCGGGCGACTGCTGTTGTCCCAGACCATCGGCAAGACCGGGTTCATCTACATCATGAATTCCGAGGGCGTCATGCTGGTGCATCCCCAACGGAGTCTGGTGGACGTGGATGTCTCCGGGCTGACTTTTGCCCGGGATCAGATCAAGCAAAAGGAAGGGTTTTACGAGTACGGCTGGCGTGAAATCCTGGAGAAGGTGGAGCGGCCCAAGGTCGCCTACATGGTCTATTTTGAGCCGTGGGACTGGATTATCTCGGTATCCACCTACACCGAGGAGTTCAGCGAACTGGTCAAAATCGACGATTTTCGCGAGCGCATGTTCGAGCTGGGGTTCGGCAAGTCCGGCTATCCCTTTGTGCTGAACTATGCTGGCTTCCTTCTCATCCACCCGCATCTGCAGGGCAAGCATTTCGACCAGTATAACGACGCCCGGCTCGCTGCGGTGGCCAGACGGATCGTCACGGAACGTAACGGCTCCTTCGAGTACATGTGGCGCAATCCCGGCGAAGAGGAGTACCGGCGCAAGGTCGTCTATTTCACGGATATTCCCGAAATGGGCTGGGTTGTGGCCTCTTCCAGTTATTTCGACGACTTCTACGCACCGCTGAAGGCCATCGGTTACGTGATCGTGCTGGCCTCTGTGGCGCTCATGCTGCTGGTACTCCCTATCTCCATGTGGATCGGGTCTGTCATCTCCCATCCCCTCAAGCAACTGCAACAGAAGTTCTCCCAGGCGGCGAGCGGCGACTTTTCCGCACGCATGGAGGTCCATTCCAAAGACGAGGTCGGGTTGCTGTCCGGCTACTACAACACCTTCATGGATCGCCTCACCTCCTACAGTGACGATCTGCAGAACGAGATCGCAGAGCGCAAGCGCGCGGAGCAGGAGCTCATCGATATGGACAAGGCCAAGACCATGTTTCTGTCTGCCGCCTCTCACGAGCTGCGCACTCCACTGACGTCCATCATCGGTTTCCTCAGGCTCATGGAGAAGAATTTCGACAAATATTTCCTGCCGGTGCTACGCAAGGAGCCCGGGCTGGAAACTCGTGTCAGGCGATTTTCTGACAATCTTGGCGTCGTACGCAGTGAATCAGATCGATTGGGCCGTCTGGTCAATGACCTGTTGGACCTCAACAAGATCGAGTCCGGGCGTATGGAGTGGCGCAACGAGCCATTGCATGTGTCGGCCATCCTCAAGCAGGCGTCGGAGTCCATATCCGGCTACGCGGCCAAAAACGCCGAAGTGGATTTCCGGGTATCGTATCCCTTGGTGGAAGTCTCCATCAGTGCGGACAGTGACCGTATTCATCAGGTGCTCATCAACCTGTTGAGCAACGGCTTCAAGTATACGGATGAGGGCGAAGTAACCCTTTCCGCCGCCCCGGTGCCGGGAGGGGTGGAGTTCCGTGTGTGCGACACCGGGCGGGGCATCGCGCCCGAGGACCGGGAAAAGATTTTCGACATATTCTATCAGGTGCAGGATGTGAATTTCCGCTCCAGCAAGGTCTTCGGCACTGGGCTGGGACTGGCCATCAGCCGCCAGATAGTGGCTCACTATGGCGGCGACCTCACTGTGGAGTCCACGCCGGGTGAGGGAAGTTGTTTTATCTTTGTTATCCCATCGGATACCGTGGTGACCTGATCACCTGATGACCAAGGAGACGAGCATGACGGCGTATAGAACGGAATCAGACAGCCTCGGCACTGTGGCGGTGCCTGCGGACAAACTCTGGGGCGCCCAGACCCAGCGCGCGCTCAATCTCTTTGATATCGGCACGGATCCCATGCCTGCGGAGATGGTGGAGGCTTACGCCATCCTCAAGAAGGCATGTGCCCGGGCCAATCTCGGGGCAGAGCAGTTACCCCGGCAGGCCCATGATCTCATCGTGCGTGTCTGCGATGAACTCCTTTCCGGCGACCATGCCGACATGTTTCCGCTCCCGGTCTGGATCTCCGGCAGCGGCACCCAGTTCAACATGAACGTCAACGAGGTCATCAGTAACCGCTGTTCCCAGCTTACGGACCGTCCGCTCGGCTCCAAGGAGCCCGTCCATCCCAACGATCACGTCAATCGTTGCCAGTCTACCAACGACAACTTTCCGTCCGCCATGTACATGGCCGCTGCCATGGGCGTGGTGCGCGATCTTCTGCCGATCACGCGTGAATTCGCCGACTCACTGTCCTCCCATGCCGAGGCGTGGAAGAACATCGTCAAGATCGGGCGGACCCATATGCAGGACGCCACGCCCCTGACATTAGGGCAGGAGTTCTCAGGATATGCCGGGCTCATCGATGACAATATCGTCCGCATCGAGGCCGCGTTGGAGGATGTCTACAAGCTCCCGCTGGGCGGCACTGCCGTGGGAACAGGCATCAACACCTATCCGGGCTTTGACAGGGACGCTGTCGGACATATCGTTGACCTCACAGGTCTTCCTTTTGTCCCGGCGCCCAACAAGTTCACTGTGCAGGGCAGCCATGATGCGCTGGTGCATCTCTCGGCCTCGCTCAAGACGCTGGCCAATGCCCTCTACAAGATCGCCTGTGACATCCGCCTGCTCGCCTGCGGTCCCCGGGCCGGGCTGGCAGAATTGATACTGCCCGCCAACGAGCCCGGGTCGTCCATCATGCCGGGCAAGGTCAACCCCACACAGGCCGAGGCATTGACCATGGTCGCGTTGCAGGTCATGGCCGCGGATCAGGCCGTCACACTTGGCGGATCGGGCGGGATGCTGGAGATGAATGTGTATAAGCCGCTCATGATCCACAACCTTCTCCAATCCATCCGCAACCTGTCCGGAGCCATGCGCGCCTTCAAGGTAAATCTCCTCGACGGGCTCACGGCCAACCATGACAGAATCGCAGACCTGCTCTCGCGTTCCTTGATGCTGGTCACGGCCCTCAATCCGGCCATAGGGTACGAAAATGCCGCCAAAATTGCCCTTCACGCGCATCGGAATGGCCTTACTCTGAAGCAGTCAGCGCTTGAACTACAACTTGTCTCAGAGGCCGATTTCGACCGCATCGTTGATCCGCAGAAGATGGTCTAGGGTTTCTGTCTTTTCTCTAGATGAACATCGCGTAGGCGGTGGCGCCCACCATCACGGTGACAAGCACTGTGTTGACGGCCAACATTACGTTTCTGGAGCGCAGGGTGCGCATGATCATCACGCCTGCCAGCCCCCAGAGGGAGTGGAACGAGACCTGAAAGACCGTGAAGGTCAGTACAAAGATCGCAACCTGCTGCAACAGCGGTGCGTTCGGGTTGGCGATCTGACTGAATCCGACCACAGCCATGGTCCAGCTCTTGGGATTGGTCGGGTGCAGGAACAGGCCTTCCACAAAAGTGAACCGTTTTCCCTCGCCGGGTTCCGCCAACTGCATGGTGATGATGCGCCAGCCGAGATAGATGATGTAGGCCATGCCGAGGATGCGCATGACCCATGCTGCCTCGGGCGAGGTCATGAACAGGCCGCCGAGGCCCAGCGCCACGGTGGTGTCCAGTGTCATGGCACCCACTGTGGTGCCCAGTAGAAAGGGCAGGGACGACCGGAATCCGGTGGTCTGCCCGATGGCCATCATGGACAGGTTGCCCATGCCGGGTGTGCCCGTCATGACGATGACGAACATCAAAAAAGCGGTATACGTCTCCATTGTCATGGTGTTTCTCCGTGGTCGATCGGCGGGCCCTGCACAATCGACCGGTTGCCCCATGGGTGGTTTTCCATGTTCGCGTTGTATGGTTGACATTGTATGGCGTCAATGGAAACATTGTCTGCATGACAATATATTCTCCACTCATCGACCGGGACGAAGGGCCGCTCTACAAGGCGCTGGCAGACGCCATTGAACGGGACATTCAGAAGGGCATTCTGACGCCCGGCGAGCGACTGCCCACTCACCGCGATCTGGCGGACGAGCTGGGCATGAACGTGTCCACGATCACCCGCGGGTATAGTGAAGCGGAGAAGCGCGGGCTGCTGTCTGGCACCGTGGGGCGGGGCACCTTCGTAGCCTCGGATGCAGTGACATCCACGTCCATGGTGTCCTTTGAGCCGGCAGCGGCAGGCATGTTGGAGATGGGGCTGATCTCTCCGTTCTACCATCTGGACCCGGATGTCACCGAGGGCATCAAACGGATTTCTCGACGCAAAGATCCCACCTCTTTCATGCGCTATACCGACCCGCGCGGCATGCCGGATCACCGGGAGGCCGGGGCGCGATGGGCTGCACGGTACGGTCTTGAGTGCGGGGCCGAGGACGTGATCGTCACGGCCGGAGCGCAACATGCCCTGACCTGTTGCCTCAGCGGATTGTTCCGGCCTGGCGACCGCATTGCGGCGGACGCCCTGACCTATCCGGGCATGAAGACCCTTGCGACCATGCTGGGCATCCGGCTGGTGCCCATTGCCATGGATGACGAGGGCATGATGCCCGAAGCGCTGGACGCAGCCTGTCGACGCGACAGGATCAAGGGCGTGTACGTCATGCCCGGCGTGCATAATCCCACTACGGCCACCATGTCTGGCAAGCGTCGGGACGAGATTGCCCGACTGGCCGATGCCCATGACCTGATCATCATCGAGGATGACGCCTACGACCTGACCGCGCCGGGCATGCTGGATCCGGTGGGGAGCAGGGTGCGACATCGTTCTGTCTATGTGGCCGGAATGTCGAAGTCGCTGGCTGCCGGATTGCGCGTGGCCTTTGTGGTGGCGCCCAAACCGTATCGCAAACCGTTGGCGCAGGCGGTGCTCAACACCATCTGGATGGCGCCGCCCCTCAATGGCGAGCTGGCCGCCATGTGGATCAATGACGGCACCGCGGATCAGGTGGTGGAGATCAAGCGGGCAGAGGCGGCGCGGCGATACATGGTCGCCTGTGACATGCTGGAAGGGCTCCGTTTCCGTGGCAAACCCACCGGATTTTATCTTTGGGTAGAGTTGCCCGAACCATGGACAGGGCAGGCGCTGGAAAAGGCGGCCCAGGCCGATGGTGTGAGCGTATTCGGCGCAGAAAAGTTCGTAGTGGGCGAGACAAAACCCCCTGCGGCGGCCCGAATCTCCCTCACTGGCGTTCAGGATATGGAGGAATTCCGCAAGGGGTTGTGGATATTGACCAATATTCTGAGTGGAACGAAATAGAAAGCCAGCTATCTTTTGCGTTTGTAGTGAGATTTGACCATCTCACCCAGTAGGACAGTGGTCTCGATGTGATCAAATTCGAGATGACTGGGCAGGGCTCCGAACAGGGGCGTGCCTCCTCCCAGCAGGATCGGAATTCGGGTGATGATCAATTCGTCGATCAGATCTGCGTTCAGGCATCCCTGAACAAGTTGTCCGCCATCAACATACAACCGCTCAAATCCTTTCGTGTTTAATGCCGATACTACGTTTTCCAAGGTGTCGTTGACGATTTCCACCTTGTCTTTCACTGCGTCCGGCACTTCGGTCATGGTGCCGCTCAACACGAACACCGATTTTGAGTAGGGCCATTCACAGCCAAATTCCAGAACGGTTTCCAATGTCTTGCGTCCCATGAGCAGGGCATCAATCGAGTCCATGAACTCCGCAAAACCGTAATCGCTGTTGTCCGGGTTCGGCACCATTCCAAGCCACTCGAGGCCGCCGTTCCTGTCAGCAATATAGCCATCCAGGCTGGCTCCTACGTACACGATGTTGGGCATACCCATTCACTCCATTCACTAAACTAAAGTCTGAAAAAACATCTGCATGCGTTGTGATTTTCGCTTGCCATTGCGCTTTGAATCATTTATTCTACATTGTAGAATTTAGGTGATTACACAGGAGTTTTGATGACTGTCAAGTTGAAGAGGCGCGGCCGTCCCGGACGGGACGAGGAGGGTCTGAGCGCCGAAGCTATAGTGGATTGTTTCCGGACGACGATGTTGGAGCGTGGCGAGTTGCCGACCATTAGACAGGTGGCCGAAAAGCTCGATGTCGATCCCATGGCGATCTACCATTATTTCAAGAACAAGGCGGTGCTGCTCGAAGCAGTGGCCGTTTCTCTGATGGAATCAATTTACCGCCCCACCGGGGCCCGGGAGTGGCAGGAAGAGTTGCGTGAGTTGTGTCGCAGCTATCTCGCGCTGCTTCAGGACCACACCGGTTTGTTGGAGACCATGCTGTCCATGACCACGATTGGTCCGGCGGAGGTCTTTGCGGAGCGGTTTCAGATAGTGATGCAGCCCCTCGGTCTGAGCGACGGGGAGCTCAAGAATGCATTGGATTTACTGGCAGATTATCTGCACGGTTTTGCGCTGGCCATGCGCTGCAACTGGAGTAGTGAGGAACTGACCTACGATATGCTCGAAGGTCCGCTCTCGTTGTATGTGCGTGGTCTTGAGGTAGAGGCCAAAGCGGCCTAGATCGGCGGCGCAGGGAATGAAAAAAGGGGCACGGTTAACACCGTGCCCCTTTTGCTTTTTGGATGAAAGTCGCGCTGTTATTCCAGCGTCTTGATGAAGGCGTCTGCTTCGGCGATGGACTTCTCCATCTCCTTGATCAGGGTGTCAACGTCGGAGCGGATGGTGCCCAGCTCGCCTTCCAGTGCAGCGATGGCCTTGGCGTTGAGATTGTGCTTCAGGTAGAGCACCTGATCCTTGAAGGCTGCCAGTACAGGGTCCATCTTGCTGCTGGCCTTCTTCATGGCGCGGATCAGCTTGTTGTAGCGGGACTTGGTGGCGGTCAGCTTCTGCTGGCTGGAGCGGCGCAGCTTGGAGCTGGTGTACTGCTGAATTTCCTCGGTCCACTCTTCGAACAGGGCTTCGGCCACGTCCTCGACGGATTCGATGCGGTCACGCACGTCTTCGGCGCGAGCTTCGCTGACTTCGTACTCGTCGTTGAGGGTGTTGTACTTGTCCTCAAGGTCGCCACCATCGAAATTGACCACGGAACGGTAGCGTTCAAGGGCGTTCGCAAACTGCTCTTTGGCATCCTGTTGGGATTCGCGGGCGTTCTCCACGCGATCCGCCAGGATTTCACGCTTATCGTATCCGATCTTCTCCATGCCTGCGTAGTAGGCCTTCTGACAGCCGAAGGTGAAAAGCAGGGAAAACAGTGTCAGAGACAGGGCCAACCGTTTCATATGGGACTCCTTGGAAAGGGATTTCAATTCAGAATGTTGTGGTTTGATACAACAAAGGCGTTCCGTGGGCAATGGCGTGGTTGGGCATGCCTATACCTTCAACTCACGATGTGCTCCGGCCACCAGCGCGTCAGTGAATCGCCCAAGCTCGCCGGACTCGAGATTCCAGCAATGCCAGTGAAGATGAACAGTGAAAGAGTGACCGGGGACAAGGTCAATGAGTTCGCCACGTTCCACGTATTCATTGGCCTGCTGTGGTGGAAGCATGCCACAGACGAGCCCGCGAGCGATGGTGGGCGCAAACTTCTCTGAAGAGGGCAGATAGAAGGCGTTGAAGTAGGGAACAGGCTGCCCGAGTGCCTCCTCAAGAAGAATACCGTGCATCAAATCCTTGCGGTTGAAGATGAGGGTAGGGGCCTTGAGAACCCTCTCTAATGTCAAGCCATCATTGAACCATTTCTCTTTGTAATTCGGAGTGCAATACAAATTGTAAACTTGATCGCCAAGGTACTCGACGCGACATCCTTGAAACGGCTCGCTGCGGTCACTGATGCAGCCAAGCACCTCGCCGTCCTTGAGCAGGCGGTGGGTCTGGGCCTGGTCATCCACGGCCAGATCGAGGAGCACGGGGTTCTCGGCGAGATAATCGCCCACCGCCGGGAAAAACCATGTGGCAAGGGAGTCGGCGTTGATGCCAACGGGAAGAGTGACAAAACCGTCCTGCTCACGCCCAAAGCCCGGGCCGAGGTCCATCTCTAGCTGACGCACCTGCCGGTAATGCTTGAGCATCTCTCGGCCCGCCGGGGTCGGCTTGGGTGGCGTGGACCGAACAAGCAGGATGCACCCTGTCTGTTCTTCCAGCAGTTTGACCCGTTGCGATACGGCAGATTGGGTCAGATGCAGCACTTTGGCCGCCTTTTCAAAGCCGCCTTCACGGGCCACCACGGCAAACGCTTCCACTAATTTGTAATCGAGCATGATCGATTATTAGCAAAACTTATGCAGCATGAAAACAATTAGCTTCACATAGGTCCGGGGGATGCATAGAAAGGGGGCAACGGAGGAATCAATGACACCATTCATACAGGGATTCGGCATGGGCGGCGGGCTGATCGTCGCCATTGGAGCACAGAACGCATTTGTTCTGACGCAGAGCGTGCGACGCAATCACCATCTGGCGGTGGCCGCGCTGTGCATCGTGTGCGACATGGTCATGATCAGCTTGGGCGTAACAGGCGTGGGGGCCATGGTTGCGAGCAACCCGACACTGGCTACGATCGCCACATGGGGCGGAGCCGCGTTCCTGTCGTGGTACGGCTTCAACTCCTTCATGTCCGCCATTCGGGGCGGTTCATTGGAAGCGAGCGGCGAGGCAGGTAAAACCCTCAGGCACACCCTGATGCTGACCTTGGCCGTGACCCTCCTGAACCCCCATTTCTACCTCGACACCATCGTCTTGATGGGATCGATTTCAGGGCAGTTCCCGGTGCCAGAAAGATACGTCTTCGGCATGGGCGCGATCACTGCTTCCATCTGCTGGTTCATCAGTCTCAGCCTCGGCGGCCAGATGCTTGCTCCGGTCTTCAAACGCGAAATCACATGGCGAATCCTGGACGGCATCGTCTGTCTGACCATGTGGGGCATCGCAGCCAGCCTGGTGCGAAGCGCACTAAGTGCATAGCCAGCTATGTAATGAGTAGGCGGTGGATGAATAGTAAGCTATCTAAATTTGCATTAGCCTAGAAATATTCACTTTAAAGCCAAAGCCTCGCCGAAGGCGAAAACGGGTTTCCAAAGGGCATAACCCTTTGGCCGCCGGAGGCGAAGTCACCTGAAAATGCCGCCCGAAAGGGCGGCTTCCTAATCTGATTTCAGCCTCTACTCTTCTTCCTTCTCCCGCCCCATCACAAACAACGCCTCCCAGTTGAGGGGCATGAGATTTTGCCTGTTCTTCCACTGCAGATAGTCCCATCCGTCGTCGGGGATGTTGCGCACGGCCACCTTGTTGATGAACTGCTTTCCGTCGTCTCCACAACACTTGCAGGCCCAACCGCAGATGTCACAGGTGCAGCCGCCAGTCTTGATCATCTCCTTGGCCGTGCCCGAGTTGTCGCAACAGGCATCGCAAAGACGCAGATATCCGGGATCGATGTTGTCAGTCATAAGTAGGAAGTAGGCGTGAGGTTGGAGAGGGTCAAGAGCGAACATGCTTCATTTTCCCGCTAAGCTGGCGTATATATCGAAAAGGAGCGCGCCATGCAGACCCAAGAATCACATCGTGAGATCATAGAGTACCTGTTCTTCAAGGACGCCATTGACGGCGGCGGTGCTGATGTGGACCTCGATGAAAAGACTGAATCCACCAGAGGAAACGGTGGGCGCAAACTCGTCTGCAAGCTCTGCCATAGCGTGATCACACGACCTGATCTGGCCATGGAAGTAGACGGAAAACACCGGCACGTCTTTTTCAACCCGCACGGATACGTCTTTGAACTTGGCTGCTTTGCCTCGGCCAAAAATATCACCCCTTCGGGGCCCAAAACTGACGAATTCACGTGGTTTCCGGGTTATACATGGCAGGTGGTTGCGTGCTCGCATTGCGCCTCGTTGCTCGGCTGGCGCTATACCGGGGATAACGGCGGCTTCTACGGTCTCATCACTACCGCACTGATAGAAAAGGAAGGGCGGAAGGCGTAGCTAGTTTTCCTTAGATTCCTGCTGCTTTTGCTGCTCCATGAAATGCTCATGCGCTTCCTGGAGGGATTTGTCGCGGTCTTCGCGCGCCTTGGTCTCGAGGCTCTTCTGCTTACGCGTGAAGGCAGAGGTGAACTCGTGCACGTCGGTGTGGCCGAAGATGAAATTGAAATCGAGGCTGATACCGGGATCGACGCGCCAGTCGGTGCTGTCGTTCTGGACGATCTTGGGAACGAGGTCGGTGTAAAACCAGTCGCGCCATTGCTGACGGTATTTGACCTCATAGCGGATCGTATCCAGATAGGTCGACCGGCCCGGGCGTGACGTGTAGCCAGTGGAGATCTGGTACTGAATCGCGCGGCGGGTCGTCAGATATTGATATAGCGAGTAATCCACATCGTAATAGACGTTGGGCGTTTCATGCTTGAGGAGCACCGAGCCGGAGGCGCGGGCAAAGAATTTGTGGGAAATGGGCCAGTCCGCATCCAGCTGTGATTTGAACTCAAGACCATCGTCCGTATAGTAGCGGAACCGTTGCGTGGCGCGTAAATCCCAGTTCTTCTGCTCCCAGAGTTCGACCCATTTGAAGGTGGCGTAGGGGACAATGCCGATATTGCGGAACCGTACACCGCCGCCGAATCCGACATTACGGGTGCGGGTCTGCTTGAAGAAGGTGCTGACGCCCATGTAGGCATTGCGTTCGTCGCGGCCACTGTCTCTGCGCTCGAGGTCCTCCATGGGAGTGGAGCCGTATTTGTCTTCTGCGTCGGGATCGCCGCCGAAGTTCACGAGCCAGCGCTCGGTGTTGGGCAGCAGTAGGCGTATGTCTACGTAAGAATTGAAAGAAAGACCGTTGCGGTCAAGGATTGGGGAACCGCGAAGGCGGATATACGTTTTGTTTGAAGTGGTGGAAAAACGTTCGTCGTCAAAGAAGGAGTCCATATAGGAAGCTGTCGAGGTGATTCGCCGGGACCATTTTTCATGGGTCTGTTCCGCTTCGTCGTTGGCGGCTTCCCCTTCGGAAAGGGTCTCCTCGGGAACCATTTCGCCGCCGGGCTCTGTGAGCTCTTCGGCCACGGCTGTTCCTGCGCACAGGGTCAATACTGTGACGAGCAAGGCGGCCCAGAGCCGCAAATATGGAGTTTGTTCCGCTTTTGACATGGAAAGTCCCTGAAATCCTTCTCCACTTTCTTTTAATCAGCATGTATGCTGCTGGTTGTCAATTGATCGATATGCGGTAACAGATTGTCCGCAGTGGAGGGATTATGCCGGAATTGTCCATGGAACCGCTCAGGGAATGGTTCGAAACGCACGTAGATCACTATCGCAACGAGGCGGGTGAAGCGTCCGAGATGGTGGAGCTGAAACACCAACACACCTTTCGGGTGATGACCCATGCCCGCGCCATCCGCAAGGAGTGGGGTGCCTCCGACGAGATGAGCTTTGCCCTGGATGCGGCGGCCCTGCTGCATGACGTCGGTCGATTCCCTCAAGTGGTGCGCCGCAAGACATACGACGACATGGAAGGTTACAACCACGCCGTGGAAGGGGAGAAAATCCTCAGTGAAGCCGGGGTGCTTGATTATCTGCCCGACCATATTGGCGAGGTCGTTCTGACCGCGGTAAAACATCATAATCTTGGCGTATTACCCGGCAATCTGGCCCCGGATGCCCGTCTGGTCACAGAGGCGGTACGCGACGCGGACAAGATGGATGCCATCCGCAATATCCTTCGCTGTCTGAGTCCGGATGCATTGCAGGGCAAAGCCCTCAAGAGTGGCATGTCGTGGGATGACAACGAGGTCTCGCCTGTGGTGTTCAAGGCTGCCATGAACCGTCAGCTCGTGGCCTTTGAGGCCATCAAATGGTCCAACGATTTCATCCTGTTCGTCTGTTGCTGGCTCTATGACCTGCATTACAACTACAGTTACCGTCATCTATCGGAGTCGGGAAAGTTCGAGACCTTGCTGAGCAAGTTGCCGGATAACGGACAGTTTGCAGAACTCAAAGAGCAATTCCGTTCAGACCTCGACTGGATAGAGAAACGGAGCCGCTAGTCGGCTTGACCCGTCAAAGCTCTGCGGGCTAAACCCACTCCATGTCCAAGCGATATCTCATCCCTGCGGCCACCCACCGGGTGGAAGATTCCATCAAACGGAGCCGTTTCATCTCCACGGCGGCTCATACTCCGGATGGCGAGAGCGCCAAGGCGTTCATCGCTGAGATCAAAGAAGAATTTCCCGACGCCACCCACAACTGCTGGGCCTTTGCGGCCGGTCCCCCCGGCGATACGGCGCAGGTGGGCATGAGCGATGACGGTGAACCTCACGGTACGGCGGGCAAGCCTATGCTGAATACGCTGCTGCACGGCGAAGTGGGCGAGGTCAGCGTTGTTGTGACCCGATATTTCGGCGGAACAAAGCTCGGAACCGGCGGTCTGGTGCGCGCTTATTCGTCCATGGTCAATCTGGTGCTGGAATCCCTGCCCACCAAGGAGAAGGTCGATACCGTCACGGTGGTGGCGACCATTCCATATCAGGCGGTGACGCTGTTCAAACGGATGTTGCCGGAGTTCGAGGTGGAAGTGGATGAAGAAATGTTCACGGACGAGGCTGCCTTTGAGTTGACCATGCCTGAGGAGCATTTATCCAATTTTACCGAACGGTTGTCAGAGATGACGGACGGTCGTGGCAGAGTCGTTTCGAAATGATTTTCGTTTGCGGGTTGCCATGGGCCGCAAAAGTGGGCTAGGCTAAAGGTAGTACAAATAACTACAAACCTACTTCACGCTCTATGTCTGCACACAAGCTTCGCGCCATCTACAAGCAACTTAATGATAAGATAGACAAAGCCAGGGAAGAGGCGTTGTTTGAGATCAAGGAACTCAAGACTGACCTCAACGAACTGCAACGACACTATTCCGGGCGTAAAAAAGTGACAGATATCCAGCCGGATGACGTGATCCGGTCGGCCTACGATATCTCCCAGCGAATGCGGGAAATCGCCAAGCGGCAGGAGATTCTGGCCGAAATGGAAGACGTGGCGGCGGAAGCGGATGCCCTTGAGTACCTTGAGTCACGGGGCGCCAAGCTGCTGACTCGACCTGTCGGGTGGCATTTTCAGACGGCCAAGGAGCGCTTCCTGCTCCATGAGGCCGATGCGGTGGAGGCGGCTGCCGAATTGCGCAAGCTGCTGGCTGCGGGCAAGCGGTTGAAGAAGCCCAAGAAACGTAAAAAGGTCGCTAAATAAGTGAAATCGAAATGGCCCGCCTTGACTTTTCCAAGGCGGGCCATAGTTTTTCTAAAATCTGAACCCATAACATATGGATACCAAGCAATGATCAAACGTATTTCCATGGCCCTTATTGCTATTATGATGACCATGTCCCTGGCCGGTTGCGGCTACAACTCCATGCAGCAGCAGGAAGAAGAAGTCTTTGCCGCCTGGGGTAATCTGGAAGCCGCGCTTCAGCGTCGTTCCGACCTGATCCCCAACCTGGTGGAGACCGTCAAGGCTGCCGCAGCCCATGAGAAGGATACCCTTCAGGCCGTGGTCGAAGCCCGCGCCAAGGCCAACCAGACCAAGATCTCTCCGGACATGCTTGGCGACAAGCAGGCTCTGGCCAAGTTTCAGGCCGCGCAGGGCGGACTTTCCTCTGCGCTGTCCCGTCTGATGGTCGTGGTGGAACGCTACCCCGATATCAAGGCCAACCAGAACTATCTCGGCCTGCAGCATCAGCTGGAAGGCACGGAGAACCGTATCAATGTGGCGCGTCAGCGTTACAACGACGCGGTCAAGCAGTTCAACTCCATGATCCGCTCCTTCCCCAACTCCCTGACCAACTCCGTGATGCTGAATCTGGAGCGTAAGGAATTCTTCACCGCCGATCCCGGTGCCAAGGATGCCCCGAAGGTCAACTTCGGTTCTTCCTCCTAGTGGGAGCGTACCGTGCGTAAAACACTCATCGCCGTCCCTGCGGCGGCGCTCATTCTACTCCTCGCCACCAGCGCAATGGCCTTGGACGTGCCCCCGTACAAGGGGTACGTCAACGACCTTGCCGGGATGATGACCCCGGCTGCGCGTCAGGCTCTGGAGACCCAATTGGGCCAGTTGGACAAGTCGGACTCCACGCAGGTGGCGGTCCTGACCGTGCCGTCACTGGAAGGTGATGCCATCACTGAGTTCTCCATCCGCGTGGTTGACGCCTGGAAGATCGGTCAGAAGGGCTCGGACAACGGCGTCCTTCTGCTGGTCAGTAAAGGGGATCGGAAGATCCGCATTGAAGTAGGGTACGGCCTCGAAGGCGTACTTACGGATGTGCTGGCCGGGCAGATCATCACCAACGTCATAGCCCCCAAGTTCAAGGCGGGAGACATTGACGGCGGCTTCATCGACGGTGTTACCGCCATCGGCGGCGCTGTCCGTGGTGAATATACGGCAGCTCCGGTCAAGAAACGTGGTAGCAGACGTGGTGTGTTGCCGCTCATCGTGATTCCCATGATCGTCTTCATCGCGATCACGGAAATGTTCGGCAGACGTCGCCGTCGCGGCCACGTGGTGGACGAACGCGCGGCCAAGATGCATCATCCTCATGGCTCCGGACTCGGTTCCACGGCTTCGACCCTTTTCTTCCTCTCCATGCTGAGCGGCGGCCATCGTGGCGGCGGCTTCGGCGGAGGCGGCGGATTTGGTGACGGCGGTGGATTCGGCGGTTTCGGTGGCGGTGGCTTCGGCGGCGGTGGTGCCGGCGGAGACTGGTAGGCAAAAGGATTATATAATGAAAACACTCGCACAAACTTTTCTTACCAAAGAGGAGCAGGAGAAACTGACCGCCTGCGTCCGCGAGGTCGAAAAGAAGACCTCCGGTGAAATCGTGCCGGTCATCGCTTCTTCCAGCTACGACTATCCTCGCGCAGCCCATCTGGGTGGCCTGTTGCTCGGCATTCTGGTCGCCGTCTGCGTGACCATGCTGCTCGACCGCGAGGACATGTGGACCTTCCTGGCCCTGTTCCTGGGTGGATATGTCCTGTTCTCCCGTCTGCTCAATGCCCTGCCTGATCTCAAGCAGCCCTTCATTTCCCGCCGCGAGATGCGAGAGGAAGTGGAAGAGGCCGCGCTGACCTCCTTCTATCTCAACGGTTTGCACCGCACCCGTGATCTGACTGGCGTGATCATCTACGTCTCGGTTTACGAGCGGGCAGTGCAGATTCTTGCGGACAAGGGGATCAACGACAAGGTCGATCCTGCTGTCTGGGACGATGTCGTGGCCGAGGTCACTGCAGGCATCAAGGCCGGTAACCCCGGCGAGGCGCTCTGTCTCGGCGTGAAGCGTTGCGGTGAAATGATTACCAAGCATTTCCCCATCAAGCCGGATGACGAAGACGAACTGCCCAACCTGATCATCGAGGGTGAAGCCCACTAGCTTTCCCCTTTTCATACAGACTAAATAAAGAAGGCCGCTCCCCAGGGAGCGGCCTTCTTTATTACAATCTTCACGCGATCTTAATATCTGAACAGATACCTGCGGGCGATCTTGTTGTAGGTACCGTCCTTGCGCATCTGGTCAAGGGCGCGCTCCAGCTTTTGAATGAGCAGTTCCTTTTCCGGGAAGTCCGAGGTGCGTGACATGATAAAGTAGGAGGGCTTCAAGCTCAGGACCTTCTTGGGCAGGTAGACGATGGAGCTGGTCATACCCATGCGCTTGAGGCTGTGATACGTAACGTCGATGTTTCCGGCATACGCATCGATTTCGCCAGTGAGCAGGCCGCGCAGGCCGGTGGCGAGGTCCGGGTATTCCTTTACCTGAAAAGTCTTTGCTGCCAACGCTTCGTTGAACTCCTTGCCGAGGTCGGTCCCTTCGACGCGGCCGATGACGCGGCCCTTGAGGTCGCCGTAGCCGGTGAAGACCAGATCGGAGCCGTTCTTGGTGAAGAGCACGTAATCGCTGTAGTGCACGGGAACCGCGTCCATGAACATGGCCATGCGTTCACGCTCCGGGCTGTGGAACAGGGCGTAGGCGCCGTCGCAGGTTCCCTTCTTGACCATGGTGATCATCTCTTCAAAGGGGAGGAGCTCAAGGTCATATGTGATGCCTGCGCGCTTGGCGGCTTCGTTCATGACTTCCACGTCAATGCCTGCGGGCTGGCCTTCGATGATCATGGAGTAGGGCGCGAAGTCTCTGTTTGAGACAAAAAGAGGGTTCTTGGCCGCCGCAGGTGCGACAAGGACGGCCAGAGTGAGGACAAGGGCGAGCAGAGTGGTTCTCATGGTGGTCTCCTGAAAAGTTGGCAATGTACACGGTGTACTCGGTTACGGCTGGTGAGACAAGGTGCGAATGTCTCAGAATAATAAATATAATATAATTACATTCCTGATGGATTTCGCTAAGGTTTAAGCCTGTATTTCAGGCTCCAGGAGGAAATGGAGATTGAGCCGACAGCGCATTTTGATCATAGACGACGACCCTAGATTCCGGGCGTTGGTTTCAAAACACCTTGAGGGCCGCGGCTTTGCCGTCGAAGAGGCGGCAGACGGCAGTGCCGGTGTATCCGCATTCGGGCTTGTCTCGTTCGATGCGGTGCTCATTGATTTGCGTATGCCCGACATGGATGGCCATGAGGTGCTCAAGGAACTCGACAGCGCAAAACGTGACATCCCGCTTATCGTGATTTCCGGTCGTGGTGAACTGGATGACGCCGTGCAGGCCATGCGCAACGGTGCGTGGGATTACGTCATCAAGGGCGATCGGGTCCTGGATGAGCTGGATCACGCTCTGGCCAAGGGACTGGAGCGCGCCACCTATCTCTCGGCCCAGAGCGAGCGCCTGGTGAAGGAGATGGCAGAACGCAGCAAGGCCGAAGCCTCTCTGGAGCAGCAACTCTCCATGCTCCAAACCATCATCGACGCCGTACCAAACCAGATTTTCTACAAGGATATGGAAGGCCGCTACATCGGCTTCAACAAGACGTTCATGGAGTACGTGGGTAAGTCCAGAGATGAAATCATGGGCAAACTCGTCAGCGACCTTGTTCCCGGCGAAGATGGCGAGCAGTATGAGCGGATGGATGCCATCCTGCTGAAGGAAGGCGGGGTACAGGAGTACGAGAAATCCACTAATTTCGCTGGACGCGAGAGCAAGGTCCTCATCCGCAAATCGCTCTTCTACAACGAGGACGGTTCTCCGGGCGGCATCACAGGGGTCATAACCGACATCACCCGGCAAAAGTCGCGGGAAGATATTCTGCGCGAGAAAGAGGAGCGGTTCCGAACTCTGCTGGACCTTTCTCCCTTGCCCATCATTCTTGTTCGCGTGTCGGATGGAATCTGCGTCTATGCCAACCGCAAGGGCGCGCAGCAGTTCGGTCTGACCCCGGAAGAGGCCGTGGGCATGCAGTCGCGTGAACTCTATGTGGACGAAGCGTTGCGCAACAGCATGTATGAGCAGGTCATGCGTGAAGGGCGTCTGGAAGATATCGATCTTAAGATGCGGCGTCAGGACGGCACCCAGTTCTGGCTACAGGGCTCGGCGGTCAAGATGGAGTTGGATAGCGAAGAGGTCCTCTTCATCTCGTTCTCGGATATTACCGCCCGCAAAGAGTTGGAAGAAGCCCTCGAAAAATTTGAATTTATCGCCAATGCCACCCAGGACCTCATGACCCTGTCCAACAAGTACGGGGTGTATGAAGCGGCCAACCGTGCCTATCTGGAGCAGCATGATCTGAAGCGGTCAGACCTCGTTGGCCGGAACATGGCCTCTGTTTGGGGCCATGATATCTTTGAAAATTCCATCAAGCCTCATTTTGATAACTGTCTGGCCGGGAACACCGTTTCCTACCGGGCGTGGTTCTCTTTCCCTGGGCATGAAAACCGTTGTTACGACGTGTCGATGTATCCTTACACTAATCCTCACGGTGATATTACGCATATCGCAACGGTTTCGCGGGATGTCACTGAGAGTGCCGAGGCTCAGGCACGGCTGATGGAGAGCCGTGAGCAGTTCCAGGCCATGTTCGAAAGCTCGGTGGACCCGATCTTGATGCTCGATGAGAACCTCAAAGTCACGGATGTGAACACTGCCGTCATCGCCATCTTCGGGCACGGCAAGAGTCGTATGATCGGCAGCGACTTGAGGCTGCTCCATGCCTGTGATTCGGATTTTGAACGGTTCAATGCCGTTGTCAGGCCGGTGTTGACCGGGGCGGGCGCGTGGATCGGCGAATGGAATTTCACCAACAGTCAGGGCAAGGCCGTGCCCACGGACTCCACCTTCTCCTTGCTGCCGCCCAAGGCGGATGGCAGGCCGGGTGGCTATGTGGCCATGATCCGGGATATCAGCCGTCGTCTCAGGGCCGAGGAGTCCCGTCAGGAAACCGAAGAGCGGTATCGGGCGGTGTTCGAGTCATCCAGTGTGGCAACGGTGCTGATAAACCGCAAGGGTATCATCCTGAAGGCCAACCAGCGCTTTGCCGACCTGAGTGAAATGAGATTGCAGGACATCGAGGGCGAAGCCCGCTGGCAGAGCTTTGTTGCGGCAGAGGATCGGCCCTTTGTGCGCAAGCAGCGCGAGGACCGGTTGGCAAAGGATACCAATGAGGTCTTCTCCTATGAATTCCGGTTCGTTTCCGGAACGGGCAAGGTGCGTCATGTGCATATCCAGGTGGGCAGTCTGCCCGGCACTGATGATGCCATTGCCTCCATTACCGACATCACCGAGCGGAAACGCAACGAAAATCAGCTCCGCGAGACTCTGTATGAGCTGGAGGCCATCCAGCAGAACACCATTACCGGTATCGGTCTGTTCCATGATGATCACGTGACCCGCATCAATCCTCGCGGGGCAGAGATATTTGGGCACACCCCGGAGACGCTTGTGGGGCTCAGGCCGTCGGAATTTTTCCCTACGCCGGAGGCGTATCACAGCTTCCGTCGAAGCTGCATCCATTCAATCGTCAAATGCGGCAGCTATCAGACAGAGCAGCAGTTCCGTAGGGCAGATGGTTCCATGGTCTGGACCAGTCTGTTTGCCAAGGCTGTGGACCGGGATGATCTGGAGCAGGGCGTCATCTGGACCATTCTGGATATTTCCAAGCGCAAGTATAACGAGAGCGTGGCCAAGCTGCTGTATCAGATCTCCAATGCGGTCAACACCACGTCTGATCTGGACGAGCTCTATGGTCGTATCAACGAGCGGCTCAACGACGAGATCAACGCCGCGAATTTCTTTGTGGCCCTGCTGGATAAGACCCGGCGATTCCTTGAGTTCACCTACTATGAGGATGAGAACGACGAGCTCAAGGGGCTGGTATGCGATACCGAGGATCCCGAGGTGACCAGTCTTTCCGTTGAGGTGATCCGTACCGGCAAGCCCATGTTGGTGCGAGGTTATGACAAGGTGTCTTCGCCGTCTTCTTTCGAGGACGGTGCTCCGTTCACAGAGGCGATTATCATGACCCGGAAGGAGTTTCTGGACCGCTATGACGGCGTCGAGGAGCATATGCTGGGAACCCGGTCCAAGGTGTGGCTGGGCGTGCCGCTCAAGGTCAAAGGCGAAGTCGTGGGCGTCATGGCCGTGCAGTCCTACTCCGACCCGGATCAGTATTCGGCCAAGGATCTGGCCCTGATGGTCTCCGTGTCCGAGCAGATCGCCCTGGCCATTGAACGCAAGGCCATGGAGCGCGATCTGCTGGTGGCCAAGGAACAGGCCGAGGCAGCCAGCCAGTCCAAGAGTGAATTTCTGGCCAACATGAGCCATGAGGTGCGCACGCCGCTCAACGGGGTGCTCGGTATGCTCCAGCTTGCACAGACTACGGATTTGACGGAAGAGCAGCGTGATTATGTGGATACGGCCCTGTCCTCCGGCCGCAGTCTGCTTGCTATCATCAATGATATCCTCGACTTCTCCAAGATCGAGGCCGGCAAGATGGATGTCATTAACGAGACCTTTTCACCCGCAGCATTGGTGGATGAGGTGCTGGCCAGTTTCCGCGGACAGGCTCGCGACAAGGGGCTCACGCTGGCCAGCGAGGTCGGGGACGAGATGCCCGCGCTGGTGGAAGGCGGCAAGGGGCGCTTGCGTCAGGTGCTGTTCAATCTGGTGGGCAACAGCGTGAAGTTTACGGATGCCGGCAGGGTGGCCATTGCTGTGCATCCTCTGAGACTGGACCCGGACAACCGAGTGGTTCGCCTGCTCTTTGAAGTGGGCGACTCCGGCATCGGCATTCCGGACAACAAGCTCAAGGATATTTTCGAACCCTTCACTCAGGTGGATGGTTCGTACATGCGTCGTCATCAGGGTACCGGCCTTGGTCTCGGCATCGTTAAGCGACTGGTGCGCCTCATGAACGGCTCCATCGAAGTGTTCTCCAAGGAAGGGGAGGGCACGTCAGTCTATGTGGCCCTCAATTTCAGGTATGACCCGGACGCACAGGTCAGCAGGCGGACGAGTGGGCCGTGTGTTCCCGGCGCCGGTTTGAAGCTGCTGGTGGTCGAAGACAACCGCGTGAACCGGTTGCTCGCTGTGGGCATGCTGGAAAAGCTTGGCCACAAGGCCGAAATGGCGAGCGGCGGTTGGGAGGCCTTGGAGAAGCTGCAGGCCAATGTGTATGATGCGGTGTTCATGGACATCCAGATGCCCGGCATGGACGGTGTGGAGACGACGACCAAGATTCGGGAATCCAAGATCGGCTCAAGCATCGACCCCAATATTCCTGTCATTGCCATGACCGCCCACGCCATGGTTGGCGACCGCGAGACATTTCTGATGGCAGGCATGAACGACTACATCGCCAAGCCGGTGGAGATGGATGAAATCAGAGCGGCGCTGGCAAGAATTTTTCCCTGCTGCGCTTTGACCACTGATGAGCCCTAATTTCTACTTTTGTCGGAGAGTATCCTGATTTTCCGGATTCCTCGGTAGAATGGGCGAATTGTGGCGAATGAGTGCAGAGATTTCCACAGGTAAACCATCAGCTTTTTGTAAAAATTCTAGAAATTTTCCTGATTTTCACTAGCGTTCCGTTTGCGTATAATATATGCAAGCGGGGATGGATACGAATTCCGTTGCCGCTCGGCCGGTATCCTACTTTCCCGTATCTCCGGTTATGCTTTTCCCGGAGGCGTTGGGGGACTTCTCCGTCTACCTTTGGCAGGGGGGCGACTTTGTGTTGTATACAAAGTCAGGCCAGAAATTTACCCTGAAGCATCGCCAGGTGTTGCACCGGAACGACGTCAAAGAAGTCTACATCCAGAGCTCTGAAAAGGTACAATACGAAAAGTACATTGAAGCCAATCTGGGCAAGATCCTGTTGGATGAAAGCCTGCCCATCGAGGTACGGTCCAACGTTTTTTACGAAGCGTCCACTGTGGTCATGCAGGATGTCTTCGACAGCAAACTCCCCAGCGGACTACGCGCCCGTCACTTCAATCGGTTGACGGACATCGTCAAAAACTCCATCCAGTTTTTGGCCTCGGACAACTCACTGTCCGCCGTGGCCCCGTTTATCTCCCACGACTACAAGACGTACACGCACTGCATGCACGTCTTTATTTATTCTGTGGCCGTGTTTCAGACCTACGACATGAGCGATAACGAGATCTTCGAATGCGGTCTCGGCGCGCTCCTGCATGACGTGGGCAAGGCCAAGATCCCCCGGCGCATCCTGAACAAACGCGGTGCGCTGACCCAGTCCGAGCGCGAGATTATCAAGGAGCACCCCATTCACGGTGTCTCCATGTGCGCGCATCTGCCCATGTCGCAGAACACCATCAACTGTATCCTCTTCCATCACGAAAAGCTCGACGGCACCGGATATCCTGCCGGACTCAAGAGCGACAATATCCCCATGCCGGTGCGTATCATCTCCCTTGCCGATGTATATGACGCCCTGACCACCGAGCGTCCGTATGCCGAAGGCATGGACCCCTACGAAGCACTGACCCTCATGCGTCATGACATGCGCGAGACCTTGGACATGAACGTGTTCAAAAGGTTCGTTGCCGTGCTCAGCGGCGCGGATATGTTCTAAATCTTCGTTACACATTTAGGGGAAAATCCTCTTTACCCCGTGCCTTTCGCCATATAGTCTTATTCTATGGGAAATCCCCTTTCCAATATGGTTCAACACTGGAATTGATATGGTACCTAGGAAGAAGACAAGCGTCGGAGAGATGAGTGAAGTCCTGAAGAATTTCGGGAACAGCGATCCTGATTGGGTCGCTGTCGTCCTGTTTGTCCGCAATCTGTTGGGGCAACTGACAGTATATACTGACGAAAAGAAGGCCGAGATCCAGCAGGAAGTCTTTGCCGAGCTGGCCAAAAAGGACTTTTCGCACACACATTTTGAGACGGTCATCGCCATGCTCGACATGTATGTCATGCAGACCATCGGCACGTTGGAGTTGGAAGAGGCATTGACCCGTGAAAAGCGTTCGGCTGCGCAACTGCTCAATGAGATGGACGAGGTCATCAACACCATGACCGGTGCCAATGAACGGCAGAATCGCAAGCTGGATGCCTTCAAAGAGCGCACCGTGGGCGTGATCGAGTCGGGCAAGGACAAGTCTGTCATCGTCGCCAAGGTGCGTGATATGTTTCAGGAGCTCATCATTGAGTTCAAGGAAGAAGCGGCCGAACTGCACGCCCGCGCCAAGATGCTGGAGCGCACGGCCAACTTTGACCCTCTGCTGACCGAGCTGCACAACCGCCGGGCCTTTGATGCCTACCTGCCCGAGGTGGTCTCCATCATGGACAAGGAGCCCAGTCCGCTCACAGTGATGATGATCGATGTGGATCACTTCAAGACTGTGAACGACACCTACGGTCATCAGGCGGGCGATGACGTGCTACGCGCCCTGGCTCGCATTATCACCGCACACGCCATTCAGTATCGTGGCTTTGCTGCACGATACGGAGGTGAGGAGCTGGTCATAGTGGCAAAAGGACTGCCACCGGACGTGGCAACACTCCGCGCTGAAGCCATCCGTCGCGATGTGGAACAGTATGATTTCCGCATCCGTACTGACGGTAAGCTGGCTGAGAAGCCTCTCAAGTTTACCATCTCCATCGGTATTGCCCATTGGCAGGAAGGATGGGATGCAGGACGTCTGGTTCGGGCCGCGGACATGGCTCTGTATGATGCCAAGAACCGTGGCCGCAATATGGTTTGTCAGGCTGATTGCGAGCAGTAGATTCGTAAGGCTTCCGATAATGGACGATTTTTAATGTCTTTTGTTTCTGGACATATATACGCTTACCGATATGCCGCCACCCTGCTCGTCATGATGGCGGCGCTGCTGTGTGCGACCGAGTCCCCAGCCGGGGACGTCGTGGTGTTGCACTCGTCGGATTCCTCGTCTCCATGGACCACTGGGGTGGATCGAGGCTTGTCTGAAGGGCTCGAAAATTCGCAGGTTGTCACGTCGATTTTGCTCGGCTCCGGCGACCATGACGATGACCATTTTGAGGAGCAGTTCGACATCCTCCATGAGCAGTGGAACGGTCGTGAGCCGACAGTGGTGGTCACGGACGGTGCAGCGGCATTTGCCTTCATGCGCAAGTATCGTGAAGACCTGTTTGGCGGCGCGCCAGTGCTCTACTGCGGCATGAACCGACCGGAGCCGCTCTATCTCAGTCAGTGCGGCAACTGTGCCGGGATTCCCCTTGAATACGCCGTGGGCGAGACAGCGGATCTCCTGTTTCGACTTCTGCCAGAGGCAACAATGGTGGTGGGGATCATGGATGGCACCCCAGAGTCCCGCCAACTCAGAGCGCAGGCGGAGCAGGCCATGGAGCGCTACAGTGATCGTGCGCAAATAGTCTTTCCCGGGCACGAACCGGGGGATGAGGGCGGCCTTGATATGGATACGCTGGCTTCTGTGGCCTCAAGCGTCCCTCGTAGCGGAGCGGTATTGCTCCTGAAATTTCAAAAGGATGCCACAGGTCGCCCGGTAAGCGAGTCCGATGCCGTCAAGCTGTTGGCTGAGCGGAGCGCTGGACCGGTCTTCGTGCTGGCCGACTGGTGGATGGACTCAGGCGTACTTGGCGGTGTGGTCGTGGATGCCGAGGCTCAGGGACGTGAAATCGCCGGAATGATCCGACGTATCGGCGCAGGTGAGCCTGCACGCGAGATACTGGCCGAAGCGGTCAAAGCCAAGGCCGTGGTGGATATGACCGTCATGGCGCAACGATCCATTTCTGCGGCGGGATTGCCAGCGGATGTGGAGCAACGCAATGTCCCACGCACGCCAGAAATGGCCGAGTCGGTGGTCTCCACCGGATTAGTAGCCTTGGGCGTGGCGCTGTTGGCCGTGTTGGCGCTGGTGCTGTTTAGGCGCCGAGCAGCTCAATAAGGTAGGTTGCCTGAATGGCGGCCATGAAAGACACGGCGCCAACAGCAACATAGATCATGCGGCGGGTTTCGCGGCGCATGCGGTAGCAGATGACATTGAGCTGTTCGGAAACGTATTCGGCGGTGTATTTCTTGTGTGCAAGCCAGATCATGGTTCTCTCTCCCTTTATATTCTCTCTCATTTTCCTCGCAGGTGATACCTAACGTGGCTGAATATAGAGCACTGGCGGGTTGTTGCGACCTGATTTGCGACAATACGATGTCGTTCCTGACAATAATGAATGCCAAGAATGTTACAATGCACACTGGTTCCCATTAAGGGAGGCCAATTGGGTGGCTGCTAGGTCTAGGAGGCCGGGACGGTCTGGAGGTAGCGGATCAGGGTGCGCTGGGCCATCTGATCGTAGAGATTCTTCTTTCGGAGGAATTCGGCGGCAGCCTCGATGGGGGTGATGCCGGCGCGCTGGGCATTATCCGTGACCATGGCGATGTATGAGTCGGCCACGCCCGCGATTCGCCCCAGTTGGCCGATCTTGTCGGCCGCGAGCTTGTTGGGATAGCCGCTGCCGTTGAGCCGCTCATGGTGCTGAATAATGGGCTCGACAATCTCGGGGCGGGTCATGTTGAGTCGGTTGACGATCTCCAGCCCTTTTTGCGGGTGTGTCTGGAGGGTGCGCTGCTCACTGGGCGTAAGCTTCTGCCGCTTTCCGATCATCAGCTCAGAGACCTTGCTCATGCCGATGTCGTACAGGAAAAAGCCGAGGGCCACCGCTTCCAGGGTTTCGAGGAAGAGATTGCCCTTGTTCATCTCCAAGTACACGGCCAGTGCCATAAGAGAGGCGTTGATCCGGCGGTTGTCGGGAGTCAGGGCGGCGTGGAGGCGGTTGACGATGGTGGTCATGCGCCGATTGTCCTCAATGAGGTAGGCGCAGAGCGAGCTGAGCGGGTTTATGAGGTTGTCCAGCTCCTGCGGCATGGGATGATGGAAGAATTCCGACTGCTTGCGGCGGAGTTCGTCGATGAAGACCTGTGCCTTCTCTTCCCATGTCAGGTTGGGGTCATCCAGGGCCGTATAGAGATCGCAGGCGACCAGTGCGGTGTAGGCCTTGATCTGCTTGCGCGAAAAGAACAGCTCGCCGTTGGCACTCATCTGTTCAAAGCGTTCCAGCATGGAGCGGGAGACTTCGTTGCCTGCTGCGTAGACGGGCGAGAGGGTCCGTATCTTTTCTTTGTAGTGATAGAGGTCCACGGTGAAGCGGGAACGCGGAAAGCACGCCAGAATGTGTGGGTCAATCTGGTTGTAATCCTCGGTGCTTGAGCCACCGATGTTCTTTCTGAGAACGATATTCTGAAGTCTTTCGCCCGCCATATTCAGAAACCCTGGAAGAATATAAATGAATGGTTTCTATAGCCCGTATAAGCGGTCAAGTCGATATAAAAGGGTCATTGAAATACTACGTATGCCACAGCAATGGCCCACAATGTTCCGCAAGTTACGGCGGCGGTGGGAATCATCCACCACTTGAGCAGGACGGGTTTGCCGCGCAGCTTGAAGGTGCCGCAACAGGAAAAAGTACTAAGAACCATTTGGATAAGTATGCCTGACGATGCCAGCGCAGGCAGGGCGATGACCCAGAATACGGGGTCGGTTATCCAGGTGGAGGACATGGTGGTTCAGCGCTCCGTCAACAAGAGACTACAACCGGAATCAGGACATGATCCATTCGGCCAGCAGCGGCGGCCGGGTCAGTCCGCCGATGGGCTGGAAACGGCACTGAGCGGTGAGTTCCACGCCATCCTTGAAGATGGAGACAGGTCTGTCTGCGGAAACCACCACCACGATGATTTCTTCATGCTCCGCAGTAAAACGGAGTGCGGAGTTGAAGCGTGCGCCGCGGGCTCGGTTCTCGCCGGGAACAATGCGACCGTCCATGAGGCAGGCAAAGCCGTGCAGCTTGAGGTCGCGTCCCACATGCACCGCGCCGTCGAGTTTCGCCAATGAGCAGGCAAGCTTGAGCTGGCTGCTTTCCTGTAAATCCAATGGCTTTTCAAAGTGCTGACCAGACATGGAGAGTTGTTCCTTGGCCGTGTCGATGACCAGGGTGCAGCCGTGTTTGCGGTCGCGCACACGGTTGACCATGAGCGAGACGATCTGGAGCAGGGTATGCTGATCGCCCATGTCCATGTCGGTTTCCAGCAGAAGTTCTTCCAATTGCACCAAGTTGGCGCGGAGATTGGAGGAGTGGAAACGACCATCAGAGAAGCTGCAGACCAACGAATCCTTGATCCAGAGGAAGCCGTGATGCCCGCTGAACTGGGCGGCGAGATAAGCGCCGGGCATGGGGCCGATGGCGATGCCGAGCATGCGTTTGCCGTCGGAGACCAGTACGCGCCCGGACTCTTCAACTGCCTGTAGAAGCTTGCGAACATGTTTGGTGTCAGCAAGTTGCGGCTGCTCCAGTGCGGGGAAGCGACAGACAAAGCGGACCTTGTCCAGTTGGCTCGGTTCCACCACGACCACTCGGCCGCGTGGCCACTCGCCTTCCTCCTGTGTGGAGGAGACGCCGAGGACGGCATCCAGGAACGGGTAGACACGGATCTGGGTGTCCCACCAGCCCTGACGGCTGCGTTCATCCACGATGTAGTCGCGGATGGCGTGGGTGGCGCAGTGCTGGAGCACGAACCCGGCGGTATCCAGATTCTGAACATCGCGGGTGGCGAAATTCTGGGAGACCAGTCCTGCGGCAAATTCGAGCCAACGCTTGGTGGGGCCGACAGAGCACATGTCGGGATGTTCGTCAGTAAACCAGGCCTGATAGTGCATGTGGCGTGAACGTGCACCGAGGGAAATGATGCCTGTCAGGTCGAGGCCGTTGTCTTCAGCGTCAATGATGCGGAGTTCATTGGTGGTGACGGCATTGCCACGCCATTGGGATGAATAGAGGTAGAAATCCCTGAGCTTGGGTTCATGTCCCGAAAGGAGGTCGAGGGGGTCGAAAATGCGTGGCGGCGAGTCGGGTTTCTCTGCGTAGATGAGCGCGGCGCGGCTGGGCTTAGAGAAATGGGTCAATCCATCACGGAGCCCTTCCATGATGTGAAAAATACAAATATTTTCGAAAGATGCCTGACTCATGCACTAACTCCTGTAAATACCTAGCCTCCCATATGGAGATGGTAATTGGTGTACCTTCAAACCATGAAGGAAGTCCAGCAAATGTCATTATTCACACCAGTTCGAGACATTTTGCCCCGGTTATTTATGATATGTGCAAATGTGAAACGCATTTGCCTGGACGAACCTCGGCGGGTATAGGGGGTAAATGAAGTACGTTGGCGTGGACGGCTGCCCCGCAGGGTGGTTTGTCGTATCTCTAACCGACCACAATGTGGATTGTACGGTCTTTGAAACCTTCCGAGAGTTGTGGGAAGCGCATGGTGATGCCCATACTATCATGGTGGATATCCCCATGGGGTTGCCCGGTGGAAACCAGCCTCCGAGGGCCGCGGACCGGCTCGCACGTGAAATGCTTGGTCCAAGGCGGTCATCGGTCTTTTTGCCCAGTGTCAGGGAGGTGCTGAGTGCCTCTTCATATCGGGAAGCATGCGAGATTAACCGACAACTTACCGGTAAGAAGATATCCAAGCAATACTGGTATCTCGTTCCCAAGATTCAGGATGTCGATTCGTTGCTTCAGGATGAGCCCGGTGCTGTGAAGGTGTTGCGTGAATCACATCCTGAGCTCTGCTTCTGGCTCGCCTCGGGCGGAACGATCCAGCACTCCAAGAAAACCGGTCCCGGGTTGGAGGAACGGCTGACAGTGCTTCGTAAATATTTGAATAATACAGGTGAGATATATGGTCTCGTCTTGCGTAAATACCTGCGAAAAGAGGTGGCGCGGGACGATGTGGTCGACGCCATGGTTCTGGCTGTGGCCGCAAGGCTGGGAGAAGGGGAGATACACTCCCTGCCGAACCCGCCAGAGCAGGATGAAACCGGTCTGCCCATGGCCATCTGGTATCCGGACTTCGGACAAGACATGTGAGGAACTGCAATGAAATACAAAACAACGCGAACCGTTCTGCGCAAGGGGCCTGTTTTGCTGCTTCTGGCGCTCACTTTGACCCTGGGAGCCTGTGTGAAGACCATCCAGCACCCCCGAATGGACGTGACCTTTCTGCCTGACAAGGGAGACTTCATCTCCAAGTATGGTGATCAGCTCTCCATAGACGAGATCACAGCAATGGCAAAGGGTAAGGACTATATCCTGATCGGTGAAGGTCACAGAAATCCAGTTGACCACAGTGTCCAGCAACAGCTTCTTGCCGCCCTCGCAGCGACCGAAACGCCGCCGTCCGTGGGGCTTGAAATGATCGCCGTGGACATGCAGCCCGTGCTCAATGATTTTGGCAAGGGGCAGGTGGAAGTGGACGCGCTTGAGGAAGAACTCGAGTGGAGTGAGCGATGGGGATTCTCTTATTCCCTGTTCCGTGGCCTGTTTGAAATCACCCAGCGCAACAGTCTGCCCGTGGCCGGGCTCAATGTTCCGACCCGTATAACCCGCAAGATTTCCAAGGAAGGCATTGAATCCCTCACCGATGAGGAGCGCGCCTTCCTGCCCAATGAGATCGTGCCGCCTGCCAACGCGCAGGTGCCGCTCCTCGATTCGATCCTTTCCCAGCACAAGGGCAAGGATAAGGACGACGCGACCCAACGTGAGCGGTTCCATCTGGTCCAATCCATTTGGGATTCCAAGATGGCCGAAGAGGCCGTACGGCTTCGCAAAGAATTTGATTGGCCTGTCATGGTCATCGCCGGTGGCGGCCACGTCGAATACGCATGGGGCATTGCCCGTCGTATCCGTCGCCATGACCCTGCTGCGAAGATTCTAACCATCATGCCGTGGCGCGGTGGCGAATTCGACGACGAAGTCGCAGATGTATTCTTCTATTCTCCGGATACTTACGTGTCCCGCATGGGCGCGACCCTCACAGCCCAGCCTGCTGGCGGACTGCTGGTGGAACGCGTCGAGCGTGGCTCCCGTGCCGAGAAGGCGGGGCTGCGTCCCGGTGACGTGCTCCTTGAAGCCTCAGGTATCCGTCTGGATCACCTGTTCAGCCTTCATATTGCCGGGGCCAAGGTGCACAAGGAAGACAAGGAACTGACCTTCCTCGTCCAGCGCGGCGAGGATACATACTCCACCAGCGTGGGCAAGCTCGGCAAACGTCCGAGTTCCTCGAAAAAGATGAAGAAGTCCGAAACCATGCCTACCAAGGCCTCTGAAGCCGAAACCAAGACTGACAAGGAACAATAAATGCGCTCTCTTTCCCTGATACTCGTCCTTGCGGCCATGTTGCCGCTGCACGTTCATGCCGCCGATCTCGGCGCCCTCATGCCCGACAATGTGGGTGACTGGCAGCGCGTCGAGCTGCTGACCGGCCCCGAAGCACAGGAAGCAGTGGACAAGCTCCACGGCAAGGCGCTTCCGGCCGAGGCCTCGGCCGTAGCCCGCTACGCAAAGCCCGAACAGAAGGGGCGTCCTGCCGAAGCATGGGTTTCCCGCGTTTCCTCAGAAAAGGAAGCCCGTCGCCAGACCGGGCAGATGGTTCATCTCATGTATGAGAATCCCCGTTCGCCGTTCAAGAATCCCAGCCGCCTCGATCATGCGGGACATGCCGTTTATCGTTTCGAGGGAATGGGGCAATCGCATCTGATCTGGTTCAGCGGCGATCTGGTCTGGTGGATCAGTGTGGATGAGGCTGCCGAGCAGGTCATGCTCGATGCGTTCTGCAAGTAAATCGTCACAATGCGTCCGGTTTTCCGGCCATGCGTTGACATAAACCCGTTTATACGAGTAATGGGCAATAAATAACGAAAATCATAAGGTGTAGCCATGAAATCCGTTCAAGCCGTACTTCTTGCCCTTGCTCTGCTGTTCACAGCTTCGGTCGCCCAGGCCGAAGGCGACAGCATCGTCTCGGAAATCCGAGGCGGTGTGTATGCCCATGACATCAGCTTCTGGAGTTTTCATCGTGAGAGCGGTGCGGACATCAATGCCGAAGTGCTCTTCACTTCGCCCGATATGCTTGAGGCCATCTGGGCGCCTCGTCCGCATGTGGGCGTGACGGTCAACACCAGCGGCGACACTTCCCATGCCTACACCGGGCTGACCTGGGAGTACTTCCTGACCGATCGTTTCTTTGTGGACGGCAGTCTCGGTCTGTCCGCGCATAACGGCTATCTCAACACCAATAAAAGTGATCGCAAGTCTCTCGGCTCCCCGGTGCTGTTCCGCGTCGGTGCTGCCGTTGGCGTGAATCTCACTGAAAAGGTCAACGTATCCGTGCAGTACGAGCACATGTCCAACGCCTACATTGCCAACCCCAACGAGGGAATGGACAACGTCGGGCTGCGACTCGGTTATCGTTTCTAGGCACGACGATAGAAGATCAAAAGAAAGCTCCCGGCTGCCAAGCAGTCGGGAGCTTTTTATTTGGAAAAAGGGGAGGGGGAGGAGAGGAGGTCGGCCTGCGGCCTCCGATTGTTAGGTGATTTCGTCTCCGACGGCTCAAGGCCGAGGGCCTTAAGAATCCCATTTGCGCCTTCGGCGCGAGTAGGGGCTATGAGGAGGGGATCATATTGGAGTAATCAGTCCCTTTCGGATGTCTTTTCTCGGGGGTGGAATGCTCCATCTCGATGACTTTCACCAACAAGTCCGCATTGGGACTGCCGGGGTCCATCAAACGCAGCAAAGTCAACGCGAAAAAGACCACGAGCAGGACGACAGGACCGATCAGGCAAAGAGTCATGGGACACCTCCTTTACCTAATCCAATCATACCATCGTTACCACCCCGTTACCAGTCGGTGACGCTTCCGTAAAAGTAACACAATGTTGCTCTATTTCTGCTTCTCTAAACGAATACCTGTTCACTAAGTAGAGTGCTTAAGCAAGTCTCCTCACCCGCGCGGATGCGCCACCAAAATGTTTAGGAAAAGGAGGGGATGGGGGTCTATCTCTGCTGTCGACATCTCTAAGACCGAACAAGTTCGGCCTAAGAGCTGACGCGGGGGAAGGGGAGGCACGCCGCGCAGCGGCCACAAAAAAACCGCCCACCCCGATGAAAGTCGGGATGGGCGGAGTCTTGATTACGCTATCTTTCTAATTAACCGAGGATTTCCTTGAGGTCTTCGTCGGGGGTGGAGATGGGAGCGATGTTGTAGTTTTCCACCAGGAAGTTCAGCACGTTGGGGGTGATGAATGCCGGGAGGCTGGGTCCGAGCTTGATGTTCTTGATGCCGAGGGCCAGCAGGGAGAGCAGGATGGCGACGGCCTTCTGCTCGTACCAGGACAGGACCAGGGACAGGGGCAGCTCGTTGACATCGCATTCAAAGGCTTCGGCAAGGGCCAGAGCGATCTTGACTGCGGAGTAGGCATCGTTGCACTGACCGACGTCGAGGAGACGGGGGATGCCGCCGATGTTGCCGAGCTGCTTGTCGAAGAAGCGGAACTTACCACAGGCGAGGGTCAGGACCACGGTGTCTTCGGGGGTCTTCTCGACGAACTCGGTGTAGTAGTTGCGGCCGGGCTTGGCGCCGTCGCAACCGCCGACGAGGAAGAAGTGCTTGATGTTGCCTGCCTTGACGGCGTCGATGACGGTGCCGGCAACGGACATGACGGTGTTGCGGCCAAAACCGGTCATGACGGTACCCTTGTCGGTGTCCTCGGGGAAACCGGGCATGGCGAGGGCGCGCTCGATGACAGGAGTGAAATCGTCATTGGAGACGTGCACTGCGCCGGGCCAGCCGACCAGGCCGGTGGTGAAGATGTTCTCGATGTAGTTTTTGGGATCCTGAATGCAGTTGGTGGTCATCAGGATGGCACCGGGGAACTCGGCGAATTCCTTCTTCTGGTTCTGCCATGCAGTGCCGTAGTGACCGGCGAGGTGCGGGTACTTCTTCAGTTCCGGGTAGGCGGTACAGGGCAGCATCTCACCGTGGGTGTAGATGTTGATGCCCTTGCCTTCGGTCTGCTTCAGCAGGGTGTGCAGATCTTTGAGATCGTGACCGGAAACGAGGATAGCCTTGCCTGCGGTGGCGCCGAGCTTGACTTCGGTGGGCTCGGGATGGCCGTAGGTGCCGGTGTTGGCGGCGTCGAGGAGCTCCATGGCGCGGATGTTGATGCGACCACATTCGAGGCCGGCTTCAACACACTGTTCCAGAGTCAGATCAGTGGACAAGGTGGCAGCGAGCAGGACCTGAATTTTGGCGTAGAGCTCGTTGTCTTCCTGGCCGAGGATGGCAGCGTGATCGGCGTAAGCGGCAACACCCTTGAGGCCGTAGGTCAGGGTCTGCTTGAGGGACTTGAGATCCTCATTGGGCTCGGGGTCGTTCTCGACACCGTACTGAGCACCCTGTGCGACCAGACCGGCGAGGTCGAGGGCCGGGGCCAGAACTGCGGGGCCGTCGAATTCGACGCCTGAAACCTTGGCTTTCAGGGCATCGCGCTTGGCGACACATTCATTGATAAGAGTGACGAAGCGGGCGTCGTCAAAGTTGACGTTGGTCAGGGTGGAAAATACAGCCTTGACGGTGAAGCGGTTCACGTCGATGTCTTCGATGCCCTGCTCGCGGGCAGCAACGGCTACCTGGGACAGGCCCTTGGTGAGGTGCAGGAGCAGGTCCTGAAGAGCTGCAGTTGCATCGGTCTTTCCACAAACGCCTACTTTGGTGCAACCGCCCTTGGCGGTCTGTTCACACTGATAACAAAACATAGATTCACTCCTTGATGTTTTGGTGATTTCGATTCGGTGAAAACAGGTTTAGTCCAATCCTGAACCCGGTAGTATGACTTGAGTCAAAAAAGGGTGGAAAAAGATATTATTTTTCCAAGAGAAGTGAATGATAAAAGGCGTATTTATGTTCTAACATGCTGATATAAAGCTGTAATTGCTCATATCAACTAAACGTCAGAAAAAAGAAAAAAAGATGGTCAGCATGTGAAAGGGAAGTATGTGGCTGCGTTTCCTATAGAGAAAAAAGACGCGCATCTCTCTCGTCCCTGAGGGAGATGGCCTCTTTTCGGGCATGCATCATGGTTTGTGGGGATACATGCCGCGACTGGGACGTGGGTTAGCTCATTTGCGCCTGGTAGGCCTGCATTGCCATGCGCTGGGTCATGGCAGAGACGTTGCCTTCACCTTCGTCCGGGAACAATGAACTCAAGCTGGAGTCTCCGTTCTGGAACGCCTGAAAGAGTTCGGACATGCTCACGACGCCGTCTTCATTCAGGTCGAGCACGTCGTAGTCCTCTTCGCTGTCGCTGCTGCTGGAGCTGCTGGATTCGGATGAGGCTGCGGCAGCCTGTTCCTGTGCGCCCGGAGGCGGTGCAGGCATGCCCTCGGCGGCCTTGCTCTCGATGTCAGCGGTCAATTCCTCGGCCGAGATGGACCCGTCGCCGTCTGTATCAATGGAATTGAAGATCTCTTCCGAGAGCGGGGTCTCGTCCAGAGTCAACAGCCCGTCGCCATCCGCGTCATCCTGATCGAAAATGGATGCTGCCATCTGGCTGGGGTCAATGCCCGCCATCTGCATGGTCAACTGGCCCATCAGATTCATTTCCTCTTTGCGTGATTCGGCGTCCGCGCTCAACTCTTCAGAAGAGATGAATCCGTCACCATCCGCATCGATGGAGTTAAATCTGTCCTCATCCAGTGGGGTCTCCCCCAGGCTCAGTAGTCCGTCACCATCGGCATCGTCCTTGCTGACGATGAACTCGGCCATTTCGTCCGAGTCCATTTTCTGTCTGCCCGACATGCCGCCCATCTGCCCCATCCCGAAGCCCGCTGCCAGAGTCGAGCTGTCCAATGCTGAAATGCTCATAGTGCACTCCTTCTTGTTGGAGGTTGGCAAAACGGCAAGATTTGCCCGATGCAAATCACCACTGGTCGGCGAGCAAGCATTAAGCCCAATGGGGCCGGATTTATATTAAGAATTATTAAGAAATATAAAGGGGTAAATGGCAGGTTTCAACTGCCTGTAATCGTGAAGGTTGTCAGGAGGGATTGTGTTCATTTGGGCTTGCGTTCTCCGTCTGCCAACTAGTGAAACAGGCCAAGGACGTGATCAAACCGGAGAATTTGTCCCGTGTAAGCGGGGTTTTTCCTGTTGTCTCTTCTTCTGAACGTCACCATTTAGCCCCTTTATTAACGGGCGGGCTTTTGGTAAGGGTTTTCAATCTCTGTAAAACCGGGAGTTGCATGCATTATTGTCCCGTAAAGGGCGCGATGAGGCGTCTTTGGTTCGCTCTATTGTTGGCGGCGACCATTCTGTGCCTGTGTGCCGGTCCCGGATGGGCTGCCAAACGTGCGTCTGCAGAGGTTTCCAAGAAGAAGCAGATCCTGCTGCTCAATTCCTATCATCAGAATTTCGCCTGGAACGAAGAGATCTTCACCGGCATCCTCGATGTGTTGCGTCCCAAGGAGACCGGCATCGTGCTCCATGTAGAGAACATGGACACCAAGCGCGTGGCCTTCAACCACCGATACAGCGAACAACTCAGGGATGTCTTCGAGCACAAATACCGGAACATGCGTCTGGACCTGATCATGGTCACGGACAACAACGCCTTCGAGTTCATGCGGCGTTATCAAAAAGTGTTATTCCCGGGCGTGCCTGTCGTCTTCTGCGGTGTTAATTTCTATCGTCATGAACTCATTAAGGACTATCCGCTGTTCACAGGCGTGGCAGAAAATGTGGACGCAAGGGGTACGCTCTGGTGGGCACTGAACCTTCACCCCGACACAAAGACGATCTACATCGTCAACGACCATACGCCGTCGGGCAAGGCCGTGGCTGAGACGATCAAGGAAAGCCTGCTCAACTTCGCGCCAGCCATTGATGTGCGATATGCTGCGAACAAGGACCTTGATGGTATTTTACGTGATGTCGATAAACTTCCTGAAGACAGCATCATTCTGTTCGGCATCTATTACCGCGACGTCAATGGACGGTACTACGATGCGGCCGAAGCTGTGGGGGCGCTCGCCCGACGTTCCAAACGACCGGTCTATGGCCTGATTGACTTCGATCTCGGGCACGGCATCGTGGGCGGCATGCTCACCAGCGGCCGTTTTCAGGGACAGTCCATGGCCCAGATGGCTCTGCATGTTCTGGCCGGACGGCATCCAAGGGATATCCCTGTCATTGAAGAGGGCATTTCCCAACCCATGTTCGACTACGAGGTGCTGAGACGCTTTGACATCAGCGTGAATTCGCTGCCTGACGATAGCGAAATCATCAATCGTCCCACTTCGTTCTATACGGAAAACGAAACACTTATCTGGCTCGGGATGGCCTTCACCTCCATCCAGATGGTCATCATTCTGGTGCTCGTGGTCAATACTTCCCGCCGCAGACAGGCGGAAAAGGAACTGCGTCGCACGCATCAGTCCCTTGAAGAGCGTGTCCGTGATCGCACCAGCGAACTCAAGGAGTCGGAGGAGGCCCTGCGTACGGTTTTTGATGCCTCCCATGACTCCATTTTCATTCACGACGGTTCAGGCCAAATCCTCGACGCCAATGAGCGCATGCTCAAGATGTACCGCATCTCCCGTGATGAGTTGCGCGATCTGTCCATTGCCCGGGATATCTCCAGTCGACACAACGCCGTGTACCGCCTCTCCTCCCTCTGGCGGGCGGTTATCAAAGGGGAGCCGCAGTTCTTCGAGTGGAAGGCGCGACGCCCTCATGACGGCAGTGAGTTCGACGTCGAAGTCTATCTTAATCGCATCGTGTTCCGCGGGCAGGAGGCCATTCTGGCCAACGTCCGTGACATTACCGTCCGCAAGGAGTCGGAGAACCGAATCCGCCAGTCCCTGTCCAAGTTTGAGGCTATTCTGGAGAACTCGCTGGTCGGTATTGCCATGACGCGTGGCCGCAAGCTGGCCACCATAAACCGGCGCGGGGCCGAGATTTTCGGCTATCTGCCCGGCGAAGTCATAGGCAGCGACATGTCTCTGTTGTTTGATTCTCCTGATGCGGTGGAGCAGTTTATCAGGGTGTCTCGCGAGGCCCTTGAGGAGCGGGGCGATTTCAACTGCGAGCAGGAATTTCGCAATAAGGCCGGTGAGATGGTCTGGTGTCGCATGTACGCCAAGTCCGTGGACAGAGAGTCCCTGAAAAAGGGCGTTATCTGGGCCTGGGATGATGTTACGGATCATCGTCGTGCGCAGGAGGACCTTATCCACGCCCGTGAGGGGGCCGAGGCCGCCAACCGCGCCAAGAGTGAATTTCTGGCCGCCATGAGCCACGAAATCCGTACCCCCATGAACGCCATTGTGGGCATGACCGACATCACGTTGCAGACAGACCTGAATGACGATCAGCGGGACTATCTGAGGACGGTCCGTGATTCGGCCCAGCATCTGCTTTCCATCATCAACGATATCCTTGACCTGTCCAAGATCGAAGCCCAGAAGCTGGTGCTCGACAGGACCGATTTCGATCTGCCGTTCCACGTGCAGACCACCATCAAGGGACTGGTGATGCAGGGGCGGCAAAAGGGGCTGGATGTGGTGCTGGACATTGATGAGAAGGTCCCCCATTGCGTCAAGGGCGACCCGCTCTCCCTGCGTCAGGTGCTGGTCAATCTGGTGGGCAACGCCATCAAGTTCACCCACCGCGGCACCATCACCATCCGTGTGCGTCCCATCGTGCCGGAGATGGACCGCGACCCGTCCGACGACCGGGGCCTCGGTGTCCTGTTCGAGGTGGAGGATACCGGTATTGGCATCCCCAACGAGTTCATGGACTCCATCTTCCAGAGTTTTTCCCAGACCACCCGCGCCTTTGGCGGTACCGGGCTCGGTCTTGCCATCTGCAAGCAGCTCATCGGCCTCATGGGCGGAAAGATCAATGTCAGGAGCAAGGTGGGCAAGGGGTCCACGTTCATCTTCGACACCTGGTTCGAGCAGGGGCTGACCTGCGCGGCCCCCGTTGCCATTGAGAAGCAGATGCCCGAGGCGCCCCAGCGGCCCGTTCGGGTGCTGGTGGCCGAGGATAATGACGTCAACGTCATGGTCACGACCCTGCGTCTGGAAGAGATGGGCTATACCTACACCGTGGCAGGCAACGGTCTGGAAGTCCTCGATATGCTCAAGCGCGAGCACTTTGATTTGGTGCTCATGGATATTGAGATGCCTGTTCTGGACGGTATCTCCGCCACCAAGGCGATCCGTTCCGCAGTAAAGGGCGGCCCCATTCCCAATCCGGACATCCCCATTGTCGGCGTCACAGCCCACGCCCTCAAGGAATTTCGCGAGAAGAGTCTGGATGCGGGCATGGATGACTATGTGTCCAAACCCGTGGATTTCCATGAACTCGCCGTGATTATCACGAGGCTGGTGGGTGCCTCGCCGTTCCCGGTTGATCCAGATAGTGATGGAAGCGAGGCCGTAGTTAACCCTGAAGCGGTTCCTGCCATAGATCCCTCGACTGGTGTCACCGCCCACGGAGATTTACCGCCATGGACGCCGGAGAAGGCCATGGAGGATCTGGGTGTGGATCAGACCATGTTCAATGACTTTCTTGCTGCGGCCCGCCACGAGCTCTCCACCATGCTGGATGAGATTCGGCAGGCGGCAGGCTCCGGTGATCTGTCAATGGCTGCCGGATTGGCCCACACCATCAAGTCCCTGTGCTCGTCTATCGGCGCGCAGGTGGCCGCACTGGCCGCAGCCGATCTGGAAGTGGCCTGTCGTGAGGAGCGGCAGGACGACATCCTGCTGAATAATTTGGAACAAGAGGTGCGACGGCTTCTGGATCTCATGGACGCAGTGTAGAGAAAATTATTATAATGGGTTGTACAATCTTTTCTCCTTGGGATAACGTCACTTATACGTCAAAAATCCATGTCCTGGGGAGAGGGGGGATATCATCATGAGTGAATATGATGTGAGTGCACTCAGAAAATTCGTTGCACCCGAGTTTGTCTTCGGCGCTGGAGCAGGCAGTCTTACCGGACAGTTTGCCGCCAACCTTTCCATCCACAAGGCGTTGGTGGTCTCCGGGCCGGTCCTTGAGAACATTGGCACCCCGGGACAGGTTATCGACAGCCTTTCCGAAGCAGGAATCCGCAGCGAGCTGTTTGTCGACGTCTCTCCCAACCCTCGCGATCATGAAGTCATGGCTGGTGCCGAAATATACAAGGAGACCAACTGCGACGCCATTGTGGCCGTGGGCGGCGGTTCGCCCATGGACTGCGCCAAGGCCATCGGCATCGTCTGCACGAACCACCAGCACGTGCTCGAATTTGAGGGCGTGGATAATGTTTCCAACCCCGGTCCGCCGCTGCTTTGCGTCCCCACTACGGCTGGAACCGCTGCTGATATTTCCCAGTTCTGCATCATCAACAACACGCAGCGCAAAGTGAAGATCGCCATCGTGTCCAAGACCATGGTGCCGGACGTGGCACTGATCGATCCGCTGCTGACCATGACCATGGGCGCGGAGCTCACCGCCTACACCGGGCTTGATGCCCTGACCCATGCGGTGGAAGCATATGTCTCCAACGCCAGTTCCCCCATCACCGATCTCAACGCCCTTGAGGCGGTCTGGCTGATACACAAGCACCTTCTGCGCGCTGTGGAAGAGCCGAATAACGTAGAAGCCCGTACCGGCATGATGCTCGCTTCCACCTACGCCGGGCTTGCGTTTTCCAACGCCATCCTTGGTGCGGTCCACGCCATGGCGCACAGCCTCGGCGGTCTGTTGGACCTGCCGCACGGCCTGTGCAATGCCATTTTGCTGGACCATGTGATGGACTTTAATCTCGATGCCGACCCGGAGCGGTTCCGCAAGCTGGGCAACGCGCTGGGTGCTTCCATTCCTCAAGGCGCGCCAATTGATGAAGTGCGAGAGCAGGCCTTGGGCGCTGTGCGCAAGCTCAAGAAGGCTGTGGGCGTTGAGGACAATCTCTGCGAACTGGGCATGACCAAGGACGACCTTTTGCCCCTGGCGGAGAACGCGCTGGCCGATGCCTGTATGCTCACCAACCCAAAGCAGCCTACGGCGGACGAGGTTATCGGCATTTATGAAGAGGCGTGTTGACCGGAAGCCGGTTGATCCGGCAGCCGAGCGCGAAAAGCTGATCGGGCTCGGTAAAAACTCCATCTCAAAGAGCTATTATCCGGAACTCAGGAAACGTCTTGAGGAGTTGGAGCATTTCCGCGCGCTGATGGACCGTATTTCCGACGCCATCTTTGTGGTGGATGCCACCACAGGCACGATCCTTGATGCCTCCGGTGCCATAGAACCCATGCTCGGGTGCAGCGCTTCAGACATCACGGGCAAGGAGTTCCGTGAGTTGCTGCCGGATCATATCGCCCGCTATGCCATTAATCTGTTCTCATCCAACAGCGAACATCTCAGCCTGGAGACCGAGTTCAATTGCTCTGAGTGCAGCTCTTGTCCTCCAGTGCCTGTGGAGCTTTCCATCCGAACGGTCAAGGCGCAGACCGGGGGAAGGGCTGTTATCGTGGCGCGTGACATTTCCGAGCGAAAGCGCAACGAGGAAGCACTGCGCAAGAGCCACGACAAGCTGGAGATACGAGTCCGCGAGCGCACCCGCGAGCTGGAGCGGGCCAACCGCGCCAAGTCCGAATTTCTCTCCATCGTATCCCATGAACTCCGCACGCCGCTGACCTCGGTGATCGGCTTCACCAAGCTCATTCGCAAGAAGCTGCTCGATACGATTTATCCTGCCGTAAACATCAACGATGACACGCAGGTGGCCAAGTCCATGGATACGGTCGAGAAGAACCTCGACATCATTGTGTCCGAAGGCGAGCGTCTGACGAGTCTTATCAACGATGTGCTGGATCTGGCCAAGCTGGAAGCCAACAAGCTGGAGTTCAAGCGGAGGCCGATTAGCCCCAACGAGGTTATTTCCCGAGCCATGGATGCAACCAGCGCGTTGTTCATCGAGTCAGGGTTGACGCTGCTTACCGATATTGACTCTGGTTTGCCCAATGTGGATGCGGATTTCGACCGTATCATTCAGGTTCTGGTCAATCTCTTTTCCAATGCCGTCAAGTTTACCTCTCAGGGAACAGTCACTTGCTGTGCTAGGTTAGTCGAGGACCATGTCCGTATCAGCGTGACCGACACCGGCATCGGTATTCCCGCGCCCATGCTGGAGACCATCTTCGACAAGTTCACTCAGGCCAAGGACACCCTTGATGACGAGCGTCCCCGGGGTACCGGCCTAGGCCTTCCCATCTGCCGAAAGATCATCGAAGCCCATCACGGACACATTTGGGCCGAGTCGACGTTTTCGGGAGCTAAGTTCGTCTTCACCCTTCCTGTTATTAAGTAGCCTCGGCGCGCGATAGCGGTACATCTGCTGCGTTGCCGGGTATGTTTCAATCCTCGACGTAGCGCTGCTACGCCTCCGGTTGAAACATACCCGTCGTCTTGCAGCTGCACCACTCTCGCGCGCCTCACGTTGTTTGGGGCGAGGGCGAAGGGCGCTTCGCTGCTTCGCCTTCGGGAAGATTTGGATGTGGGGTATTATAGTGTTGATTCTCGGTATATCTTTGTCTAAGTTGTAATAATGAGGAAAATTGAATGGCATCCTAGTTTGCGGATTGGGGTGGGGAAAGTGGATGACCAGCACAAGCGGTTGATCCAATTGGTAAACAGTCTGGTTTCCGTGATTCGGGCCGGGGTGGCTGAGGACCTGTTGGGTGAAATCTGTCGGGAATTGTATGACTATACAAATTACCATTTCCGGGATGAAGAGAGCCTGATGCAGGAGGAGGGATACCCCGAGTTTGAGGCCCATTGCCAATTGCATGCGGAGATGACTACCACGGTCAAGGAATATCTGGATGAATTGGAGAAGGGAAAACAGGTCTCGCCCAATGATGTGTTGGAATTCCTGGCCAAGTGGTTGGTGAAACACATCCTCAAGCAGGACATGAAGTTTGCTGCATTCGTAAAGGAGAAGCGGACCAAGGCCCAACGCGAGGCTGCTGAAACCGCTGCTGCCACCGAAACCCAACAGGAAGTCGACAAGTGGCTCTCAAATAAATAACCCGCGCCAGAGGCGAAATCACCTAACAATCCCGCCGAAGGCGACTTCCTAATCTGATTGTATAAACGCTCGGACTAATATCCGGGCGTTTTTATTTGCGAACAGGTCCCACTGCCACGAGATAGAGCAGGGAATTGCCGAAGGGCAACGAGAGCAACTCTGCGGCTTCATAGTCGAAAAAGGCTCCGATCCCGCAGGCCCCCAGATTCTTGGAGGTGGCGGCCAGATAGAGCCGCTGGCCGAGCCTGCCTGCTTCGAGATGGGCGTAGCGATAGGCGCGCGGCCCGCACTGGTTGTTCAGGGCGTGGAGATCGGCTGTGAAGACGATGTGCAGCGCGGCGTTCTGCAACCAACTCTGATCCAGACAGACGCGGGCCGAGGCCGCCATGAGGTCACCGGATTTCATGAGCATGGTGGATTTGTTGTCTCGATCAATGAGGTGATAGCCGGGGGTGAGCCCGCTGTTCGGGCTGGCGATGAAGCCGACCTGTAACGCGCTGGAACAAATGGGCGGCGTGTCGTGGCAAAGGTACGAGATAATATCCACTAAATTCTTGGTGTTGGCCTTGATCGGTATGAAGTTGCGGCTGGAACGACGTTTCATGATGGCCGTCGTGACCGAGCCTTCCAACGCTGGTGCAGGCAAGGGGGTGGATTGGAGCGAGGAGCTTGCTTCCCGCGGAGCAGGGCAGCGGGCAAAGGAAGAGGTCGCCTTGTGCGCGGTCATGAGCCCTTCGGGCGGCTCTGCCGTAGGTGCAGCGCGGCTGAACAGGGGCAGGTCGCCAGTGAGAGGCGGGACCGTGTCGTCCACATCGGTCTGGGAACTGCACCCAAGGGAGTGGATGACTGCGAAGCACCCCTCCTGATCCGGGTCCACGGCCAGAAAGCGATTTACGGCGTTGTCCTTGAAATCATAGTCGATCCGGGCGGGCATGCCGTGGATGCGGGCGGCGTGGAGCAGGTTCTCGGCCATGTGTCCGGTGTCGAGCAGGCAGTAGCGGTAGGCCCGGGGACCGTACTTCCATGCGCTGCGATGAAAAATGGAAGTCAGATAGAAGCGGACGATGGGGGCCGTGCCGCTGAGGGCGCCAAAAACATACCCGGAGCGGAGCTGGGTCAGGGTGTGTTCCAAAGGGCAGTAGTGATACAAACCGTCAGTCATTCCGCTGACGTTTTGTAATGCGATATAAAATTCAGCAGGGTAGAGAGCTCCGGCAGAAGCGACCGTGCGAAAATGAAAGACGTTGCCGTCATGATGGCGGCGTACCTGGCTGATGCCCGCCGTGAGATTGCAGATGGCGGCCAGGATGCCGGGCATATTGGGCTTTTTGGGCAAAGGGTGCTTGTCGAGGCTTTTGCCGAGGGAGGTGTTCGGCAGCCTGAGGTCGTGGGCGAGATGGAATGGCTTGGGAGACCGATACAGCTTGAACGGAACCGGATACTCCTCGCGATTGAGGGTGCGCCCGGAGATCTTGCCGCGCTGGTGGGAAGTATCCAAGTGGTAGTTCAGTATGGGACTGAGGTCATTTGCCATGGCGTTATCCTCGTTGGAGCAATAGAGCGCACCATATCACACACTCCAAGGATGGCAATAGAGAGCGGTCGATCTGTCGCGGGTGGTGCCTTGCAATTTTGCGGGGATTGGGCGATATCATTGAGATAACCATAGGGAGAAGTCATGACTGACGAGCAGATACGGAATCAGGAGAACCCGGTTCTCACCATCCTCAGGACCACGGACGAGGTCAACCAGCTCAAGGACGTTGATACGATTCTGGATAAAATCCTCTATGAATCCAGAAAGTTTTCCAATGCGGATGCTGGTTCCATCTTCCTGGTGGACAAGGACAGTCTCATCTTCAGTTTCGTCCAGAACGATACCCTGTTCAAGGGAGAAGGGGCCAACGCAGCCCTGTATCAGAATTTCGGTATTCCCATCAGTGAGCAGTCCATTGTGGGATACGTGGCCAAGACCCGTAACAGCCTGGCCATTGACGATGCCTACGAACTGGACGTGACTCTGCCGTTCTCGTTCAACAAGTCCTTTGATGAGAAGTCCGGTTACCGGACCACATCCATGCTGACCATCCCGCTCATCGCGCAGGAGAGTCGTCTGGTGGGTGTCATGCAGCTCATCAACGCCAAGAACGACATGGGCAAGGTGGTCCCCTTCGACGACGACGCCCGGACATATATCCCGCTGTTCTGTAACAACGCTTCCGTGGCCATTGAGCGCGGTATTATGAACCGCGAGCTCATCCTGCGCATGATGCAGATGGCCGAGCTGCGCGACCCCACGGAGACGGGCGCCCATGTCCAGCGCGTGGGTGCGTACTGCGCTGAAATTTACGGCACCTGGGCGGCTCGCAGAAAACAGTCTGCAAAGGAAATCAAACGGGTTCGAGATAATCTGCGTCTGGCTGCCATGCTGCACGACGTGGGCAAGGTCGGTATCCCGGATGCCATCCTCAAGAAGCCGGGCAAGCTCACGGACGAGGAGTTCGACGTCATCAAGATGCACACCATTTTCGGGGCGCGCCTCTTCAACAACCTGACCTCGGACCTGGACCGCATGAGCATGGAGATCGCCCTGTGTCACCATGAGAAGTGGGAAGGGCGGGGCTACCCCGGCAAGGTTACTCCGGACATCTGGTCGCCCGAGGTCCAGATGGGTGAGCCCAAGAACGGCGAGGATATTCCGCTTGGCGCGCGTATCTGTGCCGTGGCCGACGTGTTCGATGCCCTGTCGTCGCCCCGGTCCTATAAGGATCCCTTCCCGGATGAGAAATGTATTTCCATTCTGGAGAGCGATGCCGGTACGCATTTCGATCCGGAAATCGTTGAGATATTTGTTGAGATTTTTGACGTCATCAAGGCGATTCGGGCCAAGTACAAGGAACAGTGGAAAGGGTAATGGAGGAACGCATGAAGAAAGAACGCCTCTATGACTTTGTCGACCCGGCTGACGCGGATTGCGTGCGTCGTGAGGTTTTGGGAGTGGTGCGGGAATTTCATCCCGAATATGATGGCACCCTGTTCGATAGGGTTTTTCGTGATATCGAGCGCCTTTTCTTTGGTATGTATCCGGGATACAGGGCGAGCAATACCAAGTATCATAACTTCGAACACACCTGCTCCGTGGTTCTGGCTATGTCCCGCTTGATCTACGGTGCCATGTGTGAGGGGCACGAGTACTCGGAGCGCGCCATTACCCGCGGCCTGTTGTCTGCCCTCTATCATGACGTTGGGCTGATTCAGACCGAGGATGACGAGACTGGCACCGGAGCCAAATATACCGTGGGGCACGAGGAACGATCCATCCAGTTCATGCGGGAAAATCTCGGTGACGTTTTGTCCGATGACAGTATTGAGGATATCGCGGACTGTATTCGTTGCACGATTCTGATGATGCCGCCCTCCAAGATCGCCTTCCGGACTACCACCATGCGCTACATGGGGTATTTCCTCGGTTCTGCCGACCTGCTCGCCCAGATTGCGGATCGGTATTACCTGGAGAAGCTCCTGCTCCTGTTCGAGGAGTTCAAGGAGGCCAAGCTGCCGGGATATGACACCGCCTTTGATCTGCTCCTCAAGACACGCAACTTCTATCAGGAAGTGGCACGCAAGAGATTGGACAACGATCTGGGCAAGGTCGACAAGTACATGGGTGCCTACTTCAATAGTCGGTGGGGCATTGATCGTGATCTGTACGAGGAAGCAATTAATAATAATTTGAATTATCTCGACAGTATACTTTCCGGTTGCAATGATGATCTCGATTGCTTCATGAAGTCTTTGCGTCGTGGCGGTTTTGCTCTGGAGGCCATGAAGTAGAGGTGCGGTTGTTTCCAACTTTATAATTCACTCATGGGCGAGAGGTCGTCATATTACTTGTACCTAATGAAAAATCGAGTAATATGAAATCATGACTGAAACTCCTGCTGCTGAATTAGTATTCGTTGCCCGTCAACCTGTCTTCCATGCCGATGAAACCGTGTGGGGCTATGAGCTGTTGTTTCGCTCTGGGCACGAGAATGTGGCTAACGTCATTGACGAGACGCATGCGACATCTTCAGTCATTGCAGATGGCCTGAGTCTGGCTTTGGAAGGACTGGCGTCCGATATTCATATCCTGATCAATTTCCCGGAAGACATGCTGGTGGACGACGCAGGGTTTGCCTTGCCACCGGAAACGTGCGTGGTGGAAGTGCTGGAACATGTCCGTCCCACACGAAAGACGCTGGATGCCGTGCGCCGTCTCAAGAAGGCGGGGTATACCATTGCGGTGGACGATTATTTTGGTCAGCCACAGCTCAAGCCCTTCATTGATCTCGCCGACATCGTCAAGATCGACATACTGGAACTCGACTCCGACCCGGAGCGCATCAAGGAAGCCATTGCCAACGTGCCGGCGCCCAACGCCACACTGCTGGCCGAGAAGGTCGAGGATCAGAAGACCTTTGAATTCCTTCGAGGTGCAGGTTTCTCTCTCTTCCAGGGGTTCTTCTTCAGTAAGCCTGAGATTATTCCCGGAAAGAAGCTTTCTACCAATGAAGCCACAAAGTTGCAGCTCTTGAGCGAGTTGTCCGGTGACTTTGAGCCAAGACGACTGGCAGAGATTCTCCAGTCTGATCCCAACCTGAGTTATCGTCTGTTCCGTTACATCAACTCCGTGGGCTTCGGCCTTCGCTCCAAGGTAACGTCCCTCAAGCGGGCCATCGACATGATGGGCATGATTCAGGCCAAGCAGTGGCTCCGTTCCGCAGTGCTGGCAGATATGAATACGACGCCCAGGGCCTCTGAGCTCGCCTATATGGCGGTGCAGCGAGCCAAGTTCCTCGAGGCGTTGTGCTCCAGCACCAAGGGTGGGACGTGTACACCGGACACCATGTTCATCACCGGACTCTTTTCCCTGCTTGACGCCATGCTTGGCATCGAGATGGAAGAGGTCCTGGGCAAGTTGCCTTTGGATGATGCCATCGTTGAAGGCTTGACCCGGGACGGCAATGTCAGGGATATGATCACCCTGGCCCAGTGCTATGAACACGGGCACTGGGCCGACACCACCAAGCGGCTCAAGAAGCTCAATCTGGACAGCCGGGCAGCCGATCTCCTCTACGCTCAGTCCCGTAACTGGGCGCAGAGCATGCTGGGTGTTGCCAGCCACCATGATGATGGTGACGGCAAGGGATTCGAGGACTGATCCGCTCCTTTTCCCGGTCTTATCAGGGACATCCATTTCTCTTTAGACATTTTCATGAAAATGTGTTGGTTTCCGGCTGTTGGCGCGGCAGGGCCGCGCAAGGAGCTTGAACCATGGATGCAAAGGCACGACTTCCCATCGGCATGTTCGATTCCGGCGTGGGCGGACTGACGGTCCTCAAAGCGCTCAAGGAACGCCTCCCCTGCGAGGATGTCATCTATCTCGGCGACACTGCGCGCCTGCCTTACGGCACCAAATCCCCCCAGACTGTTGCCCGTTACGCAGTCCAATGCGCTGCCGAACTCGTTAACCGCGGTATCAAGCTGCTGGTCATCGCGTGCAACACCGCCTCTGCCGTGGCGCTGGGGCCACTCCGTGAAGCATACCCCGACATTCCGGTCATCGGCGTGGTCGAGCCCGGAGCGCTGGCCGCCTGCAGGGCCTCTCGCAACGACACCATCGCGGTCATCGCCACGGAATCCACCATCAACGGTGGAGCCTATCAGCGCGCCATTCATAGCATTTCTCCAGCAGCACGCATCATCGGCCATCCCTGCCCGCTGTTCGTTCCTTTGGCGGAAGAAGGATGGGTTGACGGCGATATTCCTGAAGCTGTGGCTGCTCGCTATCTTGATCCCATTTTCAAGCCCGCCTCGGGAACGGAATCGCCTGTAACGCCAGACACTTTGGTGCTCGGTTGTACCCATTTCCCGCTGTTGGCACCCGCTATTCGCAACGTGGTCGATCCGGCCACCGTCATTGTCGACTCCGCTGCCACCACGGCAGAGACCGTGCTCTCCGAACTGGAGCGGCTCTCCATGCGCCGCGCCGAAGGCGAGTGCGGGACAGTCCACTATCTCACCACCGACGATGTGGCACGGTTCGCCCGCACCGGTACCCGTTTTCTGGGTACGGCTATCGGCGAGAGCGAAGTCGAATTGGTTGATTTATAAGCGATTACTTCACAATCATTACAGAGTTGCGAGCTCTGGCTGCCACGTCATGGGCAACGCTGAATCCCTTGGCAAACCACGGTTTTTCTGACTCGGAGACCATGATCAGGGAAAAGTCGTAGCCGAGTTCGGTGATGACTTCTGCCGGGTCGCCTACCTCCACGAGTTGTTCGTGGGGATCGATGCCATTGTCGCGGAAGAACTGGGCTGCCATCTCGACGGCTTCTTCAGCTTCGGATCGCTTCTCTTCCTTTTCGGCCACGGAGAGGAGGGAGATGGGGCAACCACAGGTGTGGGCGTGGTGCACGGCTTTGGGGAGCATGGCGCGGGTCAGGTCATTGTTCTGGACGCAGACGAGATGCCCATGCCCGGGTTCGAGGTGGCGGGCCACGATGACAGAACAATTGGCATGCGCTGCAATCTTCAGGGAGAGTTGCCGTGGGGTTATGAGCTTGCGTAACCCCTCCACCGGCTTTGTGTTATCTCCAACAATAATGATATCCGCCTCGAAACGGTCAGCCTCGTCCACCACGGCCGTGGTGACGTCTTCTGCCGTGCGCAGACGCAAGGATATGCGACCGCCGCAAGCATTGCGGTATTCACGGACAAATTCGCCGGTAGGGTCGCCGGAGAGTTCATGGTGGTGCCAGCTTTCATCGATCTCACCGGAGATTTCGCCGAGATCCACCAGAATATCCTGCGCCTTTTTCAGGTGGGCCATGCCGGGCAGTTCAATGCCCCAGTCGAGGACGTTTTCACGGGCCACGCGTATTTCCATGCCGCCGGATTTGAGGCCGCTGTCCACAGGACGGACATAGAGCAGGGCGATGTCCACACAGCTTTCCTCGCTCAGTCGATGCACGAACTTGAGACCGGTGTATGCCTCGGGGCCGCCGCCAATGCAGACGAGGATGCGGGTTGATAGTTTGTCGGACATGGTGACGACTCCTTACAGACCGATGAGGGGCCAATATGTTTTCGATGCGATGAGCAGCACGGCAAACGACATCAGTGCCATGCGCCAGCCGACCTTCATGAAGTCGGGCGGTCGGAGATAGCCCGAGGAATAGACAATGGTGGAGGCCGGGGTGCCGATGACTGTGAAGTATGCGAAAGCACTGGATATCGCAGTCACCATGCCCACGGCAAGGGGATTGGTCTCAGAACCAACGGCAATGGAGAGAACTACAGGGCCGAGGACCGCCACAGCTGCACCGTTACTCATGGTGTTGGTGATGAAGGTGGTCAGCAGCATGACCGCGCCCAGCAGGCCGATGCCGGAATCCAGCCCCACAGGGGCGAGGGCGTCCATGAAAAGTCCCGCAACCCATGCGGCTGCACCGGTATCGCGCATCTGCACACCAAGGGAGATGGCAGCGGCATAGAGCCAGACAACACCCCAGTTCACGCCGGAGTTCAAATCCTGCCAGCGGACAAGGCCGGTCACGAGGAACAGGGTGGCACCGAGGATGGCGATGGTGCCCATGCCTACCTCGGAGGAGAAGAATACCCAGCCGATAAGGGTCAGTAAAAACAGAATGATTGCAACATAATGCCTGCCGGTGAGGGCGCCTTCGCTGCCGACCTGCTCCTTGAGCTTTTCCACGGCCGGGGCCATGTCGGTGATGTCGGTCTTGAAGGTGTGGCGCAGGATGAGATGCATGAGGGGCAGCTGCACCAGAAAGATGGGGTAGGCGTATATCATCCAGCTGAGATAGCTGACATTGTAGCCGTAGGTGGCCGGGTCATCCGTGGCGTAGAAAAAGTCGCGCAGGTAGTCGATCATGATGGCGTTGCGCGCGCCACCCGAGGGAGTACCGATACCGGCCATGGCACAGGCGTAGGAGATGGAGAACAGGAACAGGAGCGCCAGTGCGCGGCGCTGGTCCGGATCTTCGGTGGCCAGTTGCAGGAGCGATATGGCCACCGGGAGCATCATGGCCGCAACCGTATGCTCACCAATGAATGAGGCAAGGATGCCCGAGAAAACCGAAATACCAAATGCAATACGATAAGTATTTGAACCCGTCACACTGACGATAAACAGAGCCAGTCGTTTGTCCAGTTTCTGCTTTACCAAAGCCACGGCCAGCATGAGGGACCCCATGATGAACAGGACCGAATCCTTCATGAGGGATTTGGCCACCACCGATGAGTCCAGCTTCATGAGGAAGACCTGGCCGAGGATGATCAGCAGGGCCACCGCAGGCAGAGGGATAGGCTCGGTGATGAAGAGTATGGTCGCGCCCACGGTCATGACGAGCACGCGCCAGCCTTCGGGTGAGACGCCGCTTGGTACCGGCCCCAGTATCATGGCCGCCTGAATGATGAGGGTGATGAAGAACCACCGCTTTTCACGTACGTAATGGATCACAATACTTGGAGTGTATACCGCTTTGCCGAGGACGCCAAGGGGGGAGCGGTAAATAGATGGTGCGGTATCGGGGAATATGACCTCTGGTCAGGGTGCCTTGAAAATTCCCTTTCCATTGCAACCCTTTTCTTTCGTGCCGGAGTCGGGTATTTTCAGTAGAGTGACATCACGACTCTAATGAGGAGAAGAGCTTTGAAACGTACACTTTCTGCCCTCGCGAAAAATGAGCCGGGCGTGCTGGCCAAACTGGCAACCGAATTCGGTAAATCCGAAGCAAATATTCTGTCCCTGGCTGCAGGGGAAACCGAGAACCCTGAGATTTCCCGCATCGTGCTGCGGCTCGAAGGGGATGACGCTGCCATCACTGCGGCTGAAAAATACCTCGATAGCCTCGACGTCATCGTCCAGATCGACGACCTGTCCCGCAAGGACTTCGTGGATCGTGAGCTGGTGATGCTGAAGATCACCATGAAGCCGGAGAGCACCGGGCAGCTGATGCAGATTTTCGAAGTATTCCGGGCTAATGTCGTAGGCATGGGTCAGGATACGATCACCGTTGAGCTGGCAGGCGATCAGGAGCGGGTCGAAGGGTTGATCCAGATGCTGAAGCCCTACGGTATCAAATCCATGTGCCGTTCCGGCATGATCGCACTGAAGCGGGGAGATGAGTAGCCGTGACATATGATGCGGTGACAAGTCTGGACGGTCTGGTACGGGCCGTTCTGGAGCAGGCTCGCGGCGGTGAACTGCCCAAGGTGGCCATTGCGCGGTCGGCTGAAGGACACGTGTTGCGTGCCGGAATAGAAGCGTTTGAGCGCGGCGTGGCCGAGCCCATTCTCATTGGTGATATGGCGGAGACGCAAAAGATCGCAGACGAGCGCGGTCTGGATATTTCTTCGTTCAGGCATATCGACATGCCGGACGACCAGATGGCCGTGAATGAGGCGGTGCGCCTGTTCCGTGAGGGCGAGGCCCAGTTCATCATGAAGGGACTGGTCTCCACGGCAGCGCTGCTCAAGGGCGTGCTGAACAAGGAAACGGGCGTGCCCAACCCGGGCCGGATTCTGAGCCATGTGTCAGTGTTCGAGTCGCCTCTTGATGGCAGGCTCATGCTCATGACCGACCCCGGCGTGAACATCGCACCCTCCATGCAGCGCAAGGCGGATATCCTGCGTAACGTGCTGGATGTGGCCCGCAAGCTTGGTATGGTCCGGCCCAAGGTGGCAGTCCTCGCGGCTACGGAAAAAATCAATTATCCCGCTATGCCAGCTACGTTGGACGGTGATATTCTCACCAAGATGTCCCGGCAGGGCGAGTTCGGTGACGCCGAAATCCTTGGCCCGTTGTCCCTTGATCTGGCTGTTTCCAAGGAAGTGGCGGCCTGCAAGCGGTTCGACAGCCCGGTGGCCGGGTGTGCGGATATCCTCCTGACCCCGAACATCGAGGCGGGCAATATCCTTTACAAGGCGCTGACCACCTTGTCCGGCTGTACCATGGCCGCGGTAGTGGTGGGTAGTCAGGTGCCTGTTGTGGTGCCGTCCCGCGGAGATTCCGATGCGTCGAAGTTCCACTCCATTGCGCTGGCCAGTTTGCTGGCCCAAAGGAGCGGGTGATGCGTGTATTTGTGATCAATCCCGGCTCCACCTCCACCAAGGTGGCTTTGTACGACGACGGTAACGCCGTGGTGGCAAAGGAGTTTCAGCACGACAAGGCTGAGCTGGCCGAATTTGACCGCGTGATGGAGCAGCATGATTTTCGTATGGCCGCCATCCGCTCTGTGCTTGATGAGGCAGGTGTGGACCCGGCGTCCATGGATGGCGTGGCGGGTCGTGGCGGCATGCTGCATGCCCTTGAAGGCGGCGTTTACGAAGTGAATGACGAGATGCTGCACGACCTGCAGCAGGCCAGATATGGCGAGCATCCGTGCAATCTGGGTGCGGTGCTGGCACGGGAGCTGGCCGAGGAATGGGGCGTCCCCGCTTACATCGTGGACCCGGTGGTCACGGATGAGCTTATGGACGCGGCCCGTTTTACCGGATTGCCCGGCCTCAGGCGGCGCAGTCTGTTCCACGCCCTGAACCAGCGCGGCACTGCGCGGACCACGGCGGCCAAGTTCGGTATTTCCTATGAATCCAGCAACTTTATCGTCTGTCATATGGGCGGCGGTATCTCCATCGGGGCCCACCGACAGGGCCGGGTCGTGGATGTCATCAATGCGCTGGACGGTGAAGGACCGTTTTCGCCGGAACGTACCGGCGGTCTCCCCGTGATTCCCATTCTGGACATGGTGGAAAGCGGTGAGCGTAGCACCTCGGAATTAAAGCAGATTATTTTGCGTGAAGGTGGCGTCTACGCTCATCTCGGTACCAATGACCTGCGTGACGTGGTCAAGCGCATGGACGACGGCGACGAGCAGGCCAGGCAGGTGTTCATGGCGCTGGCCTATGGCATTGCCCGGTATATGGCATCGCTCGCTCCGGCGTTGGCCGATGAAAACGGCGTGGTGGAAGTGGCTGGCGTTGTGCTGACGGGCGGACTGGCTCGCAGTGAACCGCTGGTTGCGGAAATATCCCGCATGGTCAGCTACTTGGGTCCTGTGTCCGTGGTGACTGGCGACGAGGAAATGGCTTCGCTGGCAGGCGGTGCCGTGCGAGTGCTGGAAGGAATCGAGACGGCCAGGATTTACGTGGCAGAGCCTGTCTAGCCACGCTTTGTGATGGTTGTGAGGTTGTCGATTTATCAAGTATGAATAAGGGTTGATATAAGCCTATTGTAAAATAAAAGAATCACAGGTACGTTTCAGATGTAACTGTAAAAAAGTGTAAGTCTGAGGTGGCGGTGCCTTGGCACACACCTCTGATGTCGAGGAAGCGAAACGTGGGATCCCTTTTTTCCAATACCATCTCGCTGAGAAAGAGCGTTCAGATCTCGGACGACGAGTTCGTTCAGCTGCGCGATTTCATTTATGAGAAGAGCGGTATTTTCGTGGACATCAAGCGGAAATACCTGTTTGAGAGCCGTTTTTCCAAGCGCCTTTCCGCGCTTGGGCTCAGCTCTTTCGGGGATTACGTCAAGTTCCTCAAGTACGATTCCAACAAGGCGCAGGAGTTGAACAAGCTGTTCGAACTGGTGACTACCAATGAAACTAGTTTCTGGCGCGACACCAAGCAGTTGGAATCATTCCGTGATCATGTTCTCAAAGAAAAGATCGAGGAACAGCGTAAGGCTGGCAAGCTCGAGCTGAATATCTGGTCGGCAGGATGTTCCTCCGGTGAGGAGCCCTACACCCTGTCCATCCTGTTGCACGAGGTGTTGCGGATGGAACTGGCCAAATGGCGCATCAATATCACGGCAGTGGACCTTTCCCCTGCCATGATCGAGCGGGCCCAAAAGGGCGTATACGGCGAGTACGCCTTCAAGACCACGCCGGAAGAGATCAAGAATCGGTATTTTACCAAAGATCCCGGTGGTTGGAAGATCAAGCCAGCCGTTGGGAAGCTAATCAAATTCCAGCAGATGAACCTGAATGATCGCATGTCGCTCAAGCGAGTGCCGCGGTCGCATATTGTCTTCTGTCGGAATGTGATCATTTATTTTGATCAGGATATGAAGCAACGGGTTGTCGGCTCCTTCTATGACAACCTGCTCCCGGACGGATATCTGATGCTCGGACACTCGGAGACGCTCCACAAGGTTTCCAAGACGTTCAAGCCCATCTATCATCCTGGAACTATTGCGTATAAGAAGGAAGGCTAGGGGACTGCAACACTCCGCAACAAAGGGGACCTGGTTTGGCTATCAAGCGCTTGGATGAGCTTACCGCAGGAATGGTTCTGGCCTCGGATTTGAAGGCCGAGGACGGCAGGCTGCTCTTCAAGTCCGGCACCGAGCTGGAGGAGCGGCATTTGACGCTGCTCGAGCGGGTGGGCGTATCGTCCGCCGAGGTCGAGGACACATGCGAACTGAGCGATGAGACTCTCTGCGAAGTCGAGGACTATGTCCGCGAATTCTTTCTCTATGTGGACCCGGATTTCCCGCCGTCCATCGAGCTGTTCCGTGTTGTCTTGGAGTTGACCGGCAAAGCCGTGGCTGGCGGCTGGACGCTCCCCGACGTTGCCGAACGCCGTGCTGCCAGCGTGGAGCACATGGCCGACCTCTTCCTCAAGGGAATGGGATCGCCCGAGACCATCGTCAAACACGAGACCGAACTAGCCAGTTTTCCTGACGTTTATTTCCGCATCCGTGAAGTGTTGGAGGACGACAGCGCCTCTGCCGATCGTATCGCGCAGGTGGTGAGCACGGACATGAGCCTCGCGGCCAAGCTGCTCAAGCTGGTCAATTCGCCCCTCTACGGCTTCCCTTCGACCATTGATTCTGTCAGCCGAGCCGTGGCACTGGTGGGCGCCAAGGAGTTGTCCACGCTGGCGTTGGGTATTTCCGCCATCAACTATTTCAAGGATATCCCGCCGGAACTGGTGGACATGAAGTCCTTCTGGCGCCACTCCATCACCTGCGGCATCTTTGCCAAGATCATTGCCTCTGCCCAGACCGGCTTGAGCCCGGAACGATTCTTTATTGCCGGGCTGCTGCATGATGTCGGGCGGCTCATCATGTTCAAGAAGCTGCCGTATGCCTCCACCGAGGCCATGCTCTTTGCCCGCGAGAACTCTATTCCGCTGGTGGAAGCCGAACGATCGGTGTTGGATTTCTGCCACACAGACATCAGCGCTCCGCTGCTCAAGTCGTGGCAGTTCCCGGAAGGGCTTTCCGACATGATCAACTACCACCACAGCCCCATGGCGTTCCCCAATCCGCTCGAGCCTGCCATCATCCATGTGGCTGACAATCTCGCCAACGCCGTTCAGGTCGCCGAGGGCGGCATGTACGTTCTGCCGGGATTCGATGAAGATGCGTGGACCCTGCTGGGGCTGGACGAGGGCTTCCTCGACCGCGCTGTCGAAGATTATCGGCAACAGATCGATACTATTCTAACTGCCTTTTTCTAGACGATTTTTTCAGATCGTCATCCAGAATCGTCACCCTGCATTTGCGCCGCCTGAAAGGGCGGCTTTTTCTTGCTCGATGAGGTCCTTTCGGATCTGTCTCGACACGACGACCGAGTCGAATACGACCTGTCCTACATAGAAAACGAGGATGGGAAAGATGGCCAGCGGATGATGCTCAGCATAGGTCATGGACCACAAGGCAACGGACAGAGACATGGGCTTGTCCGAGGTAATGAAGAGAAACGAGCGCGCAGGGCGTTCCTTCAGATTCAGCCACTTCCGTGAGACCAGCCACGATGCACCAATCATGATGACATGCAGTAATACGCAAGGCGCTACAATCTTCACCAGATCACCCAGTTGCAGGGAGTGGAACAGTGCGGATTCCTTGGAACATGAGGTGTATACGAGGATGGTGATACACACCATGGGCATATAGTGGGAGAGGGCTTCGGTGCGTTCCGGCAGGCGGGGAAAGAAACGGCGCAGCATCTGGCCAGCAAAGGCCGGAATGAAGAGGTAGAACAGCAACTTCTTGAGGACCAGTAATTCGTTGACCGGGGTCTCACCGCCCAGCCAGATTGCGAGGTTGGCCGGGATGGAGATAATGCCGGTCAGATTCAGTGTGATGAGCAGGATTACCGCCGTGAGTGGGTCGCCACCTGCGCTGGCCGCCATGGCCATGGCCGCTTCCAGCGAGCTGGGCAGGCTGGAGAGGAGCAAAAAGCCGATGCGGAAGTCCGATTCCAGCCCGAAAGCCATGGAAAGCAGGTTTGCAACAAGCGGGTAGCCCACCACGGCTACCAGTACGGCCGCGCCGATCATGAGTCCGTATTGTCGAACATTCCCAAGCCCTTCAAAGGACATACGCAGTCCCTGAACAACAAAGATGAGCGCCACCAGCGGGGCGTTGATGTCAAATGCGCCCAATCCGGACGTATCCAGCGGGAAGTGCATGCTCATCCACAAGGCGAAGAGGATGCCGATGAGCAGGATGTTTTTCTGAATCAGGTGGTTGAAGCCGAGAAGTATGCGTACAGCGTTCATGGTCTTTCCACGGTTGAAGGTTGATGTCCGTGCATACAACACTCAACTGTGAGATGTCATCATGGGGCGCGGCACGTTCAATTACGAATTGGGAAACTATTGGCTCGTGAGGGAAAGGTCAGGAGGCACTGTTTCCATGTCGTACTTCTTAAGGATTTCCGAGATCTGTTGTGTTTCATGTAATCTTAGGTAGGCTGCGTTGAACTTATCAACCAGCGTTATCCCCGTATACTTCTTGGAAAAACCTACATAGTACAACACGCTGCTGTCAGTGCCGGCGTATCGGATGCTGTGCATCTTCATCTTGTGTATCATAGCTAAACCAACGTACTTATTGGAAAATACTGCGCTGACTCTTCTTGAATTGAGCTTTCTGAAGCCTGATTCATCATCCGGTCTCATATCAATTGACACCTTTGATGCATGTTCCACGATGGTCTGGAGGCGTATTGCCGTGTTCGATGGTCCGTACACCGCGACACGATACCCGGAAATGTCAGCAGGAGATTGGTACTCTAATTCATCTGTTTTATGTACGAAAAACCCGTAATCTCCTTTGAATAATGGGTAGGAGAAGTTGAGTGACAATGCTCGTTCCGGATTCTTGGCAAGGAGGAACATAGCGTTGGCAAGTCCCGTTGCAACATGTTTCTGTGCCCGCGCCCAAGGCAGCATCTCGAAACCGCAATCGAGTTCAGCCTCTTTGCAGATGGCTTGGACAACTTCAACTGCCGGGCCTGATATGTCCTCATCAATAAGGTAGCTGTAAGGTGGAAAATCCTGGGTGGCAAACATCAGGTCATGGGTTTGCGCCGAGGACAAGCACGGCAGAACCACGACAATAGACAAGCATACTCCTATAACTATTGAGGAAAGATGGTTTGCCATGTGTGTTGTCCTCCAGATGCATTCCATGCCTATGGATGATTTTTCATGTCGAAGGCGCGCATGATTTGAGAATAATGCTGGTCGCCGTGAATCCATTTCACCAGATTTGAAAATAAGTCCTCATGGCAAAAGGAACAATTATAGATGCATGACAACGGAATGTTGGGAGGGGAGGCGGAGTTCTTTTCAGTCTGTCCATTTTCAGGTAGTTAGAGCCATGCCTGAATTGCCTGAAGTGGAAGTCATCGCCCGAGGTCTGCACTCGACCTTGGAAGGGCGAACCGTGGAAGCCGTGCCGTATGCCGATCTGACTCGGTTGAGCGAGCCTGCCGATACCCTGTTGCCCAAACTGCCGGGCAGCACTGTGAAGCGTGTCTACCGACGGGCCAAGGTGCTGCTCATTGAGATGACTGACGGCATGTCACTGGGATTTCATCTGAAAATGACTGGGCGTGTGGTGCATGGCCCCATGCGCGAGCCGGATAAGCACGACCGACTCTTCATGTCGCTGGATGATGGCTCCCTGCTTTCCTTTGCCGACATGCGCAAGTTCGGTTATGTCCGCTCCTTCACTCCGGGAGAGTTGGAGAAATGGGAGTTTCTGTGCAAATGTGGGCCGGAGCCGCTTGAGACTACGCCCGAGGTGCTGGCGGATCGGCTCAAGGATCGCAAGTCCGCCATCAAGGGTGTGCTCCTCAATCAGGCTGTTGTCGTGGGAATAGGTAATATTTACGCGGACGAAGCGCTCTTTCGAGCCGGAATCCATCCGGAGACAAAGGCCCATCGTATCAGCAGGTCCAAGGCGATCAAGCTGTTTACCGAGATCCAGGCTGTACTGAAGCAGGCGATTGCCGAGAACGGCAGCTCCATCAGGGATTATGTGAACGCCTCCGGTGACGCTGGGGCTTTTCAAAATAATTTCAATGTTTACGGAAGGAAAGGCGAAGAGTGTCGCATCTGTAAGGGGACTCTTCAAGCGGTAAAAGTGGCAGGGAGGACCTCCACGTTTTGTCCGAAATGCCAGCAAAAGCGTTAACTGCAATTGTCTTTTAAAGATAGTTGTAGATTCGGTTCGAAAACAAGTCGTAAATGGCGGTAGCCCCATGGCGATTTGTGCTGCAAAATGGGTAGGACACTGCAGCTCCTGTGATATACGAGAGAAATATGATCGTAATTGGATGTATAACAGGAGCTTAATTTGTGAATTGTGTGTTCATACATAGAAATGCTGTGGAAAAAATGTTCATAGTGTGTTCGTAAAATTAAAATAACAAAATCAGCATATAGAAAAAGTCTAACACTTTTCTAGAAAAATGGGCGTCAATAAAATCAGTAGGTTGATGAAGTGGCCAGAATACAGGACTTCAAGTGAGTACACACGGTAAAACCATAGCAAAGAACGCTGCTGTTGTAGCAGGCGCAACCCTGATTTCAAGGGTGTTGGGGTTTCTTAGAGATGTCATCGTAGCCTTTGCCCTGGGCGCAGGACTCTTTGCTGACGCCTTTTTTGTGGCGTTTCGTATCCCGAATCTGCTGAGGCGGCTCTTTGGTGAAGGGTCGCTGACCATGGCGTTTATCCCGGTATATTCGCGCGTTAGGGAAGAAGAAGGCGAAGAGGCTGCGCAGGCGATGGCTCGTTCTGCTATGATCTGGCTCGCCGTGGTGCTCTGCGGCATCACCGTGCTGGCAGAAGTGCTGGCTGGTCCGCTTACTATGGGGATAGCGCCGGGTTTTACCAAGAATCTCGAGCAGTTTGAGGCTACGGTTGACCTTATTCGAATTTGCTTCCCTTATGTTATTTTTATTTGTGGCGTGGCCCTGTGTATGGGCATCCTCAATTCGCGGAATCACTTTCTGGCCCCCGCGCTTGCTCCTGTTGTGCTCAATGTCGCATTGATCGGCTCAGCCTTGATAGGTCATTTCTTCGGACTTAATGTGGCATATTCCATGGCATATGGCGTGGTTATCGGCGGTGTTGGGCAATTCCTTTTGCAGCAGCCTTTCCTGCATTCCACTGGGTTCCGATGGCGCGGACCGTGGTCGTGGAAGAACAAGGGCGTGGCCCGTATGGGGCTGCTCATGTTGCCCACTGTGTTTGGCGCTGCGGTCTACCAGATCAACATCCTGCTCGGCACCTTGCTGGCCTCCTACCTTCCGGTGGGTTCGGTCTCTTATCTCTATTATGCCGACAGGTTGGTGCAATTCCCTCTCGGAGTATTCGGCATCGCCGTATCTACCGCAGCCTTACCGAGTCTGGCCAGGCTGGCTGCGAAAGGGGAGATGGAAGAGTTCGACGGCGCGCTGTCTGTGGCGCTTGGGCTGACCCTGTTCATCGCGCTTCCGGCCGCTGCCGGCTTGATAGGGCTGGCTAACCCGGTCATTTCGCTGTTATTCGAGCGCGGAGCCTTTACCGCAGAGGCCGTGGATGCCACCTCCCGCGCTTTGGTGGCCTATTCCATCGGGCTGCCATTCATCGCTCTGGCCCGTCCTCTGGTAGCTGGGTTCTATGCGCTGGAGGACACCAAAACGCCGGTCAAGATCGCGGTGGTGTGCCTCGTCGCTAACATCGGCTTCGGTATCTGGTTGATGCAGTTCATGGCCCATGTCGGTCTCGCTTTGGCTGTGAGTATCTCCTCCTGTCTGAATTTTGTGCTCCTCCATGTGTTGCTGGCTCGTAAGCGCGGTTCCGTGCTGGTTCCCCTTTCTTCGGCAGTGAAAACAACGCTCCTCAGCGTGGGCGTCGGGTTTGGTGCATACGTTGCCGCTTCCCATGACCCATGGTGGCTGGCAGCCATCCCCGTTTTGGTGGTCCTGTATATCGGCGCGGCCTATGTGCTTCGTATGGACGAGGCGCGTATGTTTGCCGATTTGATTCGTTCTCGCATCCGCCGCAAGCGTCGTGGGCAGGAGGCGTAGTTGTGGCTGCCATTGATACCGAAGCGATACTCGAACGGCGTGATTATTTCCCGCGCGGAATGGTCCAGCCCGAGGGTGGGTACCGCTTTTCACTCGACTCATTGCTGCTTGCCTGTTTTGCCTCTCCGGGGCGTCAACATGTGGGCATCGATCTCGGTTGCGGTTGTGGCGTTGTCGGCATCGCAATGCTCCTTCGTCAGCCAGATTTGAAGATAACGGGCGTCGAGATTGATCAAGATGCTGCAGAGGCTGCCGAGGAAAATGGAGTCAATCTGCACCTTATCGATAAGTTCTCTGTAGAGCAGGGTGACGTGACTGCGTGGCGGCCCGAAAAAGTGGTAGATTTCGTGGTCTCCAATCCCCCCTATCGGGAGCTTGGTAGAGGGCGTGTGAGTCAGGGAGAGGAGCGTAAGACAGCTCGGTTTGAGAACCGCGCCAACTTCGCCGCCTTTGCTCGTTGCGCTGCCATTGCTCTCAAAACCCGAGGCAAGTTTGCCTTCGTTCACCTGCCCGAGCGGCTGCCTGAAATCATGGCCGGATTGGCTGCGGCCAAGTTGGAGCCCAAGCGTATGCGGATGGTGTATGGCCGTCCCGGCGAGACCGCCAGAATGGTGCTCATGGAGACGGTCAAAGCAGGTGGCCCGGGCCTCCAGGTTGAGCCGCCGCTATTCCTTCACGAAGGGGAAGGGCAAGATACCAGAGTGACGGAAGAGGCTATTGAATTTTGTCCGTACCTCAGATGCAATCGATAAGTTTCCGAAGGGATAATCATGAGTGATTACGTAAAAAAAAGAGTGACCGATCTGTTTGGAAACGGGCAGTTGTTCTGTGCTGAAACCGTCCTTGCCGTCATGGCTGAAGCAGGCGGTAGAGATCCCAAGCAGCTTGTCGGGATGGCCACCGGGTTCTGTAGCGGGGCTGCCCGCACCAATGGGCAATGTGGTGCTGTTTCTGGCGCAATAATGGGCATCGGTCTCTATGCCGGACGGACAGAGCCGGGGGGCGACTATGAACCAGCCTACGCCTTGGTGCAGGATTTTTTGGAGCGGTTTAATGAGAAGTGTGGCTCCATTAATTGCCTCGCACTGACCGGTTGCGACTTTTCCACCCCAGAGGGGCAGGAGCGGTTCGCTGAGAAGCGGCTTATCCGAAAATGCATTCAATACGCTGTGTTTGCGATAGATACTGCGCTGGAGCTGTTACGAGGGGAGGGCTATCTCCCGGAGATGGCGGAGATGCTGAAATCGCAGATCGCGCCGTGCGGCCTCTCGTGTGGTAAATGTCTGGCCTATGACGGCGGCCCGATACAGGTGGCGGCCCAGACGCTGACATCTGAGCTGGGCGACAAATTTGGGGCTTACGCGAAACGGTTCGAAGGGATGAACCCGGTGTTTGCCAACTACGGTTCCTTCAAAGAGCTGCTCGATTTTATGGCAGGGGGATCATGCTCGGGCTGTCGGGAAAAGGGATGTCTGTTCAAAGCTTGCCGAGTGCCGAAATGTGCCAAGGAACACGGGGTGGATTTCTGCTTCCAGTGTGACCAGTTCCCGTGCGAAGAACACGGTATGCCAGACGCGTTGGCGGCTCGTTGGAAAGCAAACAATGAGGCCATGGCTGACAGGGGTGTCGAGGCGTGGTTCGTAGAATGGATGGACCGCCATCGCTATCTGTAATACGGACTGTGCTCTGCTGATCGGAAACTTTTCGTCAATTGTAAATAATATATAATAAATCAAGTTGATATAGTAATATCGGTAAGGCAATGATTACCAAGATCGTCCTTGAAAATTTCATGGCACACGAGCACACCGAGCTGGAACTCGGCCCCGGTGTGAACGCCCTGACCGGACCCAACAATACGGGTAAATCCGCCATTGTTGAGGGGCTTCGTTGTGTGGCCACCAACCCGGTGCCCAAGCACTACATTCGCCACGGCGCCAAAGAGGCTCGCGTGACGTTGGAGGTGGAAAACGGCACTCGTGTGGTCTGGGTGCGCAAGAAGCGGTCATCCGGATACGAGCTGTGGCATCCCGGTGCCGAGGAGCCTGAGGAGTACTGGAAGTTCGGGCGCAAGCCTCCCGAAGATGTGCTCAAGGTCATGCGGCTCGATCTTGTTGAGCTGGAGACCGGCGGCGAGGTCGACGTCCATGTGGGTAATCAGCGCGAACCTGTCTTCCTGCTCAACCAACCCGGCTCCAATGCCGCTGCATTTTTTGCTGCCTCCACCGAGTCGGCCCACCTGCTCGCCATGCAGAACACGCTCAAGCGTCGAACTCAGGACGCCAAACGGCGCGAGCGGGAGTTGGAAGCACGTTTGGCCGAAATTGAAGGCGAAATGGACCGTTTTTCGCCCTTGCCGAACATTGGAGTTGAGGTAGAAACGGCTCAAGAACTGGAGTCGGCAGCAATTCGACTGCAAAACGAAATTCCAAAGCTGGAAAATGTCATTTCCAGTGAGAAAAATCTGACTGATAATCTGACAATTCGACAGGCATCTGCAAGCGTGCTCAAGGCGATCACGCCAGCACCTCAGTTACAGGATATCAGCGGGTTATGCCACATGATCACACAGCTGAATCAAGTCGAAAAGACAAAGCAGCGAGTAGAAATTGCTGCCGGAAAGTTGGCTGATCTGACGGAAGCTCCGAAGACGTACGATGCCGTCCGACTTGCAACTGTCTGCGGGCAACTCCAAGCCTTGGAACGAGGGCTTGATAGCACTCGAAAACGCCAGGCTGTTACGGCTGATTTGGTTGAACCTCCTGTGCCGGAAAATACAGCTCATCTTTCTGCCCTTATTGATGAAATAGTCACCTTGACCTACCGTGGCAAGCGTGGTGCTCGGTGGGAAGACGCTTTGCAGAATGTTGTGGAGCCGCCTGAAATCACCCCTCCGGGTCATCTGCAAGCCCTGCTCGGCGAGATCCACACAGTCATCTCCCAACAGCAGGTGGCAGAGGGCAACCTCAGAGGGTTGGAGAATCAGCTCGACCAGTTGAAGAACGCTATTTCAGACAGGGTGAATGCCCTCGGATACTGCCCCACATGCGGTGCGGACATGAATGCAGAGGATTTCCTTGATCGGAGGCATCGCCATGACGCTTGATGTCATACAAGGCAAGGGTCTCTTCCTTGTCGCAGATCCCCATTTGGCCGATGTTCCCCCGGGACAGCGGCTTGATGGTTATCTCGATCAGATCATGACCAAGCTTGAGGCGTGTTTGGACCGTGCAGCGGACCTTGGCATGCCTGTTGTCATACTGGGTGACCTGTTTCACTGGCCCAGAGACAACTCCAACAAGATGCTTGTGGATTTGATCCGTGTTTTCGGGGCCAGAACGGGGCAGGACCGGGTGTGGGCCGTTGTGGGAAACCATGACAAATACCAGTCCCGATTCACCGAGGATGTGACCATTGCGGTATTGGAGGCGGCCGGAGTGCTACGTCTCATGAAGGAAGACGGCCCCCAATTCGTGCTCGACACGGGTGATGAGCAGGTCTTGGTGTGCGCCAGCCCGGATGGAACTCCCCTCCCCAAGGGGTATGAACACGAAGATGACGATCCCGAGACCGTGGTTTGGCTCTCCCACCACAATATCCAATTCCCCGAATTTATTGACCGTGCCTACTCCATCAAGGAGTTGCCCGGCATCGACTGGCTCATCAATGGCCATATCCACCGTCCGCAACCGACTATCACTAAAGGACAAACCACCTGGGCCAACCCAGGCAACATCACCCGTATTACCTTCTCCCGACGCTCTCAGGAGCGCGAACCGGCCGCCGCCATCTGGACGCCGGGGTGTGAAGATCTGGAGAAATGGGTGGTTCCCTTCGAGCCGTTTTACGAGGTCTTCCCGAATCAGGAATTCCCGCCGGAGATGGAGCAGGAAGAGGATGAGTCCGATTATGTTAAAGGATTGGAGAGACTTGCGTGGCAGCGCACTCAGGAAGGCATGGGCCTGAAGCAATTTTTGACAGACAACGTGACCCGGACAACGCCCGAAGGCGAGTTGATCTGGGAACTTTATGAGGAGGTCATTCAAGGTGATCAATAACCCCAACGGAAACGGGACAAATCAGGATGCCCAGTTGGAGCAGGAGCTTAACGGCCTTCGCCGTCAGTATGAACAGCTCCGCGACCAGAAAGTGCGTACCGAGCAGCAGGTGACCGACCTGTCTTCCCGTCTGGAAGCCCTCAAGACACAGGCACAGGCCGAGTATGGCACCAGTGATCCTGAAGAGCTTCAAGCACTTCTTGAACAAAAACGGCAGGAAAATGAGCGTGTTGTGTCCGAGTACCGCGAACACATTCAGAAAATTCAGGCCGACCTCGCCGCCGTGGAAAACAATGTGGACGGAGACCGCTAGTGGACACCTCCGCTGGAATGTCTGAGCTGCGTGCCATTGAGCGTCGCCTTGACCGCCTTTCCGCGTTGGCCGAGGGACTTCACGTCGAGCACGAACGTGTGCGTGCGGTCTTGGCCTCCGAGCGAGACTTCCTTGTGCTTGCGCCCAAGGCGCGGGATCGATTGGAAGAATTGTCCAAGGCGCTGTTCGGTCAGATCCTCGATGAGGTGGAGTTGAACCTCACCCATGCCGTGCGGGAAATCCTCGGGCAGGACAGGGTGGTCACCACCGAGCGCGAGGTGAAGAATAACCGTCTCCAGATTCATTTCCAGATTCAGAATCAGGGGAATGAAGAGGAAATTGAGGATATTATGACAGGGCAGGGTGGCTCGGTCTGTAATATCCTGTCCGTGGGCCTGCGGCTCATAGCCCTCTCACAGCTTCCGGACGAACGTCACCGTCCGTTCCTGGTGCTTGATGAGCAGGACTGCTGGCTCAAACCCGCCCTTATCCCCAAGTTCATGAAACTCATTAACGAGATCGCACAGCGACTGGAGTTGCAGCTTCTCGTCATCAGCCATCATCCGCTGGACCTCTTTGCCGGGGCCGCCGACCGTATCTTTGAACTTCGTCCCGACAAGGAAGCCGGGGCCACGGTCAAGCGCGTCAAATAGCCATTTCTGAGGGTATTTCCCTCAACGGTGCAAAATCGGGTCAATGATGATTTTTCACTTGCCCTTGCCAAATCCTCTGGCATGGTAATTATTCTTACATATGATTAACCAGCCCATCGATCGGATGAGGCGTTTAAGGAGAGAGATATGAAACGGTTTGCCCCCATGTTGTTCGCACTGGCGCTGATGATGTTTGCCACTGCTGCCGTTGCTGGAGACACCTTCCCTGACATGAAGCTTTCTGGAAAGCTGTCTGACGCTCAAAAGGCGTATCTGGGCGTGACTGCTGACAGCTTCAATGTGTCTGAGATCAAGGGCGATTATCTCTTTGTTGAAGCCTACAGCATGTACTGTCCGATCTGTCAGCGTGACGCCGCAGAGGTGAATGAAATGTACGCCGCCATGGCATCCGTTGATCCCAAGTCCACGGTCAAGTTCGTCGGACTGGCGATGGGCAATACCCCCTTTGAGGTGGAATTCTACCGCAAGAAGTATGAGGTGGAGTTCCCGCTCTTTCAGGATGAAGATTATTCCGTTCACAAGGCTTTGAAAGAGGTTGGTACCCCTGCATTCTATATTGTGAAGCTCGACACTCTGGAGATTCTGTTCATGAGTGAGGGTGAACTCAAAGACAAGGATGCATTGATGGAGACCCTCAAGGCCAATACCAATCTGCAATAGGAGGTCGCCATGCGACTCGCCATATCTGTATTCATATTGTCACTGCTGGTCGCGCTGCCTGCGTTGGCCGAGCATCATGTGACCTACAATAACGGCAAGATGAAACCGCGCGACAGTAAGTTGAAGGTGGCTGTCGGCGAGCAGGCTCCGGACTTCGAGCTCCCGTCCATCAAGGGCAAGAAGATTCGTCTGGCCGACTACCGCGGCAAGAATAACGTGGTTATTTCCTTCGTGCCTGCGGCCTGGACGCCGATCTGCTCGGATCAGTGGCCCGGTTACAACATCGCTCAGGAGATGTTCCACGAATATGATGCGGTCCTTCTGGGAATCTCGGTGGATAACATCCCCACCCAGTATGCCTGGTCCGAAGCCATGAACACCATCACTTTCCCGGTGCTGTCCGACTTCTGGCCCCACGGCAAGGTGGCTGACAGCTTCGGTGTCCTTCGCTCCGACGGCATGGCCGAGCGCGCCCTGTTCATCATCGATAAGAAGGGCGTGATCCGGTACATCGATGTCCATGACATCAACACCCGGCCGGATCTCGGGCTGCTCATCAAGGAGCTGCAAAAGATCCAGTAGGGTCGTCCGAAATCTATAGCATTATGAATGTCGCTGTTGCCTTGGCAACGGCGACATTTTTTGTGGTGGCGGTGGCCTCGGTGAAGAGGATTCTGGACCCGCGCTTGGTGACGGTGGCCTCGCAAAGCAAGGTGTCACCGGATTTGACTGGGCGCAGGAACGAGACGTTCATGTCCACGGTGGAGGTGAGTTGGCCGGGCTGATTTCCGGAAAGCACTGCGTGGGCCATGGTTTCGTCGAGCAGGGTTGCAAGGACGCCGCCCGCCGCATTTCCGGCTCCCTGAATGAGCTCCGGTTTGACCGGCAGGCGCAGGACAGCGCGGTCAGCGTCAAGTTCCACGACTTCTATGCCGAGATGGCGGAACAGGGGATTTACGGATTGTTCGGGTTGGCGGACTTGTTCGAGGTAGTTGTGGGGCATGGCGGTGCGGCTTCCTGACCTTGGGAAAGTTGATGCTGCATGGCCTCCCGGATGGATATGAGCAGTTCGATGGTGCCGTCCATGTCATCGGGAAAGGCTGAGGGTTCCAGTTCCAAGGTTATGTACCGGGTGTAGCCGATCTTGCCAAGGTGGTGCAGGAAGTCATCGAGGGGTAGGTTCCCGGCCCCCGGCGTGAGGTGCTCGGTGAAGCCCACGGCGTCGGAGAAGTGGACGTTGTAGAGCAAGTCGAGAGGTACCTTTGCAATGGCATCCATGACGTTACGGCCGGAAACGCCCATGTGGCAGACATCAAAGGTGAGGCCCACGTTCTTGTCGCGGCACTGGCCCATGAGCCGATCCAGCGGGTCCTTGGAAAATGGCGACCGTTCTGCCCACGGCATATTTTCAAGGGAAAATTGGATGCGGCCCACGGCATCGAGGAGCAGGGGCAGGTCGCAGGCTTTCTCGAACCAGCGGTTCTGGATCATGTTGGCCAGCCGCGACCCGGGTGGGTGCATGGTGATGTGGTCGGTGTGCGACAGTGAGTTGGCCAGTTGGGCGGTGGCCTTCCATGACGCGAGGTGGCCGCCCCATGCGGCCCAGTTGCGGAAGGGGGCATGGATGCTGCGTATGGGCAGGGTTTCGCTGATCTTTTCCAGACCCGAATCCGGTGTCAGGTCCGGCGAATTCATGATCAGCTCCATGCCCACAAAGCCAGCCTCCCTCCCGATGCGCGCAATGAGCTTGAGCGGCAGGTGAAACAGGCAGCCTGCTGACAGCAGAATATGGGGGCCAGGGCCAGTGGGGGTGGCGTCCATGATCCATCCATACGGCATTTGCACGCAAGGACAACCCCCTATTCGGGGAAGGGCGAAAAAGGACCGGTGAACGGTCGAGAGGTGGGAGGAAATCCGGGCTTACTTGGTGGGCGACTTCTCGATGAGGTCCAATATGACCAGTGACCATGAAAGATCACGCTTGTTCTCATCAGTGATCTCGTCGAGAATCCATTCCTTGAGCGGCTTGATGGCGAGTCTCAGGTTGGCAGGGCCCAAATCGTGGATGGCGTATGCCGCCTCCAGCGTTTCGATGCAAAGGTGGTCAAAGACATGGTCGTGAGTGCCCATGTGATGGGCGAGGATGGCGCGCACCTTGAGAATGCCGAACACGATGGCTTCGACTTCGCGGTAGTCGCGACCCCATATCTCGCCTCCGGAGATTTCCGGACGCGGCGGTCTTGAACTGCCGATATCTTTCTCTTGCTGGCTTTGCCGGAATGACTCCAGCGCCACAACGCTTCCCATACCTTCTCCTTTGCCCAAGGCGGGCATCTCTCTTTTCGGCAGAAACCGTAAAGAGCTTAAGGGGGCAATCCGCATGTCTTGTGGCCCAAAAAGAGAAGAAGCCTCCATGCCGGGGAGGCCTCTTCCAAGGAGTGAATAAGGTAAAGTCAGTCAGTTCCTAATCCATTTATTACATGGAATTACTGTTTCGGCAACCTATCGGTAAACATTTCTTATGGGATGGTGCGTAATGCCCCTAGTTTCCTGTGTGGTTGAGCATAAAAAAAGGGGCCGGGTTTCCCCGGCCCCTTTGGCTTTTGTTTTCTAGATGACGCGATGGACAGGATCCACGGCCCAGAACTGGACCTGGAATGCATCTTCCATTGCCGCCTTGAGGCGATTGAGTTCCGGCTTCTCCATGTCACGGATGCGGATGTATACGTCCTTCATTCCTTCGGTCAGAGAGACGTTGCGGGTCATGATGGACATGATACGCGCACCGTGTTCCTTGAGCATATCCAGAACCGGGGACAGAGAACCTGCCTCGGTGGAAATCTGCAGGCAGACCTGGGTGCCGCCCTCATAAATACCGGAGATTTCGACGAGCACCTTGAAGACGTCGGTGTCGGTGATGATGCCGACAACCACGTTGTTCTCATCGACGACCGGCAGGCTGCCAAAGTGGCCTTCCAGCATCAGAACTGCCGCCTTTTCAACGGTTTCGTCAGAGCGGATGGTGACGACCTTCTTGGTCATGATGTCCTGAATCTTGATCTCGGACAGCAGGTAGTAGAGCTCGTGCATATCCAGTGTCGTGGCCTTGGACGGCGAGGCGTCCTTGATGTCACGATCCGAAACGATGCCGACGATCTTTCCTTCTTCGTCGACGATGGGCAGGCAGCTGACGATCTTGTCCTTCATCAGCTTGGAAGCCTTCATCATGGAGCGATCCGGGGTGAGGGTGATGACATCCTTGGTCATCCAATTCGCAACTAACATAAGAACATCCTCCTGGTGATATCCCGCATCAGGCGGGTTGAATTCGTGGTCCTTCAGTTCTCACATAACGATAACGACCGGTTTTGGCTAGTGTTGTCGGGCGTAAACCCGGTCGTTTGTATAAAAAAATGTGGTGGTAGTGTGGGTCGGAACCGTAAGCAAATGGCAGACCCTTGTTTTTTTGCGTCCATGACAGTAATCAGAGGTTGGAATTTTCCATTGACGGATAATGCAACTCGACGGAGCTCTTCCAGTGAAACGACCCGCATGGGCCTTTAACTTACTTCTTGCTCTGACCATGGTGCTGGTGGCCTGTGGCCCGGCAGACGAGGGCAGTGGTTCTCGTTCGGGCACTCCCGGTGTCACCAACGATTCCATTGTGCTTGGCTCTTCGCTGGCCCTGACCGGCCACGCCGGGTACCTCGGCACCCAGACCCTTCAAGGGGCTGAGGCCTACCTTCGTTATATTAATGACCATGGCGGTGTGCATGGCCGAAAGATCAGGATCAAGGCCGTGGATGATTCTTATGATCCGCCGCGTTGCCTCGCCAATACGCAAAAATTCATCATAGATAACGACGTGCTGGCTCTGTTCAGCTACGTGGGAACCCCCACCACGGTGAAGGTGCTCCCCCTGCTGGAAGAGGCACATGTCCCCCTTATCGGCATGTTCACCGGGGCCAATCGGCTGCGAGAACCTCCCAACCGGTACGTGGTCAACATCCGCGCCTCCTATTATCAGGAAACCCACACGGCTGTGACCAACATGATCACCGAACTCGGTATCCGCAAGATCGCGGTCTTCTACCAGTACGACGCCTACGGCTTTGACGGTCTCATCGGTACCGAGCTGGCGCTCAAGGAGTATGGCCTCGAGCCAGTGGCGCGTGGGTCTTACATTCGCGGCACGTTGGATATCACCGAAGCGGTTGAAAAAATAAGCAAATCCGGTGCGGAAGCCGTGGTCATGATTGGCACGTACGGCGCGTGTGCCCGTTTTATCAACCTTGCCCGTGATGAAGACTACAACCCGATTTTTTACAACGTCTCCTTTGTCGGAGCAGAAGAGTTGGCCCGACGCGTTGGTGGTGGCAACGCCACGGTGCTCATGTCGCAGGTGGTTCCGCCGCCTGTGGATGACGGCACCGACAGCGCCGCCTCGCAATACGTGCAGTTGATGAATAAATATTTCCCGGGCGAAAGCCCCAGCTTTGTCGGCTTGGAAGGCTTCCTGAATGCACGCATCCTCGTGGAAGGACTGAAGAAGGCCGGACGCAAGTTGACGCGAGAGCGACTGGTGGACGCCATTGAGTCAATCCGCAACTACAAGCTCGGCCCGGGCATGTTCATCACCTATGGCAAGCATGATCGTCAGGGCTTGGATCAGGTCTACTTTACCCGGTTGCAGAAGGGGCGGTTTGTGCCCTTCACCGATTGGAAGACCCTTGAGAAGATGCGGGGGAGCCACTAATGAGCCTTCGCGAAGAATTCATACATTGGTACACCTACTCGGGATTGCGAGAGAAACTGCTCCTCTCCATGCTGGCGGCCGTTCTGTTTATCAGTGTGGCTGTGGCATTGATTTCCCGTTATATTCTGGTGAGTTCGCTGACGCACGAACTGGAAATGCGCGGTAAGGCCATTGCTCATTCCGTGGCCGAGCGCGGCGGTTCGTACATTTTGGATAACGACATCCCCAAGCTGCTGACTCTCATTTTTGATGAGGCCAAGCTGCATCAGCGGCGCTATCTGGTGTCCTACATATTTATCGAAAACTCCGAAGGGGAGTTGCTGGCCCATACGCTGACCCGAAAGCTCCCCGAAGTGCTTCTTTCGGACGAGATCACCGATAGCGATGGCGATGCCGTGCAGCTGATAACGGTAAATGGTCAGGATATTTACGACATCTCTGCGCCCATTAACGAGGGACTGTACCGGATTGGTACAGTGCATGTGGGGTTGGACAAGATTCACATCGACTCCCTTGTGGGCAAGCTCCGCGTGGCATTCCTCGGCTTCATCTCGCTGGTGGTGCTCATCACGATTTTCTTCTCGTCATGGCTGACGCGGTACATCACCAAGCCCATTGTGGACCTGACGCGCCTCTCCGATGAGATCAGCCGCGGCAACTTTGATATCCCCCTCAAGTTGGCTGACGAGAATTGGGATACGGCCAATTGTCCCGCCTTTACCAACACGGATCTGCCATGCTGGCACTTTGACGAGACCGCAGGCAAGGACCCGGCAGAGGTGCACCGCAAGTGCGCCAGCTGTGCCTTTTACCGCAAGCATGAAGGGGACGAAGTGGTCCAGCTGAGTGACTCGTTCCGCAACATGGTCTGGTCCATCAAGCTGTATCGCCGCCGCCTGCGCGAATCCGAAGAAAAGTACCGCTCCCTGTTCGATTCCGGGCCGGATCCGATCTTTGTTGTGGATTGCGAGACGTCCCAGATCAGCGACGCCAATCCGCGTACCGTGGAGTTGTACGGCTATTCCAAGGATGAGCTTATCGGCATGGATTTCATCTCCTTGGGGCCGGATCACAACAGCGACTGTATGCGCTACTTCAATGAGGGCGGCGGGGGCTGCGTCTATTTCCCCAAACTGCTTCATTACCGCAACGGATATGAGCCGTTCTTTGTGAACATGCACGCCTGTCCCATCTCCTACCGGGGACGTCACTCCATCATCATCGCTGTGACCGACATTACCGAGCTCATGGAGAAGGATGCCCAGCTTATTCAGGCTGGTAAGATGAAGTCGCTCGGTGAGATGTCGGCCGGTGTTGCCCACGAGATCAACCAGCCCCTTAACGCCATCAAGATGGGTAGCGAATACCTGGGCATGATGCGTGAGGGTGGAATGGAAGTGCCCAAGGAGCAATTCCTTGAGGTGGTCAGCGAAATCTCCACGCAGGTGGACCGCGCCGCCGAGATTATCAACACGCTCCGTTCGTTTGGTCGCAAGTCCGACCTCATCGAAGAGCAGGTGGATCTGAATCAGCCGGTTCGTGCGGTGCTCTCCATTTTGCGTCGCCAGTTCGAGCTGGATAACATCCGTTTCGAGTTGAAACTGGCCGATGATTTGCCCACAGTCACAGCGCACTCCAACAGAATACAACAAGTCATTTTTAACTTGGTGGCCAACGCTCGCGATGCTATCGACGACTGCTCGTGTCCGACCGACTCCAATGCCGACCGCCGCATCATCATCCGCAGCGGTTCTGATGAAGGTCTGGCCTTTGTCGAGGTGGAGGATACTGGTTGCGGTATCGACAAGGAAGACCAGCATAAGGTCTTTGAGCCGTTCTACACCACCAAGGAAGCAGGTCACGGGATGGGACTGGGACTTGCCATCACGTACGGTATCGTAAAAGATTACGGCGGAGACATCCGCATCAACAGCGAAAAAGAAAAAGGGACCGTGTTCCGGATGCAATTCCCTGCATCGGGCGCGCGAGGAGGTTCCACCATATGACGGACAAGGAAATCATTCTGGTTATCGATGACGAGCAACCCACGCTCAAGATGTTCTCATTGCTGCTTACCGCCTACGGCTACGAGGTGATAACCGCTGAGAATGGTCAGATGGGACTCGATATCTTCAAGGAGAAACGGCCCTCTGTGGTGCTCACAGACATCAAGATGCCCATCATGGACGGCATTGAGGTGCTCAAGGAGATCAAGAAGGTGGATTCCCACGCCGAGGTCATTGTCATCACCGGACACGGCGATATGGACCTCGCCATTCAGGCTCTCAATCTCGACGCCACGGACTTCATCAACAAGCCTGTGCAGCGCGAGGCCCTTGAGCAGGCGTTGAGTCGTGCGGCCGAGCGTCTCGCCATTGCCAAGACCGAGGGCAGTCAGGTGACGGTTGAGGAGCTCCCCGAGTCCGCCATGATCGGCGTGCGCGGCAATGTGACCGCCAATACCATGCCGCACCTCACCGAAGCGTTTGAGACCGCCAAGGCTATGAACAAGTCCGCGATCCTCATCGATTTCGAGGAGAATGCCTCCATCAATGGCGCAGGCATCACTGGATTGATGAACATGCTTCAGTTTAATCGTGATGCTGGTGTTCGCGTTGTTCTTTCCGGACTTTCCACCAACTTCAGGACTGTTTTCGAGATGGTCGGGATTACGAAGCTGGCGGATTGGTTGGAGCCGGAGGGGAAGGATCATTAGGGTTCTTGTTGGTTAAGAGAATTTAGGAAGGCCGCCCTTTTGGGGCGGCTTTTTTATTTGGGAAGTTTGAAAGCAGGAGAGGATGTCGGCCTGCGGCCTCTTTTTTATTTATTAGATCCCTGCCGGGGGGCCGCCTTCGCGGCGGGCGGTCCATTTTTTGGCTGAGCCGCCCCAAAAAATAGACGAAAAAAGCGCGGCTTTTGCGTGCTCTCCGCCTCGTGAGTTCTCGCCGAGAATCTGATCCAAATAGAATGCCTTGGGATGTTCTACGCGACTTGTCGCTGTGGAGATGTGTGCTGTCTTCGACGGCATTCGATTTGGTCAGTTTCTATGGCTCATGCTCAAGGGCTGGTGTTGGTCGTTGTCTGGTGAGATGGTAGTTGCGCTAGCGCGATAGGTAGTGCTGTTAATCACCCCGCGATAAAAGTCGGCGGCATCCCTGAAAAGAACAAGCGAAGCGTAAGTTCGTTCAGAGATGCCGCCGACTTTTATCGCCTATGGGATTCCAAAGGCCCTCGGCCTTTGGGCCCAGCTGGCAAGCTGCCCCGCCGGCGAGGCGACTGCCGGTAGGCAGACATTGCCTTCCTTCCTGCTTTGACCTAGGCTACGCGCCTATGTCTTCGCCCCGTGAAATATTGCAGTCGGTCTTTGGTTTCGACAACTTTATCGGCTTGCAGGAATCGATCATCGACAACGCTGTTCAAGGCGGAGATTCTTTGGTGCTGATGCCTACGGGTGGCGGCAAATCCCTGTGCTATCAAATCCCTTCCATATTGCGCCCGGGCGTGGGTATCTGCATCTCTCCGCTGATCGCGCTGATGCAGGATCAGGTGCAGGGGCTGACCCAGATGGGCGTTCGCGCGGCCTGCCTGAACTCGTCACTGGATCAGCATGAGGCGTGGGACGTTCAGCAACGGCTGGAAACGGGGCAGCTGGATATCCTGTATATCGCCCCGGAGCGGCTATTCAAACCGGGCTTTCTCGATTTTCTGGCGCGATGCCACCCGTGTTTGTTCGCCATTGACGAGGCGCATTGCGTATCGCAATGGGGCCACGACTTCCGGCCGGAATACATGCAGCTATCCGTGCTCAAGGAGCGGTTCCCGCAGGTGCCGCGACTGGCCCTGACGGCCACGGCGGACAAGCCGACCCAGCGGGATATCGTCAACAACCTGCATCTGGAACAGGCGCAGGTGTTTGCCACCGGATTTGATCGGCCCAACATTACTTACACGGTGCTGCCCAAGAACAACGGCCAGAAGATGCTGCTTCGGTTCATTCAGGACAACCATCCGGGTGACGCAGGCATTGTCTACCGCATCAGCCGAAAGAAGGTCGAACAGACCGCCGAATTTCTTCAGAAGCAGGGCATCACCGCCTTGCCGTATCATGCAGGATTGTCCGCCTCTGAGCGGTTTCACAATCAGGACCGGTTCATGCGTGAAGAGGGCGTGGTCATGGTGGCCACCGTCGCTTTCGGCATGGGTGTGGATAAGCCCAACGTGCGCTTTGTCTGCCATCTGGAACCGCCCAAATCACTGGAAGCCTACCATCAGGAGACGGGACGTGGTGGACGTGACGGCCTGCCAGCCTCGGCGTGGATGTGCTTCGGCATGCAGGATATCGCTATTCTGCGCTCCATGATCGATTCGGGCGAGGCCAATGATCAGCGCAAGCGGGTCGAGGCGGCCAAGCTCGGCTCCATGTTTGCGTTTCTCGAGACAGCCACCTGTCGTCGACAGGCATTGCTCGGCTATTTTGGCGAGCATATTGAGCCGTGCGGTAACTGCGACAACTGTCTTACGCCGGTGGAGACCTGGGACGGTACCGTGGCTGCCCAGAAGGCGCTCTCCAATATTTTCCGAACCGAGCAGCGGTTCGGCGTCAACTATCTCGCGCAGGTGATAGTGGGCAAGGAGACCGACCGTATCCGCTCCTTCAATCACGATCAGATATCCACCTTTGGCATCGGCTCCGAGCTCAATCAGGAGCAGTGGAAGTCCGTGTACCGCCAGCTCCTCGCCAACGGCCTCTGCTCTGTGGACATGGAGCGCTTCAACGCCCTGACCCTCAACGAGCGGTCCTGGCCGGTATTGCGCGGCGAACAGGAAGTGCGATTGCGTCAGGACCCTGTGCTCCCCCGACGCTCCAAGAAGAAGACCAAGGCCGTGCGTCTTGCTGCTTCCGATGTGCTCAATAACTGGGAGGCCGAAAAGCTCTTCGATGAGTTGCGCGAACTGCGCCTTTCCATTGCCGAGGAGCAGGAAGTGCCGCCTTACGCCATCTTCCCGGACAAGACGCTGCTGGAGCTCGTGCAGTACCGCCCGAAGGATCTCGAATCCTTTGGCTGCATGTCCGGCGTCGGCGCGGTCAAACTCGACCGGTTCGGTTCCGCCTTCCTCACCCGGTTGCAGCAGCATGAGGATGAACACGGCAGGCCCGGCAATATCCCCGACATCCCCGAGGATCGTCTCGCCAAGCTGGAGCGCAAGAAAAAGCGCAACGAATCCCTCTCCGACACAGCCCGCAAGTCCCTCGAACTCTTCCGCGATCTCCGCGACATCGAAGCCGTGGCTAAGGCCCGCGATCTCAAAGTCGCCTCCATCTGGCGGCATCTCTCGCAGGCGGCGCAGCATCGAGAGATCGACTACCGGGAGGTGCTCGGCATGTCCGACACCGAAGTCCGGTCCATCCGCGATACTCTCGCCCATTACAAGCAGCGCGGCATCGTCGCCCTCGCGCCTGTCTTCGAGGCCCTCGAAGGAAAGTACTCCTACGAAGTCATCCGCCTGATCCGCGCCTGCGCCCGGTAATAGTCCTTCTCCCTGCCGTTTCCATGGGGCTGGCGGCGGCTGTGCTGGTCTGTTATGATATAGAGTAGTCCGATAGACGTCGTGTCTTGAGAGACTGATTCATGGCAGAAAGGGCAGATGGAGCTAAAGGCGGCACCATGCTTTCACCAGCCACGACACTGATTACTCTGGGGTTGTTGTTCCTTGGCGGCCTCGCGACCGACTATATCGGGCGGCATACGTTTTTGCCCCGGGTGTCGGCGCTGATCATCTTCGGTTTTTTGATAGGCCCGTCGGTTCTTGATATTCTTCCTGAAATCTCTGCGGTTTGGTTCCCGTATATCACCGACATGATCTTGGTCATGGTCGGCTTCCTGCTTGGTAGCTCGCTTACGGTGGAAGGCTTCAAAACCACTGGCCGGAGTGTTCTCTCAATCTCATTGAGCGTCGTCATCGTGACCACGGCGCTGGTCAGCTTCGGGTTGTGGCTGATCGATGTGCCATTGCCCTTTGCCCTATTGTGCGGTGGCATTGCTTCGGCAACCGACCCTGCGGCCACAATGGATGTGGTTCACGAGCTGAAGCTCAAGGATCGGCCCTCACGGATATTGTTGCGCATTGTGGCGATAGATGATGCCTGGGGACTGGTCATGTTCAGCCTCCTGCTTGTGGGCGTGCAGTTCCTGAACGGCGAAGGCGGTGCTGTTCCCATTGTTCTTGATGCCCTTTGGGAGATTGGCGGTGCCGTGGCCATCGGTATTGCCTTGGGCTTGCCCATGAGCTTTCTCACAGGCCGCCTGCGTCCGGGTGAGCCAACTCTGGTCGAAGCTGTCGGCATGGTTATGCTTTGTGGCGGCATTGCCCTTTGGCTTGAAGTTTCGCATTTGCTGACTTCCATGACGTTGGGCGTGGTCGTGGCCAATACAGCCAAACATCATGCCCGGCCTTTTCATGCGATTGAGGGCATCGAGTGGCCGTTCATGGTGCTTTTTTTCATCTTTGCCGGAGCTTCCATTCAATTGGAGTACGTCCCCCATGCCAGCCCTGTCATCCTTGCCTATATCCTTTTGCGATTTTTGGGACGGATACTCGGAGCCAAGGTCGGCGGCCGGATGGCGGGTTCCGGATCGCGGGTAGAGAATTGGATGGGGATGGCGATGATGCCTCAGGCCGGTGTGGCCTTGGGCATGGCGCTGGTGGCTGCGCATCGTTATCAGGAATTCGACTCCATCGTCACCATTGTCGTCACCACCACAGCGTTCTTTGAGCTCGTCGGGCCGGCGTGTGTTCGATTTGCGTTGCAGCATATGCGTTCACCTGAGGAGCCTTGATCGGGGGAGTTGGATCGGAGTCCAGCGAAATTTTGAAACCGATTCTTGTGGATAGTCCTGTCGATACTATGGTATTATCATATGTGGCCCAATATGCAGGTGTTGATGTCGAATCGAGGTTCTCCTTTCGGTTGGGCTGTTCAAGCGGATTGTTCTCGAGAATGGTGGAGTACATGACATGAAAGACAGGCCTTGGATATTGCAACTGATCCTTGCAACCCTTTTGGGAAGCCTTGCCTTTGCCATATTGTCATCATTCGATGCGTTTGAATTGCTGTTGCGCTTTTCCCGAGAGCATGAAGAATGGGAATTGGACGAGATCATTCTCGCTGTATGGATATTTCTGATAATAGGGATGGGGTTCGCCGTATATAATCTGTACGCGCATATTTTGAAGCAGAGACAGCAGGCCCGACAGCTCATGGAAGCAAGGGAGAAGGCTGAAGAGTTGAGTAGGTTGAAGTCAGATCTGCTTTCCATGGTGTCCCATGAGTTGCGCACCCCGCTGACCTCCATCAATGGCTTCGCCAAACTGATCCAGAAGTACAGTGTTGAAATGTCCGGGTGCATCGAATGCGGCGAAGATGTTTCCAAGAACATTGAACGCATCTGGAAGAATACCCGGATAATAATCAAGGAAGGGGACAGGCTGGCTGGCCTTGTCGATAACGTGCTTGATCTCGCGAAAATTGAATCCGGCCAGTATGAATGGGATTTTCAGCCGATATTTCTGCAGGATGTCCTTGAAAAAGGCATTGAGGCGACCCGCGATATGTTCCTTGAAAAAGGCCTCCCACTTGAAGAGAGCATCGAACCGAATCTGCCGGCCATCGTCGGAGACTTTGACAGGCTGGTTCAGGTCTGTGTCAACCTGCTGTCCAATGCCGCGAAATTTACCCAGGAGGGCCAGGTTGCCTGTCGCATGTTCCGGAAAGATGAGGATATTGTCATCCAGATTCAGGACACAGGAATGGGTGTTCCCTTTGAAGAAAGGGAAGAGATTTTCAATAAGTTCAAGCAGGTGGGAGATGTTCTGACGGACAAGCCAAAGGGGACAGGGCTGGGGTTGTCCATATGCAAAGAGATAATACGAAGACACAATGGGGAGATCTGGTGTGATCAGAATCAAGAGGCTGGAAGCCTATTCTCCTTTTCCATCCCCATCGACAGCACTCTCTCGAACCGCTAGAGATCAAAAAAAAGGCCCGCAGTGATGCGGGCCTTTCTTCTTATTCAGATTCAGTCTCACTCGTGGGCTCTTCAGCCGGAGCTTCGACCTCCACCGGAGTCTCTTCAACTTCCGGCTTGGGTTCCACCTTGGGCGGCTCCATGTAGCGGGCGAACACCAGAAAACCGGTGTGTGCAACCATGCGATCGTCCGGGCGCAGTCGGTCAGCAACGGGCTTCCAGCGACGGACGAGGATTTCGAGCACTTCGAGGTCTTCGAACGGTCCATCTTCAAGGCCGCGAAGCAGATCTGAGACCTGATTGACGGTGGGCAGCAGGAAGCCGCACATGGCGCCGGGAATGACGGCATTCGGGATGGAGTGCAGGTATTCCCACGGGGTGCGAACGTCGAGGAACAGGGCGTCTGCACCGGAGTGAAGGAAGCCGTCTTCGATGTTCTGGTTCACCTGCTCAACGCGGTGCTTGAGTCCCACGCGTTCCAGGTTCTTGCCTGCGAGCTTGAAGAAGTCAGCGCGACGTTCGTAGGTGATGACCTTGCCGGTGTCGCCCACAAACCAGGCGAGGGCGGTGGTCAGACCACCGGAGCCGGTGCCGGACTCGATGACAGTGGAGCCGGGGCCGATGCCGAGCTTCATCATGAGATAGCCGATCTCTTTGGGGTACATGATCTGGGTCTGGCGTTTCACGCCTTTGATCAGGTCATGCAGGGTCGGCTTGAGGATGAGATAGGGACGGCCGAGGTGGGTGTTGACGTACTGGCCAAAACCGGCTTCGGCTGCTTCGTCCATGAGGAGCTTGCCGTCATGGGTATGGACTTCGCCGCCTGCTTCAAGCTTGCGCAGGTAGCGTTTGCCTTTGTGGCTGATGAGAAGAATAAGTTGTCCGGGTTCGATCATGATAATTCCGGCCTCCTGGTGAAAATATGCGCCCATGCCTACGGTGGGAGGGCTGTGAAGTCAAGCAAAAGGGGTGTTACAGGGTTATGTGGGCAACGTGACAGTGATGGTCGTCATGTCCTTTTCGTCCGAAGTCTGCATGTTGATATCGCCGCCGATGGTGTTGGCGATAAGGCGCGCCGAGTATGTACCGAGGCCTGTGCCGGTGGCCTTGCCTGAAGTGACGTACTTGTCGAAAAATGTGTCGCGAATCTCTTCCGGAACAGCGCCGGGGTTAGCTATGATCAGGGTGATGTCGCCGTTGGTGGTGATGGCAATGGTAATGGTGTCGCCGAAGCTGGCGGCCTCGGCTGCATTGGACAGCAGGTTGGCGAGCAGTGACTGGAGCAGGATCGGAGTGCCGGATGTGGGCAAAGTGGATTTGGCGTTCGTGGCCAGACCGTCGATGGTCATGTAGACCGTGATGCCAAGAATCCGCAGGGTCCCTTCCAGATCGCTGAGGACCAGGCGGATCTGCTCCATGAGGTCGAGCGGTTCCGGCAGGTACTCATAGGTCCCGGCTTCCATCTTGTACATGTTGAGGGACATGCCGATCATGTCGAGGACGCGGTTGCCCTGTACCTGAATGGCTTCGAGCATCTCTCTCGCCTCGCCCTGAATGGACTCTTCCATGAGGGCCAGCGTGGAGGCGTTGATCACGCCGATGACCGGCGACTTGAGGTCGTGGCGCACGATGCGGTCCACATCTTCACGGAGCTGTTCGAGGCGCTTTTGCTCGGAGATGTCGATGAACGTCTCAAGCATATACTCCTCGCCGAGGATATGGACCTTGCTCACGGTCTTGATGGCCGGGAACTCGGTGCCGTCCTTGCGGGTAATGGATACCTCGCCGGAGAGTACCGAGACATCCTTTGGGTCGAGTCCGCCGCAGAAGGGTTCGGACTTGAGGCAGAACTTGTCGCAACTGGTGTTGCCTATGAGTTCTCCCCGGGTATAGCCGGTCATCTCCAGTGCCGCCGGGTTGATCTCTTCGATCAACAACGATTCGGTATTGACCAGATAGATGCCCAGAGGCATGGCCTTCATGAGCGTCTTGAGGCGGTGTTCGCTTTCTATGACTCGTTCCACAGCGTGCTTGCGCCCGTCGATATCGAGGATGAAGCAATAGTAATACTGCTTTTCACCTTTGGCGTCTGTCAGAACCGCGGTGTCGATCTGGACCCAGATGGGGGTGCCATCCTTGCGCTTGAAGCGGGTCTCAAGGCCAGCGACACGCGCCTCGCCTTGCATGAGTTGGAGGAGCTTCTCAAGGTCCATCTGATCGTGCCAGAAGAAACTGTGGTCTCCCTTACTCTCACTGACAGTGGCAAATTCCTCGGCAGATTCGTAGCCGAGAAGCCGGGCGAATTCGTCGTTGTATTCAGGAGGCTGGTTAAAGCCGCCGTGAACAATGCCGGCAGGGGCGTTGTCGTAGAGGAGTTTGAGACGTCGTTCGCTCTCGGCGAGCTTGTGCATGGCAGAGAACTGATCGTCGATGTCTGAGGCAAAGCCGAAGAAGTAGTAGTTGACGCCGTTGCGGTCGGCCAGGGCAGTGAAATCGAGGAGCGCCCAGAAGAGGGAGCCGTCCTTACGGATGAACTGGGTTCGGATGCCCTTGACTTCCCGCTCCTTTTTGAGCCGTTCGATGACATGTCTCAGGGAGCTCTGGTCGTTCCAGTAGAAACCTTCCGGTTTGCCTTGGGCCGTCTGTTCGAAATCATCAAGGGAGTCATAGGCGAGCATCGTGGCAAATGTGCGGTTGTGCTCCACAAGGCTGCCGCCAATAAGACCGTGTATGATGCCCATGGGGGAGTTGTCATAGATGAGGCGTCGTCCCTCTTCGGTTATCTGGAGGGCGCGTTCTTTTTTGGAGAGGGCTTTATTGTTCTCGTACCTTTCGTGCAGGTCGTCGAGTCGGAGCTTCAGGCCGATGGCGATAAGAACAAAGGCACCGAAGTAACCGATGCCTTTTTCAAAAATGACCGAAAGGGGGAACCCGCTGTTGGACAGAGTCCCCTTGAAGGCAGGGATACTGTTGATGATGCCCACGAACAATCCGAACAGCAGGCAGAGGATGCCGAGCTTGAAGAAGAGCCAGCCTTTACGGCCAAAGACCACATCATCATCCTTTCGTACGATGAGGATGAGTATGATCAGGACCGCCAGCGCGGTGAGAGTTTCGAAGACGAGGCTGAGCATGATGTTATTTCTCCGTAGAATATGCATCGTAAGCGCATCGCCGGTAATATTCCAATTATATTGTGGCGATTGGTGGGAATCGCATGAATTGGTGCGTGTGAGGACTTGCGTTTCGTGTTACGAGGGGCTACCAATGCGCGCCTCTCTTCTTGACATATTCGCTCCGGTCCTTAATAACCTGTTAATATTGCAGGCCCGCTTCGTATCCGGCATGTGGGCCAAAAGAAGGAACAACCATGGCTTACAAATACGTCTTCGGACCCGTGATGAGCGGGCGACTCGGCCGCTCCCTGGGGCTCGACCTGCTGGGCGACCGGATTTGTTCCATGGACTGTATCTATTGCGAGGTGGGAGCCACCCGCGATCTGACGCTCAAGCGCAAGCCTTACGTGCCCGCCGCAGACATCCTGGCCGAACTGGCCGCATGGAAGGATGAGGGCATGACACCGCCGGATATGGTAACGCTGGGTGGACTCGGAGAACCGTGCCTCAATTCCGATATGAGCGCGGTCATTGAAGGAGCGAGGGAGCTTTTCCCGGATACGGACATCGCGGTGCTGACCAACTCCACCCTGATGACCGATCCCGAGCTTCGCAAAGAGCTGGCCAGGGCCGATGTGATCCTGCCCAGCATGGATTCTCTGGTGGACGAGGAATTCGCCGCTGTGAACCGCCCCTGTGAAGGGGTAACGCCCGAGACTGTCGCAAACGGGCTGCTTGAATTCAAAAAGGAATTCAAGGGAAAGATATTTTTGGAAATTTTGCTGATCGAGGGAGTCAACGACAGTGACGCAAACCTCGAGAAGCTGACGGATTTTTGCAAGCGGCTCGCACCCGACCGCGTGGATGTGGTGACTTCCACCCGTCCCGGCACGGTGCGGGGAGCGCTCCCCGTTGATGGGGAGACACTGAGTCGCTGGCGCATGGAATTGGAACGGGGCAAGCGAAAGGCCTGCCCGACGGACTGCGTCCAGATCGAAGAGATCGCCCAAGAGCATCTGATTGAGCTCGTGCTGGCATCCATATCGCGCAGACCGCAGACCATTCCTCAGATGGCTGGAGCCCTGAATGTGGACCGCGAAGCGGTTCGCAAGGCTGTGGAAGCTCTCGAGGCAGAGAGCGCTGTCATCCCCCGGGAGGACCGGGGAGAGACCTACTACCACGGCACGGGCCACGTTATTGAGGAGTGATGCGCCGTGAATCAACTTTTTTTCACACGAGGTTTTTATGACCGCAGCTACCGCAAACAAGAAAAAGCGGCAGAAAATGTTCATCTCGGTATTGCCGGGTGAGCAGGTTGAAGTTGTCATAGCCGAAGAAGGCAAGGTCAACGAGTACTACGTTGAGATGGTCCATCAGGCCAAGACCAAGGGCAACATCTACAAAGGGTATATCCACAACATCGACAACGGCCTTCAGGCCGCATTCATCAACTACGGCGCCGAGCGCAACGGGTTCCTCCAGATCGACGAGGTGCACCCGGAATACTATGTAGGCAGCCCGGCCACCAAGAAGGGCCAGCGCTTCCCGCTCATGCAGAAGGTGCTCAAGCCCGGCCAGGAAGTGCTGGTGCAGGTCGTCAAGGAACCCACCGGCAAGAAGGGCGCGTTCCTGACCTCCTACCTTTCCCTGCCCGGCCGCAGCTTCGTCTACACCGTGGGCCGCTCCCAGATGGGCGTCTCCCGCAAGATCGAGAACGAGAAGGAACGTACCCGCCTCAAGAAGGCGCTGGAGTCCTTTGAGACCTCCGAAGGCGTGGGCCTCATCGCCCGCACCGCTGCCGTGGGGCAGTCCAAGGCCGCTCTGGAGCGCGATTTCAAGTACCTGAACCGTCTCTGGACCGACATTCGCTCCAATGCCCAGAGTGAAAAGGCTCCGACCATGGTCTACGAAGAGCTGGGTCTGGCAGCACGCGCCGTGCGCGACTACCTGACCTCCGACGTGACCGAAGTCTGGGTGGACGATAAGGAGACCTACGAGCAGGTTCGCCAGTTCGTGAAGCTCGCCTTCCCGCGCAAGAACAATCTGGTCAAGCTGCACGAGGACACTGACCTGTCCCTGTTGGAGCGCTTCAATCTGGTCAAGCAGGTGCAGGAGATCTACTCCCGCGAAGCCTCCATGCCTTCCGGCGGCCGTCTTGTCTTTGACGCCACCGAGGCCCTGACCGCCGTGGATATCAACTCCGGTAAGATCGGCGGCGAACGGAATTTCCAGAAGATGGCCCTCAAGACCAACGTCGAAGCCGCAAAAGAGATCGCTCGCCAGCTTCGTCTGCGCGACATCGGCGGCCAGGTGGTCATCGACTTCATCGAGATGAAGAATCCCAAGGACTGCCGCGAGGTGGAAAAGGTCATGCGCGCCGAATTGAAGAACGACCGCGCCCGCACCGACGTCAGCCGCATTTCGTCCTTCGGCCTCATGGAACTGGTTCGCCAGCGCCTCGGTTCTTCGGCCATCGCCATCTCCACCGAGCCCTGTCCCTGCTGTAAGGGCACCGGCATCCGTCGCAATCTCGAGTGGCAGGCCCTGCAGGCCCTCAAGGAGATTCACCGCGACATCCGCAAGCCCAGCGTGGAGCGTGTAGAGCACATGGCAGAGGAAGAACTCGCCATCTACCTGCTCAACAACAAACGCAAAATCCTCGCCGACATGGAAGACGAGTACGGCAAGGAAATTACCATCGACATCGATTACGAATACGACGACTAGGTCGATCTATCAGCTATGAATAAAAGGGCCGCCCGTTTTCGGGCGGCCCTTTTTTGTGGATATGTTTTTATTCCATTGGCTTTCGCACAATGAGGGTGGAGGCGATGGTCTGAATGTCGGAGATCCCATATGCGGCATGATCCGGATGTACTTGGTTGATACCAAGGGACATGTCTTTGATTTCGATATTGGATATGATCTCGAATCCAGTGTCTAGAAAGGCTTGGTACATCTCCTGTGGCCTGACAAGATTTATGTAGTCGTGGCCCTGCCCTTGCCATGTTTCTTTGGACACGAGGAGGTGTGTTTGCCTTGGCTCTCCTGGCGAAGGGCACAAGTGATCATCAAAGCCGATATAGTGCCAGCCATAGGCTCCGGGCTTCATGACCCTGAACATCTCTTGGATAGCACCATGGTAATCGCCTATATGCTCCATGACTCCGCCTGTGTATACGAAGTCGTAGTGGTTATCTTGGAATGACATTTCAGTGGCACTCATTATGTGGTGCTGGACCGCTCCCTGGAAAAAGGAAGAATGAGTATGAGTGTTGCAATCCACAACAAGTGGTCGAGGATCTTTAATGGAAATTTTGCCTCGCTCTGACCAGCGTTGGATGAGTTGATGAAAGGTTTCGATTTCTTCGTTCGAAATTGGAATCCGCAAAAGATCGATGCCGGTGTAATTGCTTATCCCAAGCTGGTTCAGAAGCAGTCCAGCCCCAAAGAGCCTGCCACATCCCACTTCAAGCATGGAAATATCTTTTTTGGCAAATAGGCTATCAACAATATTGAGTATGTCTTGGGTTCGTTTAATCCAATCTTGCACTGGCGGGGCCAGCGGAGGAATCTGGCTTGCTCCTTCGCCAGCCAACATGGTTTCATGGAAGAGGTTGTAGCCTAAGGAGTCCAATTGATTGGCCTTCCGTCTCATCTCATTAAAGTCTGGTGTGAAACTATTGGATTCATCCGGAAGAACATGAAGATAGTATGGCCAAGTATGACTTTCAGTCAGCTTTTTGAGAAAATCAGTGTTTATGATTTTGGGTAGAAAGGCATTGCTCCACATGCTGGGAGTGGTGAATGGATGAGGTTGGGACTCATGGAAATGTATCATTTGGTCAAATAGTTCTGGCTCATTGCACCAGGTCAGTAATGAACAGTCTACAATTGTTTTTGCATGTAAATGATGGGCAGCCTCAATGAGGCGCAAATTCATGTCTTGTTCACTTCCCAAAAATAATTCACACGGGTATTCATTGGCATTGAGTGCCCTGTGGAATTGATTGTCAGGAACGGCGAGAACGATATTGGAGATGGACGGTACAGCCCTCAATGTTGAAATCAGATCATGTAGTTTTTGATCGATGTTCGTATCTGACTGAATATTGGCTCTGATAATTGCTACAGTTTGATTGCCCGTCATGACGATCTCTCTTGGTTTTATCTGCTGAGGCTCAAAAGTGTTCGATGGTGTCGTGAGAAGAACATAATCGTTATCAAATTTGGTGACATTTGTATTGGTTTTATATCAAGCGATTTTTGTAGAATACATGTGAATTAAAACGGTTGTCACTCGGTGCTGCTTGTCGATGGAAGATAGGGAGAATTGTAAGAGACTTCCGGGAGAGGCCATAACAAATTAAGCCCCGCATCGGCATAGCTGATGCGGGGCTTTTTTATTAATGGCAGTTTGCTGAATTACTTCACGGTCAACAGGGCGCTGTAGAAGAACTCGCCCAGTCCGGAGTGGGGTGAGGTGGTCCATTCGGTTTCCAGAACACTGTCCGGATGCGCCTTGAGGAAGTTGGCCACGAGGCCTTCGTTCTCGTCGGGATTGAGCGTGCAGGTGATGATGGCGATCTGTCCGCCGCGCTTGACGCGCTGGGCAGCGTTTTCAAGGATTTCGGCCTGCAGTTTGGCCAGGTCGTCGAGGTCCTTGGTCTTGCGTTTCCACTTGGTGTCCGGGCGGCGCGAAAGCACGCCGAGGCCCGAGCAGGGCAGGTCCAGCAGGATGGTGCCGGGTTCATGCGGCGGCACGGCAGTGGCGGCGTTGGCTTCAAAGGTTTCAACCTCAGGCAACTCACGGCTCAGGGCGGAGAGGCGGCCCTTGTGCGGGTCAGAGGCAAAGACCTTGAGTCCGTGCTCAAGCAGGATGCGGGTCTTGCCGCCGCGTCCGGCGCAGGCGTCCCAGACGGGGCTTGCCCAGGAATCCGGGTTGAGAGCCTCAATGGCCTGACGCGCGGCAAAGGACTGGCGGGCCAGCGGCGGGACAGGTTCCTCCTCAAAGGAGGTGCCCGGCGGCAGGGCAAAGCTCATGCCTTCGATATCCATGACTTCGGGCAGGGCCGCGAGGTCGCTGAACAGTTCGTCTGCGTCGGGATGACCGTACAGGTTGATGCCCATGGCCGGCGGGGAAAGCTGTGCTTCCAGATACTGGAGAGCAGTCTCTTCACCGTAGGTGCGCCACCACAGGTCCACCATCCATTGTGGGCAGGAATACCACCGCTTCAGGAATTCGGGCAGGGAGGCGTTTTCCCGGTAAAAGTTCTTGTCGTGCGCCCGGTCTCCCAGTTCGGAGATGCGGCGGAGCACGGCGTTGAACAGGCCGGAAAGACGTGCGCCGGGTTTGGTCTTGGCGAACTCCACAGCCCAGTCCACGGAGGCGTAGGTGGGCACCTTGTTGAGGAACAGGATCTCGTAGACGGCCACGCCCATGGCGAGACGCATCTTGGGCGGCAGCTTGCCCGGGTCCTGCAGGAACCGGGAAAGAACGTAGTCGATCCTGCCCATGAGGCGGAGATAACCGTAAGAGAGTTCGGTGGCGAGGCCCACGTCGCGCGGGTCTATGTTGCCGGAGGAAAGGGCCACGTCGAGGGCGGCCTGAATGTCCTGTTTGGAAAACAGGCAACGGAAAAGTGCTTCGAGCGCCACCCGCCTCGCCGGAGGAAGGGGCTTAATGGAACGTGCTTTCATGCCGTTGGCATACGCCGACAATGGGGTTGAGGCAAGATGCAGGAGTGCAAAAATAATGGGTTGTGACAAAGGATTTCAACAAAAACAGTTGGTTCGTTCTAATATTGATTAAGTCACCGCAGGGTGATTTTTTACAATCTTGGAAAAAGGGCTTGCCTCGTTCTTATAATGTGTATAGACGGCACGCTCCTGCATTGCGGAGCTTTGTGGGGGGAGAGAAACACCTATATGAAAAAACTTGCCGTCATCCTTACGCTTTTGCTGCTGGCCGCTCTGGCGGGCGGTTGCGCCGTGGTTCCCGCGCTGGTGACCACCGGGGCTTCCATGGCTGTGCCGCAAACCGCGTCGCTGGCCATCACTGCCGCAGGCACCGTGCACAAGACCGCTCTGGTCGCTGCTGATGAGCGCGATGTGGACGACATGATGTCCGATAAAATGCTGACAATTCAGGCCGAAGCCATCCTGCTGACCGAGCCGGGTACCGACGTGGAGGCCATGTGCCTGAACGGTGACATGTATGTTGCCGGTGAGTACGACACTCCTGAGGACCGCGAGACCGTCATCAGGGAACTGGGCAGTCTCAAGGGCGTGAAGTCCGTCAAAGGCGTGCTCAAGCAGACCCCCACCAGCCTTGTGGCGCAGGTGGAACCCACCATTCGTGACAAACACGCCGAGAGCGTGATTCAGGCCGGTCTGATCAAAGAACTGCACATCAAATCCGCCAATGTGGATGTGTTCGTGGTGCAGGGCGAGGCCGTGGTCTTCGGCGTGGTCAAGGATCAAACCGAAGCCGAGCGCGTGGAGACTCTGGTGCGGGACCTGCGTCCCGGCAAGGAAGATCCGGTGAGCGTGACCTCTCTGCTGGCCTTGCAGTCGGCTCATGAGAACGGTGTGTCCCAGCCCAATGATCTGTTTGCCCTCAAGACCCGTGCGCAGATGCTGGCCGAGCGTTCCGAAAAGGTTCGCAAGGCCGCGGCTGTCGAGAACTGGCGCGATCTGGAGGAGCTGGCCTTTCTGCTCCCCGCCGAACGCACCCCGTGGCAGAAGGCGCGCCTGAAAATGAAGCATCGCATTCTGAGTACCGCGAACCGTGAGCAGGACAAACAGGCCCGCCGTGAGCTTATTACGCTCTCTTCGCAGGTGTTGAAAGATACCCATATTTCCATTGAGAGCCGTCTGGTCCGTACCCTGATCAGCACCGATAACGTTGAGGTCCGCCGCCAGGTGGAGGCCATCCTGAACGACGTGGCTCCGCATCGCGCGGAGCGTCTGCACACCCTGGCGATGAACTAACGTCTTGCGCTCCTGCCGAACATGATTATCCTATGGGATACATTCATCATCGGAGGAGCCCAATGACTGCTGACAATCATCTCATCGTCTGCCCCAATTGCCGGGCCATCAACCGCGTCATCTCCGGCCGTGAGGCCGAGGCCACCTGTGGCAAGTGCAAGAGCAAGGTGTTCGAACCCCAGCCGCTCGAGCTGGTGGGCGCCACCTTTGACCGCCATATCGCCAAGAATGAAATCCCCGTACTGGTGGATTTCTACTCCCCCAGTTGCGGCCCGTGCCTGATGATGGGCCCGCAGTTCGATGATGCCGCCAAGCAGCTGCATCCTCAGGTTCGTCTTGCCAAGATCGACACCACCATGGAACAAGCCATTGCCGGACGCTTCGGCATTCAGGCCGTGCCCACTCTGGCCCTGTTCAAGGGCGGCAAGGAAGTGGCTCGCCAGCCCGGTGCCATGAATGCCCAGCAGATTGTGTCCTGGGCCCGTCAATACATCTAACCACTCAGCACCGTGACCAGAGACATCAAGAAAATCCTGCTGCTTCGTGCCGACCGCATCGGCGACATGTTCTGCACCACTCCGGCTTTCCGCGCTCTGCGCAAGGCGTATCCCGATGCGCGCATCGATCTTCTCGCCAGCCCGGGCAACCGCGCCGTGGTGGTCAAGAATCCGGACATCGACAACCTCTACGTCTTCCCCGTGAAGCAGCCGTGGAAATGGCTCTATCATTTCCTGAAGCTTCGCTTCGCCGGGTATGATCTGGTCATCAACTTCAATGGTGAGTCCTCCACCACCTCGCGTCTGGCCAAGTTCATCAACGCGCCGCGTCTGGTGGGCACATGGACCCGCAAGACCGAGAAGTATTACCCCGAGACCGTGCGCATCACCGCGGGCATGCACACCATCGAGCACATGCTGGCCGTGACTGAAGCCGTGGGTGCGCCCAGTGACGATGTCTCCATGGTCTTTCCCGTGGCCGAGGAGTCCATTGAGTGGGCCAAGGCCCGCTATCCCCGTCGTGACACCAAAAAACGCGTGGCCATCTTCATCGGCAATGCCAAGAAGAAGGACACCCGCTGGCAGGAAGGCAAGTTCGTGGAGTTGACTGAACGCATCGTGCAGCGTGGCGATACCGAGGTCTACATCGTGGCCGGTCCCGGCGACGAGGGCTTGCTGGAAGGCTTCACATGGACCGACGAGTGCAAGCTCTATCCCGGCGGCACGCTGGAACAGCTCGGCGCGTTTCTCAAGAACTGTGATCTGTTCGTGACCAGCTCTTCCGGTCCCATGCACCTCGCCGCAGCCGTGGATGTTCCCATGGTAGCCATTCTTGCCGATTTCACCATGGAACGCTGGCGCCCCATGGCCGATATCCACAGTCTGGTGGAATCCGGACTGGAAGGCGTGACCGTCACCAACGTCGAAGTCGACGCCGTGTTTGAGGCCGTTGAAGGGATGTTGGAGAAATAGTAGACGCCGCGCTACTTCCGTAGCGTTGCATCCATGATCTTCTTATAGGTCCCGTCCGACTTCATGGCCTTGAGCTGTGAGGCGATGAGCGGGGCGAGGCCTTCCTGGCTCTTGTGCAGGTAGATGTACATGGGCCGCACAGCCAATGGCGGGTCGCATTCCTTGATGCTGTCGTGCCCGTGGTCGCGGATCATGTGCCAGCCGGCGTGGCGTTCGTACAGGCCAATATCGATACGGCCCATATCGAGCATGTCGAACATCAGATCGGGTCTGTTCAGCTTGGTAATGCTGGTTCCGTCAGGGACGTTTTTTTCGAATATTTTCCAGCCGATGAGATAGCCGACCCGCAACTTGCTCAGCGCGTCCCACGAGCGCAGACACATCTTTGTGCGGGAGAAGGCCACGAAGTTGTAGTCGATCACTTTCTCCGGCACCATCACGAGATTCTTGTATCGTTTCTCCAGTCCGGCTATGCGCGGCAGCTCCATATCGCTGGCACCATTGTTGATGGAGACAAGGGCGCGTTCAGGCGGCTGGCGCACCAATTGGAAATCCACATCCATTCGCTTGGCCAGTTCTTTTAAAAGCACGTCAAAAAAGCCCGTCTCGTCCTCAGTGGAAAAGGGGGGCTTGATGGAGGTGTTGACCCGAATGGTCTCAGCGGCGTTTCCCATGGCCGGGATAAGCAGGACCAATGCGATGATGTATGCGAGTGCTTGCTGTTTCATTGAGCGTGTTCGTGTACCGGATAACCAGTTCGCGTTCGCAGAACACATATACACTCGTGTGTTGCTTGGCTAGGGTTTATAGCCAAAAAATAACGGCCCGCTTCAATGAAACGGGCCGTTGAGATCAATTATTCATGTCTTCTCGGTCCCTTACCTGGGCCACCATTCTTTGGACGCGACGACGGGCCGGAATTGTGCATCCCGGCCCCGTTGTTTTGCCTGTTCGGGCCATTGTTCCAGCGATTCTGACCATTTTGACCGTTCTGCCGTTGCTGGCGGTTCTGCATCCGGTCCTTGAATTGCTGCTTTTGATCGGGCGACATGTTCTGCCACCGTTGCTTGATCTGCTGCTGCCGTTCCGGCGACATGCCCTGGTACTTCTGGCGGGCATTTCGCAGACGCTGCTTCTGCTGCGGCCCCAGTTGTTTATACTGCTGGAAACGCTGGCGGACGTTTTGCCGCTGCTTGGGGGACATGGACTTCCACTGCTTGAGGCGGGAGGTCGCGGTCTGGCGCTCGTTGGGCGTCATCTGGGACCAACGGTCCGCGCCCTTCTTGAGCTTGTCCTGTTTTTCGGGAGTGAATCCGTCCCACTGGTCCGCGTAGGGAGCCAGTACCTTCTGCTGCTGAGGTGTCAGGTCGTCGTAGCTCTCGGCCATAGCCGGAGTGGACGACAGGGTGATGACAACGCAGGCCATGAGCCCCAGAAGGACACGGCACAGCCCACGCATGGTGCGCTTACTGCTCATCTTGTGCCTCCTGTGTTGTCGCATTATCTGTTTCTCCATCGGTTGTTTCCAATGTCGTCAAGAAGTCCACCCACCCGGTGTCCTCATCCTCAAACTCGCCGAGGAACTCCAGCATCTCCATGCTTGGCTGCTCGTCCCCGGTCTCGTCTTGCGCGATAGCGTGCGCGGGTAGCGACAGGAGCAGCGTTGCCGCCCCGATCGCCAGAAATTTCCTCATGCTCCACCCCTTCTGCCAACCACTCGTAGAACTCCATCTCTTCGTAAAATTCGAGGGACTCTTCCCCGGCAAGGATATCCAGATCAGCCACGAACTGGTCGGTGTGCACCTGCGGCTCGCGCAGCAACATCACGCCTACCAGCACGGCGGCGGCAAGACCCACGGCCGGAGAGCCCCAGGCCAGCAGCCTGTGGCGTCTGCGCTTTTTACGCAGGCCTTCGTCAAGGGCTGCATTGCGGGCGCGGGCCAGCTTCGAGAGCGTGGCCGCGTCCAGGTCACGGACGGAATCGTCCAGCACCTGCCGCGCGTTCTCTATGAATTGCTTATCCTTGTCCATCATGGCCAATGGTCCCCAAGTTGGTCCCGCAGCGTATGCACGGCGCGGGAGTAGTGGGTTTTTACCGATCCTTCAGAGCAGCCCATGGCCTGGGCCGTCTCCGCCACACTCATCTCTTCCCAGGTGCGCAACAGGAACGCCTGCTGCTGCCGTTGGGGCAGGGTCTTGACCACCGTCTCCAGCAGTTCAAAGGCGTCCCCCACCTTGGTGGCGTGCTCCGGGTCGATTCCGTTCTCATCGGGCATGGTCTGGATGGGATCGACGTCGACCCCGTCGCTGTCCTTGTCCGAGGAGAACCACATCCGCCATTTACGGCGCACCGTCCGTTTCCGGTACAGGTCTTTGATGCGGTTGTTCAGGATGGTGTAAAAGAGCGGTTTCCACTGTTCTTTCGGCTTTGTGGCATATTTGTCCACAAACTTGAACATGGCATCCTGCACGAGATCAAGAGCATCATCCGGATGGCTGCATTGCATCAGCGCCATCCGGTATGCTTTTCCTTCGATGGATTTCAGGAACGATTCCATGTTCAAAGTCCCAAAAGAACAGTTTGAGAGTTATCATATCGGGGCCCGACCCGTTCGGGCCCCCAAATAATCTGGCTAATAATTTTGAGCGTTTCCACGTCTGGAGCCGCCACTTCCGGCGGTTCCACTGGTGCTGCTGTTGATGCAAGAGCCCTGCCTCATCTGACGGCTATTATTCCCACGAGCGCCCTGGCGAGCCTGGCTCTGACGTCCTTGATTTTGTCCGTTGTACGCCCTTTGTCCGGACTGGTCACCCCAGTTGCATCGTTGGCCGTTGTTTCTGGCGTAGAGTTGTCCGCTGCTTCGGTTGTTTTGAAACCCGTTAGGGTTGATGCTCCCGGTATAACCTTGCCGGGCACTTTGGCGACTATTGGCTCGGCGGTCCATGCGATTGTCGATGCGTTGACCCTGCCTGTCCATGCGGTTGTTGATGCGTTCGCCCTTGTTGTCGAGCTGTGCATTGATGCGATCACCCTTGTTGTCCAGCCGCTGGTCGATTCGATCGCCCTTGGTATCCAGATATTCGGCTCGCTTGTAGTTGCCGTTTTCTGCCGCCTGTTCGGCCATGGCGTCATACCGGTCATTGATGCGGTCGCCTCTGACATCCAGATCATGGTCGATGCGGTTGCCTTTGATGTCCAGATTGTTTTCGATCCGGTCTCCCTGGATGTCATACCAGTTCTCGATTTGGTCGCCGGGATCGGCCTGTGCTGATGTGGCGAGCAATATCAGAGCCAGAAATACGATCATGGTTAAGGACTTCATTTCAATCTCCTCTGTGTAAGAAGGTTTCTGCGCGCGTATATTGAGTGAAACGCCTTGCGTCATCTCCGGTTGACAGGGAAATGAAAGAAAAAGGAGACCGCCCCGGAAACCCGGAGCGGTCATGGGCGGGTGGAGCCCGTTATGAGGAAACAGGGATGGCCGTCGCCGCCCCTTAATCCAAATGTTAGTGATACTTATGCCAGTGGCGGGCAACGTACGCTTTGTGGGCGGCAACCTTGGCTGCATGGCGTACCTCGTGCCGTTCGATTTTGACGGCGCGGGCGGCCGCAGCAGCGTCCATAGCCGCCTCGATGCGGTCTCCCTTGGCATCCAGCGCGATGGCTTGGGCAATGTTGCCGTTCAGCGCAGCGGCCACGGCCAGCTTGTCATAGTAGTTGTTGATCCGGTCACCGGGATCGGCAATAGCGCAGGTTGCGGTCAGGAGCAGCGCAAAAACGGTGCTGAGAAACATGGTGGTCTTCATAATCTATTCTCCTTGTGCAGTGGATTTTCATGCATCGTTACTCCCTTCAAACGGCGGGTTTTGCCATCGGTTGACCGGGAAAAATGAAAAATACGCAACCCAACGGAGACATGGCTTGCTCCATTTCTCTGGATGGCCTAGTTTACCGGCATGACTCTCTCCCGCCGCACATTTATCTCGTCCATGGCAGGCCTCGCGGCCATGCTGACAACAGGCGTTCCTGCGCTGGGCGCCCCGCAGCTGTATGCCGTGAAGGGGACGGTCATCTCCGGTGACGGGACACCGCCACTTGTTGATTATGCGCTGCTGGTGGACGGCGACCGCATCAGTGATATCGTGCCGGTCAACATGGTTGGGGACAGGGAGATCATTGGGCCGGACAAAGGTTTCATCCTTCCGGGCATCATCAATTGCCATTGCCACCGAATTCACGACAATGAGGAGCGGCGGGAGCGTTACCTGCGCCACGGCGTCACCTCCATCGGTGATGTCGCCTCTCCGCTGAAGGCGGTGCCGGAACTGCTGCAATCTCCCTCGGGAATCACTGCCACCGCTGCCTGCACAGGCCCCTTACTGTGCCCGCCGGGCGGGTATCCGTTGCCCGTGCACAGTTCAGAACACGGCATGATCATTACTTCGCCAAAAGAGGGGCGAGAAGCGGTGCAGCGGTTGGCTGATCTCGGTGCGGGCATGGTCAAGATCGCCTTTGAGCCGGGCGTGCTCGACAAGCAGTGGCCCATGTTCGACGCAGTTACGGCTGGAGCCATCTGTGACGAAGCGCGGAAGCAGGGGTTGATTGTCCGTTGCCATGTGGAGGATTTCGCCGGGCTGGAGCCAGCTCTTAACGCGGGCGTGCATACCGTGGAGCATGTGCCGCACCGTTGGCGACACGAGGGCCTGCCACGCCCGGTTCTGGATGAGGGTGGTGTGATCCCGCAATACCGACGGCTGCTGGATCGCATGGTGAACGATGGCATTATCCTCACACCGACGTTGGACGTGTTCTCCCGGTCCATGTGGGAAGGGCCGCAGTTGTATGAGCCGGTACGATATTTCTTGGAGCAGGGCGGCACCGTGGCGCTGGGCAATGATCATCCCTACCGGCGGACATCGGCCGGAATGCCGCTCAATGAGATGCGGCTCCTCGGCAAGGCCGGGCTTTCAGAGATGCAGATTGTTACAGCGGGAACATTCCACAGCGCCATGGCATGCGGCTTCTATGATCGGGGACTGCTGGAACCGGGCATGAAGGCGGACGTGCTGGTGGTCGCGGAAAATCCGCTGACGGATCTGGCCGCACTGGGGCGGCCTTCATTGGTCATCAAAGACGGAATGGTCGTGGACCTGGCGGGTTAATCGCATGCCCCGTTGGACCGGGTCGGGAAGGAGACTTCCACGGTCGTGCCATTCTCGGCATCACTTTTCATATTGATGAATCCGCCCTGGGTTTCGGCGATGAGGCGCGCAGAGTAGGTGCCGAGTCCGGTGCCGAATTTCTTGCCCGAGGTGGCATACTTCTCGAAAAATGTGTCGCGAATATCTTCCGGTACTTCGGCCCGATTATGGACCCGGACGGTGGTGTTCTCTTTGTCCTGACGGCAATCCACGGTGACCGTGTCGCCCTTGTCCGAGGCCTCCACCGCGTTCTTGATCAGGTTGGACAGCATGGAGTGGGTGAGCAGCTCTTCCCCGCGTACAACCATGCACTCGCCGTCCGAAGCCGAGGTGCCGTCGCGCAAGACATTGATTTCCACTTTGAGGCTTCGGGTGGCTCCGGCCAGGTCGCGCAGCACGTTCTGGATGACGCGCATGATGTTCAGGTCTTCTGGTGAGAATTCGTAGGACCCTTCCTCCATCTTGAAGATGTCCAGCGAGAGGTTGACCATGCGGAGCAGGCGGTGGGCCGATTCTTCCATGTCCGCCAGCATGAGGGATTGCTCTTCCGTGATGTTCTCTGCCTTGCGCAGGGAGCGGGGTACCCAGATGAAGGACATGATGGGCGACTTGAGGTCGTGGCGCACAATGCGCTCCACATCCTTTTCCAGCCTCTCCAGTCGTTTGCGCTCGGTGATGTCATCCTTGACCACCACGAAGTTGACGATGTGCCCGTTGGGATCACGGACCGAGGAAATGGAACACCGTTCCCACAGAATATCGCCTGAGCGGGTCCGGTTGCGGATTTCCCCGTGCCAGTCCCTGCCCTCACGTACCTGCTTCCAGATGCGGTCGTACAGATCGTCCTCGTCCGCCTGAAGGAAACCGAGCTTGCGACCAAGGATATCCTTTTCCGTATAGCCGCTCTTGGTGCAGAAATATGGGTTTACGGAAATGATGCGGCCTGCCGTGTCCAGCATGGCGATGGAGACGGGCGATTGTTCCACAGCATGGGTCATCTGGCGCAGGGAGACCTCTGTCTCGCGCCATTTTGTCACGTCCATGGAAATGCCGCACACGCCGAGAGTCCGGCCCTCGGCATTGACGAGGGGGAACTTGGAGGAGGTCCAGTGCTCGATGCCGCTCTCCAGGACGAGGGTCACTTCTTCGAAAAATGGTTTGCCGGTCTGGACCACCCGGGTATCTCCGCTGCGGAATTGCTCGGCGATGTTATTGCGGAACAGGCCGTAGTCGGTCTTACCGAGCACCTCGTGGGCGGGGCGGCCAGTGTATTCCATGAAGCGGGGATTGCCGAAGAGATACCGACCGTCCACATCCTTGGCGTAGATGGTGGCAGGGCAGTTCTCCATGAAGGAGTCGATGAATTTGTTGCGGTCCTTGAGGGCCTGCACGGTCTCCTTGAGGCCGGTGATATCGCGGTTACTCGCCCGCCGTCCCATGGGGTCGCCCTTGTCGTCATACACCACCTGTGAGACGTGCCCAATCCAGCGCACTTCGCCGGAGCGGGTGACGATGCGGAAATCAAAGGAGAGGGTGTCGGTGGAGTGCAACCCGTCGATAAGCGCGTTGTGGACATAGTCCCGGTCCATGGGATGGATGATGCTGTTGAACAGCAGGTCCGGGTCAGCCTTGAGTTCCTCTGGCCGGTATCCGGTCATGCGCTCGAAAGAGGGCGATACATAGAGAAATGTGCCTTCCGGACCGAGCCAGAATTCCCAGTCATGGGTGAAGTCCGCGATGGTGCGGTACCGCTCTTCGCGTTCCAGCAGCTTTTTTTCGACTCGCTTGCGCTGGGTTATGTCCCAGCAGAGTCCCATGACGCATATGCAATCTTCATTGCCATCTTCGCACGGTGCGTGACGCATATTCAGGGAAAACCATCGCCATGAGTCGTCGGCCACCTGCCAACGGAAGTCGCATCGGCTCGCGCCTTCCTTTTCCAGGCGGCGGAACTGCGAACCCACCCGGCCGATGTCGTCGGGATGGATACGGGACAGCCACAGCTCGGGTTCACGATAGTACCGTTCGGCGGGATAGCCGGTCATGCGTTCCACTGTGGCGCCGATATACAGGAGTTCGTAGCTACCACTCTTGCGCATGGAAAAAGGTACCAAGTTCATGGAGGAGAGCACGGAATTCTGCATGGCCTCGCTCTTCTCGGCCACGGTCTGGACGTCCATCATGTCCGTGACGTCGCGCACGAACGAGCAGAGCATGTCACGCCCTTCGAGGGTCATGGGGACGGAGTAGACTTCGACATTGCGCAGCCTGCCGTCCTTGAGCCGGTGGGTGAACAGGAATCGGCTTCGCTGGCGGTCCCGTACCTGTTTCATGAGCGGGGCCACTTCCTCGAGGGGCATGATGTTGATGTCCGAGACGTTGAGGGAGGTCATCTCTTCACGGGTGTATCCGTACAGCTCGGTGGCAGCCAGATTGACCCAGCGGATATCACCATTGGACGGATCAAGGTAAAACACGGCGTGACGGTGATGCTCGAAGACATCGTTGCCTAACTGCTCCGCGCTATCCGGCGCGATCCGTTGTTCCAATTCGCGGATTCGCGCTCTGGCTTCGGCCAGCTCTTTTTCAAGCGCTTCCGTGGATTTGGTATGGTCGTTGTCCATGTAGATGCCCGTTCTCCGCTGATGATAGAGGGGAAAATCCAGCCCTATCAAAATCGCAGAAAAAGCGGATCAGCGCAAGGTGAAGACGGATATTCCCTGTATCACTTGCGTAACGATTTCTTCTTTAAAGGGAATAGAGCACGTAATTGACCAGAAAATGAACCACGACAGCAGGCCAGATGGACCGGGTGACCAGCGTGGCAGGTACGAATAACAGCCCGTAAACAAAGGCATCTGTCAGGGTATGTACCGACAGCGACCAGTGCATGAGGGAGAAGAGCAGGGCCGACACCACCGCGGATGTGGTTGTGCCCCATCGCCGCAACAGGACGGTCAAGGTGAGTCCACGGCAGACCACTTCTTCGCTGATACCCACCAGCACCAGCCCTACGCTGGCATCAAAGGCGAACAGGGGGGATTCCGGGTCAATGGGGACGCCGCCCAGCGAACCCTTGGGCCAGCCCGGGATGACGAATTCCGAGATCCACAGGTAGACCATGGCTGCCAGCGCGGTTCCCGTAGTCCATAACAGGCCATCCGTCACATTGGGCAGGCGCACCATGAGGGCATCGGCAGACACGCTCCCGCGCCGCCACATGACAAGAAGGAAGCCCAGAATGGCGAGGCGCACTCCGTAGTCGATAGCCACCCACGTCGTGTAGTCCGTGACCCATATGTTAGCGAAGTCGTTCAGGTAATAGGGAAGGTAGGCCAGCACGAGAATCCATGTAATCCGCATCCGTTCCTCCTTCCGTATTCATTCAGGTCGTTAAAAATCAGACCAGCTTTCGGTAGAGTTTTATGTAGTCCGCCACCATGCGTTTTGCCGAGAATCGCCGCTGTCCCATGGAGAATGCGGTTCGTCCCAGATCGCGGGCCACACCCGGCGAGGTGAGCATCTCGATGCCCGCCTCTATCAGCGCGGCTTCGTTTTCCGGTTCGATCAGGACGCCGGTCTCGCGGTCGGTTATCTGTTCCGGTATGCCGCCCACGCCATAGGCTACCACAGGCAGGGCCTGGCTCATGGCCTCCAGCACCACCAGCGAGTGGTTGTCCGCCATGGTCGGATACAGCAGCACATCTGCCGCAGACATGAGCAGGGCCAGTCGGTCGCGCTCCACATAGGGCCAGATGACCAGATCGCCGTCGCGCCCGGCCGTGTCGCCACCCACCGCAAAGCACAGCGCCTCAGGAACCTGCGCCTTGACCTGTTCCCAGATCCTGCGCCATGCGCTGCCCGATTTGTATGCCGCGCTCGTGCCGCCATGGGCCACGAACAGGACCACCCTGGCTGACGGATTGATGCCCAGTTGTCGGCGGGCCTCTGATTTCTTCGGCGGGGCTTCCGGCCACGGAATGCCATTGGGAATGATCTTCACCTCTCGGAACAGGTGCATCTTGGCCAGTTTCGCCAGCCATCTTGATGGTGCCACCAGCACCGGGTCCAGTCGCTGGATCAATTCATGTTTGAGTTTCCGAAGCTCTTCGGAGTCAGGAAATTTGCGCGGACAAGGGTTGGCGCAGTCGGCATCCACCACGCTGCAGCCCAGCGGATAGGGGCAGCCGCCCGTGAACAATTCGCAATCGTGCAGTGTAATCACGCAGCTTGCTTTTTTCGGCACCGAAGCCAGCAGGGCGGGCCAGTTCCCGGTACAATGGATATGTGCCATGGCAGCCCGGGGCAGATATCGGCCAAAGTCATCCGGCAGGATCGCAGCCGTGTCCGGGCCTTCGCCCAGTTCAAAACTCAGGTTGCATTCCACGTTGTGTTCTTTCAGGCCGTCTATGAGCAGACGCGCCACGCGCGTCGCGCCGCCGCTCGATTCCAGTCCGGTGTGGTGATATATCGCTTCAGGTAACGGCATGTATTCCTTTTATTTGATGCCTCCGGCGGCCCTGCCGGGAGCCTCCTCGCCGGAGAGGCGTCTCCGACGGGTCAGGAACCCTTTGTAAAGGGTTCCCGACACCCTCCTAAACTTTTTATTGCTCGCTTCGCTCGAGGTCCTGCGAGTTTGGATATTTAATTTACACGGTCTTGCGACGTTAGTCGCAGAATGGGATTCCAAAGGGTACAGCCCTTTGGCCGCCGGAGGCGAAGTCACCTGACAATGGAGGCCGAAGGCCGATTTCCCATTCTGATTTCTACTCCCCGACCTTCTCCATATCCAATATCATTTCCACCAGATCTTCATCATGGGGATCGGGGGTGACCACGAAACCGAACTTCTTGGACAGCCCTTGCATGGCCTTGTTTTCGATCATGGTCTGGCCGGAGAGCACCTTGGTGCCGCGCTCCTTGGTGTAGCGAATACCCTTGTCGAACAGCAGCGAGCCAAGTCCGCCGCCCTTCTGGTCGGAACGGACCACGATGGCGAATTCCGCCTCGGTGTTGTCCGGCTTGGTGTTGGTGCGCATGACGCCGAGGGTTTCGAGGTTGCCATCCTCGTCCGGGGCGGATGCGATGAAGGCCATCTCGCGGTCGTAATCGATCTGGGTGAAGCGGGCGATGTCCTTGTGGTCGAAATCGCGCTGCACCACGCCGAAGAAGCGGAGCCGAAGATCCTCGTCGGACAGGCTGGCAAGGAAGGCGCGGTGCGTGTCCTCGTCCTCGGGACGAATGGGACGGAGCGTGACTTTGCGGCCGGTCTTGAGGCTGACGATCTCCTCCAGTTCGCGGGGGTAGGGCCGGATGGCGAGACGGGCCTCGCCTTCGCCCTTGAACGGAGCAATGGCAATCTTGCCGCCCAGCGCCAACACGCCTTCGGAGTCGGCGTAGAGGGGGTTGATGTCAATGGAAGTGATCTGCGGCACATCCACGATGAGCTGGGAAATCTGGATCAGGGTCAGACAGATGTCGTCCACGTCGGCCGGGAGCTGGGAAGGGGTGCCTTCCAGCAGGGTGGCGATGCGGGTACGCCCGACAAGTTCCTTGGCCAGCGACATGGAGAGCGGCGGCAGGGTCAGCGCCGTGTCCTGAATCATCTCGCGGGCCATGCCGCCATGGCCGAAGGAGAGAACCGGGCCGAAGACGGGGTCCACGTTGCCGGAAATGAACAGCTCATGCGCGCCGGGGCGACGACCCATCTTCTGGACCGTGAAGCCTTCGATATAGGCGTCGGGCCGCTCGCGGGTGCAGCGGGCCAGAATCGAGGCCGCGCCTTCCCAGACGCGTTCAGGCGTCTCCAGATCAAGGAGCACTCCACCCACGTCATAGGGCTGGGGAATCTGCGGACTGCGTAGCTTCAGGGCCACGGGATAGCCGAGAGCGTCGGCCGCAATGACCGCTTCCTTGGCCGAAACCGCGATGCGGGTCTCCACCACGGGCACGCCGTAGGCGGCGAGGATGTCCTTGGCCTCGGGCTCGGTCAGCGACTCGCGGCCTTCGTCCAGCGCTTTGGCCACGATGGACCGGGCTGCGTTCGTGTCCGGGAAAAAGTCTGTGGGCAGGGAATCCGGTGTCTCGATGAGCAGTTCCTGGTTTCGCAGGTATTCGGCCATGTAAAGGAATGCGCGGACTGCGTGGGTGGGCGAATCATAGGTCGGGATGTCCGCCTTGCGGAAGACTTCGCGGGATTCGTCGGCTGCGCCGGAGCCGAGCCATGCGGTCAGGACCATGCGTTTGACCCGTTTCAGGGATTCGGTCAGGGCTTCGGCCACCTCCACATCGGGCTGGGCCGTCCACGGTACGTGCATGACGAGGATGCCGTTGGACCCCTTGTCCTTGAGCAGCAGCTTGAGCACATCTGAGTATGCCTTGCCGTTGGCGTTGAACGGTATGTCTACCGGATTGGAGCGGGACCAGCTTTCGGCGCCCAAAATGTTATCGATGGCCTCAATGGTGGTGTCAGACAGTTCCGCCAGTTCGCCACCGCCCGCCAGCAGGCGGTCTGCCGCGAGAATGCCGGCGCTGGTGCCGTTGGTCAGGATGGCGAGCTTCTTTCCGTATACCGCCTTGGGCGTACCCAGTGTCTGGGCTGCGTCAAAGAGGCCGTCGATGTTCTCCACGCGCAACATGCCTGCGCGGCGGAAGGCCACGTCGTAGACCGCATCCACCAGACGGTGGTCGCCTGTTTCCTTGAGCTTGAGGTCGGCGAGGACCGTATCCAGCGCCTGCCCGGGGCGGATGACCAGCACCGGCTTGTTGCGCGAGGCGGCGCGGGCCGCGGACATGAACTCGCGGGCATCCTTGATGGACTCAACATAGAGCATAATGGAGCGGGTCAGCGGGTCCGACCCGAGATAGTCGAGAATATCGGCAAAGGAGACGTCGATGCGACTGCCCAGCGCGATCATGTGGGAAAAACCGATGCCCTTGGCGCGCGCCCAGTCGAGGACCGTGGCGAACAGGGAGTCGGACTGGGAGATGAAGGCCACCTTGCCGGGCTTCAGGTCGGAGTGTGCCAGCGAGGCGTTGAGATTCAGGGACGGCACCATGAAGCCAAGGGATTTTGGCCCGATGAGGCGGATGTCCGGGGTGTTGGCGATGGACAGGATGGTGGACTTGATGTCCAGCCGCTCCTCCGGTGACATGGAGGCAAAACCGGAGCCCATGAGGACGGCGCCGCGGGTGCCGCGCTCCTTTAGGGAGTGGATGATCTCCGGCACCTCGTCCAGCGGCGAGCAGACAATGGCCAGATCCGGCGACTTGGGCAAATGCTTGACGGATTTGTGGGTCAGCACACCTGCGATGGCCTCGGCCTGATTGGAGACCGGCATGACCGGGCCCATGAAGCCGCCTGCCATGATGTTGCGCATGACGATATTGCCTGCGTTCCGGGGATCATTGGTGGCGCCGATGACCGCGACGGACTTCGGCTTGAACAGATATTCGAGATTGATGACGCTCATGCTGCCTCGTGCTTTGAGTATGGTGTCGTATTCTTGTGAGATTACCTTTTTTTGCCCATAGGGCGCAACAACGTAATGTAACCTAGAATATACTGGTAATAACAACACTGACCTGACATTATGTATGATCATGATACGACTGTGTGCTGCCTTGCTCCTTACATTTTTCTTGTTATCCCCGTCGGTTGCCGGGGCGCAGGAGCTGTTTGTCCTGACCATCCCCAGCCCCCCTTATAATTATGAGGAGGATGGGCACGTGGCTGGCATGGCCACCGAAGTGGTCCGGGAGGCGTTCCGTCGCATGGGCATCGAAGGCAAATTTGCCATGATTCCCTGGAAGCGGGGTTTGCAGATGGTTAAGAATGGCGAGGCAGATGCCATCTTTCGGGCTTCGCTGACAGAGAATCGCACAGGCTACATGCTGTTTCCCGACGAGCCGCTGGATGTCGGCGAGGTGGTTGCCTTTCGACGTAAGGGATCGGAGGCTGCCGTATCGGTGGATTTCACAGATGCGCAGGGCCTGCGGACGGGTATCGGTCTAGGGTTCTCCTATGGTGAAGCGTTTGACAAAAACTTCAAGGCCGCCCGCTTTGCCAAGGTGGATTACGGCATCACCACCCAGCAGAACATGAAGAAACTCATGGAAGATCGGATCGATCTTCTCTTCGTCAACAAGGTTGTGGGATGGCATACGGCACGGCAGCTTGGACTGGAGGACAAGGTGGAGGTCGCCACTGATCGTCAGGGCCGGGAAGTCGTCTATGTGACGGATGACAACTACCTCGCCTTCTCCAAAAAGACCGTGATGCCGGAGCTGGTCGCCCGTTTTACCGAAACGCTCAGGGAGATAAAGCGGGACGGTACCTATGATGCCATCTTCGGCGGCAAGTAGTCGTTGACTCCACGATAATCATGTCTCCATGCTGTTGCATGGGCTATAGTTGATTCCATGCGATACCTTCTTGGAATCTTCCTTTTCTTGTTCTGCCTTCATGTTCCGGCTGCTCATGCGCAGTCATTGCGTGTCGTTACGTTATACGGCCCGCCCTATGGGTATGAAGTTGATGACCGTGTTGAAGGCATCGCGGCCGACCTTGTGCGGGAAGGGCTCGGCCGGATCGGCTACGAGGCGGAGATTACCATTGTGCCGTGGAAGTGGGGATTGGAAATGGTGCGCGTCGGTCAGGCAGACGCCATCTTCAAAGCCCTCAAGTCTACCGAGCGGGAGGAATACCTGCATTTTCCTGAGGAACCGCTCGTTCTGGAGCGAACAGTCGGGTTCAAGGCTGACGACACCAACGTTCGGCTTGGTCAGGACTTTTCCGGCGCGGAGTCCATTCGGCTCGGTGTGGGGGCCGGCTTTATCTACGGCTCTCCGGTGGACGAAATCATTGCGAAGAATCCTTTCAAGAAGATCGATCCTGCTCCTACCGTGGAGCGGAGCCTGGAGAAACTGCTGGCTGGCAGAGTGGATGTCGTGCTGGCAGACAAAATCCCGGCCGTCTACTCCGCCAGAAGGCACGGTATGGTGTACCGTCTGGAAACTCTGGTCGACGAAGAGGGGCATGAGATCGTGTTCAGCAGAGCTCCCACCTACCTTGCCTTTTCCAAAAAGACCTCCTCCAAAGATTTGGCCAAGCGGTTTTCCGAAGCACTCAAGGCTATTAAGGCGGACGGCACATACTATACAATCCTCAAGCGTTACAACGTGATGAGTTTGGATATCCAATTTGAGGAGCAGTAGTAGGGAAGGTGTTCATTTCCCGGTAAGAGTTCCTCCGATCTTGGGGGGAAAAGAATCATATCCCCTTTTCTTGTATTTGGTTATCGTCGTTCCATGCGGTATTTCTTTGGGCTCATATTGATTCTGATTTGTCTGCTTGCACCAAAGGCGCACGCAGACGAGTTGCGCATAGTCACCCTTCATTCTCCTCCCATTGCATTTGAACAAGGCGGCAAGATTACCGGTTTCGGTGTCGATTTGGTGCGTGAAGGGCTGCGCCGTATGGGACACACCGCGACGGTCAACATCATTCCGTGGAAACGGGCGGTCCACATGACGCGCTTCGGCGATGCCGACGCCATTTTCTATATGGTGGAAAACGTCGAGCGGCGGAAATGGTTCTACTTCCCGGATGAGCATCTGGTCATGGAGACCACGGTCATGCTCAAGCGGGCAGGTGAATCCTTTGGCTTCTCCCGCGACCGGACCGATTATCCGGAAGTCCGCCTTGGTCTGGGGCTCGGGTATTACTACGGCCCGGAACTCAAGGAATTCCTTGATAATGCGGAGTTTGAATCCATTGAGACCGCTCCGGCCATTGAGACCAATTTTTTCAAGCTGCTGGAGAAGCGGATCGATGTGTTCCTGTCCGATCTGGCGCTGGCGCAGTATTTTCTGAAGGAGCGCGCCTCTGGGCATATCGTGTCCATTGTCCGTGGGCCGGACGGTGAGCCGCTCGTTCTAGATTCGGTCAAATCCTACCTCGCTTTTTCCAAGGAAACCATGTCCCGTGAAATGGCCGACGCCTTTGCCGACACCCTCAAGGAAATGAAGGAAGACGGCACCTGCGAGCGCATTATCAACAAATATCGTTGATAACCCCTAAAGTTATTCGTTCTCCTGCCGAATGTCCTGTTTAGGGAAGGTAATGTTCCACGACAGGAGGAACTCACATGGTTTTTGAATCCAGCATTTCACAGGTCTCTCAATTTACTGATTCTCTGAATGTTCGACAGGCTCCGGCTTTGGAGAAAACTGTTGAGGAACAGGGACAGGAAGCTCGCAACCCGAATCAGGGCGGTGACATCGTCACCATTTCCCCTGAGGCTCGCGCACTGATTGCCCCGGAGAATTCCGGCGATTCCAACAACGCGAAAGGCGAGGCCGAGAAAGGGCTCACCTTGAGCATGGGGCAGGCCTTTGGCCTGACTCCCGAGCAGGAGCAGCGCGCCAACGCATTGTTCGATGAGTTGGACACCATCTTCGGCTCGGGCAAGGAGTTGACCTCGGATCAGGAGCAGCGCGTTGATGTCATCTTTACCGAGTTGGACTCCATGTTCCCGGTGGAAGAGGAACTTCGGTTGTCCGCTGAAGACGAGAAGCGACTCGATGCCCTGTTCAAGGAACTGGACTCCATCTACGCCAATAAAGAGCTGACTCCGGAACAGGAGAAGCAGGCTCTGAAGCTCGAGAACGAGATCGAATCCATCTTCCAGAATGCGGAGTTCGCCGAGCAGGATGGAGAAATCAACATCTCTTCCGAAGCCATGCAGCCCAAGCAGGAAACCAAGGAAGAGGCCACTTCCACCACTGACCAGACCATAGATCGCCTCAAGGAACAGATCGAGAAGCTCGAGGAAGAGATCAAGGAACTGGAAAAGAACGACACTCTGTCCGAAAAGGAAAAGAACAGCCAACTCCAGCAGAAGCAGGCCCAGCTCATGGAGCTGAATGATCAGCTCGTGAAGGTCCAGCAGGAACAGCTCAAGGAGTCTGGCCAGGCCATCGGCGGTGGTACTCGAGCCAACGGCTTCGGTAACAGCGTGGCATCTTTCTAGATTATCTGATCCAACATGAAAGCGCACAAGGCGCGGCAACAGAACGTTGCCGCGCCTTATTCATGTACTATAACATGTTTGACAAGGCTCACCCCACACACGTATTTTGATAAGTGGAGAAGAGCCCTATGCCCATAACGTTCAAAGTAATCCCCATGGGGGACTATTTGCTGATCGAATCGCAAGGAAGCCCTGCGTCCTTTGATGAGTTCAGGTCCTATTACCTGTCCTACATTAAGGAGTTGGATGAGAGCGGTCTGAGAAGGGTGTTGGTTGATTCTCGAAAAGTCGACTATGCCGGCTTAGACTATCATGATCTCATCGCGTTCATGGACGATATACTGATCAAGGGCAGAAATCTGATCGGCAATCGAACGGCGGTCCTTTCGGGGTTGAGCAACAAGGCCCATTATTCCCGTCTCGAATCCCTGGCAGTCAACCGGAGCTTTTCCTTTCGCTGGTTCACGACCATGGATTCGGCCCTGGAGTGGCTGCTGAGACCTTGAACTGCTCCGTTTAATGGTGCGGAGCGAGATCTTCTGGTGGGCATTTGTGCCAGGGATTGTCGCCCATGGCCATCTTGAATCCCACGCGGTAGAGCTTCTTCATGTATGTCGGGTCGAACATCTCGTCGGACTCCTCATTGAAGGAGGGCGGGATAAAGGCGAGATTGTAGTCCACACCATCCCGTTGCGCTGTGGCGTACATCCGATAGAGGTCGCCGATCCCCTGATTACGGATCAGTCCTGCCAGTGACCGGGTGGCGATGGCGTTCAGCGTCGGCTCCACCTGAATGCCGCTGGACACCAGCGCGTCGTTGCGGATGATGTAGAGCTTCACCTTTCGGGTGTCGCCCATCTTTTCCATCACTTCCCCCAGTCGAACAGACACGGGGTAGGCGAACACCTGATTGGTGACGCCGCCGTCCACGTGCATTTCATCATAAGTGACGCCGTCTGCTTCCACATGGAAATATACGGGCGGGAAGGCCACCGGCACCGAGGCCGAGGCGAGAATGACGTCGCGAATGAGTTGGTGCGCCTTGGGGTTGTCGTACTGGGCAATCTCGCCAATATCCCAATACACGGGCCGCATCTCGTCGAGGTTGGTGGTGCCGATGAATAACCGCCGCCCTTTGCGGTGGGCCTTGGCGATCTTGCGGATGACCTCTGCAGTCACAAAGGTCTTGAGCTGGTGGCGCAGGGGCTCGGTGGTCATGAGGGAATCCCCGGCCAGCGCCGAGCCAATGGGGCGCATCTTGGCGATCTTGTCTGTGTCGAAGGTGGTGTAGAACATCTCCACGAGATTGTCGTATTCCGGCCCGAGGAAGGCAAAGGGCGCAATGAGTGCGCCGGTGGACACGCCTGATACCACTCGGAATTCGGGACGGTCTCCGCGGGCCGACCACCCGGAAAGGAATCCGGCTCCAAAGGCGCCATCAGCACCGCCACCGGACAGGCTCAGAAAAATGAGCGGCTCGTCATTGGCATACAGGGCAGCGCCTTTTTTCCAGTCTTCGGCCATCTCTTCCGGGGCCTTGAAAACAGTATCGCCGTAGAAACGGATCTCATCGAAATCCGGCATGACCGCTTCATGTTGCAATTCCACTGGCACGGCCTGTCGTTTAAGGCCGCAACCAGCCATTGTGGTCATCAAGAGCAAGGCCATCGCGATATGTGTGCAAAGATGTATTCGGGAAATGTATTTCATGATGTCTCCGCCCAAGGTGGGTGCTACTCGGTAGCTATAAGCCACTAGGCGGGGGCTGCCAAGTTGGTTTGTTTGTCCCGATATAAGAAAGGCGCGACATGTCTATTGTCGCGCCTTTGGTTGAGGTGGTTGGTTAGAAGGGCATGCCGCCGTTCACGGAGGTGTCAGACATCTGGTAGGAAGAGCCTATAGCCTGCTGGCGATAGTGCATGGCGACCAGGGCCTTGCGCAGTCTCGGATCGTCTGATTTCCATTCGATCAGCGCATATGCGTAAATGCTGCCGCCACCCTGAGACGTTTTGAAGCGGTACATGCGGGTGGAACCGGCAGGCAGGTCAAAGGTACCGGTGCCGGTAGACACGTTGGTTCCGCCACTGAATACCTGTGAATAGGAGGCGGTAACGTCGTTGCCGTCTTTGTCGAACACAGTCACCTTACATGTTACATTGCTGCCCGACACGTTTGAAACGTACAAGTGGCTTGCCGCATTAGCGGTGGTGGAACTGTAATAGGTGAGAAGTCCGGGCACTACGGTGCCACCCTGTGCGCCAAAACAGGTGGTCTGAGCCTGTGCCACGCCGCACAGCAGCATGAGCAGAGCCAGAGACAACAGGGAGATTTTGCATTTGGTCATGAATATTCCTCCTTGGAATGGGTTGATTGAGACCGTTTGCATTTCCTTTCGCCGGGCAATCTGACCGCTCGGCGAAAGCTATTTACGGGGCCGTTCCCCGAAACCGCTGTCAGCGTAAGCCCTGTTTTTGCGCCAAACCGTCTACGGGTGTGGCCGGATATCCATTAGGCGTGAGAATGATGACATTTCCTATTGACTGGTTTTTTGATTTACCAATTTATCCATTCCAATTCGACTTCTGCCGTTCACGGAAATAACCAACCATTCACCGTGTGCATCCCTGACCTCTCGTCGAAGTCCAACCGTTCACCGGCCGATTCGGGACCGTTCACCTAAAAATGATCACGGTTGCGTCCGCCTTTCTATAAATGTTACTCATCCAACGTGGCACCAGCTGCCACGGCCGGTCAGCCCGTGAGCGGGTTGCGGTCCGTCCTCAAATGGATTTCACGAGAGAGAAGATCAACGAAGTCAGGAGAGATCATGAGCGAAGAGAAGAAAATCGAGAGTTTGCAAAAAGAAGGACAGATATTTCAGCCGGATGCGGATATGCAGGGCCAGGCCTGGATCAAGTCCATGGAAGATTACGAGGCCGAGAACGAGCGCGCCCTGAACGACCCCGAAACCTACTGGGGCGAGCGCGCCAATGACCTTCTTTCCTGGTTCTCCGATTTCGACAAGGTATTGGAAGCGGATTACGACAAACCCGAATTCAAGTGGTTCTCAGGCGGCAAGACCAACGTCTCCTACAACTGCCTGGACCGTCATCTCACCGATGGCCGCCGCAACAAGGCAGCCCTCATCTGGCAGGGTGAGCCCGAAGAAGACACCCGCGTCTACACCTACCAGATGCTCCACACCGAGGTGTGCCGCTTCGCCAACGTCCTCAAGAAGAAAGGCGTTAAGCGTGGCGACCGTGTTTCCCTGTACATGCCCATGATTCCCGAGCTGGCCATTGCCATGCTCGCCTGTACCCGCCTTGGTGCACCGCATTCCATCGTCTTTGCAGGTTTCTCCTCCATTGCGCTCCAGTCCCGCATCGAAGATGCCGAGGCCAAAGTGCTCGTCACTGCCGACGCCGTTCTGCGCGCTGGCAAGACCATCCCGCTCAAGCCCAACGCTGACGAAGCTCTCAAGGATTGTCCCTCTGTTGAGCAGTGCATCGTGGTTCAGCGTGGTGGCAACGAGATCAACATGGTCGAAGGCCGCGACTCCTGGTGGCACGACGAGATGACCGCCGAGGACATCACTTCCGATTGTCCCTGTGAAGAGATGGAATCCGAAGATCCGTTGTTCATCCTTTACACCTCCGGTTCCACCGGCAAGCCCAAGGGTGTGCTGCACACCACCGGCGGCTACCTGACTTACGCAGCCCACACCACCCAGTACGTGTTCGACGTGAAAGACGACGACGTTTACTGGTGTACAGCTGATATCGGCTGGATCACCGGTCACTCCTACATCGTGTACGGCCCCCTCGCTCTGGGCGCCACCTCCGTGATGTTCGAGGGCGTTCCGTCCTATCCGAAGCCGGACCGTTTCTGGCAGATCGTGGACAAGTTCAAGGTCAATATTTTCTACACCGCACCTACCGTTATCCGCGCCCTCATGCGTGAAGGCGAAGAGTGGACCAAGCATTACGATCTCTCCTCGCTGCGTCTGCTCGGTTCGGTCGGTGAGCCCATCAACCCCGAAGCATGGCTCTGGTACCACAACAACATCGGCGGCGGTAAGCTGCCCATCGTGGATACCTGGTGGCAGACCGAGACTGGCGGTATCATGATCTCCGCCTTGCCGTACGCCACCCCGCTCAAGCCCGGTTCCGCCACTCGCGCGCTGCCCGGCATTTCCGCCAAGATCGTTCGCCGCGACGGCTCTCCTGCCGATGCCAACGAAGGCGGGCACCTCATCATCGACAAGCCGTGGCCCGGCATGCTCCGCAATGTTTGGGGCAACCCCGAGCGTTACAAGTCCACCTACTTCGCCGGGTTCCCCGGAGCCTACGAAGCCGGTGACGGCGCCCGCGTGGACGATGACGGCTACTTCTGGATCATGGGTCGTCTTGATGACGTCATCAACGTCTCCGGTCATCGCATGGGTACCGCAGAGATCGAATCCGCCCTCGTGGCCCACGCCGACGTGGCCGAAGCCGCAGTCGTCGGTATGCCGCACGACATCAAGGGCGAGACCATTTACGCTTACGTCACCCTTAAGTCCGGCATCGAGCCCGACGACGATCTGATGAAGGAACTCAAGGTTTGGGTGCGCAAGGAAATCGGCCCCATCGCCACTCCCGAGTTCATCCAGTTCGCAGACGGTCTGCCCAAGACCCGCTCCGGCAAGATTATGCGTCGAGTGCTCCGCAAGATCGTTGAAGGTTCCGACGAGTTCGGTGATACCTCCACACTCGCCGATCCGGGTGTCGTGACCGATCTGGTCGAAGGAAACAAGGATTTGGTCAGCTAGCCGAAGCCTTTCAGAGAGAGATAGAAGCCCCGTACCGAAAGGTGCGGGGCTTCGCTTTTGGGAGATGGGAGGGTGGAACCGCCTGCGGCGGGATGAAGAATGAACTAGCAGGGCTTCCCGCCCTATCGCTGCTGTCGACAGCTCTAAAGCTCGAAGACTCGCTAAGATCTGACGCGCACCTGGCCAAAGGCCGAGGGCCTTTGGAATCCCGTCTGCGGCTGCCGCCGCAAAGTTAGGTAGAGACAGTTTTTTAAATACGTTTGGCCTCGAGCGAAGCGAGCGATAGAAAGTTTTGGAGATTCCTGAGAACCTTTTACAAAAGGTTCTTAGGTCGTCGAAGACGCCTCCCCGGCGAAAGGGCCCCGCAAGGGGATTCTTTGCACCAGTTGCTATGGTTGGCTGATGTGCTTACGGTGCAGCAAACACGATGGAGACAACTATGAGCGAATATATCGAGAATCCATTTGAAGATGGGCATTGCTTCTTCTGCGGCCCTGACAATGCTGATGGGCTTAATCTCAAGTTCAAGCACGACAAGGAGGCCGGGGAAGTGGTCTGCGAGTATGTCCCGGAGCAGCGATTTCAGGGGCAGGGCCACGTCTTCCATGGTGGCATGCAGATGGGACTCCTCGATGAAGCCATGTGGTGGACAGGGTATGCCCAGACCGGCGTGAAGGAGGCTGTCACCATCAATGCGAGTTTTCGTTTTCTCCGACCCGTCTACATCGGTGAGCCTGTCACCATCGCCTGCAAGGTGAAGTCGTTTGAGAAAGGTTCTATCAAACTTTCAGGAGCCATCATCAACAAGGATGGAAAGAAGTGTACCGTGGTTCGGGGTGAATATCGCGTCATCACGGATCAGTATGAGACGGTGATTGAGCGGTGATGTGACCGTTTTGGTCCATGGCGAGACCATATTTAATAAAAAAGCCGCCTCAAGGGCGGCTTTTTGCGTTGATTTTGACCAAAACTAGTTTCCAACGAACTCCAGACGCTTGGCTCCGTCCTCTTCGATGATTTCGACAATGGCTTCCCAGCGCTTGAAGCAGTTGACCGTCAGTTCAGAAGGCTTTTCCAATTCCGAACGGGGGATATGGATCTCGGCCACAACGAAATATTCCTTCACGAAGAGCAGACACCACGTTTCTTCGTCGACCTGGTGGTGCTTGAAGGGCATGCCGAACTGTGTCTTCAGTTCGGGGTAGGGCGTGTCGTGGGTGACCACACAGACCTCGTCAAAGTCGTAATATTCCAGGAAGCTATCGAGGGAAAAGGGCTTGTCGTGATCGTAGCGGTCACTGGCAAGCGCTTTGTGGAACCGATTGGCCACATAGGTATCGGTGTAGTCGAGCGTGAGGGCAGCAATGCCCGCCGTACTTACTACAAGAAAGACAATTAATGCATACTTCCAACGAGTCATGGTCATCCTCCCGACTGGAGTCTGCGGAATCATTAACTATTAATATACTCTCCTCAAGGTCGATGGTCAAATGCCCCTCCTGAGCTGTCCTGAGCCTCGCCAGTGTCTATACACTCCTATCAAATATGTAATGGTCAAAAATTACAATTTTAGCATTTTTCGATTCAAATTTGCACTTTTGTCAATCTAAAGAAGTTCATTTTTGTATAAAACCAAGGAAAACAGCCAAAAAAAGTTGGCATCTGTTTTGCACATAGTGGGGCTCGGAGGTATTCAATGAATCTTGTAGACAACGCTTTCATCCTTATTTGTGCTGCCCTGGTCATGTTCATGACCCCGGGCCTGGCTCTGTTCTACGGCGGTCTGGTCCGCTCGAAAAACGTCCTTGCCACTATCATGCAGTCGTTCATCATGCTGGGATTGGTGTCCGTACTGTGGGCTATCTGTGGTTATTCTCTCTCCTTCGGTTCCGATATCGGCGGCCTCATCGGCGGTCTGGACTTCGCGTTCCTGAATGGTGTGGGAATGGACAACCTTAATTCCCCGGCAGACAATCTGCCTCACCTGACCTTTATGATTTTCCAGTGCATGTTCGCAGTCATCACCCCCGCACTGATCTCAGGCGCATTCGCCGAACGCATGAAGTTTGCCGGCTTCATGGTGTTCTCGGCCCTGTGGCTGATCCTGGTCTACGCCCCCATGTGCCACTGGGTCTGGGGCGGCGGCTGGATGGGTGAAATGGGCGCTCTTGACTTCGCTGGCGGCGCAGTCGTTCACATGAGCTCCGGTGCCGCGGCACTGTGTTGCGCCATCCTCATCGGTAAGCGCAAAGGCCATGGCTCCACTGCCTTTATCCCGCACAATCTGCCCATGACCATTCTGGGCGCAGGCATCCTCTGGTTCGGTTGGTTCGGCTTCAATGCCGGCTCCGCTCTGGCTGCTGATGGCCTTGCAGCCAACGCATTCGTCACCACACACATGGCTACCGCAGCCGCAGCCCTCTCCTGGATCGTTGCAGAGTGGATGCACGGCGGCAAAGCCACCACTCTGGGTGCCGCATCCGGCGCAGTCGCGGGTCTGGTCGCCATCACCCCGGCTGCCGGTTTCGTGACCCCCATGTGGGCCATCGTCATCGGTCTGGGCGCAGGCGTCATCTGCTACGGCGGCATCATGCTCAAGAACAAGTTCGGTTACGATGACGCCCTCGATGTGGTCGGTATCCACGGTCTTGGCGGCACATACGGCGCTCTGGTCACTGGCGTATTCGCCACTGTGGGCGCTGAAGGCCTCATCGCAGGCAACGCCAACCAGCTCTGGATCCAGTTCGTTTCCGTGGTCGCCACCTGGGCATTCTGTTTCGCCATGACCTTCATCATCTTCAAGGTTGTCGACGCCACCATCGGCCTCAAGGCTTCTGACGAAGAGCAGGACAAGGGCATGGACATCGCTGAGCATTCTGAAACCGGCTATCAGTGGTAGTCAGCTAGGCGATGGAGGCCCGATTGTCGCGTTGCTCATCAACCTCAAACCCTTGCGTACGAGGAGTACGCGTCGGTCTTGAGCTTGATTCGCGCCTTGCACTCTAACCACCCTCGCCAACCTGGAACAAAACTTCTCCCAAGGAGATGCAGATATGAAAAAGATTGAAATCATCACCCGGACCTTCAAGCTCGATGAGGTTCGGACGGCCCTGACCGGCATCGGCGTGAAGGGTATGACTGTGAACGAAGTCAAAGGCTTCGGACGCCAGGGTGGACACAAGGAAGTCTACCGCGGCGCAGAATATCAGGTGGACTTTGTCCCCAAGATCAAGATCGACGTGGTTGTCGAGGACGATTTCGCTTCCGAAGTCGTCGAGGCTGCCACCAAGGCTGCCCAGACCGGTCAGGTCGGCGACGGCAAGATCTTTGTTTCACCCGTGGAAGAGGTTGTCCGAATCCGCACCGGTGAGACCGGCGATGATGCCATCTAGTGAAGAGGAAAGGATGCCGCCTTTTGGCGGGATCAAAATCGGATTAGCAGGGCTTCCCACCCTGCATCCGGCCTGAGGCATAGTGCCTCGGGAATCCCGTTCTGTGCCTTTGGCACAACCAACTCCGCGCTGAAGGCGCAGAATGGGATGATACAACTTTGCCATAACCCGTAACCCGTAACCTCACCAACTCCCATTTGTCCGGTCATCATCCCAGACCGGGCTGGAATCGGTCCACCCCTGAGCGGTTTGAGAGTCCCGAGCAGGCAGCCGACCGAATCACGCCGCAAGAGCGGCAGCCGCCCCAGACCCCAAACTGGGGCGGCACGGCCCGCCGGGGCACCTGAACCAAACCCTCCCGGCGGGCCGCCCCATTTTTTCTTGTGTGCGCAATTGTTGTCCGACCTGCACCAACGCTGCCCGGACTGCGGGCAGACATAAATGGCTGACAAAGGGGTAAAGTATGTCACAAGCGGCATACCGGGCTTGCACATGAATGGCATGACATGTGATATCAATTTCACCATGCAGAACATCATCGCCCGAATTATCCCTGTGTTTATGGTCGCGCTGCTCCTTGCGGGGTGCGCCCATTATCCTCTGAACATGACCGAAGAGGAGTGGACCCGCCTCTCGCCACAGCAGCAGATGGACGCCCGCGAACGGCAGGCCAGGCTCGATCAGGAGCGCGCCATTGAAATGGAAAAGGTGCGCCTTGAGCAGGCTCGCAAAGAGGCAGAGCAGACCCGGCTGGAAGAACAGCAGGAGATTGAGGCGGGCATGATCGCCAAATACACTGGCGTATGCATTGGCGGCTCCCGTTGCCCCGGTGGCGAAAAGGAGCACATCTACAGCCTTGGTCAGTTTGCCTATGTGGATAAGATCGTGTTCAAGGCCCATGACAACATCGGCAAGAAGCACAACGCCACTGTAGATATCTTTGCCGACCGCATCCCGGTTGCCGAAAATGTGGACATCAAGCAGCACGGATCGGACCACACGTTTTTCGTGGGTGAGATCACCCGCAACATCATCGTCAAGGTCCACAACGACGATGAAGTGAAGATTACGGAACTCAGAATTTACGGTTCGCCCCTGAAACTGGATAAGCCACGAATCATCATCAAGCAGTAGCCTATGACCCAGCCTGACAGTCATCTCCCCGAATCCGCCAAGCGATTGAAAGCGGCCCGTCTCGCCCTGTGGGAGCGTGCCAAGGAAGGTTCGGTGGGTGGCTTTGCATGGGAACACACCCATCTGGTGGACGGCTACTTCGGGGAGCGTGTCCTCGAGGCCGGAAAGCAGCCGTTCTCCTTTGCGCTGGTGGCGGTGGGAGGCTACGGCCGCGGGCGCCTGTGTCCCGGTTCGGACATCGATGTTCTTCTGCTCTTCAAGCGACGTATCCCCCGCGCCGCCGAGGCATTCGTCAAAGCGCTCCTTTTTCCTTTGTGGGATTTGAATCTCGATCTCGGCCACGGTGTTCGCACCATTTCGGACTGCACCTCGTTGGCCAAAAAAGACTTTCAGGTGCTGGCTTCCCTGCTGGATGCGAGGCCGCTGGCCGGAGATGCCGAGGTTTTTCATGCATTTCGGGACGCCTTTGACAAAAAGGTGCTCAAAAAGCGGGGCCATGACTTTGCCGAAAGTCTGCGCGCCCACAACGTCACCCGCGCTGACCAGTATGGAGATTCCACAGGAATGCTCGAGCCCGAATTGAAGAACGGGCTGGGTGGTCTGCGGGACGGACAGCAGGTTTTCTGGCTGTCACGCGTCATGTCGGCCATGGGTGAGAAGCCGGTCTTCCTTCCCGAAGAGCTGGCCCGACTGCGCGAAGATCAGGCTTTCGTCAATCGCGTGCGCACTGCGCTGCATCTTTCCGCCGGACGCAAGAACGACCGTCTCTTTTTTGATCTCCAGCCGCCCACGGCGCGCCTCATGGGTTTTGCTGCGCGGGATGGCTCGCCCAAGGACACCGGCCGGGGCGTCGAGTTCTTCCTGTCCCGTCTGCATCAGGCCATGACCCGCATCAAGGCCATGCGTGAGACCTTGTTTCAGGAGGGCTTCCCTCAGTCGGCCGCGCCGGTTGCGGTTGCAGCGCCCAACCTCGGCGCAGGGCCGCGAGGCATCTATTTCAAGAGTCAGTCAGCCGTATCCCCGGACAATGTACTGACTGCGTTCAGCGAGTCTGCCCGGACAGGGCTGCCCCTGACATGGCGTGCGCGCCGACTCATCCGGCAGTATCCCGGGCGTTACGCCAGCGGTCTGATTGACCGCCCCGAAACGCTCAACTCTCTGGTGGAGATTTTTACCTCGGAGCATGCAGATGTTGCTTGCGACGGGTTACTCGAGACCCGTCTGCTGCCTGCCATCTTCCCGGAGTTCGGCGATGTGGAGCATCTGATTCAGTTCAATGACTACCATGTCCACCCAGTGGGGCGGCATACCCTGGAGACCATCTCGCGCATGTCGGGATTCCTGCATGGAAATTCCGAGCCATGGGCCGTTGAAATTGCGTCGACGATCAAGGCTCCAGAGGTGTTGATCCTCGCCGGATTCTTCCATGATCTGGGCAAGGACGAGCCCGACCATTCCATAGCTGGCGGCAGTATCGCTCGGGAGGTGTTGACCCGGTTCGGTATGCCCATGGAGCAGATCGACGACGTGGCTTTTCTCGTGGAGCAGCATCTGCTCATCCCCAAGGCCGCCACACGGCGTGATCTTTCTGACGAGCGGGTGGCTGCTGAGGTAGCGGGCGTTGTCGGCTCGCTGGAGCGGTTGAACATGCTCTACCTGCTGTCCGTGGCCGACTCCATGGCCACTGGTCCGCGGGCTTGGAACAACTGGACCAAATCCCTGTTCGCCGAGCTCTACTTCAAGGTTCGCCATCTGTTGGATCAAGGTTCGTTGGCCGCGCCAGATGGCACTCGTCGCTTGAAGACTGTCAGGGGAGAGGTGCTGGCACTGGAGCACGGACTGGACCCCGAATTTCTGGATGCGGCGCTCAATGCCATGCCGCCCCGTGCGTTTCTTGCGCTGGATGCCGAGACGCTGGTCGCCCACGCCCGGCAGGTGAAAAAGTTGTGGGACGCCGTGGCGCAGGACCGCATCCGCAAGCCGTCGCGCATTGCGGGCAAGGGCGTGAATCTCATCGAGGTCGCCCCGGGCAGGGCATCCGGCACCTATCAATTGACCATTGCGGCGTTGGACCAGCCCGGTCTGTTTGCGACTCTGGCCGGAGCCATTTCACTGCATGGGTTGAGCATCCTCGCCGCTGATCTCTTTACCTGGAAGGACGGTACCGCCGTAGACGTGTTCACCGTGACGTCCCCGCCGGAGAATCTGTATCCGGATGAAGTGTGGGCGCGCATCTCCCGTTCCATCTCCTACGCCATGGTCGACAAGCTGGACATTGCCTCCCGCTTGGAGGATCGACGCAAGTCGCCCTTGCACAAGGATCGCCACGGTCCCAAGCTCAAGCCCATCGTTTCCGTGGATAACGACTCCAGCGATTTCTACACCCTTATAGAGGTGGCGGCCACGGACCGGACAGGGTTCCTCTTTGACATGGCCCGCACCCTTGCGGCGCACCGGGTGTCCATTCACCTCGCCAAGATCACGACCATCAAAGGGCGTGCAGCAGATATTTTCCATGTTCGTGACGAGGTTGGTGGCAAGATCACTGATCAGGAGCGTCTGAGCGACATCCGAAAGGATTTATTGGCTGCTGCAGAAGCATAGAAGGGGCGAACCTGTGGGAGAGCAGGTTCAACTCGTTGGTTTTGCATGCAGCCCAAAAAACGAGGGCCATCCCAGTGACGACTGGAATGGCCCTCGCGTTTTTTGGAAACAATAATCCTATTGAACGGGCTCTTTGGGCGCTTCGGCGAAGAATGCGTCGGCCCATGTGAAGGCATGCTGGTAGCTGACTGCTACGGTGCCGGGCAGGAGGTTGAGCTCCTTGGCGGTGACGCCTACTTCGTCCCAGTCGGACTGCTCGATGGCGCGGGCCAGATCGAGCCAGAGGGAGTAGCGGTTCACCTTTCCGCACAGGGCGGCCTTGATCTGATCATCCACAGGGAGCTGTTCGACAATGGTCTCCATGTCGGTGTCGAGCATGGCGCCGAGCAGGGAGAAGAGGCCGAGCATGAAGAGCTTGTCGGACTCGTCCTCGTAGCCGCCGCCCAGAGCCGCAGTCTCGAAAAGCTTGGCGCGATGGGCAGACAGGTAGGCGAGCTCCTTGCTCTTCTCGGACGGGGTCATGTCCGTGAGGATGATGAGCCTGAGCCAGTTGCGGATGGGCTTCCAGCCCGCGAGGACAACGGCCTGTCTGATGGACGTGACCGTGGTGGCAAAGCTGAAGTTGGCCGAGTTCAGAAAATTGAGCAGCCGATAGCTGATGGAGACGTCCGCCTCAATGGCCGGAGCCAGAGAATCAAAGTCCGGCTCTTCTTTTTCGATAATCTCGAAAAGTTTGAGGCGGGTGGCTTCCGAGGACGTGATCTTGCGCCCGGACTCGGTGCGCGGGTGCTTGAAGAAGAAACCGTGGAACAGGTCAAAACCGACTTCCTTGGCCCGGGCCAGATCGTCGGCGGTTTCCACGCGCTTGGCGATGGTCATGGGCGAGCCAATCTTTTTGCCTTTGGCCATGATCTGGACCAGATCGGCGTCGGATTTGCCTTCCACATCCACAATGAGGATGTCGGCCAGTTCGGCCAGCGGTTCGCAGCCGGGTTTGCCTTCGAAATTGTTTACGGCCACTTCGTAGTCGCCTTCCTTGAGGTCGCGCAAGGCGCCAAGCAGTTCCGGGCTGGCGTCGTCGAGTTCTTCGAGGATGACAACCGTATTGCTCCAGGGGATCGCATGGTGGGTGCCGCGAATGACGTCTTCGGGTGTGAAGTGGATCATGAGTCGGGCCTTGTCGCCGCCGAGGCCGCCGCACAAGGGGAGATTGGCTACCAGATTCATGGTGGCTTCGGAGTTGTCGCTGATGACTGCGCGATCCGCATCGTCGCTGTCGCGGAACAGCATCAGGTAGCCCCATGTTTCGTTATGAGAGTCGAAAATGGGCTGGCGGGCGATGAATATTGATTCGTAGGCTCTGTCTTCTGTCATGATAGGTCCTTCGGGGATATATATAGAGATAGCAGATTCACATGGATTAGCGAAAAATGTCAATGTTTGGATGGGGTCTTATAGCGTAAACAGAGAACCTGTAACGTTTACTTAACAAGCGACGCTTGCCCCTTTCTTCTTTTGCCCGAGTGTATTATGTCATCTGCAACAAATCATAGAGAGATCCCGTCGGGGGCATGAAAAACACGAGAAGAGGTTTTCGATGCACATAGGCAAAGCCATACGTTTGGAGAGGATTTTCAACCGCAACACAAACAAGACCATTATTGTGCCCATGGATCACGGCGTGACCGTGGGGCCCATCAGCGGTCTGGAAAAAATGCGGGACACTGTTACCAATCTGGTAGCGGGCGGCGCCAACGCCGGTCTGGTTCACAAGGGACAGGTCAAGCTGGGCCACCGCATGCAGGGCCGCGACTTCGGTTGCATCGTGCATCTGTCCGCAGGTACCTGTCTGTCGCCGTTTCCCAATGTGAAGCGACTGGTCACCACCGTGGAAGAGGCTATTCGCCTTGGCGCTGACGGTGTCAGCGTTCACGTGAACCTTGGCGACGAGACCGAGGGTCAGATGCTCAGCGATCTGGGCAGCGTTGCCGCCTCTGCCGGAGAGTGGGGCATGCCGCTGTTGGCCATGGTCTATGCTCGCGGTCCCAAAGTGGAAGACGAGTATGATCCGGAAATGGTGGCTCATTGCGCCCGTGTCGGTGCCGAGCTGGGCGCTGATGTGGTCAAGGTGAACTATACCGGTGATGCCGAATCTTTCGCCCACGTCGTGGATTGCGCTTGCGTCCCCGTGGTCATCGCCGGTGGTGCCAAGCTTGATTCCACCCGCGACTTCCTCGACATGGTTCGTGTCTCCATCGACGCTGGCGGCGCAGGCCTTTCTGTTGGCCGTAACGTGTTCCAGCATCGCGACTCTACCCGTCTGGTGGAAGTGCTTAGCCGCATTGTCCACGACGACATGGATGTGGACTCCGCGCTGGAAGGCTACGAGGACATCCTCTAGTCCTTTTTCGAATACGCATTGTTTTCGTCCCCTGCCTGATGATTCGGGCAGGGGACGTTTTTTGTTTCCGCCTTATCCTCGTCTGAACACGCCACTGCGCCCGAGATGCGAAAGCCTGCTTCAGCCAATTCTCTGGCCTTGGGCTGCTTCTTGTCCTGTATGCGAAATATCATGATCGCCTTGCGCATCGTTTCTCCTTGCTGTCTGCAGTATGGTTCCCGATGTAGCTGCGAGCGAAATGTAGTGTTGTCTATTAATATCGAAAAACCGATGCAACGATATGGAAGAGGGTGCCGAAAGTCTAGTTAAAATTGAAAATTTTACTACGTAATAGCCTATTTTACTTTGATTTTTTCTTAAAATAACTTTTTAAGTTTTGATACTGCATTGTGTCGTGTTGTTTTGATTCATCTATTGAAGACAGCACTGTGTCGAGTGGGTGAGAGTTGTATTGCGGTTGCTTATTATTGCAATAGAAAACGCCCGGTGCATTAGTATGCACCGGGCGTTTCAATTTGGATTGGTCTGTAAGGGCTAGGCGTTGCTTTCGCTTTTGAAGACGAACAGCGGCAGTTCAGCCAGGGTTTCCCACTTTTCATCAACTTTTACGGCGACGCTGACGGTGTGTTTGCCTTCGCCTTCCACCTTCAGGCCCGGCAACTGGAAGTTCATCTTGTGCAGCATGGTCTCGCCGGGCTGGATTTCCTGAATGCCCAGCAGCGTTTCTTCGCCATTGGGCGGGGTGATCGCCAGAGAGACGGTGAACGGTTTACCGATGGTGTCGCCCATTTCCCACAGGCTGGCGAAGTAAATCGGCGGCAGCACGGTGGGGAACTCCGGCACCACGGCGTGTTCGATGGTGCGGATGAAAGAAGTGGAGTTGGAATCCTTGTCGATGAGCAGGTCGGCGCACATCAGTGCGTAAACGAGTTTGGGCATGTTCTCTCCTTTGGGGGTGGCCCATGTTGTGAAAAAAATCAGATTATGAGGTCGGCCTGCGGCCTTCATTTGTTAGATGACTTCGCCTATCTCTGCTGTCTACATCCGTAAGGCTCGAAGACTCGCTAACGGCTGAAGCCCGGCGGGCAAGGACTCGCGCCCTTGCATCCCATACTTGCGCCTTCGGCGCGGGATGATTTGCGCCAAAGGCGCAGAGTGGGTTTCCAAAGGGTATAGCCCTTTGGCCGCCGGAGGCGAAATCACCTGTCAATCGCCGCGGAGCGGTATCCTCATTCATTACTTCTTTGGTCCACGAGGCACATTGGCGAGCGTATTGCGGACATCTTCAGGTAACGCGAACACCTCGTCGGGGTCAATCTCCACCAGCAGCAGAGCGCAGGCAATGCGCTGTCCTTCGCTGCCGGAGACGATGGTCTTGCGCAGAGCAGGCTTGGCGCCGGGGCCGATGGACGCGAGGGTTCGGAACGCGATCTGGGCCAGCGGCGTGCCGGGCCGGGTGAGTAATCGAATCAAGGTGGGTGCGGCATCAGCGCCGATTCGACGTGCCAGACAACCGACGGTCGTGTTGCTGAGCTGAATGAGATGAAATGAAGTTGTTGCTGGGTCGGGGCCGATCTGGTCGATAGCCTCGGCCACCACATGCATGACGCGGTCGTCGTCAGCAGGAAGCGTGTTGATCAGTGCTGGAATAGCACGCAGGGCATCATGGCCCATACGTCCGAGCAGCCATGCGGCCTTTGAACGAACGTATTGGTCGGGAGAGTGCAGGGTGTCGATCAATGCTGGGATTGCTGCTTTGCGCATGGATGCCAGCGCATACCCGGCGGCGTTCTGCACCATGGGACTGGGGTCGGCCAGCTTGGTGGCCAGCGGCCTGGCTGCGGTGCACCCCATGAGGGCGAGGCCGTGGGCGGCGATACTGCGGGTGGCAGTGTCGAAATCGCCGAGCGCCCCAAGCAGTGTGTCCATGGCCATGACCGGATCGGGCAGCAGCGTCAGTCCTGCCACGCCGCCTCGGCGTTGGATTGGGTCTGGGGCGTGTGCTGCGGTGGTAAGAAAGGTGATTGCATCCTGTCCGTACATACGCAGCTCCAGAGCGGCGGCGGTGCGGACAGTGCGTTCGTCGTCGGCGAGCCGAGTGACGAGATCGCGGCTGTCGAGGGTGGACAGGCTGGCAGAGGCCATGGCCGGAACAGCCATGGTGAGACAAAGTAATGCAGTGAAGAAAATCTGTTTGCCTGATTGCAAAAAATGCCGAATGACTAATTTCATATTCTGTTCCTCGAAGTAATGACCATGTCGATGGTGTAGCGTTGGTCGCTACTTTTTGGTCATGTCGCTCCACGCCCATACGACGTTGCCGCCGATGGCCCGGGTGATGTCGCCGTCGTAGTCACGGTTGAGCCTGTATGTGGTGGGCGGAAATTCACGGCTGTTATCCGAGTAGAAGATCAATTCCACGTCGTCGTCAAGGCGTTTGGTGTTGACGCGCTTGACCATGGTGCCGCCATCGTGGCCGGGCTCGCAGACGAGCATGATCTTTCCGGCCGGGCTGGGGTCGCGGTCGTTGCGGTCCACGAGGACGATGTCACCGGGAAGCAGGGTGGGGGACATGGAGAGCTCGTTGCGGCCGATCTCAACGGCTACGAGGTTGCTGCGGAAGCGGATGGACTCTTGATGCCGCCAGACCAGCACCCAGCCTTCGACCTTGTCTTCGGGGATCAGGCCGGGCCCGGCTGCTACGGGCGAGGCTGCCAGCGGGACGGCCAGATAGTCGTCGGCCTGGGGGTCAGGCACGTTGGTGTCGGTCTGGGTCTTGCCGGGCATGCGGAAACAGAGCTCGCGGGCCGCGTCTGCCGGCTCGTCGCCAAAGGTGATGGTCGCCCCGATGCGGTCGAGGATGTGGCCCAGTGAGTCCGCGTTGAGCCCTCGCTCCTTCTTCAGGAAACGGTTGAGCTGTGACGGGTCCACACCGAGCTCGTCTGCCATTCGTTTGTTGTTGGGGTATCGCTTCCCCTTGCCGATGCGCTCGAGGAGCGCCTTGCGAATGTCATCAGTGAATCCCATGCCTGTTTCTCCCTTGAATGGTGCAGCTTTTGAACTGGTTAAGCATGTTCTTTGATGAATGTCTAAAGAAATTTGGCAAATATAGTTGACTTACAAATAGTCAAACGTCTATCAATAGACGTCCAAGCCTGTATGAAGGGGGGTTGAGAATTATGGAATGGTTAACAAAGTAGAATTGTTACGGCTTGAGAGAAGTGGCGAGGGTACTTTCGGCGTGTTGCGTGTCGACGAGCGCGTTTTCTGTGTGACGCTGGAGCCACCGGACAGGGGAAACAAGGTGAATGTCTCATGCATCCCCGCCGGAGAGTACCAATGCCGCCGTGTGGATTCGCCCCGGTTCGGAAGAACCTTTGAAGTGAAGGGCGTGCCCGGACGCAGCCACATCCTGCTGCATTCGGGAAACATGGTGGAGGACACCAGCGGCTGCGTGCTGCTTGGCAGTCGATTCGGACTGCTCAGGGGAAACCGCGCAGTGCTGGAATCGGGCAGGGCTTTTTCCGGATTCATGGAGAAATGTTCCGGAGTGGAAGTCTTCCCGTTTGTCGTAGAAAACATAGCCTAAGGAGTGATTTATATATGGAACCGTTCTGCCTGAAAGGGGCACAGGAGATATGCGAGGCAGTCGGCGAGAACCCCAAATGCATCCACGAACTGGTACGCGACCACGGCTTGCCCGCATGGAAGCGCGGCCCGGGGGGATCGTGGAGAGCGCTCCACGAGGATTTGCGAAAGTGGATTCAGGATCAGCGTGACCGAAACATCGGCTTCTACGTCTATGCGCGTGGGATCAAGGACAGTGCTGGCCCGTCAGGAGGCAACCTGTAAATCGGAGTGAGGGAGTTCCTCGGCAGACGACTTGAGTGGTGTCTCCTGAGGCGGAAGCTCCATGAGTTCATGCCGGATGGACCAATCGCCGTTGATGGCGGTGATGGTTCGTCCGGTTTTTTTATTGCCCAGAGAGTAGCGGATGCCCTGCGAAGTGGTGATGCCTGTCATCTGCTCGGCCCTGCCAAAGGCGTGTTCCATCCGGTTCATGCGGTCCTGCACCGGATCGGGAGAGTGATGGATATAGGTGTGTGACGGCGTGGGAATCGCCTCGGCCACGACGACCGGGACCGGAGTTGCCGGAGCGGTTCGTTTTACACGGGCCGGTTTTCTGGGAGCGGCCTTGGTGGCGACGCGAGCAGGGTGGCTCGTGGGCTTTGGAGTGGCCATTGTGGGCGTCTCCAGCTTTGCCTTGGCCAACGGCGGCATGATGGGTGTCGGCTTCCTAAGTGAAGCCTGTTCGGCCTTCATGCGGAGTTCGGCATCCCAATCCAGTTCAGGCGGTTTGGGGATGGCGATGTCTGTTTTGGCGAGTTGTACAGGTTCTTCGTCTTCACCGATCAGCCAGGCGACTTTTTCCACGATGACTTCATCGGGTGTCTTGTCGTTGGCTGCGTACTCGTAGGCGTATTCGCTCACGGAATAGATCGTGCCTGCGTATTGGATGGGGCCGGATGTCACCAGGCCCACCACGCCTAGCATGGCGTTGATGAACACGCAGCCCGAGAGCGTTGCTGCCAGGCTCGCGAAGAGAATGGTTTTGAACACTGTACGCTTCATGTCGTGACAGATGCATACCGTGTTCCGGCTTTGTGATTTCAGGCAAAATGAATGGGTTGCAACGCCCTGTTTTCAAGGGAGAGGCAATATGGGGCTCCAACCGTCAAGAATTGGTCACTTGTTGTGCTTACTGCGTGCTTGTGCCGGGCAGGGTTGAAATGGCTCTGACCGTATCCAGCCAGTTGCCGCCCTTGTCGGCCAGATCGGGCAGGTTATGTCCCGCCTCCAGAGTGGAGATGACCGCACCGCCGATGACACGCCTTCCATACTTGCCGTTCTGCTCGGTCTTGATGCCCCATACGGAATGGAAGATGACGGGTTCGCCATCCTTTTGTCCGATGTAGAGCATGATGTGGCCGGGTTTGCGAACCAGCGTGAGGAACGGCGTCCCCGTCTTCACCATGAACTGCTTCTTCTCGGTATGGGACATGGTCTCCATATCGGCAAAGGTGCCTTCCTTGATCTGCTGGCTGGAATTGCGCGGCAGGTAGATGCCGAAGGGCACCATCAGGTCCATCAGTGAAGCGGAGCAGTCACGGTCTTCATAGAGGCCGCCCCAGCCGTAGGGCCGGCCCAGCATGGCGTTGATCAGGCGCGTGAAGTTGGCCGGAGTCGGTGCGATGGGTGTTTTCTCGGCAAACGTCGTTGGCACGAACGATACCATGGGGATGGCCGAGCCGTTCTTGTTCCGCACCGGGATGATCAATGGCAGTGCGCCAGTGACGATGTCCGTCTGCATGATCGGCAGCAGGGTGCCCACATGCCCGGTGAAGCGGTAGTTGCCATCCGTATCCATAATAGGCACGTCATCCCGCATGATGGCGGCGTAGGCTCCGGTCATGAAGATCGAAGCGAATCCGTCATCCACCCAGCCGATATCCGTGATCGGGACCCAGCCAAAGGCGAACCTCGATTCCACCAGCACCCACGCCCGGTCTGCGCTCAGGTGTGCGGCGTACAGCGGTGTACCGGCCAGCACCAGCGAGTTCTGAATGTAGTCGAAGGGATAGCCTTCGCCTGCCTTCTTGAAGTCCATGAAGGCCGGTTCATGGGTCGGAAACACGCGCATGCTCGTATTGTTCACGGCAATGGCGCGTCTGTTCAGCGAGGGGTATTGCGGGATGCGCGAGTATTCCCGCATGCGGTCCATCCAGCCCCGCGATCTGAGCAGCGTGTTTTCGCCGTACAGTTGTTTTGGCCCGAAGGAGTCAAATCCCCAGAATGCCTCGTCAGCAGTATGTTTCGGCGCTGTTCGTTCCCACGGAGAAAAGTGTTCTTTCAGTAACCGCGCATACGCTTCTTGCTGGATATCCTCCGGGAGCAGAGTCGTGTCTGCGTTCAGGCCGTGGTACATGCCCGCGTCCTGTGTCACGTCAGCCAGTCCGGCGATGGGAACATCCTGTTTGCTCACGGCGCAGGCCGTCAGCATGGCAAGGCAAAGAGTGAGTATGAGGGCGGTACGTTTCACGGATATACTCCGGGTCAGAGGATTACTCCCTTTATCCACCCGTTTTCGCGGGAAAAGTCAATGTTGTGAGTGGAGAAGAGGTAGGGATGCCGCTCTGCGAGCGGCGACTGTCAGGTGATTTCGCCTCCGGCGGGCAAGGACTCGCGCCCTTGCATCCCCCCTTATGCGCCTTCGGCGCGAACATTTTTGCCGAAGGCAATAGTGGGTTTCCAAAGGGTATAGCCCTTTGGCCGCCGGAGGCGAAATCACCTGACAAAAAGGAGGCCGAAGGCCGACCTCCTCTCCTCCTTTCCCCAAACTTGCATTTCCAGATTATTGCATTAGATTGAATGAATCATCACAAAGGAGTCCTGATTATGAAGAAATCTCTTGGCGCCAAGACCTTGGCCCAGCCCACGCCTGTTTGGGCGGTGGGCGCCTACGACGAAGATGGCAAACCCAACGCCATGATCGCTGCTTGGGGTGGCATCGCCAGCTCTGACCCTGCATCCATGACCGTATCCGTTCGCCCGGGCCGTCACACCTACGCGGGCATTTTGAAAAATAAAGCCTTCACCATCTCGGTCTGCCCCAAATGGCTGGCCGCGGAATCCGATTACCTGGGCATGGTCTCCGGCAGCAAGGAAGACAAGTTCGCCAAAACCGGCCTGACCCCGGTCAAGAGCGACGTGGTGGATGCTCCGTATATTGATGAGTTTCCGCTGGTCATCGAATGCGCCCTGACCGAAACCATCGAGGTCGGCGTTCATATTATGCTGGTGGGTGAAATCAAGGATGTGAAGTGCGATGAGGACAAACTCATCGGCGGCAAGAATCCTGACCCGGAAAAAATCCTGCCGCTCGTCTTCTCTCCCGGTGTGCGTAATTACCACACCATCGGTGAGTTCGTGGGCAAAGGCTTCAGCATGGGCAAAAAGTACATGAAGTAGCCGCCATCGACAGTCAGAAACAAGGCCGATCCGGAGTATCCGGGTCGGCCTTTGTTTTTTGGGGAAAGTGGTTAGAGCTGCGGCAAGCCGGGGTCGAACCGCTCAACGATCTTATCGGCCAGCCTTGAACACCACTGACAGTCGCGGCAATCCTTGGCGCAGGTGGTGACATGGTTGAGAAAATCTGCGGGCAGCGACTTGTTGGGGATGCGTACCTGATCGCCGAGGTCGCCCATGGCATCCATGAGATCGAGAAGATTGCCGTCGTAGGTGCCGGAAATATAGGCGGAGACGGCACGCTTGAGAAAAGGGATGCCCTTGTTGCGCCCGCAGAGCTTGATGGCATCGACCATGGGCGCATAGCTGTCGGTATCCTCTGGGCGAATGAACGGCGAGACGAGGAACTGGGCGGGCTCGCCAAGGAAGCGGCGAATGCAGCCGAGATCGCGGTTGATGGCAAAGGTCCGGTCCCCGCACAGTCCTTCGTTGACGATGCCGACATGGGCATCATGGGCAGGCTTGTAGGGACAGTTGAGCAGGCAGCCTTCGTTGGCGATGAGATGAATCTTGAGGTTTGGCCGACGGGCGCCAAGTTCCTTTGAAATGTGCTTCAATCGAGGGAAACAACGGTTGACGTTGCGGTCGAGGACGAGCTTGGTGGGCGGTTGAAAACGGGTGGCTGCCACGAGGTCGATGAGCGCGAATGCCTGTGCCGCCGAAGCGATCATGGCGTTGACGCTGGGGATGGCCTCAAGCAGTGCCGCCAGATCAGGATGCGCATCGGACAGGGCTTGGAGATAATAAGGATCGCTGAAGATGATGCCGTTGATTCCGGCTTGTTCCACAAGGCGTTCCAGCAGACTGGCGGTGCTGTTCAGTGCCTCGGGTGAGAAATATTTTTCCGGCGCATGGAGCCGGGTGTTCATGAGCACGTATTTGGGAACACCGGGCAGCTTGAGCAGGCTTGTCGCAAGGGTGGTCAGGTCCGTGGACTCCATGCGCTGGCGCGCATCGGCCATGGCAGGGTCGGACAGGCTGAAATGGACGGACGCCAGTGAGGCTGCGTGATCGGCGAGGAAGTCGGGATAATCGCCTTCCGCCACGAATGGGACGTCCAGGGGCAGCATCTAGCGACCGCCCTTGGCAAAGATGGCTGTGGGTTCAATCCAGTCAGGGCGGGGCTGGTAGAACAGACCGTGGCCCTTTTGGGACTTGATGCGGGTTTCGCGAAATTCGATGGCGCGGGCGTCAGCCTGTTCAATGGCAGGGCGGCAGGAGCCGGCTTCCATGTCGCTGCTGGCGTATATGGAGAAAATGCGCCCCTTGAGGCGTGCACCACGCTTGTTCTTCAGGAACAGCTCGAAGGGCCGGGCATCCTTGCCTCGACCACATCCGGCCATGATGACGTAACCCACCTCGGGATTATTGAGGGAGGAGGCCACCAGCAGAGTGATATAGCCGCCCTTGGAAAAACCGGAGACGGTGATGTTGCGTGCCGGGACGCCTGCCGTCATGAGCATGCGAACCTGCTTGGTGATTTTGGCTGCATATTTGTTGGGATTTACCTTGCCGCGCACTTCGTCGATGACCGTCAGGCCACGATCTTCGAAGTGTTCGATGATGCGGTCGTAGTTGTATACCCCATACCGTTTGCTGGATGCAGCCTTGCCCATCTCTTCCACGATGGCGCCGTGCAGATAGAAGAGATATTTGGCTGTGGGGTCTGCCTGCTTGATGGCCTTGTTAAAGGACATGGCGTGAGCAGAGGTTGCAAGGCAGAGAAGCGCAAGGGCGGTGGCAAGGATGCGGTACATGAGAGGCTCCTGTTCGGGTTGAAGCTGCATGATAACCCGTGTGTCTGTTCCAAGTAAAGAAAAGGCCGCGCCATGGAGGCGCGGCCTTGTTTTGTTCAATGTGGGGTTCGCCTAGAACTTCTCAAACTCGTCGTCATCCATGCCCAGATCCACGCCGCCACCGATGGCTCGAGGCTGGGTCGGCTTGACCGTGGGTGCCTGAGGCAGGCTTCTGGGAGTGGGGCGGGTAACTACGGTCGCTTTTCGCTGGCGGTTGCCGTTCCCTCTGTTGTCGGTGGTGAAGAAGGCCATTGCCTGATTGAGCAGCATGGCCTGGCTGGAGAGCTCTTCCGAGGTGGAAGCCATCTCTTCAGCAGCCGAGGCGTTGCCCTGGATAACCTTGTCGAGCTGGGTAACGGCGGCGCTGATTTCCTGCACACCCTGATCCTGCTCGGTGCAGCTGCCGGCGATCTCCTGAACCAGTTCGGCGGTCTTGCCGATCTGCGGGACCAGCTCCTGAAGCATGGTGCCTGCGCGGTCGGCCACGTCCATGGAGGTGTTGGAGAGCTCGCCGATCTCTTCGGCTGCCTGACCGGAACGCTCTGCCAGCTTACGGACTTCGGCGGCGACAACGGCAAATCCCTTGCCGTGCTCACCTGCGCGGGCCGCTTCGATGGCTGCGTTCAGGGCGAGGAGGTTGGTCTGACGGGCGATCTCCTGAATGATGGTGATGCGCTCGGCAATGGAGCGGAGGGCGTCCATGGCCTCGTTCACGGCCTGACCACTGGCTTCGGCGCCCTTGGCGGCGTTGGAGGCGATGGTCTCGGTCTCCTTGGCGTTGTCGGCATTGGAGCTGACGCCACGGTGCATTTGGGTCATGGCGGCGGAGATCTCCTCGATGGCGGCAGCCTGCTCGGTGACAGACTGGGACAAGGATTCGGCAGAGGCGGACAGCTCTTCGCTGCCTGCGGATACGGAGTCCGTGGCAGTGTTCACGTCGCCCACAACTCCCTTGAGCCTGTCGGCCATGACAGTGAGGGCTTCAGCCAGCTGGCCCACTTCGTCGTCCTGCTTCAGGTCTACCTTGGCGGTAAGATCACCGGTGGAAACTGTGGTGGCGAAGTCCATACCCAAACGCAGGGGGCCGATAATGCCGCGTGCGATGAGGGTTGCCAGCAGAATGCCGATGATAACCGAGACTATGCTGAAAATAATGACGCCGTTCAGGGTGGTGGAAGCTGCCTTGAGCATCTCGTCATCGGTCATGATATTGCGTGAGATGGTGTCCATGGATGCATTGAGGATTCGCTGGACATTGCTCAGTGCAGGCATGGTCTTGTCGGTAAAGATTTCCTTGGCTGTTTCGTAGCCGAGGAGACGATGGTCGTTCAGGCCGATGACGCCGTCGATGGCGGCGAGGGTCTTTTGGGCAAGAGGGTCGGTTTCGCTGCGGAAGAATTGCTGCGCCTCAGCCCTGTCGACGTTCATGAGATCGTTGATGGCAATGGCTGACTTGTGGAGTTCCTGATGCGGCTCGTAGATGGCGTCGACGAGTCTGGCGAAATCAGGATCCTGCTGGGCGCGCTGTTTGGTTTCGTTGGAGTAGAGCCATTTGCCGAGGCCACATTTGTGCGGATCTGTCTGTACATCAGTGGAGGTGGCGCTGGGGTTGATCAGGGCGTCCTTGATCTTGCCCATCCAGACCAGGTGGTCGAGTTTCTTGTCGCGGAGGAAGGAGCCGAGTTCTACGTCAGCAGGAGCATATGCTTTGCCGATTTCGATGGCGGATTTGTGCAGGTTATTGTGGTACTGCTCGATTTCGGCCATGAGCGGCTTGATGCTGGGAACCAGATGTTCAGCTTCGGTGCGTGCTTCGCCGTAGTACCATTTGCCGAAAGCACATTTGTGCGGGTCGGTCTGAACGTTAAGCGTGTGGACGTTGGAGTCGGCTAGTAGTTCGTTGACCTTTTCGGCCCATTTGAGGTGGTCAACCACCTTCTGTGTGAAATTCCCTTTTAGTTTGTTGCCGTCGATGACCTCTTCGGCATTCCCTACAATGCCGTCAATGCCAAAGGTGGACCATCCGCCAAGTCCTACCAAAAGCAGGAGAACAAGGCCAAAGCCGATCCCGAATTTAAAGCACAATTTACAATTTTTCCAACCCATAGCTGACTCCTTTCCCTAAATTATATGCTAGGAGAAGCCACCGCTCTTCCCCGAACATTCGGACCCTAGATCAAACTCTATCAGTTTTTTGCGTTTAACGGTCCATTATAATCATGTCTTCTTGATAAGTTTTAATGGGTTCCATTTACGCAATTCTTGCCATATGTATGTGTCGATGCTTCGTTCGATCATAAAAACGTATGCTCTTGCTGCACTGGTCACCGGATGGCTGTTGCTCCTTCCGGTCATGAGTCGTGCCGAAAGCGGGCCGTGTTATGCCGCGAGCCCGGTTATCAATCTGCGCAGCGGGCCTGATACACATCATGCCTTGGTCGGCCAGATATCCGGCAACGACTCCCTTTTCTGTCTGGAAAAGCGAGGAGCATGGTTCCGGGCTGTACGCCCGGACGGTGTACAGGGATGGGTACGAAGCGATCTTCTTTCTAAAATCGTGGTGTCTATAGACAATAAAAAGCGTGAGTTGCAAGTCTTTAATGGGAAATCACTGTCTTTGACCGCATCCGTCAGGCAACCTAACGCCCATAAAATGGGTGGAGGAAGATACTTCGCCCGGAAGCAGGGGAACCGTCTGGAGTTCGATTGGCCCAATCGGCACGACATGCGCAATCTGCTTGCCAAGGGGCAGATGACCTACCCTGTCTACGTCCAGTCTCTGCGCAGGGATGTTGATGCTCACGGCAACCGATTGGCTCTTTGCAGCGCCGGCGACAAGAGCAAATCCTGCGTCATCACGATGCCTGCCGGAAAATTCCGAAAGCTCATGGAGTCGGTGTCGGATTACGTCCGAGTCGAATTTTATTCGGACAATGAAGAAAAGGTCCGCATCAACAGCCCGGACGATCTGTCTCGACGTGTTCACATGGGGGCGTGGGCGCAACTGGAATCACCCGCTGCCGGGCTCGGACCATCCAGTCGTGTGCCTCACCTCAGTTATCCGGGTGGTGACATCCAGCCGGACTTCGCCACCTCAGCTGATATTGTGGTCCGCGCTGTCCGAAAGGGCGGAGTGGATTTGCAGGCTCTGGTTCATGAAGACATGGTGCTTGCGCCTGAAGCCTATTCCGGACTTGAGGCCGGACCGGATGGAGCCGGAGCGCACCGTCGCATTCCAGTGCTGTTCAACTGGTTCAAGCGGCACACCCTTTCCCTGCCTGTGTCAGTGACGGAAGACCCCTTTGCGTTCGAAGGAGGCGATATCGTCTTTTTCGGAACCACCTCTTCAGACGGTACCATCGTGCCGGACCATGCGGGCGTGGTTTGTGAGGCCTTTAACAGGGCAGGCTATCCCATGGTCATTACTGTCTGGGATATGGGGTGGCTCACACGCAAGATGGACCTGCTGGGCAAGGCGAATCCGAAAGTTGTCGGTCACTTTCGAATGCTGCATCTATTTGATTATCAATAAAATAAGGGTGCCGATTCCATCAAGTGGCTGTTTCTGCTAGGCGATGTTGAAGCGGCGGAAGTTGATGAGCGCCTTGGTCTGGGCAAAGCGCCTGACCGCGTCGATATGCTCGTAGTTATCGATGGTGAGGGTGACCAGATCCTTGTCGAGGAAGCCTTTGCGCGCCATGCTCATGAGCACTTCAAAGACCTGCTCCTTGTCCATGCCTTTACGGTAGGGCCTGTCTTCGGCAATGGCGGTGCACACGTCGGCCACCATCATGATGCGGCTGCCCAGTGAGAGATGCTCTGCGGTCAGGCCGTTGGGATATCCCTTGCCATTGAGGCGTTCATGGTGCTGGCAGGCCCAGTGGGTGACGCTGCCCAGGCCCGGAATGGAACTCAGGACCTTTTCGCAGACCGTGGCGTGCAGCTGGACCGATGAATACTCGTCTTTGCCCAATGCCCCCGGTTTGTCGAGCAGCTTGGTGGGCACGGCCAGCTTGCCGATGTCGTGCAGGTTGCCCGCCAGTCGCATGCGGTTCTGATCTTCCGCACTCATCCCGGCCAATCGCGCTATTTCCACTGCGGTTTCGGCCACACCGATGGAGTGGGTGGCCGTGTGACGGCTACGAAAGTCGATGATGTGAGAGAAGAAGGTGGAGAACTCCAGCAACTGCTCCTCGGGGATCTCTACGTCCTCGAAATTACAGGAAAGCAGCGAGCGTATAGGAGTCTCGGTGTCTTCCATTTTCTCCCGGAACTCGGAGCCGATGGAAGCATCCAGAAACGCTTCCACTGCCTGGGGAGCATAGAGAGACTTGGAGTAGTTGCCGATTACACTGCGGACATGCTGCCACGCGAAGACCGAAGTGCCAACCTTGTTCAGGATGTCCACTCGGTCCATGAGATTGATGACGTTGGCAAGAAGATCCGTTTTGGGCTTGTCGTCGCCGTTTCGGGACTGCAGGGTCTGCCAGGTGGTGTGGTGATCGCGGATCAGATGGGAGGGGCGCTCGAGCAGGTGGTGGCCGCGCAGCAGCCTGTAGCCCAGCGAGGAGTGCTCGGTCAGGTCGGCATCAAAGTCCATGCCGTCCAGCCTCAGCGCCATGGAAAAAGCACCGATATCGTGCAGCAGTCCGGCGATGATCAGGTCAGTGGCATCCTGCTTGTCCAGCCCCATCTCCCCGGCCATGATGGCTGTGGCGATGCCGACACGCCGGTGGTGGCCGGTGACGGTAGTGCTGATGTGGTCAAGGGCGCTGGATACACCGATAACCAGGTCGAGTAGTAGGACGTCTTGCATTTTAATCTGGGCGTTTTTGTACGAATCCCTATAAAGGAATGTTAACCTTTATCATTTTTCCTTTCGGTTAAAAAGCATAAAACCGATGGGTTACAGTATTGTAGCAAGCGTTCTGTCCCGTGTGTGTCAACACCTGTTTTTATTCTTCTTTCCCCCGTGCAAACCTGTAGGAACCCGTTCACGGTTACATTGGAAATCACGATGCTACGTTTGCTTCGTTCATGTCGTGAAGCAAGCGACAACGAGGTACATATGGCAACCAGTGTAATCGAAATCTGCAACAATGCCCTGCTCGATCTGGGCGAAGACGTGATCATATCGTTGGGGGATGATTCCAAGGCCGCCGGGCTGTGCAATCACCGTTGGCCCACCGTGCGCGATGCCGTGTTACGCGCCCATCCGTGGAACTGCGCCATGGCGCAGGCCGAGCTGGCCGCAGGCACGGCAGCACCGCTATGGAAGTGGGAGTATAAATACAATCTTCCCACCGATTTCCTGCGCATCGTGCATCTGGTGGGACAGGATGGCTCGGCCATCCGCGACTGGGAGATTCAGGGCGGCATCATTCTGTGCAACGAGGCCGCCCCCATCTTTATCTCCTATGTGCGGCGCGAAACCGATCCCAACCGGTATGACGCCCTGTTGGACGAGGCGCTGGCTGCACGATTGGCAGCCACGTTGGCATATCCCCTGTCTGGCTCCACCAGTCTGGCGCAGGCCCATTGGGATATCTACCAGAAGAAGCTGGCCGAGGCCCGTGGAGTGGACGCTCGTGAAGGCGTGCCTGAATCTGTCACGCCCACCAGTTGGCTCGGTGCCCGATCCGGCGTGTAACAACATCTCGGCCTTCGATCTCTTCGGAGGCCGTTTTGTTTGAGCTTTTGCCGTGGGTTTCTTGTCTTCGACCCGCAAAGGGGATAGAGAGGTGGGGTTGTAATTGGACGTATCAAGGAGATCGGTTGTGAGCGACGCACCCATGAGGTCGAAAGAGGATATCCTGGCACTGGTCAGGGAAGTGGAAAACGAGGCGGCTGGCGGGGCCGAGGCCCTGTTCATGGCAGCTATGCTGGCCAGATCGCCGCTGCCCTACGACTTTGCCTTGTCCTTGGACGGCACACTGCATAATCCTTCCCTCATCAATCCGGCGGCCGCCTTTTTCGCGGCCACAGCCACCATCGACCCGCTGGTGACGCGAGACTTGATTAAGGCTGACGTGGATAGTCAGGCTTTTCAACTGCATGAAGATGTGCGCGAGGCGCTTCTTGCTTCGCTTGACCCGGAGGAAGAGGCGGAGTGGGCCGGCCGTGCCATTTATGGACTCAATCTGGTCCTGCCCGATGCCGAGCCTCAGAACTGGCCCACCGTGCATTGGCTCATGCCCCATGTGCATGCGACCTCCGAGCTGGTGGAGCGCCTCGGCGTGCAGACCGCTGCTGCCAACCGCGTGCTGCATCAGGCGGGCTTTTCCCTTTACCATCAGCATCGTTACCGTGAGGCCGCAGACCTGCTGGATCAGGCGCTGGCCGTGGATGTGGCGCTCAAAGGCAACAAACACCCGGATATCTGTTCCGATCTCGAAGGACTCGGCACCGTGCTCTGGGCTGGCAATGATCTTGAGCGAGCCGAGGCCGTCTTTGCCGGATGCTACAAGTTGCAACTCGAAATTTTCACCGAAGACAATCCCATGCAGGCCCCGATTCTCAACAGTCTCGCCGTGGTACGCCAATCCATGGGCAAGCTGGAAGAGGCCGAGGCAACCTTCAAGGAGTGTCTGCGGGTACTGACGCAGGCCCACGGCGAAGGCCATCCCGCCATCGCATCCTGTCTGGGCAACATGGCCCTTCTGTACGAGGCCCTTGGGCGCAACGATGAGGCCCTGCGACTGGCCGAGCGATCTCTAGAGATTAACCGCGCCATCTACGGCGACGTCCATCCTGAAGTGGCTGCCGATCTCAATACCATTGCGCTCCTTTGTGACGGACTGGGCGATCTTGAGAAAGCCGAACAGGCCTTCCGCGAAAGTCTGGACGTTCGCCGCAAGGCCTATGGCGAAGATCACCCCGAAACCGCACAGTCTCTATGCAACCTTGCCCTCTGCCTCGACAACGCCGGCCGCACCGACGAGGCCGCCGAGTGGTATGAGCAGGGACTGGCCGCCTACGAGAAGAGTCTTGGTCCCGGCCATCCGCTTATGGAATCCGCGTTGGACAATTACCTGGTGTTGCTGGAAAAAACCGGCACCCGTCCAAGGTCCGATCGCATGCGTGCTCTGGCCGAAGCCAAGCTGCGGGCCATTGTGGAGCGGGCGGAGTAGTCATGAAGCAGTTCACAGCCGTCGGCATGGGAGAAATACTTTGGGACGTATTGCCCACAGGCCGAAAGCTCGGGGGCGCGCCTGCCAATTTCGCTTACCATGTGAACGCGTTGGGCGGCACGGGCATTCCATTTTCCCGCATCGGTGATGACGATTTGGGCCGTGAGGCCTTGGATATCCTGCGCGAGCATGGTGTTGCCACGGATCAGATCTCCGTGGACACGGAGCATCCTACAGGTACGGTGGACGCCGCCATCGACGCCAATGGTGTGGCCACCTATACTTTTCCTGATGATGTGGCGTGGGATTTCCTTGCCTTTGACGAGGCCGAGAGAGCAATTGCCATGGAGGCAGACGCCATCTGTTTCGGCACGCTGGCCCAGCGTTCGTCCGTGTCACGAGACGCCATCCTCGATGTGTTGGGGGACGCCACCAAGCCGCTGAAGATTTACGACATCAATCTGCGTCAGGAGTTCTACACTCCAGAGCGTGTTCGTGACTCTTTGATCGTGGCCGATGTACTCAAAATCAATGACGAAGAGCTCGCTCTTGTGGCGCAGATGTTTTCGCTGCCCAGGGGAGAACGCGAGGCGATGCAGGCCTTGCTGGAAGCTCACGACCTGACGCTGGCCGTGCTGACGCGCGGCGGTGAGGGAAGTTTGATTCTGTCTGCTGACGATTGTTCGGACTTGCCCGGCCAGCCCACCGAGGTCGTGGACACCATTGGCGCAGGAGATTCGTTCACGGCTGCCATGGCTCTAGCTTACCTGTCCGGGCGCTCTCTGGACGAGGTTAACCAGTACGCCGCCAGCGTGGCGGCATACGTCTGCACACAGGCCGGAGCCATGCCTCCCGTTCCTGGTTCACTGCGCCTCTCCTGACGGATTTTTCCCGTTTTTTCATTATAATAACGCCTCTGCCCTTGTCATATAGTGGTGGGATGTTTACAGTGTAACCATGTCTAGAATATTTGATCCCGAGCTGTTGTATGTGGAATGCAACCATTGCGGCCAGCCGGTCCTGTGGAAGCACGGCCTGACAACCAGACTACTCAAAATGGCGGACATCGACCCCGCCAGCCTGGATGAACGCTGCGTCATTATGTCCGAAGGGTGCCCCGCCTGTAAGCCGGGCGAGACCTCCTTCACCACGCAGGTTGTCCGGCTCAACCGAGAGAAGGAAGGGCATAAACCCATGCCCGCCGTGGCCAACTAAGGTTCACGTCCTCTCTATACGATCGTAAGCCCGCACCCCGGTATCCACCGGGAGGCGGGCTTTTCGCATTTTGGGGGGGCGGATTCCCGCGCCCCGTCAACACCTCATTTCATCCCTACCGTACCTGATTGCGCCTTGCTGACGCCCGTTCGCATCCAGCCCTGAAAACCCGGGGCTAGGGTGCTGCAATGCCTGGGAATCGTCCCCGGCTTAGAGCGAAAGGAGGAGATGGTCGCATGAGCATAGCGACACCGACAATCACCAATTTCACGGCTGGGGAGATGAGCCCGCGCTTGGAAGGGCGGGTGGACTTGTCAAAATACTACAACGGCTGCCGCAAGCTGGTGAATTTCCATGTTCACCCCCATGGCGGTATCACCCGGCGTTCCGGGTTTCGGTTTGTGACCGAGGCAATGGAGTCTGCCAAACCGGGGCTGCTGATCCCGTTCGAGTTCAACGGCAATCAGACGTATGTGCTGGAACTGAGCGAAGACGCGGCAGGGCAGGGGCGCATGCGTGTGTTCGCGGACCACGGCGTGGTCCTGAAGTCCGGCACGGCTCAGGAGTATGTGCGGGATATTCCCTACAAGGCAGATCAGTTTGATCGGCTGCGATTCGCACAGACGGCCGAAGTGTTGGTTATCGCCCACCCGGAGCATCCGGTACGGAAACTGACGCGGGTAAACCACGACGAATGGACGCTGGAAGAGCTGACGTTCATCGGTCAGCCCGAGCAGTGGGGAGAAGGCAACTATCCGTCTGCTGTGGGCTTTTACGAGCAACGGCTGGTGCTGGCGGGAACACCGCGTGAGCCGGGGACGCTCTGGCTGTCACGCACGGGCGAGATGACGGATTTTCGATTGAAAACCCGAGAAGTTCCATTGGATGGCTGGCGTGATCGGGAGATCGTAGCAGCCGGCGGCCATACGGTTCGTGCAGGGAAAAACGGTGACACCATGGTGCTGAGGGACGGCGACGGCTTTGAAAATCTGGACGGCCTCAAAGGACAGCACCCCGACGGCAGCACACGGTATTATCGCTACAAGGGCGCAAAGAACCATGTGGCTTCGGGGGCGGACCTCACACTGACGTTTCAGGATACTGTGGGCGACAACGGCATCGAGGCCATCTGGGGTGCAGATGACAATCTGCAGGACGAGTTCTGGGAGTGCTTTGAAGTGGGCGACCGGACCGATGCACAGGCAGGAGATACGCCGCTGGCGGACGACGCCATTGAAGCGACGCTCTCAGGTCGGCAGGCCAACGCCATTGAGTTCGTGGTGCCGCGCGAAAAGCTCTGGATAGGCACGGCAGGTGGTGAATGGGCCGTGGAAGCGGCCAGTAATGAAGGCGTGTCGCCGGAAAACATCAAGGCGAGTCATGAAGGTACCTGCGGTGCCTCGTCGGCGCGACCGGAAGCCGTGGGCTTTGCCACCCTCTATATCCAACGTGCAGGGAAAAAGATTCGCGAGATGGCGTACCGGCTGGAGTCCAACGCCTATGTGTCACGCGATCTCTCCATTCTTGCCGATCACCTGACCGAACCGGGGCTGCGCCAGATGACCTATGTGCAGGAACCTCAATCAACTGTGTACTGCGTGCGCGAAGACGGCGCACTGCTGGCCCTGACCTATGACCCGGTGCAGGAGGTGGCCGCGTGGTCCCGTCTGGAGACTGACGGCGTGGTGGAGGCGGTGGCATCCATCTACAGCGATGTGTGCAAACACGATGAGTTGTGGGCCATCATACGGCGAACCGTCAACGGCGTGGAGTGCAGGTATGTGGAATATCTGGAAGGAGCCTTCAACGGAAAGGTGGAGGACGCCTTTTTTGTGGATAGCGGCCTTTCCTATGACGGCGAACCTGCTACCTCCATTCAGGGTCTCAATCATCTTGCTGGCCGAAAGGTTGCTGTACTGGCCGATGGTGCCGTGCAACCGGATCAGGTCGTGGCCTCGGATGGCTCCATAACGCTGGCCCGTCCTGCTTCCAAAGTTCATGCAGGACTTCCGTATCAGTCCGTGGTGCAGCCCATGCGGCTGGAGAGCGGCAGCCAGCGCGGAACCAGCCAGACCAAGCGTCAACGGATCACCCGCGTGGGCGTCCGATTCTACAACACATTGGGCGGTCGTATCGGCCCGGATGAGGCGCATCTTGAGGCTGTCCATTTCCGCTCGCCGAGCAATCCCATGGGCAAGGCCGTGGACGTTTTCTCCGGTGACAAGACCGTGCTCTTTCCCAAAGGGTGGACACGGGAATCCGTATTGACCGTGGTGCAGGATCAGCCGTTGCCCATGAGCATTCTGCTGATCGTTCCGACCGCGGTCATTAATGAATAACAACAGACTACAACAAGGAATAACTAATGGGAATAAATGCTAATAGTGCTCAAACTCTCGCAGATGGCCTCAGAGTTTTCAATGGCTCTCTTAACGGAACTTTGGACGGCCGCAACTACTCCAACGAGTACAATGAAGAGGCCCGGATGATGGAGCTGGACGCTGAAGCCGATGCTGCCGAGGTCGCTCGACAGGCAGAGAAACAGGCGAGCGCATTGCGCGAAGAGCGGGAGCTGGAGCGCGGCAAACAGAACACCCGGTGGGGGCGTTCCGGTCTGGCCATGAACGGCTCCAAACAGTTGGTCAGAGATGCGACCCGGCAGCGCGACAAGGAAGACGAGGAAGACGTCCTGTTTGAAGGGGAACTCAAGGAACAGGACGTCCTCGACAGAGGCCTTCGCGACGCAAATCGCTACCGCATTCGGCGCGGATTAAAACCTTCCACGCTGTCGCTCGGTTCAACCATCTACAAATACAAGGGATAAGCATGACCATCGCATCAACAGAAAACAAAACCATATATGGCGGCAATGGATCAACCAAGGTGTTTGCCATTCCCTTCATGTTTCACCGCAACGAAGACATCGACGTGGTGCTCACGGACATTGAAGGATTGGAAGTGCCGCAGACGCTGGGTACGGATTATCAACTGACAGGCATGGGCGAATCCCTGGGCGGCACCTGTATCATGACGCTACCGCCCGAAGCTGGGCAAACCCTCGTCATTCTGCGTAATCCCGCCATCATTCAGGAGGTGGATTACGTGGAGAACGACGCGTTCCCGGCTGCCACCCATGAGGCGGCGCTGGATAAGCTCACCATGATCTGCCAGACCCTGGCCGAGCGCTTGGATCGGACCATCACGTTTCGCGTCTCCTCTGCCGTGACTGGTGTGGAGTTGCCCAATCCCGACGCAGGGCGGGTGCTCGGCTGGAATGATGACGGGACCAACCTCGCCAACAGAGACATCAAGGATATCGATGGATTGGGCGTGGCGTTGTTGCCCCTGTCCGTGAATGATGGCGGCACTGGCGCTTCGGGCGCAGAAGAAGCCCTGACCAATCTGGGGCTGACCCCCATGGGACGCGCCATGGTTATGGCCGACACTCCGGAGACGCTCGTAGCGGCTGGAGTCGAGCCCGCGGATTCGGACATCCTCAAGGCGGATACTGCTGATTTGCTGCAGGCAGTGTATGGCGACGAAGCACAAGTACACATAGGCACGGACCTGTCTGGTCTCACCGTGACCCGGAATCACATTCAGTGGACGCTCGCTTCGGACAGCAGCTTTTCGGATGTGTCGCTGCCTTATGACGGTACGTATGTTTTTCATGTGTATCCGGCTTCCCATGTGTTGGGGCTTGCAGCCAGCTACAAGACGGATGGCGGTCTGCCTGCTCCGTCGTCCGCTGCCGGGGAAGTACGCATCGTGGTGGAGCAGTACAACTCGCGTAAGTCCATTGTCTCCTTGCAGAATATGGAGGCCTAACCGTGTTGTCTCCCAAAGAAACATGCGGCGTGGGATTGTATCCGTATCGAATTCCCTACGCTGCCAATCTCACGGACTTTAGTTCGTCTCAGTCGTTGCCGGAGAAGGCCACTCTCTCCGACTGGTTCGATGGTGGCAGCGGCTACGAGCATGTTCATATCGACAAGAACGGTTCCGCTATCTCGGTTCATTTCAACAACGGCGAAGCGCAAACCTATGTTGGAGCTTTGGGCGGCTCTTACGCTGATCTCCTCAAAAATGTGCTTACACATTACAAAGGTGGCTTTGCCGGGTTGCACTCCGATCTGCATTGTTGTGATCAGCGGCTTGAGGCTTCGGTGTTCGGTCAGCCTTCCCCGGTCAGTCCATTGACTTGGGTGCCCAGAGAGGTGGTGATCCCCACGGCGCAGGAAGAAGTATTAATTGATCCAACCCTGGGGGCGCTTGTTTCGGTCAACGTGCCGGAGCGACCTGAGGCTGCTTTCGACAGCGTAATCAGCCAAAGGCATGATGTGGCAGCCCGCTCCGTTTTCAGCTCTTCGGCAGGAGCAATATCCTGTGCGTTGGGCAGAGATTACGGCCTTGGAAATGAACAGCGTGTCAGCAAAGCCGTATGGTATGGCCCCAATAATTACGGGACGGTCTACGGCGCCACGGGCACGCAGATGCTGACTCTACTGGGGAGCCCGGATGGCGCAGATTGGACAAATCTTGGTTCAGTGCTCTGGACAGGTTCCGTAAGCAATGAGCAGCACTTGGTGGCTTCAAGCGATGTCGTGACAACGTTTCGCTTTCTCAGAGGCCTGGTGAATGCCAACGTGACGCAGAGTAGTCGATACATCTCTTGTGCGGAGCTCAGGTTCTTCACCCTGAAGGACTTTACCTATGGCGACAGCGGCGTGCATCTCGACTTCGCTATCGAAGCAGCTCTTGGCAATGACAGCAGTACAAACAACAACGACTGGGTTGTCACGGGCTCCCGGTCGACTAACACCCCGACCAATTAGGAGGGTATATGTGGATTTTTGAAGGCAATACGGCGCAGGCGGTTACGCTGCCTCGTTTCGTGGTGATAGCAAAGGAGATGGAAAACGGCAGCACCGAGTCGGTAAACGTATCGACAGCGACGTTTACCCGCGAGCAGTGGGATGAGGTTGGCTACAACGAGGCAATCTCTGCGGTGCAGGAGCCCTTTACCGCTTACACAACCCAGTGGGGCAAAGATGATGACCTCATCTATCGCGAGCAGGTGCTTACGGCCACGCTGGATGAATCAGCGCGCGATAGTGCCAAGGCTGCCGAGGTCCGCGATGAGCGGGACCGTAGGTTGTCGCTTTGCGATTGGACGCAGCTCAAGGATAACAACTTGGATGATACGGCCGTCGTGTTGTGGCAGAGTTATCGACAGGCGCTGCGGGATGTGCCGCAGCAGGTCGGGTTTCCGATTGAGGTGGAGTGGCCTGTCCAACCAGAGATGGAGTAGGAGGGGAGAGAATAGGATGCCGCTCTGCGAGCGGCGATTGTCGGGTGATTTCGCCTCCCGGCGGGCTTAAGGCCGAGGGCCTTAAGAATCCCATATGCGCCTTTGGCGTGAAGTGACTAAAAAAAGCTACGGTTGAACCGTAGCTTTTTATTATTAAAATGTTTCGCCGAAGGCGAGAGTGGGATTCCAAAGGGTCAGAACCCTTTGGCCCCCGGGGGCGAAATCACCTATCAATGGAGGCCGAAGGCCGACCTCCCAACCTGATTCTCCCTACTCAGCAGTCAGCAGCGCAATCTCTTTCGCAAAGTCCGGATACTGCTCCACCAACGCACTTCGCTTCCCGTGGGCGTAATCGGCAAATTCAAACCCGGGCGCCACAGTGCAGCCCATCAAGGCAAAACTGCCACCGGGGAGCAACCGCATCCCCTGCCATGAACCACGGGGTACGATGATCTGGGGGCGCTGGTTATTCAAAATGTCGGTGCCGAAAGTGATGACCTCGCCGGAACCATCGGGATGCAACTGCAACTGCTCACACGGATCGCCGAGATAGAAATGGAAGATCTCGTCGGACTGCAACAAATGCATGTGTGAATAGGTCTCGGGCGTGAGCATGTAATAGATGGCCGTGCCGTGACAGCGATCGCCGTCGTAACGGGCGGGCAGGAGATTTTTGGCAAAGGACTCGTCGGCCCGGTGCGTCTCGATGAAGAACCCGCCCTCTTCGGGATGAGGTTGTAGGCCAAGAGCGTCGATAACTTGCTGAGCTGATAATTGTTTCATGATAGTAGACAGATAAATATGATTCGTTAAGTTGCCGATGTTACCCGTTGTAGTGGGGCGGCGGCACGTCGAGAGGACCGTCGGAATCCATGGCGGCGTCAAGATCGCGCACCTTCCCGGCCAGTCGTTCGACCAGTCTTTGGAGATCGTTGATCTGCTTTTGCTGCTCGTAAATCTGATCGTTCAGGCTTTCGATGGTTCTGTCCTGCAACGTCACCAGATTTTCCAAACGTTCTATCCTGTCTTCCATGATGGTCTCCTTTCGACCCTATGGCTTGTTGGTCAGATACACGCCGGTCACGACCATGAGGCCGCCTGTGATGAGCGTGAGGTGGATGGGCTCACCCAGCAGCAGGAAACCCATGATGACCGCGAACACCGGAACGGTGTTGATGAAAATGCCTGCCCGGCTCGCGCCGATGATCGAGATGGCTTCATAGTACCAGAAATAGGCCAGCGATGTCGCCAGTGCGCCGAGATAGAGGATGCAGCCCCAGTCGATCAGACGTGCCCGCATGATGTCGGCCATCAACCCTTCTGACAAGGCAGCCGGAAACAGCATCACCGTTCCTGCAATCGATGACCATGCCACTGCGCTCAGGGGCGGTACGCTTTTCATGACGGCCCTGCCGCCGAGGGAGTATGCGGTCCAGCTCGCCACGCAACCGAGGATCATGAAGTCGCCTCGGCTCACGCCACCCGACAGCAACGCCAACGGGTTGCCGTCTGCGATGACGACGGAGACGCCGATCAGCGACGTCAGCGCGCCGATGATGCGAACGGGACCGAATTTTTCCTTGAAGAAGATGGCGGAGATTATGGATATGCACACCGGGATGCAGGCTACGATCAGGGCTGCCCGACCTGCATTGGTGGTCTGCAGGCCGTGGAAAAAGAAGTAGCTGTAGGTGAAAACACCGGTGGCACCGAGGAAGATCACGGGGAGGATCTTGTCCCGGGGGATCTTGGGCATGCCGCCCTGCGAGCGGTAGCACATGATCAACAGGCCGAGTGAGGCTACGGTGAATCGCAGGAAAGCGGCCGTCATGGGGTGCATGGATTGCGCCAGCACGCGGCCGGCCACCCATGTTCCGCCCCACAGGGCCATGGAAACGATCAGTAGTGTGTAGACGTAGGAAAGGGATTTCTGCTGCATAATAAGGACTCTCTGGCACAGAGGTATATGCCTGTTACAGTCCGATGTGAAGTGGAAAGACGCCCTCGGGCGGCTTGGGGGCAGATGTGTGGAGGCTGGAAACCCGGATTAGAAGGTCATGCCCACGGCGCGGACCGGACAGCCTTCGCCGTCGGCGATGCGAAGCGGCAGGCAGCTAAACATGAAGTCCTGCTCGGGGAGCTCGTCGAGATTGGTGAGGTTCTCGACGATGACAAGGCCGTGGTCCAGAAGTGCCTTGTGGTTGCGCAGATCGCGGGAGTCCACTGGGTCTGGAGAGGGCGTATCGAGGCCGATGCCCTTGAGCTGGAGGCCGCCGAGGAAACGGCAGGCGGTCTCGGTGAGGACAGGGAAATCCTTGTAATACTGGTCGGTTTTCCAGTGCTGGTCCCAGCCGGTTTTCATGAGCACGAAGTCGAGGACATCGAACTGCGCCAGATGCGCGAGGTGGGGGTGGTCGATGAACTTGGCGTCCGTACAGTCGACCACGGCAGCCCAGCCCACGAAGTTGTCCGGCCCCATCCAGTCGAGACCGGGCGCATCAGCGTACAGATGGGCGGCGGTGTCCACGTGGGTTCCTACGTGGGTATTGAAGGAAAGTTGGGTGTTGGCAAAACCGTCCTTGTTCACGAAGTGGGTGCGACGGATATTGACTGGCTCATCGCCGGGAAAAACAGGCATGCCGGTGCGCATGGGGTGGGTCAGGTCGACTACGTGCATGGTTTTCCTCGCTGATTGAATCTACGATTCTGCAACAAATTGATTTTATAGAGTATTGATTAAAATTATGTATTGTACAGATTCATGTTCGGACGCTTGACCAACGTCATGTCCGGTTTGACGTGCTCACGGGCTACTTCAAGTACCTTTTCCATGCTCTTGGCGCCGAGGAATCGGGACTGGAGGCTGTGACCGAAGGTGAAGTTGGCCGCGAAATAGACCGTGAAAAGCTTGAATCGCTTCAGCGCGCGGATAGGGTCGTAGTAGTGGTCCAATGCTTCGGCCAAACGGATGGCATAGTCGCGGAAGATATTGGGATCGAGCTCGCCGGAGTAGGCAGGGTCGCCTGTCCAGCGGGCAAAGAGCCAGGCGCGGGCCATGGCCATGCGACCGATGGAGACGCCGTCGCAGCCTGTGTCCTCGAGCATGGAGAGACAATCCTCTTTCGTGATGACATCGCCGTTGCCCATGACCGGAATGGAGACCGCTTCGGCAATGGCGCGGATATGATCACGGACCGGCGGGCGGGTGCGCTTATCCGGAGCCACACGGGGATGGAAGACCAGGCAATCGACGCCAGCGGATTCAAAGCGTTTGGCAAGGGCCACAGCAGGCTCCACATCGGGAGACCAGCCAGTGCGGAACTTGACGAATACGGGGATGTCCACTTCCTTGCGGACGGCCTCGGCCACGGCAAGAGCCATGTCCGGTTCCTTGAGCAGGGCCGCGCCAGCGTCACGCTTCACGATGCCGGGCACGGAGCAGCCCATGTTGATATCCACGCCGAAGAACCCTTCGTCCTCCACGCGGCGGGCCGCCGGGATCATCTCCTCTGGGGTGGCGCCCACGATCTGACAGACGAGACTGGGCAGTTCTTCATCACGCCAGCGGAAGACGGGTGAGACCTTACGGTTCTCTGTGGGCACAGCCTTGGCGCTGCACATCTCGGTAAAGGCCAAGCCGCAGCCGCCATATTGCTCGAGTACCTCACGATAAGCGATGTGTCCCAGCCCGGCCATGGGCGCGAGCCACAGCCGATTTTTCACGGGCTTTCCGCCTACGGAAAGGGGCTGGTTGAGTCTGTCTGCCAGTGTCTTCAGAACGTCGTTTGCCATGGGCGGCAGTTGAACGTCTGCGGGCCCTGCTGTCAACCGCTTTCCATCTCGCTCCCACGTCCTGTCAACACCTGATCCCGTCACCGCCATGCCCAGCCTCTTCCTCCTGACACCCGGAGGCGTCCCACACTCAAAACCGCCTGTACACTGTGGCCGTCTGAAGAAAAGCAAGGAGGCAGAGACATGCCAATACCAATATTGGGCGCGGTGGCCGGGTTGCTGACCACGGTGGTGGAAGGAATCACGGGCCATATGAAGCAGAAACAGGAGCTCAAGCGCACGGTCATGGAGAACCGGATGCGGCTGGCCCGGTCCGACCGGGAGTTCAATCATGAGTGGGAGATGAAGCAACTGGAAAACGCCGGGTGGAAAGACGACGTGCTGTTCTTTGCCTGGATCGGATTCTTTGTCTGGTCCGGGGTGGACCCGGAGCGGGCCGGCGAGGTGATACGCTCGTGGGAGAACCTGCCAGACTGGTTCCTGCAGGTGACGTTCTGGATTGTGGCCGCCGTGCTCGGGGTCAAAAAGATCGGCGACTATCTGCCCGGTGCCGTGCGAGGACTCAAGGACGCTTTGGGAGGGCCGCGATGACCGCCATGGAGCGTTCCGAATTGCAGGAGCTGCTGGTTCGTATCGACGAGCGGGTCAAGGCGATTCAGGAAGACATTCGTGAAATCAATCAGGCCCGGCAGTGCGCCAGTCATCAGGTCAAGATTCGGACGCTGGAACGACTGGTCTGGGGCTGTCTGGCCGGAGTGGCCGGACTGGGAGCGCGGATTGTCTGGGAGACGTTGAAGTGACGTCTTGCGGTCTACTGGGATTCGCTTGGGGCAGCCTGTTCGGCTTCTCGGCCCATGGCTGTATACGAATCGATCACTTCACCGTAAGCGGCGGCTGCCTTTTGGTCGCCAATGGCGCTGGCCAGATTGCGTGCCCGGCGAGCAGTTTTGATCGCCTTGTCATAGTGCTTCATCTTGGCTTGAGCTTCGGCGAGCAGGCCGAGGATAGCGTGTCCATTGGGTTCGAGCTCGGCCGCACGTTCAAAGTCGCCGAGCGCGTTTTCGTATTGATTGAGCTTCATGTAGATGGCGCCGCGCATCATCAGGATCTCGATGGATTCGGAATCCAGGGTCATGGCCTGTGTCAGGTCATGCAGGGCGCGCAGGTTGTACCCCAGCGACAGGTTGGCGATGCCGCGGTTGTAATAGGCGTCTTTGTGAGCCGGGTTGAGGGCGAGTGTCTTGGAGAAGTCGTACACAGCATCCTTGAATCTGCCCTGATTGACGTAGCAAGCCCCGCGCATGGCGAACGCTTCGGAGATACTGTCGTTTCTTTCGAGGACGGCGGAGAAGGCGCGGTTGGCTTCCACGCAATTGCCCAGTTGATACATGAGCACTCCCTTGGTGAAGCGTGCCTCCAGATCGTCGGGTTTTATCTTGAGAACTCGGTCTACGTCTTGCGAAGCCTCGGAGAGCATGCCTCTGGTCATATAAATCTTCGCCCGCTGAAAGAGTGCGGTTGCCTGATTGGGGTCCAGTTCAACGGCCTCGTTCAAATATTCAAGGGCTGCATCCTCATCCAGGTATTCACCGTCATGGTAAAGTTGGCGCGCCTTGTCCATGGCGTCGGCCGCTGTGGCCCGGCGTTGCTCGCTTTCAACCTGTTCGGCAGTGCGCCCAGGGCGAGCACCCGATGGGCGTGACGAACCGAAACAGCCGGCGCACATCAGCACCGTACACAAGATAACAACCAGGATGGGATTACGCATAGCTTTGGGGATACCCTCGCTTGTCCTGTCCGTCAACATTAAGGATTTGATAAAACGTGACAAACAATCTTTATACCCCACGCCCGCATCAGGCGGAAATCGAGGCGGGACTGAAACGCTTTTCCGTGTTGGTCTGCCATCGTCGTTTCGGCAAAACCGCGCTCTCGGTCAATCAACTCATCAGGGCGGCTCGAGAGACCGACAGACCCGACTGGCGTGGTGCTTATATCGCGCCCCTCTACAAGCAGGCCAAGACCGTGGTCTGGGACTCGCTCAAAACCTATTGTGGTCTCGGGCGTGACGACTGCACGGTCAAATTCCACGAGACAGAACTGCGTGCTGATTTCGCCAATGGCGCACGTATCCGGCTGTTCGGCGCGGACAACCCAGACTCCCTGCGCGGCATCTATCTGGATGGCGTCATATTTGACGAGGTGGCCCAGATGCAGAAGCGGACGTGGACCGAAGTGATCCGTCCGGCACTGGCTGACCGTAAGGGGTGGGCCATCTTCATCGGCACGCCGCGTGGCAAGAATGCCCTGTGGGAGATATGGGAGGATGGGCGCCGCGATCCCGAGTGGTTCACGGCCATGTACCGCGCCTCAGAGACCGGAGTCATTGACCCGGACGAGTTGGTAGCTGCCTCCCGGGAGATGTCGCCCGAAGAGTATGAGCAGGAGTTCGAGTGCTCTTTTTCTGCCGCCATCAAAGGCGCGTATTTCGGCAAATTGATGGGGGAGGCGGACAAAGAGGGACGCGTTACGCGTGTGCCGGTGGAGCCTTCGTTGCCTGTGCATACGGCCTGGGATCTGGGCATGTCCGATTCCACTTCCATCTGGTTTGTGCAGGCACGGCCGGGCGGTTCTTACGCGGTGGTGGATTACTATGAGGCCAGCGGTGAGGGCATGGAACACTATGCCCGGGTGCTGGACGAGAAAGGGTATAAGTATGGCACCCATATTGCGCCCCACGATATCCGGGTGCGGGAACTGGGAACGGGCAAGTCGAGGCTGGAGGTAGCCCGCGGGCTTGGGGTTCGATTCGAGATCGCGCCCAATATCCCGGTGCAGGACGGCATCAATGCGGTGCGCACCCTGTTGCCGTGCTGTTGGTTCGATGAGGAGCGTTGCGCAAAAGGGATCGAAGCCCTGCGTAACTACCGTCGTGAATTCGACGAAGCGCGTAACGATTTCTCGGCCCGACCGCTCCATGACTGGACCAGCCATGCCGTGGACGCCTTCCGCTATTTCGCCGTGGGCTTTCGCCAGCGGGACGGTGGACCGCGTCCGCTTCGATCCATCAATGATTACAATCCGTTCGGGAGACAGCATGAGCGTGCGTGAATTGGTCATCAAGCCCGATGAGTTGGCGCATTTCCCGGACGGGGCAGGGTATCGCTGGCTGGAGTTGTTTGACCCGGTTGGCAGCTATGGCCATGCCGCCATTTGCCAGCGAAAGGCCATGCTCGAATTGCATGTGTCGCTCACACGATGGGGGCCGAATATTCGTCGGAGCATGGTCTCGGACGTGGAGTGGCTCAAGGGTGAAGGTCGACGGTTGGGAGTGTCACGAATCACAGGAATGAGGGCGGATGCGAGCGGGGTGTTTGCGCCTGAACTCTTTCGCTTCGCCCGTCTTTTCGGATTTTCCGAGCAGAGCGTGGTGCAATTCGCGACCATGGAGTTAGATTGAACGATTGGTGTAAAATGCTCTTATGACGAAGAAAGTTCGTTTGTATAGGGATTTCTTCTTGTTTGGACTATGTCTAGACTCGGGAGAAATCCCTATTTTTTGCGTGGCGCTTGTGTGGGTGTTGGCAGAATGTTATACAGCATACTGTAGGAATATTATATGGGAGAGGAGTCATGGCCGATCCAGCAAGCCAAATTGGTGAAATTACTATTGCCTATGGAACCACTACCGCAGAAGGCGACGAGGGTGTCAGACCCCTGTCTGCGGGGAGCCCTGTCTTTGCCGACGACCTGATCAAAACTTCCGGTCCCGGCTCGGCTGTCGAAATAAAATTCATTGACGGTGCCCTGCTTTCGCAGGGGCCGAATTCCTCCATCGTCCTCGATTCCTACGTCTTTAATCCCGATCAATCCGCTGGTGAAATGACCGTGAAGCTGCTGGAAGGCACCTTCCGTTCGGTCACGGGTGAGATCGTGGACTTGAATCCCGAGGCCTTTTCTCTTGAAACCCCGCTGGCCACTATCGGTATCCGCGGTACCACCACCGGCCACACCGTGGCTCCCAATGGGCAGGAAGCCCACGTGGTTGTCGACTTCGTGGACAAACCGGTTGTCATTCGTTCCGCTACAGGCGGACCTGTTCGTGTTGTGACGCAGGACGGAATGTCTGTGTCTGCTACCTCGACAGGTATTTCTCCTGTCTTCCGGGCCACTCAATCTCAGCTGGCCTCTTTTGAACAACTTTCCAGTCAGTCTTTGCAACAGGGGGCACCTGTAGTTGATCCCAGAGCTGCGGAAGAAGCCGCAGAAGAAGCCGAAGAGGCTGCAGAAGAAGCCCAAGAGGTCGCAGAAGAGGCCGCGGAAGAGGCCGCTGCTGCCGAAGCCGAAGCCGAGGCCGCCGAAGCCGCTGCACAGGCCGCTGCCGAAGCTGCCGCACAGGCCGCCGCTGAAGCGGAAGCTGCTGCACAGGCCGCCGCCGAGTTGGCCGCACAGGCTGCTGCGGATGCCGCTGCCCAAGCCGCTGCCGAAGCCGCTGCTGCCGAAGCTGCCGCCCTTGCGCAGGCCGCTGCCGAAGCCGCTGCTCAACAGGCTGCTGCCGAAGCCGCCCAGGCTGCTGCCGAAGCTGCCGCTCAGGCTGCTCAACAGGCTGCCGCCGAGGCCGCCGCCGAAGCCGCTGCCGCGCAGGCCGCTGCCCAAGCTGCCGCTGCACAGGCCGCTGCCGCACAGGCCGCTACCGTGCCTGCGCCTACCACAGACCCGCAGACCGATCAGGGCGACGACGGGCAAGATGGTGATGGCGACGACGGAGATGATGGTGGCGACCCCGGTGATGATCCCGACGATACTCCTGATCCGACAGGGCAGGACGTGCCCACTAATCCAGTGGTGCCTCCGCCGACGACAACGACGACGCCTCCGCCCACGACAGGGACTACTACTCCGACGCCGACAGCGCCAACGACTCCGGAGCCCCCGCCGGCAGCACCGGAGCCAGACCCGATTGATGACGGCAACACCAACACTGAGAACGTGGTCATTCTGGATCTGTCTAACTGGGGTGACAATCTGACTGTGGATCTGGACGCCAGTCCGGCCTACTACCAGACCACCGGTGACGATTCCACCAAGGTGAATCTGGTGAACACCAATCTTGAGACATTTACCGTCACCACGGTGTTCGGTGAAACCAGCTACGACAACATCATCATCGGCAATGATGTGAACAACCAGTTGTATGGCGGCACGGGCGCCAACTCGCTGGATGGTGGTCTCGGCAATGACCTGCTGGCAGTGGGGTCATATGACAGCACCACGAACGTGTACACATTGGGGCAGATCTCCAACGACGACTCCATCGCCGGCGGTGATGGCGTCGATACGCTGAAATTTGACGGCAACAGTACGGATACTCTGGACGGCGGCGCCCTCGGCCATGTGTCGTCCATTGAATACATCGTGACAGGAAACTCGGCGGTGGATATCGCTTCCACGCCGGACGCGCTGGTCGATTCCGGCACCACGTTGCAGCTTGACGCATCCCTTGCTTCGTCCGTCCGGTTCATGGGTGACAACGACACGGACAGCTCTTTCTACATGGTGGGCAGTGCCGGGAATGACACCCTGGCTGGCTCGACTCTGGCCGACACCCTGTTCGGCGGATTGGGCGACGACTGTCTGATCGGCAACGCAGGTGACGACACTATCGCGGGCACCTCGGGCGGCGCTGATTCCATTGCCAGTGGCGATGACGATGATGCCATCTACATGGGCACCAAACTGGACGTGAACGATGTAATCGACGGCGGTTCCGGTCACGATACCTTGAATTTTACGGACGCCACATCAAGCGGCGACGATCTGGACAACGTGTCCAACGTGGAGACCATCATTCTGGGCACCACGGCAACGACCATCGCCATTGATGCGGACGGCATTGTCGGCAGCGGCGAGACCGCTACCATCAACGGCACCTGGGCCGCTTCCCTTGATTTCGACGCCAGCGGCATGAGCGCTGACAACGCCTTCCACATCATCGGCACCAGCGGTGCGGACACCATCGTGGGCGGCGGGCAGGAAGATACCATTGAAGGCGGCCTCGGAGCAGATTCGCTGGATGGCGGGCTCGGCAATGACCTCCTTTCCTACTCCATTGCCGTGGATGACATGGTCATCGATCTGGATGCGGATTCCGTATCCGGCCTCCTTGCCACTGGTGATACCATTGTCTGGTCTTCGTTCACCAGCGCGGCTGGCGGCAGCGGGGATGATTCCATTACCGGCGATGCCAGCGGCAACCTGCTGATAGGCAACGGCGGTGTCGATACCCTGTCCGGCGGTGACGGTGACGACACGTTCCGCTTCAATACCGGCGACATAGTGACCGGTGAGGAAGTGCTCGGCGGCGCAGGAACCGGGGACATGATCTCGGTACAAACGTCCACCGATTTTACCCACGCCACCATGACCGACCTTGAAAAGGTGGAGATTTGGGCAGGGCAGACCGCTACCTTTGATGTCGGAAAATCCGCCCTGTTGGGTGGGTTGACCACGATAATCGCCTCCGGGACCACTGCCGTGGAGACCTTCGGATATCAGGGGACTGACGGCAACGATTCGCTGGATATCAGCAGCGTATCAGCCACCTTCCTCGACTGGGGAAGCGAAGACCTGTTCAAGCTGGAAGGCTTTGGCGGAGACGATACCATTACGGGCGGCGCCAAGAACGACATCATCGAGGGCGGCGACGGTGCGGACGTGCTGGACGGCGGTGGCGGAACCAATACGCTCACCTATGCAAGCTCCACCGTGGGTGTCTCTATCGACATGACAGGGCAGACGGCCTCTGGCGGTCACGCGACCGGAGATACGATTACATGGGCATCCTTCTCCAGTATTGTCGGTGGCTCGGGCGGCGACTCCATCACCGGAACCACGGGCAATGAGACCTTGTCGGGCGGGGCAGGAAACGACTTCCTCTACGGCGGTGGCGGCAGCGATACCGTTCTTGGCGGTACAGGTGACGACACCATCGCCTTCAATCCCGTGGCCCAGACCGCAGACGGCGGAGACGGCACGGATACCATGCGCTTTGACGGCGCGAGCGAAGATTTCACGGCGTCGACCCTCTCCAATTTCGAGGTCCTTCAGTTCAATCATTCCTCGGCAGACAGCAGCACCACCTTCAATCTGGCCGATCTGATGGCGTGGACCGTCACTGTCTCGGCAGCGGCGGACGCCTACAAGCAGACCCTTGAAGTGCTGGGCACTGTGAGCGGCGAGGACATCGACCTGACCACGCTGACTCTCGGGACCAACTGGGACACCTCCGGCGACGTCCTGTCCGTGGATGCCGAAGCTGGCGATGACACCATCACTGGTAGTGCCGGAAGTGACCTCATCATGGGTGATGCCGGCGCAGACTCCATCCTTGGCGGCGCAGGTGCGGATACCATCTATGGCGCGGATTCGGCAGACGGTACGGATGGCGCAGATACCATTGACGGCGGCGCAGGGGATGACTCCATCTGGGCCGAGGGCGCGAACGATGTCGTGTCCGGCGGGCTTGGCGGCGACTACCTGAACGGTGGAACGGGCAACGATACCATGGATGGCGGTGACGGCAACGACTCCATGGACGGCTGGTCCGGTGATGACTCCCTGTCCGGTGGGGCGGGCGACGATACTATCCACGGCTATCTGGGCGCGGACACCATTGAGGGTGGCGCGGGTGCGGATACCCTGTCCGGTGGTGATGACAATGACACCCTCTCCTATGCCAGTGACACCTCAGGCGTGTCCGTCAACCTGGCTACTGGTGCGACCTCTGGCGGTCATGCTGAGGGTGACGATATTTCTGCGGCGGACTTTGAGGGCGTATTGGGCGGCTCGGGCAATGACAGCCTGACCGGTTCCACGAACGTGGAAGTTCTCAAGGGCGGCGCTGGCAACGACACGCTGACCAGTGGCCAGGCCGACACCCTGCTGGGCGAGGCCGGCAATGATTCCCTCACCGGCGGTGCCGGAGACGATTACATGTCCGGTGGTGACGGTGCGGATTATCTGTATGGCGCAGGCGGCGCGGATACCATTTACGGCGATGCCGGTAACGACACCATTGCCGTCAATCCGGTAGTAACCGCTGGTGGCACCATCGACGGTGGCGACGATACCGATACCATCCTCATTGCGGGCACTTCCGAAGACCTGACCGCTGCTACCATCACCGGGATCGAGGTGGTGGAGTTTGGCAATTCCTCTGCCGATTCCGAGGCCATTTTCAATCTGGGCGATGTGCAGAGCTGGACGATTAATGTCAGCGCGGCGGCGTCGGCCTATACCCAGACCCTGCACCTCGTGGGCACCACGGGTGGCGATACCTACACTCTTTCGACAACAACGGACTTCACCCTTGGCTCCAATTGGGACGGGGCTGACGATATCCTCAAGTTCGCGGGCGGTGACGGGGCGGACTCCATTACCGGTTCGGCCAAGACGGAGTATCTGCTCGGCGAAGCCGGCAACGATACGCTGTGGGGCGTCTCGGGCAATGATACGCTGGTGGGCGGTCTCGACAATGACTCGCTCATCAGTGGCGATGGCAACACCCTGTTGCAGGGCGAAGACGGCAACGATGTTCTTCGCTATGCGGACGGTGTCGCCACCCTGCAGGGCGGTGTGGGCGATGACACCATTGAGCTGGCGGCCAATGTTGAGGCCGGTTCCAGTTTCGATGGCGGTGACGGTACTGCCGATGTGCTGAAGGTTGTGGCCACGCGTGGCATGACCGAACTGACGGCCCTTGATGGCGTTGAGATTCTTGAGATGTCAGCAGGGACATCCACCGCGTTCGACGCTGATCTGGCGACCGGAAAAACATGGGAAGTTCAGGGGCAGACGAGCTCGACCGAGTTCATCAGCATGCAGGGCTTTACCAATGACGGCACCTATGATTTCTCCGGCCTGACGTTTACCAACTGGGACGGAGCGGACGGCGACTATTTGAAGATTCACAACATCGCGGGCGGCAGTGAACACATCACCGGTTCCGTGATGAACGACTCCTTCTCCGGGAGCAGCGGGCAGGATACCTACATTGGTCTGGCCGGAGATGATACCATGGACGGCGGCGTGGGCCATGACTCCCTTGACGGCGGATCAGGCAACGACTCCCTGCTGGGTGGTGAAGGCAACGATATCCTGAAGGTGGACGGTAACGATAGCGCCTACCTGAACGGCGGCGCAGGCGACGACTCCCTGAACGGTGGCGCATCCGGTAATGGCGGCTCTGTCACTTTGGTCGGTGGCGCAGGCGTCGACTCCATGTACGGAGCGTATGACAGCAACAATATTTTCGAGTTCGACACCGGCGATGTGGAAGCGGGCGAGATCATTGATGGCGCTGATTCAGGCGGCATAGACAGCATCGTGGTCAACTCCAGCACGGACTTCCGGCTGGCGTCCACCTTCCAGGGAATCGAACGGGTAATGCTGGAGCAGGGACAATCCGCAACCTTCACCAGCACGCAGTACAATGATGGGTGGACAACGTATGGCAGCGCCGATAGTGGAGGCGCCGAGTCGCTCCTCATCCATGTCGATACAGCGGGCCAGACACTGAATATTGGAACGCTTGAGCAATTTTATGCCAGTGAAGGCGACTATGTGGGCGTCATCGGTTCTAGCGGTGCGGACACCATAGTGGGCACTTCGGGCAGGACCTCCATTGACGGCGGTGACGGCGATGACGCCATCAACGGCGGCGGTGGCGAGGATACCCTGTTGGGCGGTGCAGGCAACGACACCTTCTATGCGAACGGCATCAGCAGTGGGGCCTCCATTGACGGTGGCTCAGGGACGACCAACACGATCATCACCTCTGCCGACGTGGACTTCAGTGATGTGACGCTTTCCAATATCCACGCCTTTGAATTCCAGTCCGGTACCTCCACAGCAACCTTCACATTTGCGCAGGGAGATCAGGCCACATCAACGGTGACGGGCATTGGCGCCATGCTGGTCAACGGCACCTCGGGGGATGATGACCTTGACCTCTCCAACCTTATCCTTTCGGGGTACACAGGTATCCTCAAGGCGGATATGGGTGTGGGTGACGACACGGTCACTATCACCAATCTGGGTCTGGACGGCACCATGGACGTGGACGGCGGTGCCGGCACCGATGTCTTGAATTACAGCGATGCCAATTCCATTTCCAACGACTATACCGACGACTTCGCCAACCTGTTCGATGTGGAGAGCGTCATTCTGACCGGCGCAGGCATCAACACTTCCGTTGGCGCAGATCTCTTCACCACTGATTCGATTCTGACCATCGATGCTACGGCCCTGACCGATTTTGCCGAAATCGACGGCACCAGTGCGAGCGACGCACAGCTCTACATCACCGGATCAGACTATCTCGATAGCCTGACTGGCGGCGCGTTGGCTGACTCCCTGTCCGGCGGACAGGGCGAGGACACCCTGATTGGTAATGGCGGCAACGATACGCTGGCCGGTGATACCGGTGACGACTCCATGGTGGGCGGCCTCGGCGATGACCTGTTTATCGGTCATCTGGGCGCGGATACCATGGTCGGCGGTGACGGCAGCGATACCGTGGATTATTCCGGTTCCACCGAAGGCGTCAGGATCAATCTGGCGACCAACGATACCATTGGCGGCTACGCAGCACTGGATGTGCTCTCGGGCATAGAAGGCGTCATCGGCTCCGACTATTCCGATACGCTGACCACCGGTGCTGACGGCAATTACTACCTTGATGGCGGCGATGGCGACGATACCCTGAATCTGAATAATGGCGGCACCGACACATTGATCGGTGGCGCGGGTGACGACTCCTTCATCGTAACCACGGCTGGCTCCGGTGAGTTGGACGGCGGTGACGATATCGATACCGTGACCTTTGGCGTCAACTCCACCATCGACATGACCGGCTATACGTCGATCACAGGCATTGAGAATATCGTCTTCGGTGCCACTGATACCGTTATTGTCTCCGATACGGTCGCAACGGGCGCGAACTGGGTTCTCAGTTCAAATATCAGCTCGCAGAAGGTGTTCCAGGTGTCCATGAGCGGCACCACTCTGGACCTGAGCAACCTGACCGATTCCGGCCTGGATACCAATTGGACTATGTACGACAGTTACATCAAGGCCGTGGGTACCTCTGGTGACGACACCATTGTGGGCAGTGACGGAAAGGACAGCATTGAGACGAGTACAGGCGCGGACTCCGTGGAAGGTGGCGCAGGAGACGACACCATCACTGGCGTGGGCGCCAACGGCAGCGACGGCAACGATATTTTCGACGGCGGTGCCGGTAATGACAGTCTGATCGGCAAGGCGGGTAATGATACTCTCTTGGGCGGCGATGGCGATGACTATATCGCGGGTGAAGGCGGCACGGGCATCGATGGTGACGACTCCATCGATGGCGGCGCAGGTAATGATACCATATGGGGCGAAGGTGCAGGCCTGTCCACCACAGGTAACGACATCATCTTCGGCGGCATCGGCGATGACCTGATCTACGGTCAGGCGCTTAACGACACCATTGACGGTGGATTGGGAGCAGATACCATCAACGGCGGTACAGGCAATGACAGCCTGACCGGAGGGGATGGAGCGGACCAGTTCCAGTATGCTGATAAAAACGCCGTTTATGGCGGCGCCATTGATACCATTACGGACTTTGTCTCCGGTACGGACAGCTTGTATTTCTATAGTGGTTTCGGCTCGTTGTCCTATCTCTGGTTTGAGATTTCTGGCGGTGCCGAATATTCCGGTACGGTCACGGGTGGCGTGAACGATGCGGTTTCCCTGATCTGGGACAGCACCAACCAGAAGCTCTGGGTGGATAGTGATTCCGCCACAGCGGATGGCGCCAGCGAAGGCGTTATCGCCTATTTCTCCGGCGGCCCCATTGCCATGACCGATATTGTCGTGGATGGCGGTTCGGTGACGCTCGGTACAGGTGAGAGCTGGACCGGCACTACGGGGAACGACACTTATGTGGGCACCTCGGCGGGAGACACCGTGTTCGGCCTGGCCGGAAACGACACGCTGAACGGTGCGGACGGCAATGACTCCATCGATGGCGGTGATGACGACGACCTCTTACTGGGCGGCGTGGGCAACGATACGCTCCTTGGCGGTACAGGTGATGACTCCCTGTCCGGCGGCGACGGCGACGACACCCTGTATGGGCAGGTCGGGGCTGACAGCATAGAAGGCGGCCTGGGGAATGACTCCATCAATGGCGGTGACAACGATGAGGCAGAGCGGGAGTTCGACATTGCGGACTACATGAACTCTTCGCAGGGCATCTATGCGGACCTCACGTCCAACAGCGTGAACGGTTGGGACGGATCGACCACTGTTTCTGGCGGGGATGGAAGTGATGTCCTCAACAATATTGAGGGCGTTCGTGGTACGGCCTATGCCGATAAATTCGTTGGCGACAACACGTGGGCCAATGTGTTTGTGGATGCAGGCGGCAGCGACATTATCGATGGCAACTCGGTGTATGACTATACCACGGATCTCGGCTTCGACATCGTGTCCTACGAGTTCGCGGGGCAGGGCATCATCACCTCCATGAACGGGCAGGCCGGTACGGTTACGCTGGGCGGGGATGTTGATACCCTGACCGACATCGACCTGATCATCGGTACCGACTACGCAGACACCCTCAACGGCGGCGCTGGCGAGCAGGAATTCATGCCCGGTCTGGGCAATGATACGGTGGACGGTCTCGAGACGACGCTGGCAGGAGCCAACGGCGAAGACTGGGATAATGTCACGTACTGGGATTTGGAGGACGCCATGTCCTTCACCTTTGACGGGACCAAGTGGGTGGCAGCCAATACTGGCGCCGGTTTCACCGATCACTTGTACAATATTGAATCCATCGAAGGCACCGAGGGTGATGACACCTTCATAGGTGGCTCGGATGACGACGAATTTGCTGGCTGGAAAGGCGCTGACAGCTTTGTGGGCGGAGGCGGTTTCAACACGGTCTCCTATAGCAGCACAGCCCTTGGAGTAGGGGTTGCCGTTGATCAGGAAGCAGGTACTGCCACGGACGGATGGGGCAACACGGATACCCTGTCCGGCATACAGGGCGTGGAAGGTTCGGACTTCGAAGATACCCTGATGGGCGACAGCGGCATGAACCTCATCGACGGTAACGAAGGCAACGACCTGATCAATGGTTTGGGCGGTGCGGACAGCCTGTTCGGTGACGACGGCGACGACACGTTTGTCTTCACCGTTGACGCTGACTACGGCACCATCGTCGACGGTGATGCCGGCAGCAACATCATCCAGATTGACGGCAACGTGGATCTGCTCGGTCTGTCCGAGGCCTTTAATATCCAGAATGTGGAGTTCACCACTGACAGTTCGGCGCTGTTTGACGCCTGGGCCATTGATTCCCAGACATGGAACATCTTCGGTGACTCCGGGATGGAAGTGATCAATATTGAGTTGGTGTCGACACAGGACCTGGACCTCTCCGGCCTAACCTTTGATTCCAGCTGGGACTCCACTGTGGATGAGATAAACGTGACCGGTTCAGCCAGCAGCGATGCCATCATCGGCTCGTTCTCCGATGACGAGATCATGGGTGGCGACGGTGATGACAGTATCTCCGGTGGCGATGGTGACGACGCCATAATGGCCTACGGTATTGAGGATTCCTCTTCCATTGCCACAGCCGATACGCTGGATGGCGGGGCAGGCTCGGATACCCTGATGGACATGGCCCAGACCGTGGACTTCCGCAACATGACCCTGCTCAACTTCGAGCACATCGAGTTTGGCGTGGATAACCCCACGGGCCAGAGTTACACCTTTGACGGTTCGCAACTGAGCGGTCAGAGCTATGTGATTTCGGGCGGTCTCTATACCTCCCTGACGGCCTACGGCACCTCCGGCATGGACAACTTTGATTTCTCCGGCCTCGACCTCAGCGGTTTTGGTAGTCACATGACGGTCTATCTGAGCGACAACAGCGACACGGTCATCGGCAGCAGCGGCGATGACAACTATTATGGCGGCACTGGGCACGACCTGATTTTGGGCGGGGCTGGTGACGATACGTTGACTGGTGACGGCGGCGACGACACCCTCAAGGGCGGTGACGGCGATGACTTCATGACCGGTGGCATAGGCTCCGATGTCTTTGAATACGAATACGGTTCTGCCATCAATCTGGCTGTTTCCGGCGATACCATCAGCGGCTTTGAGAGCGGCACCGATCGTTTCTGGCTGGTGGGCACCATGGCTGATACACCGCTGGAATGGTACGTTGAAGACAACTATGACGGCATTATCGATACAGCGGCCACTGATCAGCCTGTGCTGGTCTGGGACAGCGCTAACAGTGTCCTCTGGTACGATGACAAACCGCAGGACAGCGACGGCGCGTACCAAGGCGTTATGGCCGACATGGACGGTGGCATCTTATCCATGAGTGACATTTTCGCCGAGAACACCACCATTACTGATCCCGGCACCGGCAATGTGGTCATGACGGGCTCCATTGGTGCCGACACCCTGACCGCGACGGGCAACTCGGATACGCTATTCGGCTATGATGGCAATGACCAACTCAACGGCACAGCCACTGCTGAGTCGTTCATCGGCGGCGATGGGCTGGACACCATTACGGGTAACGGCGGCGACGATACCGTCTCCTATGCCTATGATCAAAACGCTGTGGCCGTGGATCTGTCGGAAAGTCTCTTCTGGGGCACAGGCGGTAACAGTGCCGTGGATGGAGGAGGCTCTGCCGATTCCTTCAATGGCATCGCCAACGTGACCGGATCCAGCTACAACGATACCCTTGTGGGTGACGCCAACGTCAATATTCTTGAAGGCGGCGCCGGTGCCGACTTCCTGTTCGGTAACGGCGGAGCGGATGAGCTCTATGGCGTACAGGGTGCTGATCTCTTCCTCATCGCCGACAATACGGAAACCGGACTGGCCATTCAGGACTTCCAGTCCGGCCTTGATGGCATCGCCCTCGGTGGCGACTATTTCAGTGGGTTGCTGAGCGGCGGTATTGACGCAAGCGAGTTCTCTCTGGAAGTGGCCGTGTCGTATGACGGCATTGCCGGGGCAGATAGTGGCGAAGGGCTTGTTTACGTCTCCAACGGTACCACAGGAGAACTCTGGTTCGATATGGAACGTTCCACTTCAGGAAACGAGTACAAAATAGCTGACATCGTGGAGTTCGATGTGTCTGGAAACGAGACTGACAACGATCTCGATTACACTGATTTCATAGGATATTCGATCCCCCAACCGTAAGCTCTCTTCTCTTGGATTGTATCAAAAGACATCTGCCATGCGCGGATGTCTTTTTGTGTTTTGATGAGAAAACGGCTTTATGTAATGTGTAATATTAATATCGATAACGATATTAATATGTTTAATTACAGGGTGTTATAAATTTCTAAGAGCCTTGATGCTTTTGGCGGTTGCTGCTAATGGGTAATTTCCTATTACTGTATGAAATGGGGGGAGAACATTCATGCCAGAAGCAATAGGCGAAATTACCATCCTTCACGGTGAGGCAGTTGCCGAGGGCCCGTCCGGCGCTCGCGAACTTGCCGTGGGCAGTCCCATATACAACGACGACGTGATTACCACTGAGGGTAAATCCGCAGTGGAGATTCTTTTCAATGACGGGGCCATCCTTTCTCAGGGGCCTAATTCTAAGGTCCATCTCGACGATTACGTCTTTGATCCCGATCAGGACGCGGGCGAGATGACCATGGAGCTCCTCGAGGGTACCTTCCGTTCGGTGACCGGTGAGATCGTGGATATGAACCCGGAAGGGTTCCGTATTGACACGCCCAGTACCACCATCGGTATTCGAGGCACCACGGTGGGTGCGGACATCACGCCCGGTGCGCCCGAACAAGTGGTGCTCTTGGATTTTGTGGATCGTCCGGTGGTGGTCCAGTCCCATTCGGGCGGTCAGGCTCGGGTCATGTCGCAGGATGGCGAAGGGCTTTCCGCCACGCCAGATAGTCTCTCTGGTGTCGGTAGGGCGCCGGCTCATGTTTTGAGCAATCTCCAACAGCTTTCCTCTCGCGCTCTGGAGCAGGGCGTCCCCATTTACCGCGATGCTGAGGGCAAGACCGAGGCACAGAAAGAGGCGGAGCGGGAACAGGCCGAGGCTGATGAAGCACAGGCCGCTGCCGAAGAGGCTGCCGAAGACGCTGCACAGGCCGAGGCCGAGGCCCAGGCTGCTGCCGATGCAGAAGCCGAAGCCCAGGCTGCCGCCGATGCCGCCGCCCAGGCTGCCGCTGAAGCGGAAGCCGCTGCCCAGGCCGCAGCCGCGCAGGCTGCCGAACTGGCCGCGCAGGCCGCCGCAGACACCGCCGCTGCCGAAGCCGCCGCGCAGGCTGCTGCTGAAGCTGCCGCTGCCGAGGCCGCTGCCAAGGCCGCGCAGGCCGAAGCTGCTGCTCAGGCCGCTGCTGCACAGGCTGCCGCCGAAGCTGCCGCACAAGCCCAGGCCGCTGCACAGGCCGCCGCTGCTGCTCGGGCAGAGGCAGAAGCCATTGCCGCCCGGGAGGCGCAGGAAGCTGCGGCTGCAAGGGCTGAATTCGAGGCCGAACAGCAAGAACTCAGCACCCGTGATTTTGGTGCTGATGGTGGACAGGACGAGGAAGACGATGGCGACGACACCGGTGATGATGGGGCTGAACCCAATGATGATCCCGATGATGACGCTCAAGAAGGCGGCGGCGAAGATGTGGTTCAGAATTTCGGTGCAGACAGCGAATCCGGCGACGGAGCTGCTGAAGGCATGGACGGCATCATTGAGGGCGGCGACGATGGCACAACGCCTCCTCCGCCCGCTGCTGCCACAGGTGGTGATGAGGGCGAGGAAGATGACACCACCGATGACGACCCTGTGGTTGTGGACAACTCGACCCTGAGTCTGGCTTCCTATTCCTCTGCCTTGACGGTGAATCTGTCCGAATCTCCTTCTTACTATGAGACCACTGACGACTCCACCACGCGATCCTCCATTGATTCCGCAGTGGTCAACGTCATAGGCTCTTCCACTCAGGCCAACACCATGACCGGCGATGACAACGCCAACCAGTTTACGGGCGGCGATGCGTCCGACACCATGTATGGCGGCCTCGGTGACGATACCTTTTTTGCCAGCGCCAACGGTGATGATTACTACGGCGAAGGTGGGAACGACATGATCTCCTATCTTTCGTTCACCGAAGGCGTGAGTGTGAATCTCGGCTCCGAGCAGGCCCAATACCCTGTCGGCAATCCTACGATCACGGACAAGCTGTACACCATTGAAAATGTAGACGGCTCCAATGAGGCTGACACCATCTGGGGTTCTTCCGACAGCAACGCCCTGTATGGCAATGACGGCGACGATCTCATCTGGGGTGGCGGCGGAGGTACGGACTCCCTGTATGGAGGAGCCGGAAACGACCGCTTCAAATTTCATGATGCGTCCAGCCTGTCCAACGTTGTGGTTGACGGTGGAGACGATACGGATGTTATCGAGATCTGGGGAACCGGCACCAACGATCTGACCGGGTTGGCTTCGGTTACGGGGATTGAAGGTTTTTACTTCAAGGACAACGGCGCATCGGTCACAGTTGAAACCGGTGACTTTACCGATTTCGGACCGGACAACTCCGATCCCTATATCGCGGTCAACTCCGCCAATACCACCACTGAGACGATCAATATTATTATCTCGGAGAATGGCGGCGACATCAGCCTTGAGGACACGACTTTTACCAACTGGGAAGCGGGCTACGATGTCATCAACATCACGGGCAGCACCGGCAATGACTCCATTGGCGGGTCCGTTTACAACGACAACATCACCGCTGGTAAGGGTAATGATGAAATCGAATCCAACGGCGGCAACGACTCGCTGGATGGTGGCGATGACAACGACAAGTTCGACATGAGTACGGGCTTTGACGGCAATGACACCGTGGTTGGCGGTACTGGTGACGACTCGTTGACCACTGGCAGCTTCTCCGGTTCCTTTACCAATGTGTCCGGTATCGAGTCCTTGGAGTTTACCACGTCCATGAATGTCTCGAGCGTCACTGACAACCTGATCGAGTCAGGCAAGACTCTTGTCGTTGATTATTCCTCTGCCACAGGCTCTCTCTTTTTCAATGGAGCAAACGAAACCGACGGCATCAAGTTTATCGCTGCTGCGGGCAATGATTCCCTGTGGGGCGGTTCGGGTAACGATACGTTTGAAATGGCCCTTGGTGCCGGCGATATCATTGGTAACGCCGGTGATGATCTGTTCAAAATGGGCAGTGACGTCGTTTACGGAGACATCATTGACGGCGGCGTCGGGAACGACTCCCTCTACATCACGGACAACGCTTCCAACGACAATGACATGGGTTTTGTGAAGAATATGGAATATATCAAGTTCCAGGGAAGCGGCAGCGTCTACGAGACGGTACAGGGGAATGACATGGTTTCCTCCGGCGCGACGCTGATCATCGACGCCACAGCGGCATCGTCCATGATCTTTGACGGCTCTGCCGAGACCGATGGCGCTTTTCAGATCACAGGCTCCTATGGTGACGACAATATTACCGGCGGCAGCGGCAATGATTTCATCAATGCCAAATGCGGCGTCAATGTCGTGGACGGCGGTGCGGGTAACGATACGTTCGCCTTCACCGGCGATGTGCAGGGCGGTTCCTCCTTTGATGGTGGCGCCTCCGGCATCGATCGTTTCCTGATTCAGTCTGATACCTCGTTCGAGGCATCCAATACCCAAACCAGCATTGAAGAGCTGGAGTTGGCTGCCAATACCAAAGCCACTTTGGATTTTGGGATGGACACGTTCCTCAACGGCTTGACCTCCCTGTTTGGCGACTCCGGAGATGCCGGCAGTGACACCTTGCTGATCACGGATTCGGGTGGCGTGAACAGCCTTGATCTGAGCTCGGCATCGTTATCGAGTTATTCCAGCTGGAACTCGACCAATGACACTGTCATTATTGAAGGTGGCAGTGGAGATGACGTGATTTCCTCCTGGAACGCGGCTGTGAAAATTGACGGCGGCGACGGCAACGACCAACTCACAGGCGGTGACGGCAACGACACGCTTCTGGGCGGAGCCGGAACAGATCTGTTGAAGGGTGATGACGGTAACGATGTCCTGACAGGCGGGACCGGAAACGACACCTTCCATATGGATTTCCCGTCCGAAGCCAAGGACACGATTACGGATTTCAATACCACCACTGAATCGGACAAGCTCCAGTTCATGGCAGCCGACTTCTTGTACGAATCCGGCGGACAGACACTGGATCAGTACTCTGATCGCTATACTGTCATTACCGATGACGCCGAGGCGGCCACGTATATGTCCACCGGCACCTGTGCCAGTCTGACAACGACTGAGGAGCAGTTCGTCTACGTGAACACTTCGACCATCCATGAGTTCTACTACGACAGCAACGGTGTGTCTTCCGGTGGTGAAGACGCCCTCTATACCATCGAGAATGGTGAGGACATCGACGCCACGGATATCTACATGAGCTAGTGGTATCTATTTGGAACAAGTAAAGGCGCCCCTCAAATGAGGGGCGCCTTTTTTGTGTGCAATAGACTGTCTCGGGTCAGTGCTTACGCGTTGCCAATAATGAGGTCGCCGCCGACCCGTTCCGGTGCCTGGAAGGTCATGGTGAGGTTCTGGGACAGGTCCATGTTGAAGGTGGGGTTGTCGATGTTCACCACGCTCATCTGGCTGGCGTCCACATAGTTGGTCTCGGAGTTGTCGACCTCCACCTGATTGAAGTCGTTATTGATTTCCACGTTGTTGGAGTTGTCCGCCTCGATGATGCGGGTCTCGGGGAACGCGATGGTGGTGTTGTCCGTGTCCACAAATGTGGTGTCGTTGTCGTTCACATAGCTGATCACCGAGTTGTCTTGGTCCACGAAATTGAAGGTGGCGGACTGGTCGATGATACGCGACTGATCGAAGTTGTTCTCCGAGGAGGTGTTGTAGACGACTGAGAGTTCGTTGTTGTCTATGATGTTGTTGGTGACGTTGTCGACGAACGTCTCCTTGGAGTTGTCCTGATCCACGTACACGAACCTGGTGGACTGATCGATAATGCGTGACTGGTCGAAGTTGTTCTCGGACTGAATGTTGTAGGAGAATTCCAGCTCGCTGTGCTCGTTGATGACCGTGGAGTTATTGTCCACGAAGTTGTCCACCGAGTTGTCCTGCTGGGTGTAGTTGTAGTGGAGGTCCTTCTCGACGTGACTCGAGTTGTCATTCTCGGCAACGTGGTTCTCGGTGTTGACCTCGTTGTAGTTACGCTGCTCGGTGAAGATAACGTCGTTGTCCGAGGCATAGGTCGTTTCGGAGTTGTCTTCGGTGCGGTTGATGAAGTCGGTGTCGGTCTGAACGGTCTTGGAATTGTCGTTCTGACTGATGTAGGTGTCGTCGTAGGTAACCGAAGTCTCGTAGTTCGAGTCGATGACAGACTGCTTGTTCTCGTTCTGCTCGAGAACCGAGTTGTCTACCTGATTGAAATTGGTCTGGTGAGTCTCGTTGGTGGAGGTAGAGTGGTCTTCGGTCTGATGGACCGAGTTGTCGTAATGGATATTCTGATCGCTGTTGGTCTCGTATTCCACAGAGGAGTTGTCCATCTCGGACCGGTCGGTCACGTTGGTCTCGTTGTTGGTCTGCGACGCGTCAACCTGCTTTACCTCAGTATTTTCGTTCTCCACGTTGATGTTGCGGTTCTCCGTGTTTTCGAAGTTCGTGGAGTTGTCCTGTTGGTTGTTGACCTGCCGGTCGCTGTTCACGATGTTCTGCTGGTTCGTTACCTGCGAGATGTGGGTGGCATTTTGCGTGTCCATATGCTCGCTCAGGTCCTGCGTGACGGCCGTGGAGTAATCCATGGCGTTGTCCGTGGTGTTCACTTCCTTGTTGTGGATGATCGGGTTGATGGACTGGTCCATGGAGCGGTCCACGTTCTCCTTGTAGGAGGTCGTGTGCATGTTCTCGATATCCTGCGCCTGATCGATGTTCAGGTTGTAGGTGGAGGACATGTCGATGCCCGTGGCGCGGCCGTCGTCCCCGACGAAATCCACTTCCGGGTGATACGGTTCTTCATAGCCGTCCATGGTGGGAATCCACGGGGCCATGTTGACGTGCTTGGGGTTGAATCCCGCCGAGTGGGTGTTGTGGTGCAGGACGTCGTTTGGCCAGTGCTGGGTGTGGCCAAAGTACATGCCGTGAGGCGTAGTGGATCGCATGGCCTGAATCTGTCCGCCGGGTGTGATGGGGACGATTCCCGTCAGGGTGGGCATGGAAAAGCCGACCGTAGGCGCAATGGGGACGCGACCTGCCGGGGAGATGGGCTGCATGCCGAGGCTCGGGGCAATGGGAACCTGTCCGACGGTATCGGCAGGCTTGTGTCCGGGCGATTCGATGGGGCCGCCACCGCCGCCTCCGCCGCCGCCACCGCCTCCGGTGCTGGGGGAGATGGGAGGTCTGCCCGCTTCGACTGAAGCAGGAACATTGCCGCCGCCGATGAAGTTGCCGCCACCTGTGTTGGAGGTAGCGACTCCGCCGCCTCCACCGCCGCCGATGCTGCCTGCACCTGTGGCCTGACCAGCGCCGCCACCGCCGGTGTTGTCCTTGGCCGTGTCGCCACCGCCGCCACCGCCGATGTGGGCTGCAGATGAGCCGCCGGCCATGCCGCCGCCTCCACCGCCGCCACCGCCACCGCCCATGGCGCCAATAAAGCCGCCACCGCCGGTCGCACCACCGCCTCCACCGCCGCCGGATGTGCCGACGCCGGAGAACGCACCACCGCCTGTGCCGCCAGTGGGTGCGGCATACGGTATTCTCGCCATGGATGTATCGATGGGAACATGCGCAGGTGTGGTGTCGATAGGAACGTGGCCGGGCTCGCCCGTAATCACACGTCCTGCCTCACCTGCCTTAAACGATCCCGCAGGTCCCGCCGTCACATGACCAGCCGGGCCAGCCACGATGAAGTCGGTTACAGACATTGTCTACTCCCGCCAGAGCCGACCGTCCCTGGTCAGCCAAAAAGACGCCAATAATGGCATTCTGACATATATAATATATACGCCCGTGAAAAATGACGTCAAGTCCTGTAGTCGTTCACTCGGGTGAGTGAACGATGCGGGTGTGGACAGAGAGGTAGAGAGGGCTCTCTATTTGTTGATTTCGCCGGCCTTGAGCTGGCCGCAGGCGGCCTTGATATCCGAGCCCATGGAGCGGCGGATGAAGGCGGTGAGGCCGTGGTCCCAGAGGCGCTTTTCGAATGCCTCGACCTGTGCGCGGTCCGGGGCCTCGTAAGGCATGCCCTCGGTGGCGTTGTAGGCGATGAGGTTGATCTTGCCCTTCTTGCGGTTGATGAGCTTGGCCAGCTGGTCTGCGTGCTCAAGGGAGTCGTTGACGTCTTTGAGGAGCAGGTACTCGAAGGTTATCCGCTCACGGGGCCGCATGGGATAGTTGTTCAGGCAGCGCATGAGGTCGTCCAGATGGACCTTGGCGGCCTTGGGCATGATCTTGGCGCGCAGCTCCTGCGTCGGAGCGTGGAGCGAGATGGCAGGCAAGGCCACTTCGAGGTCGCCGAGGATCTTGAGCTTGTCGGGGAAGCCGACGGTGGAGACCATGGAGCGACGCCAGGAAAGGGAGAGCCCGCGCTCGCAGGGCAGGTCGTGGAGCACCTTGAGCAGGTTGTCGAGGTTCAGGAGCGGTTCGCCCATGCCCATGAACACGAGGTTCTTGAGCGGGTTCATGTCCTGATCCTCAAGATATTGGCGGCCCACCAGAATCTGCCCCATGATTTCGCCGTAGGTCAGGTTGCGCTCGAAGCCGAGCTTGCCGGTGTTGCAGAAGGTGCAGGCCATGGCGCAGCCCACCTGTGTGGAGAGGCACTGGGAGTAGCGGTCCTGCATGGGGATGAGCACGGTCTCGATGAGCGCGCCGTCCGTCATGCGGAGCAGTAACTTGATGGTGCCGTCCTTGGATTGCTGGACCTTGGCGATCTCCGGCCAGACGATATTGGCCATGCCCTTGAGCTGTTCTCGAAGCGGCTTGGAAAGGTTGGTCATGCCGTCGATGTCGCGCACGCGTTTCTGCCAGAGCCATTGCCAGATCTGCTCCGTCCGGAATCGGGGGAGTTTCAGGTCTTCGACAACAAAGGCTTCCAGGTCGTTCTTATTCAGCTCGATGAGGTTTTGCATAGCGCGTTCCTTGTAGGGCATTGGGCGGCGGTGTCAAGGGCAGGATTTCGGTCAGTCGTGGTGCCGCAGCCTCAGCTTGCCACAAGGAGCGGCCCTTGGCGAGGGGATTGGATTGAACCAGTCAGGTGGTGCATGGTTGGAAACGGTATAGAAATAAGTGATTTATCATTTGATCTGGTAGAGGTTTATGCTATCGGTTGTTAATGGGACGATTTTTGTGGGCGACTCTCTTCATTTTTCTTGTTTTTCTGGGGCTCACGGCGCATGCCGCCGAGCCGTTGAAGATGTGCGTGGATGATTGGCCTCCCTATGAATACAAGGAAAATTACCAGATAGAGGGTATCTGCGTGAAGGCTGCAAAGGCGGTCCTTGAACGCATGGGGCATGGTGAGTGTTCACTGGTTTCTGCCAACTGGGAGCGGTGCCTGAACAATGTCCGTATCGGTGACGACCATCTGGCGCTTACTGCCGTGAAGACAAGCGAACGCGAGCAGTATGCCTGGTATCCGGATGAGCCGCTGACCACTGCCTACAGGGTGTTCTTCGTCAAGACGGACAGGCGGAAGGTGCTGAGGTATCGCTCTTTGGAAGACCTGAATGGCCGCCGCATTGGTCTGGTCAAGGGGTTTCACTATCCGCCGGAGATCGTTGCCTATGCCGAGAAGCATGCGACCATCCGGTATGCTGCTGATCCCACTACTAATTTTCATCTGTTGCTGGACGACCGTGTAGACTTCGTCTTCGAAGATCTGGCTCCCGGCATGTATATCCTCGAACAACTCCACGCCAAGGACAAGGCCATTCCTCTGCTGGATAGTGTGCTGGAAGAGGAGCCGCTCTACGTCATTTTCAGCAAGGAAAGGGTGGACAAGGTATTCGTGGACCGCTTCTCCAAGGAGCTGGAGCGGTACAAGCAGACCGACGAGTATAAAAAGATATTCTCTCAGTATGATCCGTGGGTGAAGCTGCCCCACGAGAACGAGAACTAGTTGAATAAGAGAGAAAAATGTAAGGCCGGAGATGATGCATCTCCGGCCTTTTTTGTGAGTTTAGATTCGGCTGCCCGGCACATAGTCGCCGGGGAAGAGAGCCTCGAAGCCCTTGCGCACCTTGCTGACGAACTCAGGGTCGCGCTTGAGAGGATCGTGGTAACGCGGGTCCTGCATCATCTCGCGCAGTTTCTCGCGGGACAGCTCCTCGCCCCAGCCCGAGCCGGTGGAGCGCATGCCGCTCTCCAGTACCAGCGGGGCGATCTTGGCAAAGGCGCTGATGACCGCGGCACGATCGCCAGCGCGGGTGGAGTCCAGCGCATGAAGCAGTTCCTTGCCGCCGATGGCCTCGGCCGCGCGCAGGGCTGTGTCGAGCATGCGGGGCGTCTCGGCGCGATGAACTGAGCGCAGGGACTCCAGCTCCTGATCGCGTAGTTTGTCGGCCTCGGCCTTCAGCCCGTGGTGGGTGTCCAGCACCAGCGGCACGAACCATTGGTAGAGGCCTGCCACCTGATCAGGAGTCAGACCCAGCTCAAAGGCAGTGTTCCTGAACCCCTCAATCATGGCCTCCTGCATCTCATAGCCCTCGGGCAGGTCGATGTCCGGGAATGCATACCCCTGTGCATCGGTGGGGCGTCCCAGCGCAGCGAAAAAGGCGTCGCGCAGTTCGTCACTCTCCTGAGCACCGGGAATACGCACGTAGCCTTCGGGTGTCTTGCCGAGCATGCGCTGGGCATGAACCAGCGCCTTCACGGCCTCGTCCTTGGTCTTGTATCGTTTGAGGGCAGGATGGTCGCGCAGGGGGATTTCCTGTTCCCTGCCGTCCTCGCCGATCTGTTTGATGGTCCATTCCTCGGGCAGGGTCATCTGCCAGTCCTGTTCTTTTTGCATAAGTTTTGTATCCATTATTCGTGATCCTTATTGATGAAGTTGGTTTCGTCGCACATGTGCTTCATGTGTAGCACCAGAGAGCGGCGGCCTTCGTTGAACTCGGTGCGTCCCTGGTCCGTGGAAAAGGTGGAGCGCAGGAAACAGCCCCGTTTTTCCAGATCGTCCATGACGGCCATGCCGTCGGGAGTGTCGAAGATGCGCTTGTAGGCGCGGTGCAGTTCCAGCGGGCTAATCAGCATGAGGCGTCTCCTGCGGGCTGCCGGCCTTGGCTGCGGGCGGTTTTGCTGTCAGCATGCCCCACAGCTCTGTCAGCGCGTTGGGGCGGTCCGTGTATGCCTCGGACAATGTCTTGGCCACGCCTGCCAGCTCTGCGATGGTTCGGTTGATACGTTCCTCACCCTGCGCCTGCTGTCTGGATTGCCGCACGACAGCGACGTCTTCTTCCGACTTCACATAGTCGGCGGGAGTGCCGAACAGTTCGGCCACATGACGGGCCACGCGGTCGGTATCGAAGTTGTCCAGCAGCCCCATGGGGTCGCCATTGCCCACCAGCGGCGAGAGGTACTGCATGACCTGCGGCAGTCCCTGCGCTTCGTACTGTTTTTGAGCGCGGGCTACAGGCGAGGTGTATCGCACCTCGATGTCGTCGGGCGTCAGCCCTTCCGGGAAGGGGGGCAGTTCGCCCGCACGCAGCATGATGTTGAAGACACGCTTGATGAGCGGGCTGAGCAGTTCTGTCTGCAAACGCCCCAATACTGGGCCGAGTACGCGCATTTTCTCGCTCTGTCGGATGACCGCCTCAGTGGCGGTCACAGCCGGGCCTTCCGGTTTCAATTGGTCGCCAAGGAAGATGCGCCGGATGGACTCGCGGCGTTGTTCCATCATGTTTTCGGTGGCTGCCAGGTCAACGCGCACAGGCAACGGCTCAATGCGGTCGCTTGATCCGGCTCGGTAGTATGACAGTCCGCCCGGGCCAGACCTCACCGGACCAAGGAAACCGTCATCCGGCACCATGAGCGGCGGGTCAGACATCTTCTCCGCCGCCATCAATGCGGTGCGCGCCATTGCATTCAGCACACGCGTATCCGACAAAGCCGTCAGCCCCGGCCCGCGTCCGTATGTTTCTCCCGCAGCCTTGGCCCATCGCGGCACAAGGTAGGGCATCTCCAGATAGCCGGAGTCCTCCAGCACGGTTTCGGTGTCGATCTCCAGATAGATGGAGCCATACGGGAAGTTGACCGAGCCGATGCCGAACGGATCGCGGTCAGTCCTCGGGAAGACCGCATGCAGGATTTCCACCTTCGCGTCCGGTTTGTCCTCCGACTTCTTGCGCATCTCGTCCGAGCAACTGGCACCCCATTCCCGGGCCACCTGTCGCGCGGTCATCTCAAACCTGCGGTACACGCTGTCCACCACGCCGCGGCTGGACTCGGCCACGTACACTTCGCCCAGTGGCCTTGTGGAGAACCGAACCACGGATTCCGGGTCAGCCTCCACGTACATCACCGCCGTGCCCAGCAGGGCGATATCCAGATACAGCTCATGCACGTTGCTCTGGAATCCGGTGCGCTCACTGTTGAACAGTCCGGTGATGCGATCACGGGTCTGTTCGAGGAAGCTGCGTACCGCCTTGTCATCGCCCTGTTTCGTGTCCTTCACCCGAATGTCGAACCACGGCATGGCCGGGTTGGTCAGCAGGCCGCCCAGACTCGATGCCAGTTGTTCCAGCGCATACATGGGCGTGGAGTCGAAGATGCGCTCGTCGCCGCTGCTGCCGCGCTGCAATCCGCTCGACGTGAACGTATTCTTTCTCGGCAGCATGTATTCGCACAGCTCCTGCCAAGTGCCGACCCATGGCTGGCGGGTTTCCTCCAGTCCCTCGAATCGTTGCAGCAGGGAGCGCGCCAGTTCCTTGCTTTCCATTCTACTCACCGAATTTCTCCTTCAGTGCCGGATTGCGCAGTTCCGGTTCGTCGATGATGCCGATGCCGCCTTTGGTCAGTGTAGAGCCGCCATTGACCTTGGCCGCTTCACGCCGTTTTTCTGCTTCGCGCGCTTCCGTGACCTTTTCCCGTTCACGTTTGCGTTCTTCGGCCTCTTTTTGTCGTTGCTGTTCTTCCTGTGCCTCGCGTTCCGCCTTAAGGTCGGCTGCTCGCGAAGACGTGTCCTGTTTCGGTTGCTGGCCCATGGCGCCACCCATGAACCCGATTGCGGTTTGAACTACGTCCATTGCTCCGCCCATTGGAATTCCTCCTGTTAAATGGTTTTGCAGGAGCATAGACCCGGTGTTTCAACCAAGGACGTTAATGGGCATCAGCAGGGGATGGATGGGTGTGATGGGGATAGAATAAGGTGTTGACAGGGTGGCCTCCGGCGGCCCTGCCGGGGACCTCCTCGCCGGAGGGCGTCTCCGACGGGCAGGACGCTGTCCTGCACCTGCCAAAGGCCGAGGGCCTTTGGAATCCTGTCGCTCGCTTCGCTCGAGGGCGCGCGAGAAAACTATGTGGAGTTCTGTTCAATACGCCGCAACACATTTTCTTGCGGTCGAATGCCGGAAGGGGCGGCGTGGGCTACCGTTTGAAATAGTTCGGCCGAGTCATCCCTTCTCAATTTCGGGGATGTCTCGGCCGAACTATTTCAAACAAAATGGGATTCCAAAGGGTCAGAACCCTTTGGCCGCCGGAGGCGAAATCACCTGACAATCGCCGCGCAGCGGCTTCCTCTCCTTCTTCTCAGTCTCTACCCGCGCACAGCTCTGGCAAAGAACCGACACGTCCGGTCCTGCCACGCGACGAACCCGAGCTGGGCATCGGCATACCATGCGGCGGTGAACGCCTTGGTATCTGCGGACCAGAGCCGCGCCTTTTGCGGATCAAAAGCGGACTGTTGACAGAAATCGCCGGGCTCGGTGGAACCAGTGAACAGAGTGATGAGCTCGTCAATGGTGGGCAATCGCCAGTCGGTGTGTCCGCCGTAGGCGTTCTTGTTGAGCCGATCCACATGGGCGTGGGCGCGATCCCAGGTGAGGGGATAGCGGGAACCGTACTGCTCCCAGACAAGCCCGGTGACGCGATCAGTGATGGTGAAATTCTCGTTGTCCGTGAATTTGCCGAGGGCATACTGGTTGGGCCGCCAGAGATCGTCGAGATCAAAGGTGTCGCGGGCCGCCTTGAGCGTAACCTTGGTGGGGGTCGCGCGGGGTCGCCAGTCGGCGTCATGATGAGCGGGCTCGAGGAGCAGGTCTGCGCCGGAACAGACAGCGTCTTTCTGTTCGGTCCAGATGGCTTCGAGGCGGTCGAGTTCTTCGATCATGGACGGGCCGTCGAGATACCGGTCGTCGGGGTTGGGCGCGAGCGCCTTGGCAAACATCTCGTCCCACTTACAGTCGAGGTCCGGATGAATCTCGCAGATGGGACGGCGGTCGGCGGCGCGTTCTGCAGGGAGCGCTCCCGTGAGCATGCGGTAGAGGGTGACGCCCACGGAGTAGATATCGGAACGGGCATCGGCAGAGTCTGGATCGGCTTCCTGTTCGGGCGCGGTGTAATAGGGGGAGCCCACCACCATGCCTTTGGGGCCGTCCTGTGTCTCGCCGCGCAGCTTGGAAAGACCGAAATCGATGAGCTTGACGTGGCCGGTGCCGCCTTCGTCTTCGGCGAGCATGACGTTGAAGGGCTTGATGTCGCGGTGGATGATGCCTTCGTAATGAAGACGATCCAACCCGGCGAGCATCTCGCGGGCGATGTGCAGGGAGGCTTCCACGCCAAGCCGACGGGAAGGCTGCTCCACTTCGTAGGTCTCGCCCATCAGCACGCCGAGGTTGCCGCAGAAATATTCCATGGTGAAAAACGGGAGATCGTTGTCCGAGCCGTCATGCACGTCCAGAATGGAGGCGATGTTGGCGTGAGAAATGGAGGCCATGGTGGCGGCTTCCTTGAGGAACATGGAGGTGAGCTTGTCCATGCCCACGAGGTCTTCCATGATTTCTGCGGGCTTGAGCACCTTGAGGGCCACGATGCGGCCAGTGACGGGCATGGCGGCTTTGTATACCGCACCCATGCCGCCGCGACCGAGCAGGCCTTTGATTTCATAACGTCCTATTTTCATGGGACGGTTGTAGCGTAGTTCCGGCTAGAGGAAAAGAAGAAGCGAAAGTGCCATGACTCCCATTCCGGTAACCAGACCGAAGATGGAGTGGTGGTGCTCGCCATATTCCTCGGCAGCGGGAAGCAGCTGGTCCAGCGAGATGAAAACCATGATGCCCGCTACGCCCGCGAAGAGCACGCCGAACATGACCGGGGTGAAGAACGGCATGAGGATCAGGTATCCCACTAGCGCGCCTATGGGTTCGGACAGGCCGGAGAGGAAGGAGTAGAGGAACGCCTTCTTCTTGTCGCCCGTGGCGTAGTAGAGGGGGATGGAAACAGCGATGCCTTCCGGGATGTTGTGGATGGCGATGGCAACGGCAATGGCGATGCCGAGGCTGGGGTCGGTCAGGGCCGCGGTGAAAGTGGCCAGACCTTCGGGAAAGTTATGGATGGCGATGGCAATGGCCGCGAACACGCCCATGCGCCTGAGTTTGTCGAAGTTGTGGGTCTCGTCGTTGGGCAGTGCATCCTTGCCCGCGTCGATTTCTTCGATGGAGTGCATTTCGTGGGGGTTTTCGTAGCTGGGTACGAATTTATCAATGATCGCGATGAGGGCGATGCCGCCGAAGAAGGAGGCGACGGTGACCCATTGGGCCGTGACGTCGCCGAGTTCTGCGGTCAGAGCGTGATTGGCCTTCTGCACGATCTCCCAGAAGGAGACGTAGATCATGACGCCAGCAGAGAAGCCGAGCGCAAGGGACAGGAACTTGGTGTTGGTCCGTTTGGAGAAGAAGGCGAAGGCCGAGCCAATGCCTGTGCACAGGCCCGCGAATATGGTGAGGCCAAAGGCGAAAAGTACGGTTTGCATATCCATGTAGGCATATATACTGAAAATGGTGGGGTTGTGCTACCTGCTTGAGGATTTTCTTTTACTGGCGGCGAGTAGGCGGGGTGTGATATGAGGAATGTTATGAAATGCGCTCCTTTCAGATCTTTCATGTGTGTTCGTGCCACGCTCGTGGCGGGAGTGTTTTTCGTATTTATGGCGTACTTTGCTGTCTCGTCCGCATGGGCATCAGACAGGATGTCCGCGACTTTCCTGAATCCCGGTGGAAAGGATGATGAGTTCTTCAGCATGATGACCTCCTTCATGCAGGCGGCAGCCGATGATCTCGGCGTGGAATTGGAAGTAGTCTATTGCGACCGCAATCATCTCAAGATGCGTGATGAAGGTTTGCGCCTGTTGAATCGCCCTGATCCTCCCGAGCATCTCATTCTGATCAATGAAAAGGATGCAGGGGGTGAACTGCTTCGGCTTGCCGCAGACAAGGGGGTGCATGTCGCCCTGATCAATGAAGGTTTGAACGGAGAGTATGGTGATGCCTTCGGTGGACCGGGAGAGATACTGTCCAATTGGATTCTTGAGTATCTTCCTGACGACCGACAGGCCGGCTATCTGCTGGGCAAGGCTCTCATTCAGGCTGCAAGGAACAGGGGAAGCGGGCTGCCAAGTGCCGGTGTGTCCGTGGTTGCCATCAGTGGGAATTACAGAACCGGGTCTTCGGCCCAGCGTGTAATGGGTTTGCGTCAGGCCGTGGAAGAAGAGGGACGGGTCCATCTGCTGCAGGTGGTTCCTGCCTACTGGGAAGAAGCCCACGCCGAAAAGGTCGTGAACGGTGTCATGCAGCGGTATCCCGGCACGTCCGTGATTTGGGCGGCAAGTGACGTGATGGCGCGCGGTGCGCAAACGGCGCTGGCTCGACTCCCCGGCGGTTGGGGGTCAAAGCCTGTGCTGGGCGGAATCGACTGGGCGAAGTTTGCCCTTTATGAAGTCAAGGCGGGGCGTTTTGCCGCCACCGTGGGCGGTCATTTCATGGATGGTGGATGGGCGCTGGTGATGCTGTATGATTTGTATCACGGGATTGCGCTTGAACAGCGGCGCATGCAGTCCAAGTTTTCATTGATCACGCCGGATAATGTGGAAGAATATTTGGAGCGGTTCGGAACGCAGGACTGGAGCACCATTGATTTCACCCGTTTTTCCAAGAAATACAATCCCGGCATGAAGCAATATGACTTTGGTCTGGAAGCCGTGTTGCGGCAGTTGCGTGGGGAGTAGTATATGCCAAAGTTTATTCTGGGGTGGCTTGTATGCCTTGTCTGTTTGTTGCCGGTAGTTTCCTCGGCACAGGAAAAGCCGTTGGTTTACTTTGCTAACCCCGGCTATCAGGATGATTCCTTTTTTGGCCTCATGACCGATTTCATGCTGGCCGCAGCAGATGACCTCGGCTTTGAGCTCAAGGTTTTCTATGGTGAGCGCAACCATGTGCTTATTGATGAGAATATCCGCACTATTTACAAGGGCGACAGGCGACCGGATTACGTCATCGGCATGGATGCTCGTGGCTCTGGAGCGGTCATGCTCGCCATGGGCGAAGAGCAGGGGATCAAGACGATTTTCGTCAATCAGAGTTTTCTGCACAAAGAGCGGACCCGTATGGGGATGCCGGGGCAAAACTACAAGAACTGGCTTTTCGAGTACCTCCCAGATGACGTTCATGCTGGATACATATTGGGGAAAAAACTCATTCAATCGGCAGTTGATCGGAAACTTTTCGATAATGATGGAAGTGTTGTGATTGCTGCTATTAGTGGTCACGACCAATCTGCTGCTTCAATCCTGCGGATGCAGGGGGTACGCAAAGCCGTGGCCGAGTTTCCGCAGGCGAGACTGGTTCAGTCGGTCTCGGCAGGATGGCGTCGGGACAAGGCGCATAATCTCGCTTTACGACTCATGGACCGCTATCCTGAACTGTCGGTGTGCTGGGCGGCCAGTGACCTCATTGCCATGGGGGCAGTGGACGCCATGGGAGAGCGGGGAAAAGTGCCGGGCAAAGACATCATTGTCGGCGGCGTGGATTGGTCGAACGTCGCGCTTCCCTTGATTCGTGACGGCCGATTGGCCGGTTCTGCGGGTGGTCACTTTATGGATGGCGGTTTTGCACTGGTCATGTTGTATGATCTTATCCACGGCGTGGCTGTGTCACCCCTTAGCCGTTCCCGTTTTTCGTTGCTGACACGGGAAAACGTGGATGATTACATCAATCACTTCGGCACCAACGACTGGGGGCAGATAGACTTCCGAAAGTTCTCTAAGGTGTTGAATCCAGAGGTGAAAGAATACGATTTCTCCCTTAAAGCAGTACTTGAACAAGTGCGTTAGTCCTTTTATTATTTGATAAAGAGGCCTCCTCGATGCTTCACGCGTGGTGCGTGCGCTGGTATAAATACGTATTGGCAACGAAAACGAGGAGGCTTTATGCCGATCAAGATCAAGATTTTTTCGGATTTCGTTTGACCGTTTTGCTATGTCGGCACGGGTATTGTCGACAAGCTCAAGAAGGACTATGACATCGAGGACACTTGGGTGCCTCAGGAGATCCATCCGGAAACTCCGCCGGAGGGGCGTCCTTTGAGTGACTTGTTCACGTATTTTGACATCCAGCAGCTGACCTCTGAATGCCGTCGCCGTGGTGAGCCCTACGGTCTCCACTTTGGCGACATAGTCAATCTGAGCAACACGCGCCTCTCTCTGGAGGCTGCGGAGTTCGCCCGGAGTCAGGGGCGGTATCACGAGTTTCACCATAAGGTGTTTGAGGCGTATTATTCCCATGGTCGAGACATCGGCGACATGGAAGTGCTGCGTGATGTGGCTCAAGATGCCGGGCTGGATCCGGATGCCATGGAAGCCGCTTTAAAGGAAGGGAGTTACCGGAAGGCGGTCAGTATGGGGTGTCTCGAAGCAAGGGATTCAGGCGTCACCGCCATTCCCGCTTTTTTCATCGAGGACATGCCCATGATTACTGGCGCCATCCCCGAAGACCGCTTTCGTGAGATCTTGGATTCCCTTGTAGAAGAGTAACGGCGGGCCTGTTTATCAGCCAATGTCTTCGTGAGAAGATGCGTATTATCCACAATCAACCACAACGAAAAACAACACGATGCATAGTGCTGAGAATTTTAAAGAAATAGTAGTATTCTTCACTGGTGGAACCATAGGAATGTCTCCTGCCGAAGGAGTGCACGGCGTGGCTCCAGGTGGTAACTTCGAGAAGTTGCTGAACCAGCTCGCTCCGCAGGAAGACGGCATCCGTCTGCGACCTGTGGAGTGGTGTGACAAGCCCAGTCCGCACATGACACCTGCCGACATGTTTCGACTGGCAAGAGAGATTCAGGGAGTGCTGGCCGAGCCGCAGGTGCTCGGTGCGGTGGTGCTCCACGGCACCGACGTACTGGCCGAGTCCGCATACATGTGTGACCTCGTCATCGACTCGGACAAGCCCGTGGTGCTCACCGGCAGCATGCGCTACTACTCCGAGTCCGGCTACGATGGCATCCGCAATCTCATCAACGCGGTCCGCGCCGTGTTGCTACCCATTCCTCCCGGCACCGGAGCATGCGTTCTCATGACCGACCGCATCTTCACCGCCCGTGAAGCGGTCAAGGTCAACTCGCTCAACGTCGACGCCTTTGAATCTCGCGAGGCAGGCATCGTCGGGTACGTTGCTGGTGAGTCCGTCATCCTTGCCGGGTGCCCTCTGCACCATTCCCCGCGCCGCAAATTGTCTCCTGAGTCCATCGAGCTCAACGTGCCGCTCATTACGTCATATACGGGAATGGACCGATCGGCTATCGATCATGCAAGAAGCATTGGCAGTAAAGGAATTGTCATAGAAGGATTCGGCGCAGGCAACGTGCCTCCCGGTGTCGTCCCCGGACTGGTGGACTGCATGGAATCCGGTATTCCGGTGGTTCTCGCCACCCGCTGTATCGAGGGTGGTGTCTGGCCCATTTACGGTTACGAAGGCGGCGGTGCCGATCTGCAGGATCGCGGTGCGATTCTCTGCGGAAGGCTCGGCGGCCCCAAGGCGCGCATCCGGTTGATGTGTGCCCTCGGTCTTACCTCGAACCCGGACGAGATTCGGGACATGTTCGAAGACGCGTAATACAGGAAGCCCGGCTCACTGAGCCGGGCTTCTTCTTTTCTAGTTATCTATTCCTTGGTTCCCCAAGTCTCGCCGCTGTCTTCACTTCCCCACGTTCGTTGGTGGAGGCTGCCTTTTTTCTTGCTGGCCTTCTTTTGGGAGGCGCCGGTGTAGTTGGGCGATTGTTCCGGATTGTTCTTGTAGTATTGCTGCAAGGCCTGATTGGCGATCGTGTCCTGATAGCTTTGTTTCTGACTCGACCGTTGAGTCGTGTAGTCATCGCTTCCTGCCATAACAGGCAAAGCGATCAACAGGGTTAAAGCTATGGCGATCAAGATGGCGTTTTTCATGGCGGCCTCCTCGCTGTCATCATGCCACATGTCAGGCTGATGGGGAATGGCTCTAGTGCATGCTGAATGATTCTTAACACCTGCACAGAGGCTTCTCGTAGCCACCCCGTCAACACCTTATTTCATTCTTCTCACGCCCCGATTCATATCCTCAGCACCCGTACGCATCCCGGCGAAAAAGTCGGGGTTAGGGTTCTCCCTCCGGCCCGGAGTGGTGAGGTTTCACGGCCTGAAAGCCTGTTGCGGAATGGTTCCGTTCAAGGGATTCAGACACCCTGTGAGACCGCGCTGCCGGACACCCGGATTGGTTGAAACCCTATAGCGAGTGAACAAGGAGAGTGGAATATGTCCACCACGATCACCAATTCGTTTGTGACCGAGTACACCGAGATGGTGCACCAGTCCTATCAGCAGCGCGGGTCCAAGATCCGCAACACCGTGCGCCTGCAGTCCGGCGTGGAAGGCTCCAAGTGCGTCTTTCAGAAGGTCGGCAAAGGCACGGCAGGCAAGAAAACCCGGCATGGCAACGTGCCTCTCATGAACCTCAACCACTCCTCGGTGTCCTGCACCCTGTCCGACTGGTACGCCGCCGAATACGTGGACAAGCTCGATGAGCTCAAGGACAAGCAGGACGAAAAGAAAGTGGCCGCCGAAGCAGGCGCATGGGCTCTGGGCCGCAAGATCGACGAGCTCGTCATCGGCAAAATGGTCGGCGCATCCAACATCGTGGCCGAGGCGTCCTCCGGTCTGACCAAGGACAAGATTCTGCAGGCCTTCGGCACCCTCAACGCCAACGACGTGGCTGACGACGGTCATCGTTTCGCCGTGGTCGGTCCGCATCAGTGGAATGAGCTGCTCAACATCGAGGAGTTCAAGTCCAGCGATTTCTCCGGCGAGCAGTATCCCTGGCTGGCGGGCACCGAGTCCCGCACCTGGCTGGGCATCACCTGGATGTTCCACACCGGACTGCCGTTGGATGCAGGAATCCGTTCCTGTTTCATCTACCATCGCAACGCCATGGGGCTTGCCGAAGGTCAGGAGATCAAGGCGTTCGTGGACTGGGTGCCGGAGAAGGCCGCCCATCTCGTGGACCACATGTTGTCCGCAGGGGCCTGCCTCATCGATCCCGAAGGCATTGTGGAAATCAAGTGCGACGACGACGCGGTCATCGCCTAGCAACCTTCAGCTAAAGGAGAAAGCACATGGCAGGATATCAGGCAGACGACATGCGTCTCATGGGCGGTGTGCCCGGGCAGCAGCTCTTTACTTATCGGAGCTCCGAGCTCATCGCAGACATCACGGTCAGTGGTTATTTTGATCAGGCCGTGGAGGACTACAACTTGGATACCGGCGATATCATCATCGTCTGTTCCGGTGCCACCAAGGCCGATGCCATCGACCTGTTGGTGGCCACCAACACCAGTGGTGCCGTGACTGTAGTCAACGGCAGCTAAAGCGAAATTAACCTTTAACTAAAAGATCTTCCTTCAGACATGGACACGGGAGGGACTCCATCGGGGAGTCTCTCCCTTTTTATTGTTGGTGCCTTTGGCGACCCTGCCGGGGGCCGCCTCGCCGGCGGGGCAGGTTATGCAGCTGGCACCGAAGGCCGAGGGCCTTTGGAATCCCGTTGCTCGCTTCGCTCGGGGCGCTTCGGGTTTGGACCAACTTCTATAGAATAAACTAGCGGCGACAGCCGCAGAATGGGTTTCCAAAGGGTTATAGCCCTTTGGCCGCCGGGCTTCAGCCGTTAGCGAGTCTTCAAGCTTTACGGATGTAGACAGCAGAGATAGACGAAATCATCTAATAATAGGAGGCCGAAGGCCGATCTCCCAATCTGATTTCCTAAAACTCCAGCTTCAATCCACACCCTGCTTCCACTACAGGGCACTTGCGGGCCAGGGCGATCTTGGCGGCGAGATCGGTGCAGTGGCAGGGGTAGAGCGCTTCGAGCTCAAGATTGGCCAGATAATCGGTGGTGGGATCGAGGCGTTCGGGCTTGGCGTTGCGCAGATGAAAACCGCCGATGACGGCGCGAACCTTGTCGACGCCGGTGACCTGACGGGCGTACTCCACGGTGTTGCATACCCCGGCGTGGGCACAGCCGGTGATGACTACGAGACCGGTGTCGGTGACGTAGACGAGGGAAGAATCATCGAGCAGATCATCCTTGATGGAACCTTCCGCTGTCATGCGGTAGCCGGATGGCGCGGTCGCTTCGAAATCGAAACGGCGTTCGATCTCACCGAGGAAAAGCATGCGCTTGGTGATCCAGCGGGGCTCGGCAGAGAGTTTCAGATTGAAATGCCGTTGGGCCTTGTCTTTGGAAAAGAGGGGGCCGAACTCGGGCTCGTTCGGATCAAATTTGGTTTCGAACACACGGGGATGGGCCACAAGGGTCGGGTGGGGCACGGTGAGCTTCAGACGACCTGCTTCGTAGTAGTGACGGATCAGGGCGTCGAGTCCCCAGGTGTGGTCATAGTGGCCGTGGGAAAGGACGACGTGGTCAATGTCGAGCAGGTCGATACCCATGCGACGGGCGTTGTTCAGGAAGGCGTCGGTGTATCCGGCGTCCATGAGCACGCGCGTCTCGTCGTCGGCGATGAGCATGGAAAGGGCTGGCTCGGCGTGAAGGAGCTTGCCGCCCAGGGCATTGTTGTCCACAAGAAATGTGAGTTCCATTGGAAGTCCTTTTGATATTTGCATCTGGAAGTTGCTTGCAAAAATCTATATGACGGACACATGCCCAATCGCAACCGACTTTTCACTCTTCTCCTGTTGTTTTCCCTGATTGTCATGTCCGCCCCGGCAAATGCGGCGGAAGAGGCACTGTTCCTGAACCTCATTGATGGCGACTCCATGTGGGTGGAATACCAGGGTCGCTCCCGTGAAGTCCGGCTCATCGGCATCGATGCGCCGGAGTGGGGACAGGAATACGGCACCAAGGCCAAATCCCATGCGCTGAATTTTTGTTACGGCAAACAACTTACCTTGGAATTCGATAAAGGCCGCAAGGATAAGTATGGCCGTCTGCTTGCCTATGTGTATTGCGGTAAGCGGATGCTCAATGAGGAATTGGTGCGGGCCGGGTTGGCGCTGGCGGTGCGGTATGAGCCCAACGTGAAATATCAGAAGCGGCTTGAGCGTGCCGAGAAAGAGGCGCGCGCCAAGCGCAACGGCTTCTGGCTGCGCGGCGGGCTGAAACAGACGCCTTATGAATGGCGCAAGTCGCACAGAAAGAAGTAGGTCTTCGAGAAAAAGGGAAAGCCCCGGCAACTCTGGTTGCCGGGGCTTTTTTATTGGTGCTCTTTATCGCTTGATATTGATGGTGGTGTTGAGCAGCGTGTCGGCCGTGGTGATGACCTTGGTGTTGGCCTGATAGCCTCGCTGGGTCAGGATCATGTCGGCGAACTCCTGCGCCATGTCCACGTTGGACTGCTCCAGTGTGTTCTGCTGCATGGTGCCTCGACCGCCCTCGTCCGGCTTGCCTGCGATGGCGTTACCAGAGGCCTCGGTGGCGACGAAGTTGTTGTTACCGACCCGGCGCAAACCCCATTCGCTGTTGAAGCGGAAGACCGATATTTGGTAGAACTTCTCGCTTTGACCGTTGGAGAAATGCCCGGTCAGGAAACCGTCGCGGTCGATGCTGGTGTTCTGGAGATAGCCCCAGCTGTAACCATCCTGATTCTGGTATATGGTGGCCGAGCCCGAGTCGAAGCTGGTGGAGGAGCGGACTTCTCGTTCTTCGTTGGCCAGGTCCAGCAGGTTGTTGGCATTCACACCCACGGATGCAGGGGTGCCCGTATTGGAGACCCAACTGCCGGTGGTGGAGTTGAGGCCGAAATCAAGGGACATGGTCTGGGTTGTACCAATGGCCGAGCCGTTGCTGCCGAAGGTCATGGCCATCTGTGGATGGCCTTCTTCGTCGAATGTGGCAGCCTGCCATGCTCCCAGACTCTTGCCGCCCGCACCACTCGCCGTGTTCAAACTGTAGGCAGCGTGATTGACCAGCTCGCCTGAACCGTTGAAGGTCAAAACTCCAAGGCCCATTAGTCCGGCGGAAGAGGTGCCGTAGGCGCTGGTGCCGTCATTGTCTCCCGGTACGGCCACGACGTATTCCCAGTAGCTGTAGCCCGGGGTGGCGTTGGAAATGGTGTTGCTGCTGACCGGATCAAAGTAGACGGTCATATCAATGGTGTTGCCGTCCTCGTCAAAAATATTCAGGCTGGACGAATAGGCCGGCGGGCTGTCGCCAAACGGCGTGGATGCGTTGCTCAGATTGCCGTTATAGGAATCGAGCATGGCGAAAAATGGATTGCTGGTGCTGGTGTGCAGATCCGAGGCCAGGGCATCGAGGTTGGTGATCATCTCGATGGACGAGGTCATCTTTGGATCGGATCGCACCTGACGGATTTGCTGACCGTCGATGATAACGTCTTCGTAGGGCAATTGAACGTCGGAGAGGGAAGTGGACACGACGTTGGTTTCGCGGTCAACGGAATAGCCCTGCAGGCGGTACCCGTGCGGGTCCACCAGATAGGCGTCATTGTTGAAGCGGAAATTGCCTGCGCGGGTAAAGTGGGATGCTCCGGTGGCAACGACATCTGCGCCGACTACCTTGCGCACGCCAAAGAAACCGTTGCCTGTGATGGCAAGGTCAGTGGTTGTTTCGGTGTTCTCCAGCCCACCTTCATTGAAGATGCTGCGGATCTCTCCGATGCCCACGCCTTTGCCTATCTGGCTGGTTTGGATCGCGCCTGATTGATACTGGGCGCTGGCACCTGCGACTGTCGTGCTCATGAGGTCCGCGAACCGTGCGTCCGCCCTCTTGTAGCCGACCGTGCTGATGTTGGCGAGATTATTGCCAACCACCTGCATCTTGTCGCCGTGTGCCACCACACCTGTGGCGCCTACGTACATTGTTGAAAAACTCATACTGTCCTCCAATCCGGGTAACCCTTCCGGATGTGGCCTGGGAATGTGCCGGGAGACCAATCCCGGAAAAAAATTCCCGATTCCTTCTCGACAGGGATATGAGCAAAGGGTGTGCCATATGAAAAGATATATTATTTCAGCATAAAGAAACCTAAATTAAGTGGGCAGAACCTTCCATAACTTGAGAAAAGGGGATTCTGTGACCGGAAAACCTAATCGCTTGCCATGCGGTGGAAGCATGCGTAGGGTGGCTCAACTTGAAAAATGAGAGTGACCAAACCAATAACTTGAATGGAGTCATGTATATGAAACGTATTGTCACCCTGCTCTGTGCCGTTGCCCTCGGCCTGATGATGCTGACCGGCTGTAACCAGCAGGCAGCTCCTTCCATCACCGTTGGTGTTGTGGATGAAGCCGCTGCTTTCCAGAAGAATCAGCTGGCTGCCAAGGCCATGGCCTACCTCCAGGAGATGGGTGCACCGCTGCAGAAAGAAGCTGAAGCAGCGTACAAGGCCATGCAGGCTGACCAGAACGAGACCACCGTGGCTGCATACAAGAAAGCCATGGGCGAGCTGCAGGCCGTCATGAACGGTGAACAGCAGCGTATCGTTGGTCTGGTTGACGCCAAGTTCAACGAAGTGCTGGAAGCCTACCGCGTTGAAAAGGGCCTGACCCTGATCCTCAGCCGCGAGTCCGTCATCTCCTCTGCCGAGACCGTGGACATCACCGCTGACATCGTGGCTGCCATGGACAAGCTCGAAGTGGACTTCGCCAAGCCCGAAGCACCTGCTGCTCCGGCCGCTGAAGAAGCCAAGCCCGAGACCAAAGAATAGTCCGGCCGCAATATGAAGAAAGAAGAGGCCTGTCCGCTTGTGCGGACAGGCCTCTTTTATTGTTATGTAAGTAATGATCAGCCGTTGATGAATTTATGCATCTCGTCGTGGGCTGCGGTGAGGTTGCTTTTGAAGTCGGTAAACAGGGCCACGGTTTTTGCTTTGTCCCCATTCTTGGCGGCATTCTCCATGCCCAGCGCAAGGCTGACCAGAATGTCGGTGCGGACCACGCCGCACATGCCTTTGAGTGAGTGTGCCAGGCGCGATGCCTTGCCCATGTCGTCGGCGTCCAGTGCCTCTTTGAGCGAGGTAACACGTTCCGGGCTGTCGTCCATGAATGCGCCCAACAGTTCCAGGGCAAGCTCCCTGTCTCCGGCAAGGCTCTGCAGGAATTGAGTCTCATTGAAAATGGCTGTCATGTTGAATCTCCGTTTGAAAAATCTTGCAGATAGTTGACCCGTACCACCCCTTTCAGGGCATTGGAAGCATTATAACGAGCCGTTACAAAGATCCCCGTATAGTTTTTCGTATCTGTTGATTATCGAAGGCAGCGAGTATTCTGCGACAATCCGTTGTCGGGCTGCTTCTCCAAGCAACTCCCTGCCATTGTTTGACATGGTTGCTAGCTCGGTCAAGGCGCTTGCCATCTTGTCGGCATCTCCCGGTCCGACCACGCGGCCGGTATCGGCCACCAGAATGCGGGAGTCGCCGACGTCAGTGACCACATTGGGAACACCACAGCACATGGCCTCGCCCACCACGTTGGGGAAGCTCTCGCCAGTGGACGACGACACGTGGATGTCCATGGCAGCCATCAGTCGAGCAACGTCGTTGCGCTCACCAAGCAAGCGTACCCTGTCGGCGGGCAGTCCTGCCTCGCGCATCCATGTGGCGATGTCGAGATTGTCGTAGTCGACACCCCGGCCTGCCAGCATGAAGATTGTGTTACAGTTCTGAGTCGTTTTGGCGGCAGCCCGAATCAGGGTTTGGTGATCTTTCATGGCGTCGAAGCGGGCCACATGGCCGATGACGACCTTGTCCGGACTGATGGAGAGCTCTTCCCGCACAGCCTGTCGCGCTGTCGGGTCGGGGTGGAAGTGATCCACGTTGAATCCGTTGGGAATGACCTCAAAGTGTTTGGAGGTATAGCCCAACGCCTTATGGAAGCGGCGCGCCTCGTTGGAGTTGGTCAGGATGGCATCGGGAAAGCGCGAGAGGGCGGCGCACAATTTGAGCGTCACGCCGGTCATGCGGCGATATTCATCCAGCGCCATGAAGGAGCAGCGGATGTTCCATGCTATCTTAGGGCCGCCCATGGGATAGGCAATCTTGGTGGCGGCGAGGGCGGCGAGGTCGGCATGATAGAGCCAGCTTTGTACCACGTCCGGCTTGTAGTTGCGGATGATGCGGACCAGGCGCAGCAGTGCGGGCAGGGACGGAACGCCGCGGCGCATGGAGAGCGTGTGCACGGGAATGCCTGCTTCTTCCAGCTGCGTGCCCATGGGGCCGGGCTCAATGAGACTGACCACTCGCGACGTGAAACGTTTGCGATTCATGCCCTTTGCCAGACGGTAGAGCATGGTCTCGGCTCCGCCTACATCCAGGCCTGTTATGACGTGCAGTATTTTTTTCATGAGTATTGTCCGCCCACCAGTGTCTCTTTGGCGGGCAGCCTTGGCCTATCATCATATAAGATAAAAAACCATAGCTGCACGAAATGCAGGGTGGTCAGCAGCGGGCGCATCTTCCGCCGGACACCTGTTCCCAGTTGCCGTTGGTGCGGCGAATGAGGATCTCCTGCAGCGTGGTGTCTCCGCAGTTGTTGAGGCAGAGCTTGTTGGGCTGGAGGGAAAAACTGGTCGCTACCTTGCGCGCCGTGGAGTAGTGGGTGCGCACCCAGATGTTTCTGTTGGGATCATCGGCATGGATGTGTGCGTATGCACGTTCAGTGGACGGGCCGCCCTGACGCGGGGCAGCGATGATGGTGGGCCGATCCAGAACGAGGGCTTCGCCGTTGCCGAGAAAGGGCAGACGGGTGTCGCCGCAGAGCAGTACGCCGCAGTCGCGGTTGCCATACTGGTAGACAAGTCCGTTGCGGAAATCGATGGTCTGTCGTGCCTGCTCCAGTATTTCCTTGGGAGACATGAGGTCTGGCAGGGTATACCTGTCCTCGGCCGGGCAGCCGTTGATGCATTTGACCGGGACTCGTGACAACCCGGCATACTGGCAGCAATCCGCGTTGGACATGAACCGGACCCGGGCAGGGCTTTTGAGTATGAGCGCTCCGGCAATGGCGGTGAGCGCCAGCGTGGTGACCAGCGAGCGGACGCCCCGTTCCGCGCCGCCGGGCAGCAGGTCAGCCTCGGCCAGCAGCAGGCGTCCGCACAGGTGGGCCACGTCTTCAGTGGTGCCGCCACGCATCAGCCGTTTGCCGATGACCGTGATGGCCCGGTTCACAGGCGCGCCTTCTCCCTGCCAGCGGCAGGCCGCACGGTCACTCAGGGTTTCCAGCGTCGAGATGAAAAATTTCGTCAACCCATCCTCTGCTTCGTCGTTGTCTTTCACTATGAAGGAGTCACGAGTCAGATGGGCATAGGGCGTCTCGCCAAGGCAGAGTGTCATGCCAAGGGCGATGAGCATTGCCACGCTTTCCATGCGTCGCCGGGCCGAGTCTCGCGGCAGTATGTCGGGAAAGGTGTTCCATTGGGGATCTGCAAGGTAGGGTATCTGTTTACCATTGCTGCCCTGTGCGAGCCAGCCTTGCCAGTCGCCGTCGAACCGCCGGGCCGACTCCATCAACAGATCCAGGGATTCAGGGAACCAGTATTCTGTAACTCCCATCCCGGTTTCCATCAGGTCGAGGATGCCGCCCAGCCGTTCCCGGCAGGTATTGGTGCAGAACACGGCACGAAGTTTTCTCACCTTCCGCTCTTCCAGGAGTTCGTGCAAACCGCATCCGTCCTGACCGCCGTCAAAGAGAAAATCGCCGCATCCACCGCTTCTGATGAGATAGGAGTCGCCGCACCTGATTGGAAGTACCCTGAATTCTGTCATTTGTTCTGCATGAGTATTCGTAAAAGCGATATAGATATTAGGTCATACGATATTGAATATGTCAATCTATATAGTGTTGCGAACGATAAAAACATAAAAATGACAAAAAAAATGATCAAGAAATCAGGCCTATGGAGGAGTGAATATTCACGACTGAGTGCAAATAGTAGTAGTTCTTAATGTAAAAACAGATATTTGCAGTGTGGATAAACAGTCCTTCGTACGCCATTGTACCAAAGTTGACAAGGAAGAAATGCGTCTTTATATGGCCTGCAACACAAACGTCACAGGAGACATTTACATAATGAAGTTACTTATCAACTACACACTCGCCCCAGTGCTTTGCGCCGTTGTCGTGGTCCTGGCCGTGGCTGTTGTAGTGAAACAGCAGGAAGTCGACGGCCTCAAGCACAAGCTCGTGCTTGCAGAGCAGACCGCCGAGGCCCGCAAAGCCATGGTCGAGGAAGCGCGTCTGCTTCAGAAAGCCATGTCCAAGCCGCCCGTGCGAAAAGTCACGGTTACTGCCTATAACCCCACCACCGCCCAGTGTGATGAGGATCCGCTTATCGCCGCTTCCATGCGCAAGGTTCGTTCCGGCACCATCGCCGTTTCCCGCGATCTCTTTGATCAGGGTTGGGTCTTTGGCCGTAAGGTCCGCATCGAAGGGTACGGCATTTTCGAGATCAATGATCTCATGAACAAACGCTTTACACAGCGAATCGATATATTCATGTGGGATGAAAACCAGGCCCGCCAGTTTGGCAAGAAGAACATCAAGGCCGCCCTACTCGAAATCTAGTTAAGGCCCACCTTTGGTTGGCCTCAAAAAGGCGTGCTCCTTTTCGGAGCACGCCTTTTTTGCGTTTCCCCGGCTTGCGATAGCGGCGCATCTGCGGCGTTGCCGGACGACGAGTGAATCCTCACCGTAGCGCTGCTACGCCTCCGGTTCCCTCGTGTCCGTCGCCTTGCAGCTGCACCACTCTCGCAAGCCTCACGCGGTCAGGGGAGAAGAGGGGTGGGTGACATATACAAGAAGAACCCATCTGACGGGGAGTCGGATGGGCTCTTATTAATAGATTTGGTGGCTATGGTTAGTCCAGCCAGCGGACTTTGGCATCCCAGCGTCGTGGGATGCGGGGGTAGCGGTATTTGGGGTAGCCGAGCATGAGGGCGGCGTAGACGCCGTGGCCTTCGGGGATCTGGAGGCGGTCACGGAGGTCGCGGCAGCCTTCGGCGGCTTCCATGAGGAATCCGGCCCAGCAGGCGCCGATGCCGCGGGCATGGGCGGCCAGTTCAAGATAGGCGGCGGCAAGAGAGCAGTCCTCGGCGGGATGGAATCCATCCTCGGAGGCGTGGGCAATGGCCACGTGCGGGGCGCCGTGCAGGATCATGTCGATGCCTTTTTTCCAGTTCTTGATGACGCCGGGGAAGACGTTGTTGATGGCCATGTAGTGAACGGTGTGTCCCACCAGCTCCTGCGTCACTTCCGGGTTGGAGGTCACGATCCACTGGGCGGGCTGGCCGTTCTTGGCGCTGGGTGCGAAGGTGGCCACCGAGAGCAGTTCTTCGATGGTCTCGCGTGGGATGAGCTTGTCCTTGTAGGTGCGGATGGAGCGGCGGCTCATGAGGAACTGGTCGGCCTGCTCCGGGCTGACGCGGAGATCGCGCGCGACCTTGTCGCACTGCTCGGGGGTGAGCTCGGGCGTCACCGGCATTTCCGGCAGGGTCAGGGCCTGCACCGGGCATATGGCCACACAGTGACCGCATGCGATGCACGTCTTCTTGGCTGCCAGACGCAGCTTGGGGAACTCGTCCTTGCCTTCTACAATCAGTTGGTACGGGCACTCGGAATAGCATCCGCCGCACTGCTTACATTTCTCTTTATCCACAAACATGGTGTTCTCGTGATGTTGATTTGGGTAGGGCGCCAGCTCGGTCGGCCGCGCCTGAGACGCCGTGCGTAATCAAATGACCTACCCTTTGTCCAGACCCAATTACATATCTTAACGCGCCTGACATCAGCCACTAATATGCAATACGCCTATACGAAAAGCAGTGCAAATAATCGCCTCTCACCCGCCCTCGAGCGAAGCGAGCGATAAAAAGTTTGGGAAAAGGAGGGGATGGGGGTCTGGGGGAAGGGGAGGAAACAACCCTTTCCAAAGGGTTTTTCCTCCCCTTCCCCCAGTTCGCCGCAGGCGAATTAAATTTTAGCGCAAATAGCTGGGAGGGCTTCGCCGATCAGGGTGCGCAGGGTTTCTGCGAGAATGTCAGACTGGCTGCCGTAGCCGGGAACCACGAGGTTCTCCACTTCGCTGGTGTACTTCTCGGCCAAGACGGTCTTGCCGTCCTTCTGGACCATGAACTTGACGGTGAGCTTGCCGGCATAGGTAGTGGTGCCGGTCTGGTTCAGGTTCAGAGCCAAGACCTCACCAGTGATGAGTGTGCCGGTGCCGGGGGTGACGGTGGAAGTACGATACTTGGGATTGCTGCCAGCGGCCTTGAGCTCGTCGAAGAGCGCCCAGCCAACCCAGTCGGCCACGTCTGACAGAGTGTTGATAGCCTGCCCGTTGCTGTCGGACCCGAGCTTGGACTGGTCACGCTTGTCCTCGAACTTGAAGACCGTGACGTCGCCGGAGCAGGGTGCCGTGGACTGGCCGATGGCGTATGTGAGTTTGACAGCGTTGTGGCTGGCGCAGCCAACGACGGCGAGGAGCAGGATGAGGCAGAGGGCTGCCGGGAAAATGCGTTTGGTCATGGGGTATCTCCGCTAGATTTCATTGCCTTCAGGGGCGGGGGTCTCTTTTTCGATCTGTTTGTCGAGTTCCTTCTCCATCTTGTCCAGCAGCTTCTTGGTGATGGACAGGAGGCGATCCAGATTCTCGCTCACAAAGGATTTTGCCTTGGTGTCGATTTCTTCGTCGAGCTTGTCGCCGTCAACCTTGGGGACAGCCTGGGCGCGCTCCTTGTCGAGCTTGATGAGGGCGCGGATGGCATCGAGGTTCTCGCGAATCTGGGCGAACTCTTCCTTGAAGGCCTGTTCACGCGCAGCGGCATCGGCCTTGAGGGTGCTGACCTCGTTTTCAAGGGCGGTCAGCCGTTCCTTGTCCTGAGCGGAAAGCCCGGACGGTGAATCCTGTCCGCAACCGGTGAGGGCCAGACACAGGGCCAGAATCAGCGCCGCGACAAAAGGAGTGCAGGTGATGTTTCTCATGGAAACAGGGGTATCACATACGGATACGTGCTGACAATGGAGTGAATGGGGCGACAGTGTGAACCTTGATTTTGCGTGGCAATTCCGTACAATGCGCAAGGCTCGAAATTGCCGGGCCGGGACAGGAATTCAAGATGAGATTATGCCAATGAGATTAGTTAAGTATTCCGTTATTGTATGTCTGCTCCTCGCCTGTGCGGGCATCGCCTGGGCAGGGGATTACGTGCCGGTGGGGCATCCCACCAGCTTCCGTGGGCTAGAGTGGGGCACCGCTCTTGAGGATGTGCCCGACCTGTTGGCCGTGAAAGGCGCATCGTACAAAGACACCTATTTTCGCAAAGACGAGCGCATGACGTTCGGCGATGCCAAGATTACCTCGGTGGCGTACTACTTCCGCAAGGGCAAGTTATACCGTGTGGGCGTCGCCTTCGAGGGCAGGGGCAACCACTTCCTGATCAAGGAAAGATTGTTGTCCATGTATGGCCGCGGACGCGGCGTGGGCTCGCGCTACGGCTGGATGTGGCCCGATTTTTCTGTCGAGATCAACTATAATGATGATGCCAAGACAGGCGGACTCATATATACTTACGAAGGAAAACTCGACTAAGTTTTCGTCACCAGAAAAACGATAAGAAGGCCATGAACGAGAACCGTCCCGTCCAAAAGCTCAAGCTGCGATACAAGCTCTTCTACGTCCTGAGCGTAGTGGCGCTGGGTGTGCTGCTGTGTGCCAATTTCAGCATCATCTACACCCTTGTTGTCACCCCGCCTGAAGACCCTGCCTCGGTCATGAAGAGCGTGTATATCGTCATGGTGGTGGGCTTCTTCATTCTGGCGGCCCAGGCCCTGCTTATCTTCACGCGCTTCATCCCCATGCTCGGCAAGGAAGCGGCAGCCCTCGAGGAAATGAACGAGCAGATCGAGCAGCTGTCGGTTTATGACGACCTGACCAAGGTCTATAACCGGCACAAGTTCGAAGACGTGGTTCGACGCGAGCTGGAAAACGTGCGCCGTTACTCCCACCCATTGTCTGGCATCATGTTCGATATCGATGACTTCAAGGTCATCAACGAGGCCAATGGCTACCGCGCAGGAGACAAGCTGCTGGCCAGCCTCGCCCAGTTCGTGAGCGGCAAGCTGCGGAACTCGGACTACGTGTTCCGGTGGCGCGGCGGCAAGTTCATCATTCTGGCCCCCCATACCGACATCGAAAAGGCTGCCATCGTGGCCGAAAAACTGCGCCAGATCGTGGGGCACAAGCTCTTTGGCGGCAAGATTCGCATGACTCTCTCCCTGGGCGTGATTCAGGGGGCTGAGGACGATTCCATGGAGACTTTCCTGCATCGTATCCAGTCTGCCCTGACCGGAGCCAAGAGTCAGGGCAAGAACTGCGTAGTGGTTAGCCGCAGCTGATTCCGCATTCCTCCTGTCCGCCGGGGAGCCAGAAAAGTATGGCAAATCCCGTGGCCTTGTGTTTATTGTAATAGATACCGGGAACTATTTTGCCGGCAGGAACTATTATGCCAAAGACAATCAGAGAATTTCTCAAGCTCTTCGGGCCGCTGGCTCTGGGGATTCTTGTTGTCTCCACCTGGTTTATCTACAATCGGAATCAGAGCCATCTGGAAGTGGCCGGCAGTCGTCAGAAGACACTGGTAGGGATCGTTGCCACTACGGTGGAGCGGGGCATGGTCAGGCATGCCCACGATGCCAGCTTCCTTGCCCGGTTGGTAGCCCGTCATTTGGAGGAAGACCCCTCCTATGTCCACATCGAAGAAGCCTTTTCCGACTTTGCGCGCAGTCGTAGCGATTACTTTGTAATCCGTTACATCGATAACTCCGGCGATGAGCAGGTGCGGGTGGACAAGTCCTATGCCGGACCTGTCATCAGCCCGCGGGACAAGCTTCAGCATAAGGGCGGCCGATACTATTTTCAGGAAACCATGCGCGCCGGGAAGAATGATGTCTACATCTCCCGGTTCGATCTCAATATTGAACACGACCAGATTGAAGAGCCCCTGCGCCCGACCTTGCGTTTTGGCAGTCCTGTCTTTGACAGTGACGGCAAGCGCATGGGTATCGTGGTGATCAATTATGAAGGCAGCATGCTGCTTGACCAGCTCAGCATGCATGCAAACAAGGCCGACGGCTCGGTCATGCTCTGCAATGGCGAAGGCTACTGGATGCTCGGCCCGAGCAAGGAAGATGAGTGGGGCCATATGCTGGGTGACGACGATGGTCCGTCCATGGCAAAGCGTTACCCTGCTGCCTGGAGGGTTATTCAGGCCAATGACAAGACCCAGTTGACGAATGAGTATGGGCTGTTCACCTCGGCTACCGTAAATATCATACCGGGCGTCATCCTGATCGGGGATTCACCGCCGAACATACCGGACACCAAGCGCTGGAAGATTGTGACACTGGTGGCTCCGGACCTGCTGGTCGTGCCGTGGAAGGATCTGTACATCACTCTGGTGTCCCTCTGTCTGTTCTTCCTGGCACTCGGCTGCTGGTATCTGGCGGACAACCGGGTGCATCAGGCCGAGGTAGAAGCCTGGCTCCGCGAGAACGAAGAGCGCACCATGGCCATCAGCGATTCTTCTCAGGACGCCATCATCATGATCGATGCAAAGGGACTCATCACCCACTGGAACCCGGCCGCCAAGCGGTTGTTTGGTTACAGTGAAGATGAAGCTTTGGGCAGAGACGCCCATGAGCTGCTTGCCCCCGAGATGTATCGCGAACGGGTGGTAAAGGGGCTGTGGAAGTTTTCCAAGGACGGCAGCGGGCATGTCGTCGGCAAGGTGCTTGAATTGGAAGGTGTGCGTAAGGATGGCAGCATTGTTCCTGTGGAGCTGGCCATCTCCTCTTTCCAGTTCAAGGGCGAGTGGTATGCGGTGGGCGCCCTGCGTGACGCCACTGCCCGCAAGCAGGCCGAGTTGGAGTTGAAGCGCAGCGAAGAGACCAGCCGCGCCTTGCTCAACGCACCCACGGAAAGCGCCATGCTTATCCAGCCGGGTGGTACGATTGTAGCGATCAATGAGGTCGGTGCGTTCCGTCTCGGTGGCAACGTGGAAGAGATCACCGGGAAGAATATTTTTGACCTTGTCGAGCCGGAGCTGGCAAATACACGCCGTGGTCATATCCGTCAGGTGCTCCAGACAGGCGAGGGCGTCACGTTCGAAGATATGCGCCGCGGTCGGCGGATGCTCATCAATGCCTATCCGGTCAAGAATCCCGATGGCTCTGTCGACAAGGTGGCCCTGTTTGCCCGAGACGTCACCGAGCAGCGTCAGGCCGAGGCGGCCCTGTTGCATTCCGAGCAGCGTTTCAGGGACGTCAGTGCTGCGGTCGGTGAGTATATCTGGGAGACCGATGCGCAAGGAGTCTTCAAGTTCCTCACCGAGGACGTGGTTGCCGTGCTGGGATACACGGCTGAAGAGTTGCTTGGGAGGGATCCTGAGGCTTTGCTCCCGTCAGAGGATGTCGAGGACTACCATCGCTGGTATGAAGACCTGGCCGCCCGTCATGGTTCTTTCAGCAACGTGGAAGTGCGCAATGTCACCAAGGATGGCACGGTGATCTGGCTTCAGGTCAACGGCGTGCCGTATTTTGGCGAGGATGAAGAATTTCTGGGCTATCGCGGTGCGGCCATGAACATTACGGATCGCAAGCAGGCCGAGGTGGCCCTCAAGGAAAATGAGCGCAAGCTGCGCGCTCTGGCCGAGTCAGCCTACGACGCCATCATCACGGTGGATGATCAGGGCTTGATTACCTTCTGGAATGACTCCGCAGAGATGATGTTTGGCTACACCGAAGAGGAAGCTCTTGGGCAGAATGTGAACACGCTGATCTTGACTCCAGAGGATAGAGAAGGTTCCGAGGCGAGCATGGATACATTTGCTCGCACCGGGGACGGACCTGCCATGGACGCCATTGTCGAGACGCAGGGTATGCGCAAGGATGGTTCCTCCTTCCCCATGGAACGCTCCACCTCCAGTTTTCGACTCGGCGGCCGCTGGTATGCTGTAGCCACCATCCGCGATATCACCGAGCGCAAGCGCACCGAGGCCAAGCTGCGGGAATTGGCCACTACGGACAGTCTCACCGGCCTGTTCAATCGCCGTCGGTTCATGGAATTGTCCGAGCGGGAATTTTCGCGCAGTTCACGTTATGGCCGTTCGCTCGCCATGCTCATGCTGGACATCGATCATTTCAAGAACGTCAACGATACCTACGGTCACGATGTGGGCGATCAGGTACTTCGTTCCCTGTCCGAGATCGCCATCATGGCCTTGCGCAAGGCTGATATTCTTGGCCGTCTCGGTGGCGAAGAGTTTGGCGTGCTTCTCCCTGAAACCGACTTGCCTGCCGCTCAGGAGGTCGCCGAGCGTTTGCGTGTCTCCATTGAGCGCAACGTTATCAACACCTCTGCCGGGCCGCTCAACATCACTGTCTCCATCGGCGTCGGAATTTTCAACGATGCCACCGTCAATACGCAGGAACTCCTCAAGCGGGCGGACATCGCCCTCTATGAAGCGAAGCAGTCCGGTCGCAACCGCGTTGTGGTCGGGTAGTCTCGGCTTCGGATAGCGGCGCATCTGCGGCGTTAAGTGAATTGTAGGCGAGTCTTCGAGCCGTACAAGATCTTATGCCTCAGGTATGCCAGGCTACGAGTGAATACTCGTCGTAGCGCTGCTACGCCTGTGGTTCCCTCGTGCCTGTCGCCTTGCAGCTGCACCACTCTCCGAAGCCTCACCTTGTGAAGCTTCGGAGGTGATAGTAATGAGATTCTCAGAAAATTATTAGTGCCAGACGTTGCTGCTCATGAAGAGAGCGGCGCCGAACAGGGCGATGGCGGCAGCTCCGCAGAGGGAGAGGGCGCCGTATACCCAGTTGAACAGGGAGCGGTTCTTGCCGGACAGCTTGAGGGTCACGTTGCGGGCGGCCACCGCGGCCCAGGCAAAGAGGGTGGTGGTGACGCCCATGCCCACGGCCATGGCGAAGAGGGCGAGCATGCCTGCCCAGAATATGTCCTGACCGATGGCAAAGGCGAGGATGACGGCTGCACCCGGGCAGGGCACAAGGCCGGTCACAAAGGATACCGTGAGCACCCGGCGCATGTTCTGGTCTTCTTCGAGGGATTCGCCGTGTTCGCAAGCTGCCGGAATCAGGCCTCCCTTGATCAGATCGCGGATGGTCTTGCCAAAGAGAAAGAGTCCCATGAGGGCGAGCAGGGCGTAGCTGGCTGGCTGGAGTGCGCGGCTGGCCTCGGCAAATCCGCCCATGCCGGAGGAAAAGACGAGATAGGCTATGCCCACGGCAACGGCGGCCGATCCCATGTGGACAAAGGTGATGGCATTACCCATGACTGCGCCCGTGAAGAGTGAACCGGGGTTGGACAGGAAATAGGAGCAGACAACGCTCTTGCCGTGTCCGGGGCCCACTGCGTGGACCACGCCGTACAGGAAGGACAGGCCGAGGAACATCCAGAGGGCCGAGCCGAACGGGTTGCCGCGAATGTCCATGCCGAAGCCGTTGAGCTTGAGGGTGAGCTGCTTCTGAATGTCGCGCACCATGCCCATGACCCGTTCCATGAGGCTGGGAGCTTCGGCTTCTTCCATGGCGGCCAAGGGGAGGTCCGTGTCCGAGCCGGGTGTGTTGGACAGGGAGAGATGGATCGCCTCGGGTACGATGAATTGCCAATAGGTCTGGTCCTTGGCCGGACGAACCACGTGGCTGACCTGTACCATGCCGTCCACCTCGAAGCCGATGGCATCCTTCATCAGCAGGATGTCCGAGTAATATTCCTTGTCAAAGACAGCCACGCGGCAATCCTTGAGTTGATCAAAGGGCAGATTGAGCGGGACCGTGAAGTCGTAGATCAGGCGGCCTTCGGAAACAGTGGCCTTGAATCCGGTGGTTTCAGTGATGGGAACGCGTTTGCCGCCGGTCTCCACAAAGGTGAAGTAGTCGTAGTTGGCGAGGTAGGCGAAGGCGCCATTGCGAAGTTTTTCCTGCCCCAGGGTGGTGCCCAGTGTCTCGGGCGTCAGTTCCAGGTCTGCCATGATGGCGCTGCTGAAGATCTCATCGAACAGCCAGTGTTGATGCAGGGCCTTGAGGCCTGACTCGTCCACTTTAAAGGTCAGGGTCGCATCGATGTATACGTGCGGGTGAGCCTTGGCCGGGGTTGCCGGGGTGAGCAGGAGTAGCGCCAGAAGGAGCAGGGCAGGAAAGAAAAAAGGGCTTCGCTGTTTGGTCATGCGGTTTTCTATGCTTCCGGGGTCTGCTTGGCAAGTCTGGGCAACGGATTGCAGGAAAATGTCGTGAGGTGATTATTGATGGATGCTTGCTAATTTGATTGTGTTCATCTATATCTTATAGATTGATCAAATAAAATATTGGCGGTCATGAAGAAGCTTATTCCATATATTATGGTGCTCGGCGTACTGGTCTTTTCGGCTGCCACAGCCATGGCCGAGTCGCTGCGTATTACCACTGTCGGCCTGCCCCCGTACGGATACAAGGACAAGGGGGAGTTCGTCGGGATGAGCTATGAAATTGGCAACGCGTTGGCGGAGAAATCCGGTTATGAACCGAACAACAAGCTCGCTCCTCTGGCCCGGGCCGTCAATGATCTCGCCTCCGGCACCACTGATGTGGTCATCATGTTTCCCACACCCAATGTAGAGCGTGTCGCCCATAGCGTTGGCACAGTCATGAATGTGCAATGTGTAGTCTTGGCGCGGTCCGAGACGGTGCTTCGTTCAGAGCGGGACCTCAGAGGCAAGACGCTGGCTTCCGTGCGTGGCGCCCTCTATGACAGTGGTGCATGCAAGCGCAACGGTGTGATTCTCCAGCCGGTGGAGAATTACGAGCAGGGAGTGAAAATGCTCCTTGCCCGGCGGGTGGACGGCGTGATCGGTCCCCGGCTTGGGTTATTGTATACGGTGGAAAAGATGCGCCTGCCCCCAAAGGCGTTTGGCAAGCCGTTTGTCGTGACGACGACCCCGGCGTGTCTGTTTCTTTCAACAAAATCTGATTCGCCCGAAATGCGTGACCGTCTGGCTAAGGCATTGGAAGTCCTTGGCTCGGATGGAACGATTAAAAATATTGTATCAAAATATTCATTATAACGTGGATGACACCGCCGTGAGGATTGTGTAGAAATATCTGGTCCGATTAGTAAAGGTTAGTTCTTCATCGACGTACGTGCACAATTCTCGGAAGGATTAATGAGCCCCGAAAAGCCAAAAGTCCGGCGATCATTTTTCGCCAATCGCAGCCGCTCCATCTCCCGTGACCTGACGGGCAGCTTGGTCGTGATCGTTCTGGTCATTGCCACGGCCATGGGCGGCTATATTTATTGGCAGCAATCCGAGGAGATGTGGGAGACTGCTGAAGAGAAAGGCGAAGACACCATCACTTCGGTGGCCGAAATCTTGGCCGTTCCCATCTGGAACCTCGACTACGACAACGCCCGCCTCATCGGTTCGGTCTACACTCACGACGACATGGTGCAGGGCATCCGTATCTATGGCTCTCGCAACGAGGTCGTTTTTGCCCACGAGAAATTTTCCGGCACCCAGGCTGATTTCAGCAAGGTTCGCTCCATCGTATTTGAAGGGCGCACCATCGGTCGTGCCGAAATAGATTTTACCCTTGCCCGAGACAAGAAACGACTCAACGAGCAGATGTTCGTTTCGAGTATGATTATCGTGGTGGCCATCTCGGTTATTCTCGCCATCACCGGTCTGTTGCTCAGAGTCTTCCTCAACAAACCGCTTCAGGTGCTCCAGCAGGGCATTGCCCGAGTCGCCAAAGGTGACTTCTCCTACGAGTTCGGAGAAGTGTACCATGCGGAGTTATTGGAGATTGCCAAGCGGTTCCGGCGCATGTCCGCCGAGATTGAGGCCCGTGAGAAGAAACTGCAGGCCATGAACAAGACGCTTCAGGAAGCCGAGGAAAAATACCGCGGCATCTTTGAGAACGCCATTGAAGGTATTTTCCAGGCCACGCCCGACGGTGTGCTGCGCCGCGCCAACCCGGCCATGGCCCGTATCTTTGGCTACGACTCCCTCGATGAGTTCCTTTCCAACGTCCGCTCTCTCGGTTCCCGCATTATGGTCAATCCCGATTCCATGCAGGACTTCTATCAGCAGGTGCGTGACCGCGGCGAGGTCAAGCGTTTCGAGGCCGAGTACTACCGCCGCGACGGCAAGACCATCTGGGGTTCCCTCAACGCCCGCGCCATTTACGGTGAGACCAGTGAGCTGGTGTTCATCGAAGGTATTCTCGAGGATATCACCGATCGTAAGAAAGCTGAGCAGGATCTGGCTGACCTGAACCGTCATCTGGAGCAGCTCGTCCGTGATCGTACCGAGGATCTGGTCAACAAGGCCCGTGAGCTCGAAGAAGCGAACCAGCGATTGCGTGAGCTTGACGAGATGAAGTCCGCCTTCCTCTCCTCAGTCTCTCACGAGCTGCGTACGCCGCTGACCTCCATTCTCGGTTTCTCCAAGTTGCTGCACAAGGAATTTGCCCGCAACTTCCTGCCCCTTGCCGCGGACCAGAAGCCGCTGCTCAAGCGTGGTGAGCGCATTCAGGAGAATCTCTCCATCATCAGTCATGAAGGCGAGCGTCTGACCCGTCTCATCAACGACGTGCTGGATCTCAACAAGATCGAATCCGGGCGTATGGGCTGGCGTGACGAGCGCATCAATCTGACCGAGATCATCGAGTTCGCCGTGCAGGCTGTTACCGGTATGTTCTCTCAGAATCCTGACGTTGACCTCGTCACTGAGATCGATCCGACGCTCCCGACTATTTTGGCCGACCCCGACCGCATGCAGCAGGTGCTCATCAATCTGCTCAACAATGCGGCCAAGTTTACCGAAGAGGGAACCGTCACGGTCCGTGCCTTCCCCCGTTTCGGGCAGGTGCGCGTCGAGGTCCAGGATACCGGTATGGGTATTCTCCCCGAAGATCAGGCTCAGATTTTCGAGAAGTTCCATCAGACCCGCACCGACACCATGGAAGACAAGCCCAAGGGTACCGGTCTCGGACTCACCATCTGCCGCGAGATTATCGAACACTACGGTGGCCGCATCTGGGTCGAGTCCGAAGGCGATCACGGGTCCACCTTCATCTTCACCCTGCCAGTCTCCCAGTAAGCGCAGGAATACGACGATTCAAAAGGCTCTCCAAAACGGAGGGCCTTTTTTTGTGCCTCCGGCGGCGCCTGCCAGCGGGGCCTCCTCGCCGGAGGGGCGTCTCCGACGGGCAGGACGCTGTCCTGCACCTGCCAAAGGCCGAGGGCCTTTGGAATCCCATTTCTCACTTCGTTCGGGGTGCGCGTTAGTATGAGGTGTCGCAGGCTCTCAGCTTCGTTCGTTCCTGCCGTGGCCGGTAATGCCGTTTGATGGATAAATGCGAGTGCGAGTTTGTGATGCTTCTCGGAACAACTTCCGCGCACTTCTCCACCAAGCGGCAGGATGCTTTTATTTGGGTGTTGAAACTCGGCAAATCTTCTTCTTATCCATGCTGATCTTTTTCAACTGACAGATGGAGTAAAAGATAGAGCCTGTTAGGCTCCTTCGCCCGCGCGGATGCGCCGATAAAAAGTTTAGGAAGGGAGAGAGGGGTTGGGGGGATCCAAGGGGGGAAGGGGAGAGAGGGACAACCATTTTCAAATGGTTTCCCTCTCTCCCCTTCCCCCCTTGGCCGCCGGAGGCGAAAAAAAACAAAAATCCGGGCAGGACCATTTGGTCCTGCCCGGATTTTGCCGATGCGAGTCTCGTTTTGCCTTTACAGGGTGGGATCCATGGCTGAGGTCAGGAGCCGGGCGATGTCGTGGACATCGGCGCGGTACTTGCCTGAGCGCACTTCCTCCTTGAGGCGGGCGATCTTGCTTGCGCGGTCATTTTCTTCGTGCCTGATGCCCCTTTCGGACTTGGTGGCGTCGAATTCATCGAACACGCGTTCGGTTTCTATATCCGCCGCACTTACGGCACGGCGTTTCTCATAACCCTTCATTAACCCCTCCCTGGGTTATTGAAGTCAGTGGGAAGGATCTCCCAATCCTCCCCTGTCTCTCCCCATCCCGTTGCGGCAGCCTCCGTCCGCGTCCCTGCAGACAGCTTCTCCCGCAACCCGGGATGCGTGCGAACACTGAGTCCATCACTCGGTGCATCCGTTCGCGGTTGAACTACTTATCGGACGGTTCGGCAGGAATAGTTAGGCCTAAAGTCGCTTTTTCCCGAAATAGTTTTATCTGCAATATCAGCGCGTTGATATTTTACGATGAGAGAGGGTGGAGGAAAAAAGGTGCAGATTTATTGTGGAGCTAAAATACGTCATCCCCATGACAAGTCAGGGGAAAACGAGTTATAAGGCGTTCATGCCGGATATCCATCGCGTCTGCCTCATAGATACCAACCCGCTCATCGCTGCTGCCTTTGAAGAGGCGGGGTGCGAGGTCCTTCGTATTTCAACAGGTCAGACCCGTTTCTTTAACCTGCCTCCTGTGCTGGAGGAAAATGGTTTTGTGCCGGACATGCTCGTCCAGACCGAGACGCTGGCCAACCGGTCGCTGGTGGTCGGGCTGGATACGCTGGATTGCCCGACACTGTTCTGGGCCATGGACCCGCACCTGAACGCGTATTGGCACAGCGCATACGCCAACCTGTTCGATGTAACCTGTTCCACGCAGCGGAAGCTGTTGCCTCGTTTACGGGAGCAGGGTGCAGAGGACGTGCGCTGGTTGCCCATGTGCGGCCGTGAGCGCGGCTGGAAGGATATGGCGGACAGAGCGCACGACATTACATTTGTGGGGCGTGTCTCTGCTCATCGTCCGGCGCGTAAGTGGATGATTGAACTCCTTCGCTCCCATGGCGAGCAATATGACGTGGCGCTTGAGCACAGCCTGACCTATGGCGACATGCTCAATTTGTATGAGGACTCCCGTCTCGTTCCCAATGAATCCATCTTTGGTGAAGTCAATTTCCGTTTGTTCGAAGGGGCGTCCTGCGGCTGCCTCGTGCTGAGCCAGAATCTGGGAGATGAACAGGAAGCACTGTTTGAGCCGGGGCGTGAGTTCGATACCTATTCCGACGTGGTGGAACTGGATGACAAACTGCGCAGGTATCTCAAGAATCCGCGGTTGATGCAGACCATGGGCAGGGCTGCCCGTGAGCGGGTGTTGGCCGACCATCTTCCGAAGAACCGGGCGCAGAGTATGCTGGAGTTCGCGGCCGATGCGTCCCGTCGAAGGGCTACTGGCCCTGATGCCGAGAAGTGGCTCGCTCTGACCGCTGCCGCCATGTGGGAATCAGGGTTGTTGCCCATCCCCATGGGGGAACTGTTGGAGCGGCTCAAAAAGCTTGAGCAGGGGCCGGAAGTGGCTGCGGCGTTGCTGCAGGTGCAGACCCGCGCAGGCATGGACAAGGTCATGAAGGATAACCTGACGACCATCCTTGCCGCCGACTACTATGCGGATTCTCCGGTTCTCAACATGGCGGGCTCCATGGCCTCACTGGCAGTGGAGCATTGGGACGGCGCCAAGGCATTCTGGTATCGCCACCTCAAGACCCTGTCGGGGCGCGATCCGCAACCGCCCACTGAACCGTGGCAACTGCTGACGTTGTGGGCCAAGGACCTCAAGCGCCGGGATCAGATCATTCGGGCGGGCTTCCCCTATGACCCGAATGCCCATCTCCCCAAGGTGGCCACGGACTGCCTCATGCTTATTCTCAAGGATATGCCGGAACATCTGCCGACCCTCAGGCTGCTCGACACCATGCTTCGCCCTGTGGTGGGACTGGAGCAGGCCCGTGTGGGGTATCTGTCCATCCTCACCCTGCATGAGCGCAATGACTGGCGACTCGCCTTTGAGATTGCATTGGCCAACCTCAAGTCCTACCGCCTCAAGTCCGGAATGGAGGAACTGCACGTGGCCCGCGAGATCGCTCGCCAGCAGGGACAGGAAGCAATGTTCGCCAAGGCATTGGCTGCTCGAGATGAGAGCGGTCTGCTCGCTGCCCGATTGGGCTAGACTTTTCTATATCCCAAAAAAAGCAACCCGGCTGACGTGTGATCGACAGCCGGGTTGCTTTTCTCCTTTGGGCAATGATTAGAGCTTGGACTTGAGTACGATGTCCGTGATGGGACCGCGGGAACGATCGCCCTTGAGGACCATGTGGGCGTAGTTTTTGTAGCCCTTGAGCTTGCGCACGGTCCAGTTGAGACCGTTGTTCGCTTCGTTGAGGTAGGGGTTGTCCACCTGTCGGGTGTCGCCGAGGCAAATGCACTTGACGCCTTCGCCCATGCGGGTGAGCAGGGCGCGGGTCTCGCCGCGTGACAGGTTCTGCATCTCGTCTACAATAACCACGGCATTTTCGATATTCATGCCGCGGATGAAGGCCACGGGCTGGACTTCGAACCTTTTGGGGTTGAGCTTGAGGTTGTCGCTTTCCGGGTCTGCCCAGATGCGGTTGCAGGGGCGGATGTCGTGCAGCTTGATGAGCAGGTCCTGAATGTACTTGACGTACGGCAGCATCTTTTCCTCGATGTCGCCGGGCAGGTAGCCCATCTTGGCGCCGATCTCCACCACCGGCTTGACCAGATAGATCTTGCGGTAGGGGTTGTCCTTGCGCTCCAGCATGAGATAGAGGGCCGCGGCCAATGACAGGAAGGTCTTGCCGTAGCCTGCCTCGGACTGGATGGACACCAGATCGATACCCTCCTGCAGCATGAGCTCCAGGGCAAGGTTCTGGTATATGCTTCTCGGCTTCACCCCCCATATCTCATGGGAGTAGCCGATGGCTTTGGGGCCTTCCGGACCAAAGAAGACCGGAGTGCCCGATTCCCAGCGGAAGCAGTTGTGAACAAGGTCGTCTTCATCATCCACGAATCCCGTGTAGCGCTGCGATTCTGACCGGAACGGGTCGGAGTCGCGATATTCCTCACTGGGAATGCCGAAGCACTTGGCCTTGATCTGCAGGATGCGGTCATTGGTGATGAGCACCGCGTCTTCGTGGCCGAAGTGAAGGGTTTCCTTGAGGATGCGATCGTCCATGACCGGATCGGTCAGGGTCTCCGCATAGTTGGGTGGGAAGATGTGGACGTCTTCGTCGTTGAGGATGGCGCGAACGGCCTGAGAGACGATGTGGCCGATGCGCGGGTCTTTTTTCAGTCCGTCCAGTTCGGTCAGGACTGTGTAAGGAATGTAGATCTGGTTTTCCACCCCGTTTCTCAGGGCGGTGATGCATTTCGGGTTTTCAATAAGGACGTTGGTATCGAGGACAAAGTGCTTTTGGGCCATAATCCCCCGTCCGGGTGTTGAAGTTGATTGCCTGGCATCTCCGATATTCAGCCTTGCGGCGGGAATCAGCGAATCAATCTCATTGGCACCTCCATGCAGGTTCCGGGCTTTTTCAACCCTTAATAGAACCATGAACAGTTTTCACGAAAAAGTCTAGATGTGATCTTGCCCCACGGCCGTATTGGCGTCATGTCAGCCAGGTGACGAAGTCGGGCGATCGTGAAATCGAGGAAACGGGCATACGTCAATTGCTATTATAACCTGCTTTACGCAGAAGGCCGGGGTGGTGTATTCTTGAGTTTCAAAAGTGCCATTCACTAGGGGAGAGTTACATGGCTGAGACTGTTCAAGGCATCATCTTCGTTCTGACCGATACACCCGCCATATATGGTTCCGAGATGGATCGCGGCGGCGTGCCGCCCGTATTCGTGCGCGATATCGATACACTTATCACCCGTCTGGCCGACGTCACCGTGGCCGGCATGGTGCTCGAAATTTCCAAGGTCATGAAGGCCGAGCGGAAAGACCGTGACCGGCTGTTCAGCTACTCCGGCACATTCCCTGTGCTGCGGACCAAGATAAACGCCCGTCACGGATACCCGATTTTTCTTGATTCCAAGGATAGCTTTTTCGCCAACCTTGAGGCCGTTGAAGGCAAACGAAGGCGTAGCCATGAACGCAAAAAGGTGACGCTGAGTTGCTCATTTTCCAGCGAAGACGATCCCAGTATGGCTCAGCCCATGGAAGCCACCATTCGGGATATCTCTTCTGGTGGGTGCTTCATCAGTACCGATCAGTTGCCCGACGGACAGCCCTTTCTTCATGTGTGCATCCCTGAGCTGGGCTGCAACCGTCCCATTTTTTCCAGTGTTCGCTGGACGCGCTGTGAAGGGGACGACAAAAAGCACTGTGGCATGGGTGTCTTTTTCATCGACATCGGTGATGAACAGGTCAAGGCCATCGAGGAATATCAGCCGTAACCCTGTCGCGTCATAGTTGGCGCCATTCCTGCGAAAACGTTACGCATCTCCTGTTGTTCCCACGCGTTAGATGGGGTAGGGTGCTGTTGTTTGATGTTTCAACAGCTCCAAGGAGATGGAAACTTGTTTTCCTTACGCACCATTATCCCGATCATAGCGGGACTTCTCATATTGTCCTGGACAGCCGTGGCTCCGGCCGCTTCCGAAGGCTTTTCCACCGGCTCCGGCCCCAAGATGTTCCAGCCCATGGAAACCTCTGCGTTTCCATCCCTTGAGTCGGCCATCCGAATCAAGGGGCCGATCACCTTTTGCGGCGAGTTCGTGCCTATTCATCTGCCCGAGGTGCGCGAGCGATTGGAAAAGGAATTGTTGCTCATGCTGTGGGACCGGGCACAGATCATTCTGTGGCTCAAACGGACTGGACGTTACTTCCCCTACATTCAGACTGCTCTCGACGCAGCGCGTATGCCGTCGGACCTGAAATACGTGGCGGTCATCGAATCCGCCCTCAAACCGCATGCCGGGTCCAGCAAAGGGGCGCGCGGTGTCTGGCAGTTCATCCCCGCTACCGGGCGCAAGTACGGGCTGACCGTAAACCGCTATATCGACGAGCGCCGCAACTTCCGTCTGGCCACCAAGGCTGCGCTGCAATACTTGAAAGACCTCAAGGAACAGTTTGGTTCATGGACGCTGGCCTGCGCTGGCTACAACATGGGTGAGTCCGGTCTGGAGAAGCGCATCAAGCATCAGGAAGTCAAGGATTACTACCGTCTGGACCTGCCCAACGAGACAGAGCGGTATGTGCTGCGCGCCATTGCGGCCAAGCTCATTCTGGCAGATCCCGCCCGTTACGGGTTCGATATGCAGCCCGGTGACTACTATCGGCCGCGCAAGTATGACCGGGTACGACTCAAGCACAAGTACAGTGCCCCCATCGTCATCGTGGCCAAGGCCGCAGGCACCTACTACAAGACCATCAAGGACATGAATCCGCAGTTCCTGAATCATGTCATCCCCGGTGGTGAGAACACGGTCTTCCTGCCCGAAGGAGCGGCAAAGGGGTTTGCCAAACGCTACCAGCCGCTCATCGAAAAGTACCGGAAACAGTTCAAGGGCAGGACCTACACGGTTCGTCGCGGCGACACGCTGACCCGTATTGCCCAGAAAAACAAGATTCCGCTCTGGAAGCTGCTCAAGCTGAACAACCTGAGCCGTAACAGCGTGATCAAACCGGGCCAGAAGCTGGTTATCATGAAGTAAGAAAGGCGGATAAGGGCCAAGGTTGTTGTCGATTCCCTTGATATGTTCATAGGGCCGAAAGCTCTTGGCAGGCCCTGATCAAAATTGTTGGTGGCTTTCCACACAGTTATAATTGCTACTTCTTTACTTTGGTTGCAGAGATAACGTAGGGCCTTGTCTCTGAATATAAACCCTCCTGTTGCGTGAGGTTAAGAGTAGTAATGCCGATACGGTACGACGCGGAAAAAGTGGAAGACTACCTGCTCGTTTCTTCGAGCGGTTCACCCGCGTCCGCTGAAGAGATGTTCGCCTATATTCAGCAAGTCTATGCCGAAGTCCTTGAGAGAGGGCTCGAAAAGTTCCTTGTTGATGAAACCCGCGTGTCTGTTCATCTTGATTTTCATAAGGCCGCAGTCGCTTCCCAGCCTGTTCGCAACTCAGCAGCAGACCGCAAGCGAGTCCGTGTGGCCGTTGTCTGTGCCCCGCACAGTATGCAGCTCTACCGTCATTTGCAGGAGCTGGCCAATTCCACGGGGCTCTTCAACTCCAGAGTCTTTGACGACATCGAAGCCGCCAAGCTGTGGCTGACCTATACTCCTTCCCGGTAGTTTGCGTATTCACCTGTAATCAGGCCTTATATTTTTTTCATTGCCCAAAAGAAAGGACATTACTCCTGAGTGAGTAATGTCCTTTTTCAGTTATGTCGTCGCGAAACTACAAGACTAGTGCTCGCCATACCAGAGGAGCAGGAAGAAGACGGCGACTACTGCGCCCATTTTCAGTCCCACCATGAGCTGTTCTTTGAAAGAGCGTTCCCTGGGGGTGTAATCGATTTCCGCTGCGGACGTGGCTTTGTCCATACGCATAGATATTCTCCGTTGTACGAATGTTAGAATCTGGCCGTTGGCTGGATGCCCCGGCAACAAGAGTAGGAAGTGCTAACTGATCGTAGAAGACGGAGGGGCCCGAATGGGTGTGGCCTTGGGCGGCGTCTGCGGGACAAGGTGCTGAACTGTTCCGCAGGGAAAGGACGCGGTGAGCGCGGTGAAGTCAATGGAGACCTTGCCGGAAGCCAACGCAAAAGAGGATTCTTCGTCGAGGTGTGTGAAGCTGGGCTGTTGCGTAGGCTCGGTGGATTCAAATGCCGTCTCGAGAATCCCCGAAGCGAATTGGGCCGATGGCGCGCAGTGGTCTGGTGAGTTGCTGTCAAACAGCGCAGAGCCTGCCATGAACGGCAGGAGATAGAGCATCAGCAGCAGGGAGACTGCTCGCGACGATATCTTACATACTCTGTTATTTAACATGTTACGCAGGGGTTGGCTGTTTCGTTTTCAAGTCCAGACAAGTACGATGCAAGGATGACGCGTCGAGCTTGGCCGTGTGTGAAAGTACGCCCTCAATGCCGTTTGTCAATGGCTCCGTTTCAGCCATCAAAAAAAGGCCTCCGACGAATCGCCGGAGGCCTTTCCTGTTTGTGTTGTGCTCAGAACTACTTCTTGGTGTCCACGTACCAGCCGCTGGACTTGGTCAGCAGCTCCTGCACGCGGCCCACGAGAGCGTGGGGATCGGTGAGGTAGCCTTCCAGCAGCAGGGCGGACTCGAACAGCTGGTTGGCAGCCTGATCGATGAACGGGTCGTTCTCGTCCTGTTCGAAGATGGTGAGCATGTTACGCACCAGAACGTGGTCCGGGTTGATCTCCAATACCTTCTTGGGAATGGAGTTGTCCTTGGAGACCACACGCATGATCTTGTCCATGGAGGAGGTCACGTTGCCGTCCGGGTTGGACAGGCAGACAGGGGAGTTGGAGAGACGCTGGGATGCCTTGACCTCGGTCACGGCGTCGCCCAGCACGTCCTTGATGCGGGTGATCAACTTGTCCAGGGTGGACTGCTGGTCATCGGACAGGGCTTCCGGCTTCTCTTCCTCTACCAGAGATTCGAACTTGTCGAGCTTCTCCATGTCCGCATGCTCGGCAGCGGTCAGGGTGTAGCCTTCGTAGTCGCGTACGGCGTCCATGACGAACTCGTCGATGGGCTCGTAGAGGTAGAGGACCTCGATACCCTTGTTGCGGAACACCTCGAGGTGTGGGGACAGGCCGAGAGCCTCGCGGGACGGGCCGTAGGCGTAGTAGATTTCCTTTTGGTCTTCCTTGGCACGGGAGATGTAGTCCGCGAAGGAGGTCAGGCCCTTGGCGTCTTCGGACTCGGAGGAGTTGAAGCGCACGAGGTTGGCGAACTTCTCCTTGTTGAAGAAGTCCATGTATCCGGCCTTGAACAGATTGCCGTGGGCGTGCCAGAACTCGTCGTAACGCTCAGCATTGTCCTTGGCCATCTTGTCGAGGTGGTTGAGGACCTGCTTGACCAGCGTGGAGCTGATCTTGCGCATGAGCACGTTGTCCTGCAGGGTCTCGCGGGAAATGTTCAGGGGCAGGTCTTCGGTGTCTACCACACCCTTGACGAAGCCGAGGTACTCGGGGAGCAGGTCCTTGTTCTGCTTCTCGATGAGCACGCGGCGGACGTACAGGTCGATGCCGCGGTTGTCGCGGTTCATGCCGAACGGATCTTCATCGCTCTTGGGGATGAACATGAGAGCGTTGAACTGTACCGGCGCATCCACGGAGGTGTGCAGGGTGTCGAACGGGTCCTCGGAGTCGTAGGTCAGAAACTTGTAGAATTCGGCGTACTGCTCGTCCTTGATCTGGAACTTGGGCTCGCGCCACAGGGCAGTGACGGTGTTGACCTTCTCCTCGCCCACGTAGATGGGGAAGTTGATGAAGTTGGAGTGCTTGTTGATGATGGTTTTGAGGGCGGCGTTGTTGGCGAAGCGGGGCTTCTCGTCTTCCAGCAGCTTGACCTCGATCTTGGTGCCGCGGGGCAGGTCTTCGTCCAGTTCCTGCAGCTTGTAGTCGGTCTTGCCGTCAGAGGTCCAGGTGATGGCCTTGCTGCCTTCCTCCATGGAGCGGGTGGTGACGGTCACTTCCTCGGCAACCATGTATACGGAGTAGAAGCCGACGCCGAAGCGGCCGATGAGGGAGTCGAGGGATTCCTTGCCCTCGGCAGCCATGCGGGTCAGCTCGGCAGTGCCGGAGTGGGCGATGGTACCGATGTTCTTCATCAGCTCATCGCGGGTCATGCCGACACCGGTGTCGGTGATGGTCACGGTGCCGGCGTCTTTGTCGGCTTCAACGCGGATCTCGGGGGTGACATTGTCCTCAGTACCGTCGCTGGTGGCTTTGAAGCGGGCCTTTTCCAGCGCGTCAGATGCGTTGGACACCAATTCGCGCAGGAAGATTTCCTTGTTGGTGTACAGGGAGTGGACCAGGATATCGAGAAGCTGGCTGACTTCAGCCTTGAACTTGTGGGTGGTTTTCTTGCCCATTGTGTTGAACCTCCGTGGCGGCATGGCCCCATGCGGCAAAGCGTGGAGCAGGCCGCACTGCTGTTTTCAGTACGTAAAAAAAGTCCTACTATGACACCTGCGGACCGCACCCGGCTGGGCATGGTCCGCAGAATATATGATTGAGAGTGTGTGTAGGGGGAATCAGACCCCGTGGACACGGAGTCTAAGTAGATACGGATTTGATCTTGTCAAGGAGGTACTTTTCCATTTCGCGGCGATCCTTGCGCAGACGGATCATTTCCGCTTCCATGACCTTGAGCTTTTCACGCAGATATTCGTTTTCGCTGCGGAGCATTGCGGTCTCTTCCATGGTGGTGGTGATGCGGGTGGCAGCCTCTTCCAGTCCCTGCTTCACCTCGGCCACCTCAGGGCCGCCTTCGCCGCCGCCTGCCATGACCGAGCGGATGCCTTCGGACACGGATTTGGCTATCTCAAGGCCGATGGTTGCGGCCATCTGCATGGCGGGCTCCATGGCAGCGCCGCTCATCTGAACCGGGGCCACGCAGCCGTCCTGCGGCATGGCGTCGGCCTGAAGTGGGTAGGCCTGGGAAAGCTGGTCCATGACGTCGCGGGCGGTGTGCCCTTCCTTGAGCAGTCGGGAAATGGTGGAGAATACTTCCACCGCCTCCGGCTTGAACCGTTTCTGCCTGCCGCGTCCTACGCTGGGCAGGTGCTGGGCAAACCGGTTCTTCCAATAGTGGACGGTGGATTCGGGCAGTTCGAGTTCGCGGGCGATTTCAGCCACAGAAAGCACTTTCTTGCCAGTCATCATTCATTCCCCCAAATGAAAAGTTGTCACACTTTGTTGTTCTTCATTGGAGTACAGAAAAAAACGAATCATCTCAATAGAAAAGTTGATTTATCTTACTTGATTTACTGATTTTTTAATTAAGATAAGGGTAGATAAGGTTGTAATTCTTAACTTTTTCTAGACTTTTGCTAATGGTGCAAATATCCTCACATTGCCTATTTGGTGTCAGATCTTTATTGAGATTATCTATTTAACAAATAGATTCGTCCTATAATATACAATCCAAGTCCGTCCCGGATCATCCCCGGGCGGCCTGGAGGATCATGAAAAAAATCTTCACTTCCAAGCTGTTGTACCTCGCTCTTCGCATCGCCCTTGGCGGCGTATTCGTATACGCCGGACTGTCCAAGATCACTGATCCGGATGGTTTTGCCATGGCTATTGACGGCTACGGACTGGTTTCGTGGCGGATAGCCAACCTGCTGGCCCGGGTGCTGCCGGTTGTCGAGATCGTCTCCGGTCTCGGCTTGATTTTCGATGTGCGGGGTGCCTTGGGGATGATTGTCGCACAGTTGTTGGGGTTCGTATGCGTGCTCGCCTACGGCATCCACATGGGACTGGACGTGGATTGCGGCTGCTTCGGTCCGAACGACCCCGGTGCAGGGGAACCTGGTGGACTGTGGGGGACGCTGATCCGAGACTTGCTCATGCTCGGAGCCTGTCTGCTCATGTACTGGCAACGCCGGATTGCGGGATTTGTTCCGCGCTCTCTGGTGCGACGCACATCCCCCAACTAACGGAGTGATACTCTCATGAAAAAAGTTCTCTTTTCTCTCTTGGCCTGTTCCATCCTCCTCGCCGGCTGTCTCGGCGGTGAAGACAAATTCGCCCGTGAAGTCGTCAAAGAACAGGAAGCCGTCAAGCTCGCCAAGGAAGTTGTCCGCGGCGGCTACGAGCTCATCACTGTTGCTGAACTCAAGGATCTTCAGGACAAGAACACCGACATGGTTATCGTCGACACCATGCCCTACGATGCCAGCTACGTGAAAGGTCACGTTCCCGGTGCCAAGCAGTTCCTCTTCCCCATCAAGCTGATGACTTCCTGGGACACCAACGAGACCGCAGACAAGACCCAGGCTGAATACGCCGCCCTGCTCGGTCCCGACAAGGACAAGCTCATTGTAGTCTATTGCGGTTTCGTCAAGTGCGGCCGTTCCGACAACGGCGCCTACTGGGCCACCAAGATGGGCTACACCAACGTCAAGCGCCTGCCCGGCGGCATCTACGCATGGAGGGGTGCCAGCTACCCCGTAGCCGAAGGTGCTGACGGTTAGTCATCGCATTATCATCAGATCATCAAAGCAAAGGGACCTTGTCTGCATATGTGGACAGGGTCCCTTTTTTCATTGCCTTCTATCGTCCTCTTTCGCCCTTGTGTGGTTCCTGATAGAATCGGGGTATGAAGAGTCGCGACATTTCACTGGATAACGCCAAGGGATTGCTCATCCTGCTGGTCCTGTTCGGGCATCTCGCTTGGCCGGTGCCGAGTGTCTCGGAGTCTGCCGATACATTCTATTTGTTCGTGTACATCTTCCATATGCCCATGTTCGCCCTGGTTTCCGGTTACCTGTCCCGGGCAGAGTGGAGCTATAGGCTTCTGGGAAAGAGCGTTAAACGTCTGCTGCTACCATATGGCGTCTTCATGGCCATTCAATGGGGAATCATGCTCCTGCAGGGCAAGGAACCGTATTCCATTACGGAAGGGCACTTCGGGCTCTGGTTTCTCTTCAGCCTCTTTTGTTGGCGCATGGTCCTGCCATGGCTGATGCGCCTGCCACGACCGTTTGTCGTGTCCATTCTGCTGGCGCTTGCATGTGGCATGTTGCCGCAGCTCGGCTTGGAATTCAGTCTGGCGAGAACCATCAATTTTCTGCCGTTCTTTGTCGCGGGACACCTGATGCGCAGTCGCGGGATTTCCCCTGCTTACGCTGTTGGGCGTCCGGCCGCTATCGTGTTTATTCTCTTAGGTGTTGGGGCTGCGGTCTTTATCGCCCGGTACAACCTTCACATGCTTCTCTATGGGGCGTTCTCCTATTCCGCCATGGGCATGCCGCTTTCTGCCGGGCCGCTCTTTCGTGTCCTGCAGCTCCTGCTCGCCTTTGGTGTCGGGCTGGCTGTCCTGTCCCTGATCCCGAACAGGATCAGTGCGCTGACACGGTTCGGCACGCAGTCATTACATATCTACCTGTTGCACACCCCGTTGCTCGCTCTCTACCGGGCCTGGCCCGCGGCCTATGAGGCCATCGGTGACGCGCCGCTGCTGATGCTCCCCATGGCATTGGTCGTTTGCTGGGTGTTGTCTTCTGACGTTGTGGCAAGGGTTACACGTCTGCTGGTTCAGCCTCTCTAATTCCATTGTCAGGGCAAAGAAAAAGGCCCCCCGGATTGCTCCGAGAGACCTAAGGGGATGGTGTTGTTGGTTCGACTTACAGCACGTCTTCGGGTTTGACGGCGTCGATGCCGAAGGCTTCGCCGACTGCGGGGCAAGTGAGCTTGCCTTCATAGGTGTTGAGGCCGAGCGCCAGACCCGGGTCTTCGCGCAGGGCGTCGATGCCCTTGGCGGCCAGACGCATGGCATAGGGAGCCGTCTGGTTGACCAGGGCGAAAGTGGAGGTACGCGGTACAGCGCCGGGCATGTTGGCCACACCGTAGTGGACAACGCCGTCTACAACGTAGGTGGGGTTGTCGTGGGTGGTGGCTTTGATTGTCTCGACGCAACCGCCCTGGTCAACCGCGACGTCGACGATGACGGAGCCTTCCTTCATGTCGGCGAGCATGTCCTTGGTGATCAGGTTCGGGGCCTTGGCACCGGGGAGAAGGACTGCGCCGATAACGAGGTCGGCCTTCTGGATCATGTCGCGGATGTTCGGCTCAGTGGACATCATGGTGGTGATGCGTCCCTGGAACACGTCGTCAAGGTACTGGAGACGAGCGTGGGAGAGGTCCAGGATGGTGACGCGGGCACCCATGCCCATGGCGATGCGGGCGGCATTGGTGCCGACCACGCCGCCGCCGATAACGAGAACTTCAGCGGGATAGACGCCGGGGACGCCGCCGAGCAGAATGCCACGGCCGCCCTGGGTCTTTTCAAGATAGTGTGCGCCAACCTGCGTGGCCATACGACCTGCGACCTCGGACATGGGAGTCAGCAGGGGCAGGGTGCGGTCGTGAGACTCGACGGTTTCGTAGGCGATACCGATGGTGCCGGCGTCGAGCAGAGCCTTGGTCAGGTCTTCTGCGGCAGCCAGGTGCAGGTAGGTGAAGAGGATGAGGTCCTTGCGGAGATACTGGAATTCAGAAGGCAGCGGCTCCTTGACCTTGATGACCATTTCGGCACCCCAGGCTTCTGCGGCGGTGACGAGCTTGGCGCCAGCGGCGGTGTATTCCTCGTCGGTCAGGCCACTGCCTAGGCCGGCTCCGGCTTCGACCAGCACTTCGTTGCCCTGACGGACCAGGGATTCAACCGCGCCGGGGGTCATGGAAACGCGGTTTTCCAACGTCTTGATCTCTTTTGGGATACCGATAATCATCACTTCACTCCTTGAAAAAAGTCTTTGGGATAAGGGTTATTCCTGAAATTCTTCCATTACGGCGTCAGGCAGGCAGATCCACTTGCGCCGGGATTTCATGACAACAAAGGATTCACTGGAGTTGATGCCGCCCACTTGGGACAGATCCTTGTCCAGGAAGTCGTAGAGGTCTTTAATATCGTCGGATATGATGATCTCGACGATCATGTCGTAACGGCCGGTGACAACGGCGCACCAGTTGACGCGGGGAAGTGCGCTCACCTGATCCAGCTTTTCGCCCAGTTGCTCATGGCTGTTGACGGTGATACCAACAAGGGCAACGGTCAGCCCTTTGGCCTTCATGGGGTTCACCAGCCCGGCGATCTTGAGTGCGCCAGCCTTGATCAGGTTTTTCATGCGGGAGCGAACCGTGGGTGCAGTCACTCCGATCTCTTCCGCAACCTTGCCCGGAGATAGTTGTCCATCACGGGTCAGGGCTGCCACCAGTCGTTTGTCGTTTTGATCCAAAGTATTCTTCATTGGTGTCTCTCTCTTCTCGATTCTTCGATTCTGAAAATCAAGATGAGCACTTTTTATCAAATAGATAAAAATTATGTCAATGATTTTTTCTTAAGGCAAAAAGAAGAGGCCGCATCCCATGTGCAATTGGGATGCGGCCTTCTCCTGGAGAGGGTGTTTGTGGGGGAAAATCAGTCTATTGGACGAGTTGCCATGAACCGTCAGGCTGGCGGTATGCCTTGGCGTAGACAGTCTCGTATTCGCCGTTTGCCATGCGGGCACGCAGGGTGACGTCTCGTTCCACGCGTCCATCATCGTATTGACGAGCAGGCTCAGGAATCGCCTCATAATAGGTCTGGGTGTCCGGGTTGGTCCACGTAGTGGCCTGACCGGAAGGCGTGGTCTCCAGCGCACTGGCAACCTGCGTCTGGTCGTACTTGTCCATTTCATTACCCACGATGTAGCCGACCAGCATACCCGCTCCCGCGCCGATGGCGGCACCGGAGACCTTGTTCTTGAAGGTCAGCGCGCCCACGGTGGCGCCAGCCAGTGTGCCGAGAGTGGCAGCGTTCTGGGCGGTAGTGGTCTTACAGGCTGTGAGCAGGGCCAGCAGCATCACGATAGCAATCATATTCTTCATTGGTGTTTCCTCCTGATGGTTGGTGGGGCCAACCCTTGAAATCTTTGTCTTATAAGTAGCAACGGGCGTGCCGAGGAAAGGTTGACTGGAATTGTTGATATTTTTTTGATGGATACCAATTCAACCCGCATGTGATGAAAAATATTGCGCACCACAATGCAAAAAAAGGGTACTAGCTGGGCGCTGGAACGCAAAAAAGCCCCTGCCGGCAATCGCTGGCAGGGGCTCATTCTGTTGGTGTTGTGATCGACTATTTGCCGAAGGGGCACTTGGGGAAGGAGCAGGTCTTGCAGGTCATGCAGAAACCGCCTTCGCCAAGTCGGGCGAGATCCTTGCGGGTGAGTTCCTGTCCGGCGAGGAGGCGGGGCAGAACGATGTCAAAGGCCGTGGTCTTGTAGAAGAGCGCACAGGCCGGGACACCGATGATCTGGGCGGACTTGATCTTGCCCACCAGAGTCATGGTGCCGGGCAGCATGGGCACGCCGTACAGGTCGTTGGCAAGGCCTGCATCGATCAGCGCAGGGCGCGTCACGTCATCAGGGTCAACGGACATGCCTGCTGTGGTGATGATGAGATCACACCCGGCGTCGAGCATGGCGTTGGCTGCGCTGGTGATGGCCTCGCGGTCATCGGGCACGATGTCGGATTTGAGGACTTCGGAGCCGAGCTTAATCACCTTGGAAGTGATGATAGGCACGAACTTGTCCTCGATGAGCCCCTGGAAGACCTCGGTGCCGGTTACAAGGATACCGACCTTGGCCTTGCGCAGCGGCTGAATGGACAGAACCGGGCCGTGGCCGAGGGCGGTGAGGGCGCGGTTGAACTTGTCTCGTGAAATGTAGAGCGGAATGGCACGGGTTCCGGCAACGCCTTTTCCTTTGGGGATGAGCGCACCGTCGTGACGTGTGGCGAGCATGACATCCGGCGTCAGGTTGAACCGGGCGAGCGCTTCGAGATCGATGGACAGGAGCCCTCTTCGATCAGCAAAGAAGTTGATCTTGCCCTCTTCTGGGTTGTCATCATAGGAGATGCCTTCACCTGCAATACGGGAAGCAAACGCCTTGACCGCTTCGTTCTCATGTACCCACTCGTCGCCGGGCAGAGATTCTTCATCATAGACATTGTATTTGCCGATACGCTGCAAGCGGCACACGTCGCCGATATCAAGGGTGTCTCCAGCCTTTGCAATGGGGCCTTTGGATTCACCCGGCTCAATACCGGTCATGTCGTGAACGACTTTCTTGCCCACGGCTTCCTCGACGGGAACGGCCTTGAGGTCAGGAACGTCTGCAGCGCATTCCATGCCTTCCATGACTTCATATGGATCTTCTCCCTGACAGCCGCGGCAGATGGAGCCGTCCGAACCGGGATACGCTTCTCCACAGACAGGGCAGACATCAATGGATGTCATGTGACCATGACCGAGATACTTCTTGGCGATCTTGATGGGGCGAATGGAGCAGATGGTGTCGCCCGCCTCTTCGATCTCGGCGAAGAGCTTGTCCGTGTCCTGCTCGGCCTTGGGCTTTTCCTTCATGAACCAGCCTTTGATTTCAGGCCAGTCCTCGAGCTTCTTCTGGTCGATGGCCACGCGGAAGCCCTCGCCCGTGAACTTGTCATACAGGGACACGGCATAGCGACCCAGCAGTTTGATCTTCATCCAGTTGTTGCCGATTGAGCAGAGCGTCAAAAGCTGCACTGCATCAGGCAGACATTTGCCGGATTCCACCATGGCCTCGAACAGGGTGCCTTCAGGAATGCGTTTCTTGGCAGCCTCTACCATGTAGCCGCCGATCAGCAGTCCCGGCGCCGGATATCCATGGAAATCCTTTGCCTTCTGCTTAAACTCTTCAAAAGTGTATTCGCCGATGTTCATATCTGCCTCGTACTTGAGTTGGTAAAATACCCCATAGGGGTATATTGGCGCTTCGTTCACGTCAAGGAAAAGGACTATGCCACGGTCACGCCTTGGGTGCAATTATTCCAATGCAACGGAAGGTAAACCAGAGAGCTGTGGTGGGGAAATATGCATGTGAAAGGCCCCCGCTCCAAGTGGAGCGGGGGCCTTAGTGTTGCCGGTAGGCCTAGCGAGGTGACGTTTGTGGCTAGGCTATGGCTGCCGAATTAGGCCTCGGCGGGAGCCTCTTCTGCTGCTTCCTCTTCGCAGGTGCAGTTGTCCTTGGGACAGCCGCACTCGAGGGTGCAATCGCAGTTGTCTTCAGTGGAACAGCCGCAGGGCAGTTCCTGGGAGTGACCCATTTCTTCTTTAACTTCCGTTGCAATCTTGAACAGAACGGTCACAACGAGTGCGCCCAGAGCGTAGATCATCATGGAGACCATTAGCTCCTTACCGGTGGGCCAGTAAGGGGTGATGGTATCGAACGGGGTGGGGTTGAAGCCACCGATGAGCAGGCCCAGGCCCTTGTCGATCCAGGTTGCGATAACCAGGATAACCAGGGTGTAGGGGAGCAGCTTGAGGTTGTTGCGGAGCTTCGGAGTCACCAGCAGGGTGATGGCGATCGCAGCCATGCCGATGAAGGTCCACATCAGACCGACCAGTTCATGATGGCCGTGTTCACCGGCGAACAGGTACACGATGGAGTGCATGTGGCCGGGGATGTTGGAGTAGAAGGCGGTGAAGATTTCCAGGGCGAAGAAGAACATGTTTACACACATGGCGTAAGCAATGATCTTCACCAGGGTCTTCAGAGCGTTCTTGGGCATCTTGAAGGTGGTGAACTTTTCAGTTGCCATCATGACGAGCAGCAGGATCGCAGGACCGGAGCAGAACGCAGATGCCAGGAAGCGAGCAGCCAGAATGGCGGTGAGCCAGTAGTGGCGGCCGGGCAGACCCTGGTACAGGAATGCGGTCACGGTGTGGATCGAGAAAGCCCAGATGACGGACGTATAAATGAAGGGCTTGAGCCACTTCGGATGCGGCAGGTTGGCGCGGTCTGCCTGGAGGCAGGTCCAACCGACGAGCAAGTTCAGGAACAGGTAGCCGTTGAGAACGATCATATCCCAGAACAGAATGGAGTTCGGAGTGGGATGGAAGATCATGTTCATCATACGGGTGGGCTGCCCGATATCCACGATGATGAAACCGAGGCACATAATACATGCGGCGATTGCCATGAATTCACCGAAGATGACCATGTGCTTGTTGGTCTTATAAGAGTGGAAGTAGTTGGGCAGCACGATCATGACGCCGGAGGCAGCCAGACCGACCAGGTAGGTGAACTGGGAGATGTAGAAACCCCAGGACACGTCACGGCTCATGCCGGTGATCTCCAGACCGTTCATGATCTGGTCGACCCAGGCGGTGAAACCGATGCCAATCAGGACCAGGAGGAAGCCAATCCAGGCGTAGTATCTCTTGGAACCTTTGAGAGCTAATTCAAGCATTCTGATTCCTCCTAAATCACGTAGTAGACACAGGGCTCGGTGCCTGCGGCAGGTTTACGACGAAGGGTGAACCGCTCGCGCAGCACCTTGCGGACCGGGGATTCGGGATCGTAGAGATCGCCGAACACGATCGCGCCTTCGGAAGCCTCGACACATGCAGGCATGTCGCCGACCGCCAGACGTTCCACACAGAAGTTGCACTTTTCGACAACACCGCGCATGCGGGTGGGGAACTTGGGGTTCAGGTTGGCGAGGTCCAGGTTCTTACGAGGTTCGCCCCAGTTGAAGGAGCGGGAGCCGTAAGGACATGCGGCCATGCAGTAGCGGCAGCCGATGCAGCGGTGGTAGTCCATGGCCACGATGCCGTCAGGGCGCTTGAAGGTCGCCTTGGTGGGGCAGACACGCACGCAGGACGGGTGCTCACAGTGGTTACACAGGAGCGGGTAGTGACGATGGTGCACTTCTTCTGCCAGATGCGGGTTTTCCTGCTCGGGGAAGGTGTGCGGGTAGATGTCGGACCAGAGCCACTTGACTTCCTTCTTGCCGGTCAACTCGGGAACGTTGTGGATCTTGTGGCAGGAGTCTGCCAGCTTTGCGATCTCTTCCTCGGAGTGAAGCTTGGTGGAGTCGATGACCATTGCCCACTGCTTGGCATGGAGGCCCTTGGGATTTGCTTTGACCGGAGAGTGGCCACCGGAGGAAGCCATTGCCTTGGGGGCAACAGCCAGACCTGCAGCGGCAACAGCGGCCAGCTTGATGAAGGCTCTTCTGTTGTTCTTCATTATTTCAAACCCTCCGGCTGTGTGTGGCAATCCCAGCAGTAGGGAGAGACACCGGCATCAGTGTGGCACTTGTCGCAGAATTCTGCCTTGTTCGTGTGACACTTCATGCAGGTATTCTGCAGGCTGATGACGAACTCTTTGCCGTTGTGGTTGGTGTAGATGCGCTTGCCGTCACGCAGGGCCCAGTCACGCCACTGGTCAAGGAGAACCATGTGCTGTTCGCGCATGAATTCCACTGACTCAATGCATTCCTTTTCGCCTGCGGGAAGCTTAACCTCGGGCTGCTTGTAGGTCTTACCGGTGCCGAGCGCAAAGGGAGCGCACAGCAGACCGATGAAGATGACGAGCCCGGCGATGATGGGGAAACCGTAGTGCATTTTCATATCCGTCTCCTACATGTTCGGGGGAGTCCAGTCGTCGTCCTCATCCTCGTAGCCGGGCAGTGCTTCCATGCGCATATCCATGGTACGCTCTTCGCCTTCTTCGAGAATCAGAGCGTTGGCGACCAGCTCGTGAGTTCCGGTGACGGTTACGCCAGGTGCCCAGTAGTCGGCCAGCGGGATGAGCGTGGCGCGGTCAATGGCACAGATACAAGCCAGGGTGTTCACGCCGTGCTTGTCCTGGACGTACTTCAGGGCGTTGCCGCGAGGCAGGCCGCCGCGAAGACGGATTTCCAGGATTTCTTCGGTGTTCAGACCGGAACCGCCTGCGCAGCAGAAGGTCTGCTCACGGGTGGTGCCTGCCGGCATCTCGAAGAAGTTGTTACACACGGCCTTGAGCACGTAGCGCGGCTCGTCCAGCAGACCCATGCCTCGGGCGGGGTTGCAGGAATCGTGGAAAGTGACGCGCAGGTGATCGTTGCGGCTGGGATCAAGCGGCAGCTTGCCGTGCTTGATGAGGTCAGCGGTGAACTCAGTGATGTGGACCATCTTGGTTGCAGCAGCGGTGTCGAAGACGGTGCCGGTGATCGGGTTGACCGGAGTGGTCATTTGATCGCCCTGCAGGTCTGCGTTCATGGTGTCCATGTACTGATGGACAACGCGCCACATGTGGCCACACTCGCCGCCGAGAATCCACTTACAACCGAGGCGGTTGGCTTCGGCGTACATCTTGGCGTTGAGCTTCTTCATGGTTTCGTTGTTGGTGAACGAACCGAAGTTACCACCCTCGGATGCATACGTGGACATGGTGTAATCCAGATCCAGGTAATCGAAGAGGGTCAGGTAGCCCATAAAGGTATAGATGCCCGGATCGGCGAAGGCATCGCCGGACGGGGTGATGAACAGGATGTCGTGGCCCTTCTCGTTGAGGGGAGCCTTGACGCGACGGCCGGTGACTTCCTCGATGTCGTCAACCATGAAGTCCACGATGTCCTTGAAGGCGTGGGGCTGAATACCGAGGTGGTTACCGGTGATGTTACAGTTGGAGACGGGCTCCATGATCCAGTTGGTGTTGAGGCCAACCAGGTGCATGAGCTCGCGTGCCATCATGGTCATCTCTGCGGTGTCGATGCCGTAGGGGCAGAACAGGGAGCAGCGACGGCACTGGGTGCACTGGTAGAAGTAGATGAACCATTCTTTCAGGACATCTTCTTCCATGACGCGGGAACCGGTCAGCTTGGTCAGGATCTTACCTGCCAGGGTGAACTCGCCGCGGTAGACGGAGCGCATCAGCTCGGCGCGGAGAACAGGCATGTTCTTCGGGTCACCGGAACCGATGAAGTAGTGACATTTGTCAGCACAGGCGCCGCAACGGACACAGATGTCCATGAACAGCTTCAGGGTGCGGAACTTGTCGAGGCGCTCGCGGAAGCCGTTGACCACGATCTCTTTCCAGTTGGAAGGCAGTTTCCAGTCTTCGTCACCGGGGGACCATTCGCGGGCTTCGCCCCACAGACCGGGAAGCTTCGATTCCATGTACTGAATCTTCTCGGGCTTTGCGGGGTAACACCAGTTGCCCGGCGAGAAGTCCACCGGGGTCTCCATCCAACCAGTGGTCGGCGGAGCATAGTCTATGCTTTTGAAAAGCTCATCAGCTTTAGGCATGTCGGACATATTTCTTCTCTCCTAAATAAAGAAGTATCACCTAGGGAGAACCCTAGGCCTCTTCCGGGGCCTTGCCGTTATCCGGATTGTCGAGGGGGAGGCCGGCTTCAGCCATGGGCACGCCGAATTCCTTCTCGTAGTCCGCATAGGCATGCGGCTTGATGTCCGGGTTCCAGGGATTCACATGGTGCTTTGCACGGGTGTCGTTGGGCATGTTTCTGGTGGGAGACATGAAGACGCCCGGCATGTGCATGAGCTTGCTGAAGGGGAAGTAGATCATCAGCACGCTGACCAGGAAGACGTGAATGAAGAAGGATACGCTGATGGTTTCCGGGACCACGTAGCTGAACGTGACCAGACCCATGGTGAGTTCCTTAATCGCGATGACGTCGACCTTGGCGTAGTAGCGCATGTAAATGCCCGACAGAGCGACGGCCAGGATCAGGAACAGCGGGAAGAAGTCCGATACATACGAGATGTAGTTGATCCGGGCGTTGATCAGTCTGCGGCCGAGCAGCAGGAGCACACCAGCGACAAGACCGGCATCGGCCATGTACATGGTGGGAGCACCAATCTGCAGGATGCCGTCCACGAATTCCAGGCCGTTCACAAAGAAGGGAACCGGCTCAAGGAAAAGGCGGAGGTGGCGCAGAGCGACAATGAAGAAAGAATAGTGGAAAATGATGGCGAAGAGCCAAAGCCACTTGCTGGACTTGTAGGCGACCACAGGGCCGTCTTTGGTCTCATGCAGGGACACCTCAGTGTTGCGGAACAAGGAGCGGAAAGCAAAGACTTCCAGAACCATGCGCACAAAGGTCTGAGCGCCGGTCTGAGGACAGTCGTACTTGTTCTGCTTGAACAGCTGGGGGTCAAAGGATTTGAACTGACCACCGGTTGTGGGGATACGGAACGGCACAGCACTCCGGCCCCAGTTGATGACTTTGCTCGCAAAGCCAATAATGAAGATGATGAACGCCGTCACGGGGATGCAGACACCGAAGAAAGTCTTCATGTGCGCTGCGTCCACCCCGAACAACGGGATCAACACCAGGAGAAAGACGAACAGAAGTGAGTAAAGAGCATTCATCTACCGTCACCTCGCTTGAATGTTGGACCTGCCGGGTCTCACGCCGGGAGGCCTGCCACTTTCGGTACGAGCCGCGAAAGATTGTGTTCCTATGATAAATCAGTCAGATGCGTGGGTTCAATTCCGATATGTACCCCCCGGTACCAAACCCGATAAAGCCCGACTCCCTATACCAACACAACCCCGTGGCGCGCCCTTAATCGACCGATGAATCGGTCGTAACGTCCGCTATCATTCCGGCCCGCTTCAAGAGCTGGCTCTGTGCGCGCTTCACTTCATCCACGCGCATTCGGAACACTTGTTCCCGGTCCTTCGAGTAAATGTCGAAGGCCATCATGGCCAGGTTATCTACCTTGGCCTCGAATCTGAGCAGTTCGGCGAGTTTGCCTTCCTTGTCCATTTGCTTGAAGTACTCGTCCCGGAGGAGTTTCTTAAGCAGGAAGACAAAGCTGACCGCCTGTGAAGGAGTGAAGTCCTGCACGGAGCGGATGCGAATGACGCGGTCCAGCTCCTCAGCGATCTTGGTGGCGTCCTGCCACTCAATGACGTGATCGAACAGCGCCCGGGTGGCCTCAAATATGGCCGCCCCCACCGGGTTCTGGAATCGATCTTTCTGCCGGGTCCAGATTTTCTGGGTTTCCTTGGGGTAGGTCTGAAGGATCAGCTCTGCCCATTTTTCCGACAGTTCATCCTTGCGCGTGGCAAGTTCTGATTCAAAAGTCATTATCTGCTCGTAAAAACTTGTAAAAACGCGACGTTTCCCCAGCTCAGTGAGCCGGTGATCCGCCGTTTTTCCAAGCCTTGTTTTAACAAGTTGTGAAAATTGTCACTAAAAACTGAGAACCGTATCCCAAACCCATGGGAAAACGTCAAGGTTTTTTCAAGGAAAACCCGCTTGTGAGAAGGATTCTCAGGCCTCGTTTTAATGCAGGAAAAGCCTCATTTTTGAGGGGAGGGAAGGTGGGAAATTATCGGTTTGGAAGGTGCAGTGTGACGGCAAGCTTCCCGTAAGGTCAGCCTTTCATGACTTTGTTCCTGCCGCCTCGCTTGGCTTTGTACAGGGCTTCGTCGGCTCGATTCAGGATTTCCTCGATGTTTTTGTCCGTCTCGGTGGCGCTGGTCACGCCGATGGAAACCGTGAAGCTGACCTCGACGTCCTCATCCTGAATCTTCAGTGCTGCCAACGACTCCCGGAGTCTCTCGGCCACATTGGTGGCTCCATCCAACTCGGTTTCCGGGAGGATGGCGGCAAATTCTTCGCCGCCGAGACGACCGAAGATATCCGTCTCACGCAGAGCTTGGTCCGCTGCGTCGGACAGCGCCTTGAGGACGACATCGCCGGTGTGGTGGCCGTAGGTGTCGTTGATTGACTTGAAGTAGTCAATGTCGAGCATGATAACGGACAGAGCGTGCCCATAACGCTCGGTGCGCTTGAGTTCAGCCTCTGCCAGGCGGAAGAACTGGTGGCGGTTGTTGGCGCCGGTCAGAGCGTCGGTCGTGGCCATGCGGGTCATCTCCCGCTGCATGCGCATGCGATCGGTGACGTCATGGATGACGGAGTAGAGCAGTTGGTTCCCGCGAACCATGATTGGGCCGGAGTATACTTCGACATCACGAAGTTCGCCGTCAGCGAGGCGGTGTTTGAAGATGAAGAAGCTGCGTTTCTCATTGCGCGCTGCGAACATCTCCTGAAAGATCTCTTCCTCGCTCAGGGCGTTGATCTGGGCAGTGTTCATGGCGCGCATCTGATGCACGGTGTACCCGTAGAACACGCTGGCTGCCGGGTTGGCATCAACAATCTCTCCACTCTTGGGGTCTTCCAGCAGCATGATGGCGTGGTTGTTTTCAAAAAACGCACGGTACAGCTTTTCCCTCTCACGAAGCATCTGCTCCGCTTCCAGGCGGGCAGTGATGTCACGAAACGTGCCCTCCATGGCGATGGGGATGCCATCCTCGTTTACGACCTGATGGGCGTTTGCCTCAACCACGATGGATTGACCGTCACGGCGTCTGGCGGCCAGGTGGTAGCCATGGACTTTGCCGCGATTCTGTATGCCGTCCAGCAGACGTTTTCGTTCCCCTTCGTTGGCATAGAGAATGCCCATGCTCTGGCCCAGGAGGTCTTCCTGCGAATAGCCGAGCATCCGGCAGGTGGCCGGATTGACCATGGAGATGGTGCCTTCGAGGTCGGTGACGATGAAGCCCTCTTCAATTGTGTCGAAGATGCGCCGGAATTTTGCTTCACTTTCCCGCAGGTGACGCTCGCGCCGTTCGCGATCCGAGACATCACGCAGCGCGCAAACCGTTCCCAGAATATTGCCATCGTCGCCGGTGATACGGGACACGGAGAATTCGGCCGGAAATGAAGATCCGTCGCCCCTCCGCATTGGGAAATCAAAAACGGCGGCTTCGTTGCGGAGAAAGGCGTGTTGGGCTCGTTCTTCAAATTCCAAAAAATGCTCGCTGTCAATGTGCAGTTCTTCGAAGGGGGTGTCGCACAGCTCATCGTTGGTCATCTGGAAGATGGGCTCGGCTGCCGGGTTGGCATCAAGGATGATGTTTGCCGGTGACAGGATGAGCACGCCTTCACCGAGGGACACAAATGTGTTGCGGAGCCACGCTTCCTTCTCGGCCAATGCATCTTCCATCTCCCGCTGGTGGGTGATGTCCTGACCGGATGCGAGGACGCCGATGGGCATGCCGCCTTCATTGCGCAGCAGGCGATTGCGCCACTGGATCAGGTGCAGTTTGCCATCCTTGTCCACGATGGAGTTGACGTTCTCGTCGTCCATCGACAGATCGTCAGACATGATGTGGAAAAAATATTCTCTGAGCTCTTCCCTTTCATCGATCGGAACCACCAGGTCAATCCAGTTCATGCCCACCAGTTCGCCGGGCTCATAGCCAAGCATTTTGTGCCCGGTCTTGTTAAGCAGCATTATTCCGCCCGAAACATCCATGGCAACCACGATGGAGCCGACCACGTCCAGATATTCGGCGGCCATGTTGCGTTCCTGGGTCAACTGGCGTTCCACTTCCACCCGTATGGTGATGTCATCAATGACTACGGTGGTGCCGACAAAGTTGCTCAGGTTGCTGGAAATATTGGAGACCGCGATGTTGAAATGCCGCTCTCTGCCGTCGATGAGGATGGAGGTGTCAAATCGGCAGTCCTGCCTTCCTTCTTCGATGGGGCATGCCTTTTGGAGTTCCTTGTCCATCCATGGCAGGGCCTGATTCAGAGGGATACGTGCGTCTTGTCGTTTATGCGAAATGGAGGGGTCGTTGGCGCAGGCATATTTGAGGCTATGCCTCAACTCTTTGGCCATGAGCCGTGTGGCAGCGTGATTCAGCAGTTCGATCCGATCCTGCTCGTCCAGCAGAAGTACCGGGGTGGCCAGACTCTCGTACAGGGTGAGGAAACGGTCCTTTTCCTCCATGGTCAGACGGTGGGCCTGTTCCAGTGCCTGAACCCGCTCCTCCTCATGGAGTTCGGCCCAGTTGGCACATTGGGCGATCTCGGCCCGGTCAAAGAAGGCTACCACGAAATCTCTGCATGCCGGTGCAAGCGGCAGTTCACCCAGCTCCTTGTACACCAGTTTGACATAGGCGGCTCTATAGACCTTGAGCAGGGTCATGAACATGGGCAGGGAGACGCCCCGGTCACGGTGGATACGAGCGGTCTGTGTCGCAAATTCTGAGAGCGGATCGTTGGTGGAGTGATCGACGGGAAGGTCCAGTCCCTCGAGGCCATACTTGTCCAGCGTACGGATAAGGGCATCATTGATCATGTCCACCGAGTTGGCCCATGTGTGCTTGCTGATCTCCACGCCGTCGCAAAGACCCAGCTCGCTTGCGCGCTGCATGACAATACTTGCCAGCGCATCAGCGTTGGTAAGCACGAGTTCTCTGAGTATGTCTTTTCGTGGTTTCATTGGGCAGTATTATCCGTTTATGCCAAAATCTATAACAAAAACAGTGAGCAGGGAATAGTATTTTGTTCTGAGTAGAACAGGGCAACGGAAACGTGTGGCAGGCGAAGTATGGATCGTTCTGGTCTCGTTGGTATTTGTGTGTGGGGCATCAGCCACAAGGCTTGTGAGCAAAGACCTTTTGTGCTCAAGGCATCATATCAATAATGTCTTGTAAACATTATGGGTTGATCCTAATCTCCAGTCCATGAAACTGACCCTCACGCCCGGCATGCGATTCATGCTCCTCGGCACCTTTCTCTTTTCTATAGGCTCCCTGCTCATCAAGCTGGCAGGTGAGCGTGTGCCGACCATGGAGTTATTGTTTTTGCGCGGTGTCGTGGGGATTGGATTTTGTTGGGTGCTTTTGAGGCGTGCAGGAATAGGCATGCTGGGAACACGCCGCTGGCTCCTCTTCGCGCGCGGTTCTGTTGGGTTTGTTGCCCTGTTTGCCGAGTTCTACGCAATCGTCCACCTCCCGTTGGCCGATGCCATCGTCATCCTTTTTACCCATCCGGCCATAGTTGCGCTGCTCGCGTGGGTGATCCTTGGCGAGAAAATCGGCACCAAAGGGCTCATGGCCGTGGCCACCAGCTTGACGGGCGTCGTCCTTGTCTGTCGGCCCGGATTCATTTTTGGCTCCTCAGGGGCAGCGCTCGATCCGCTGGCTCTGGCCGTGGCGCTTGGTGGCATTGTCATGACCTCTATTGCCATTCTCGTGGTGCGGACGCTGGCCAAGACCGAGCATCCGGCCGTGGTCATGTTCTATCCGCCGATGATCATCACCGTTGTCAGTCCTTTGTTCGCACAAGGCTGGGTCATGCCTACGCCTGTAGAATGGCTCTACATTCTCGGCATCGCCCTCTCCATGAACGGTGGACAATATTACATGACACGGGGCTATGCCATTGAGTCGGCCGCACGCATCTCTGCCGTCACCTGTCTTGAGATCGTGTTTGCGGCCATCTGGGGCGCATCATTCCTCGGTGAAATCCCTGATGCATGGACCATCGGCGGTGGCCTGCTGATCGTAGCGGGAACGCTGGTTTTGGGTCAGACCGCTGATCTGGAAGAGTAGTCGTGGTGCGTAGCATTGTACCGGTTATAAAAAACGTAACGGATTTTGCCTCGGGATTCGTTCGTGGTATACTTCCTTTAAATGGGGGAAATGCCATGTCCGAGAATAAACGTCACAGAACACGTATCAGTGCCGGGTTTGATGCCTACGTGAATGTGGGCGATATCGTCATTCCTGTGGAAACGCGCAACATCAGCATGAACGGCGCGTTGCTTGAAGGATGTGACGATTGCCTTGTGGGTACGCGTGCCGAACTCAATATTCCCCTGTCGCCGGGTGTTCGTATCGTGGTGGAAGGGGACGTCCTCCGCGCCAGTGATGGCCTTGTGGCCATGAAGTTTCGTGAAATGGACGAGCTGAGCTTCACCTTCCTTCATCGTCTGGTCCAGCTGAATGCGCCCGATCCGGAGGCTGTCGATCAGGAACTTATGGAAATTTTCAGGAAGTTGAAGAAATAGACGGTGCAGAGAGCACCTGTAACCAAGCATCACGCAGAAAGAAAAAAGGCCGGAACCATCAGGTTCCGGCCTTTTCATATTCCGTATCAGTTCCGGCTTAGTCGTATTCGACAGCGGAGAACTTCATGAGGGCATCCCAGTTGTGGATGGCCTCGACGTAGCGGATGGTGCCGGTCTTGCCGCGCATGACCAGAGAAGAGGTCTCTGCGCCGTGACCGTGGTACTTGACGCCCTTGAGGAAGGTGCCGCCGGAGATGCCGGTTGCCGCGAAGAACAGGTCTTCGGACTTGACCAGATCGCTGACGGTGAGGACGCGGCGGATGTCCATGCCGTATTCGGCCAGGGCATTCTTTTCGTCCTGCTTCTGGGGGTCGAGCTTGGCGAACATTTCGCCGCCCATGATGCGGATGGCGATGGCGGAGAGCACGCCTTCGGGGGTGCCGCCGGTTCCCATCATGACGTCGACTTCGCTGCGCGGGTCGATGGCCATGAGAGAGCCGGTGATGTCACCGTCGGTGTGCAGCTGGATACGAGCGCCAGCTTCGCGGATGTCGCTGATGAGCTTCTTGTGGCGCGGCTTGTCCAGAACGAAGACGACCAGATCGTCTACGTCCTTGTCCAGAGCACGGGCGATGAGCTTCAGGTTGTGACCGGTGGGGGCTTCGATGTCCACGACGTCTTTGGCCGGGGCGGGCACGACGAGCTTCTGCATGTAGTAGCTCGGGCCCGGATCGAACATGGAACCGGCGGGGCAGACGCCCACAACGGAGATGGCATTGGGACGGCCGTTGGCGAGCAGGTTGGTGCCTTCCAGCGGGTCAACAGCGATTTCGACCTTGGGGCCGCGGCCGAGGCCGAGCTTCTCGCCGTTGTACAGCATGGGGGCGTCGTCTTTCTCGCCTTCGCCGATCATGACCTTGCCTTCGATCTCAAGGGTGTTGAAGCAGAGGCGCATGGCGTCGACCGCTGCCTGGTCGGCAGAGATCTTGTCGCCTTTGCCGAGCCAACGGGCACAGGCAAGAGCGGCAGCTTCAGTGACGCGAACGAGGTCAAGAGCGAGATTCTTTTGAGGGGCTTCCATTTACAAACTCCTAGTACTTTTCACGAATGAGTCGGGCAAAGTTTTCGGGGGTGAAGCCGTACTTGTCGGACAGGATCTTACCCGGAGCGGATGCGCCGAAGTGATCCAGGCCGAGGACAACGCCTTCGAGGCCAACATATTTGTGCCAGAGACCGGTACGACCGGCTTCGGCAGCCGCACGGGCAGTAACCTCGGGCGGCAATACTTCTTTCTTATACGATTCCGGCTGATCGTCAAACAACTTGGCGGACGGCATGGAGACCACGCGTACCTTGCGTTTGAGTTCCTTGGCGGTATCGAGAGCCAGGGCAACTTCGGAACCGGAAGCGATGATGATCAGATCCGGGGTGCCTTCGCAGTCCTTCAGGACGTAAGCGCCCTTGCGGGGGCCGTCCACGATGGCCGGGTATTCGGCGGGATCGAGAACGGGCAGACCCTGACGGGTCAGGAAGATGGTGGAAGGCTTCTTCTCCTGCTTCAGTGCGATGTCCAGGCAGACGGCAGTTTCGTTGGCGTCGGCCGGGCGCAGGTCGATCAGTTCCGGGATCAGGCGCAGGGAGCTGATGTGCTCGATGGGCTGATGAGTGGGGCCGTCTTCGCCGACCCAGAAGGAGTCGTGGGTGAAGACGTACAGAACCGGCAGTTCCTGCAGTGCGGACATGCGGATTGCGTTACGGCAGTAATCGGAGAAGGTCAGGAAGGTCGCGCCGAAGGGCAGCAGGCCGCCGTGCAGCTGAAGACCGTTCATGATGGCGGCCATGGGGAACTCGCGCACGCCGAAGGCGAGGTTGCGGGAGCCGTAGCCGTTGACACCGAAGTCGCCGTAGGTGTCGCGGAAGTTCTGGGTCTGGTTGGACGGATCGAGGTCAGCGGAACCACCGATCAGGGTTGGCAGGGATTCCATGACGCCGTTCAGGCATGCGCCCCAGGCTTTACGGGTGGCCATGGTCTCACCGGGGGTGAACTCGGGCCATTCGATTTCCAGTTCGGGACGCGGCTTGGTGACGTGGCCCCACATCTCTGCAAAGGCTTCGTCAGCGCCGAGCTTGGCGTCAACGGTGGTCTGCCAGTCGGCAGCCATCTTGCGCATCTCGTCGAAACGGGACTGGAAAGCTTCCTTGACGTCGGCGGGGACGTAGAAGTCCTCTGCGGGCATGCCCAGCTTTTCCTTGGTGGCGGTGATCTCCTCGGCGCTCATGGGAGAACCGTGGGTCTTGTGGGAGCCTTCCAGGGTGGCGGCGCCCTTTGCCATGACGGTGTGGCCGATGATCAGGGTGGGCTGGCAGGTGTTGGCCTGAGCTTCCTTGATGGCGGCGCGGATTTCGTCCTGGTTGTGGCCGTCTACGTCGATGACCTGCCAGCACATGCCTTCGAACACCTTGCGGTGGTCCATGCAGTCAACTTGGGAACAGGGACCGGCGAGCTGGATCTTGTTGGAGTCATAGTAGACGATGAGCTTGCCCAGATTCCAGAGACCGGCCAGGGAGGCGGCGCCGAGGGCGACGGGCTCCTGGATGTCGCCGTCACAGGACAGCACGTAGGTGTAGTGATCCATGACGTCTGCGCCGAGCTTCTCGCGCAGATGGGCTTCGGCTGCGGCGAAGCCTACGGAAACGGCAAAGCCCTGGCCCAGAGGACCGGAGGTGGCTTCAACGCCCGGGGTCATGTCTACTTCAGGGTGACCCGGAGTCAGGGAGCCGAGCTGGCGGAAGTTCTTGAGGTCGTCCATGGACAGCAGGCCCTTCAGGTGGAGCAGGCTGTAGAGAAGCATGGATTCGTGACCGGCGGCCAGCACGAAGCGGTCGCGGTTGAACCAGTTCGGATCATCCGGGTTGGTGTTCAGAAATTCGGAATACAGGATGGTGGCGAAGTCCGCGGAGGACATGGCACCGCCGGGGTGGCCTGAATTGGCTTTGGCAATACCGTCCATGATCAGTCCTTTGACCACGGCAATCGTCTTGTCCGTCATATTCATGATGGTTGTTCCTTATTAGGGATGGTTATTTGGAGACCGTATCGATGAGGTCGATGCGACGCTGATGGCGGTCGCCACCGAATTCGGTTTCCAGAAATTTTTTGAGGATGGCCAGGGCCAGTCCCTGTCCGGTCACCCGTTCGCCGAGGCAGAGGATGCGGGCGTCGTTGTGCTCGCGTGCCATTTCGGCGAGAAATTCATTGGTGCAGAGTGCGGCGCGGACGCCCATGCGGTTGGCGGTCATGGTCATGCCCTGGCCGGTGCCGCAGATGAGGATGCCGAGCTTGGAGTCATCTTCCTTGACCTTGTTCGCGACTTTGGCGGCGAACATGGGGTAGTCGCAGGAGTCGAGGCCGTCAGGACCTTCGTCTTCTACATTATAACCCCATTCTTCAAGGGTCTTGATGAATACGGCCTTCAGATTGAAGCCGCCGTGGTCCGAGCCGATAACGATGGTTTTGCCCACTGTAACCTCTCCCGTGGTTAGTCGCGGTTTTCGCGCAGCTTCGACATCCGCTCTTCGCGGTCACGGGCTGCGTCGTTTTTCAGGGTCTCGATCTCTTCTTTCAGAAAATCGATCTGGCGGAGACTCTGTTCCTTATCTTCCTTCTTCCCTCTGGGCGCTTCAGCGATGCGTCCGAGCACCCCATATTCCCGATTGAGCTCTTTTTCAAGCCTGCTGATCTCGAAGCGGGTGAGCAGGGATTTGGAGAGCCACTGCATCTCCGCCAGCCAGGTTCTCAGGCCCAGCTGAAAAATTTCCAGGACAGATTCGTTTCCGTTTCTCGCGTCAGTCATGACTTGTCCTCATATACGACAGGAATTTCAGTTTGTTGCCCGGCCTTGTATCCGTTGTCCAGACGGCGGAGGGTCACACCCTCCGGCAGGGTCAGCGCCATGGACTTGTCCGGCCAGGGCGACATCTTAAGCTCTCGGGACTTGATGCGCAAGACACCCTGCTCGCCGTTGCCGGTTGCCAGCGTCAGTCTGGCAGGCAGGGGGCGGGGGCCGTCATCAGTGGGGTATCGGTCGATGCCGAGATGCCACGTCCGGGCCGAGTCATACGCGTTGGCGGTCCGTCCTTCAAGCATTATCGGACGACCGCCCTCATCCAGCACAATGGAACCGGCGCGCGAACCGTGCAAGGTATAGCGGAAACCTTCCTTGGTTCGGGTCACATCCACGAAACCTTCTGGCGTCAATCCTGAGAAATCTCCCATGGATACCTTGGCCAGTTCGGCCAGAGAGAAGGGGAAGGGCATGCCGAGTCGCGTGGCTCCGAGTACGGGGTTCACATGGGCGTAAGCCGTTTTCTCTGTGGGGTAGAAAACCAGCAGCCCAGTGTTGTCTTCGCGGATATGGGCGATGAGCTTGCCGATACCTGCTGATACGTCGAGCCGCATGGGACCGCCGTAGTCGCCCCACATGGAGAGCAGGGTGCGGTTGGTGCGGCGGGTGGGCTCGGTGCGTGTATAATAGAGGGATGCCTTGACCAGCATGCCGCTGGCCTTGGCCGGTTGACAGTAGTTGGCGCGGAAGAGCTGCCAGACGCCTTGAGGGGCGTCCGCAGTGGGGCCGTTCACCTTCTTGGGGGTGCAGCCAAAGCCTGCCACGAGGAGCAGGGTGGCGGCCAGAACCGCCGGGAAGAGTGACCGGATATGACGGATCATAGTGCTTTGAGCTTCTTCCTCACGCTGTCAGCGTTTTTTGAGCGGTATTTGAGGGAGTAATTGTATCCCTTGATGGCGGCCTTCCTGTTACCCATGGCAGCGGCGATGTCGCCGTAGTGTTCCCATACAGTCGGATCGTCTTCAACGATGTCCACGGCAAAGCCGATGTTCTCCCACGCCTTGTCGAGCTGCCCCATGCGGAAATAGACCCAGGCGACAGAGTCGAGGATGAAGCCGTTTTCCGGGTCGAGCAGGGAAGCCTTCTGGACCAGCACCAGGGCGCGCTCCAGTTCGCGGTTCTCTTCGGCCAGAGTGTAGCCTACATAGTTCAGGGCGTTGACGTGATCGGGGTGGGCGCGCAGCACCTGCTCCATCAGTTCAAGGCCTTCGTGACGGCGGCCTTCCTCTTCGTAGAGCATGGCCAGCTCATAGGTCAGTTCCGGGTTGCCCTTGAGGCGGGAGAGGCCTTCCTTGAGTACGCTTTCAGCGCCATCGCTGTCGCCCGCACCCATGAGCAGGGCGGATTCCAGAATGTAGAAGATGGTGCCGTTGGGGTAGAGCTCCTTGCCCATGTGCGCAATGCTCAGGGCATCCTTTTCCTTGCCCATGGCGTTGTAGAGCTGCGCCTTGAAGCGCAGGGCATGGGGGTAGAGGCGGTCGTCTTCCTTGACCTTGGACAGGTAACCGAGCGCCTTGTCCTGATCCTTTTCGCCTTCGTTGGCGATGACGGCCTTGTAGAAATAGTATTCTGCCGGGATTTCACCGTCGCTGGTCAGCATGTCCAGCACGGTGGAGCCCTGTGCGTAAAATTCGTCGTTGATGAACATGAGGGCCGCGTCGAGAATGAAGGACTTGGACGGCGGGCCGCCAAGGGCCAAGTTCATGGCGCGGGCAGGGTTGTTCAGCTTGAGATTCAGGTTGATCAGGCGGAGACGCGCTTCAGGGAACGGGTCGCCCTGATCGAGGATGGCGGTGTAGGTTTTTTCCGCGGACACGTAGTCCTTGGTCAGTTCATACTGGTAGGCCAGCTCCACCATGGCTTCGGTGAAGCGCGGGTCCATCGTGATGGCCTTCTTCAGGTTGGCGATAGCCACCTTGCGCATGCCCAGGTTCCCCTGCACGCGGCCCATGGCATAAAGGGTGTCAGCGGTACGCTTGTCCGCAGGGATCTTTTTGAGCTCGTCCAGCGCCTCGGCATTCTTGCCTGCATCCATCAACATCTGGCCCAGTCGTTCGCGGGCCTGAATGTCTTCGGGGTGGCGGTAGAGATAGTCGTCCATTACATCGATGGCTGCATCGGTGCGGTCGTCCATGATGTAGGAGTTGGCGAGGTAGATGGTCAGGACCTGGTTGTCCGGGAACTGGGCCAGGCCTTGCTTCAGTGCAGAGCGGGACTTGGCCACGCCGCTTGGGTCATTCCAGAACAGGGCGGCCTTTTCCAGATAGAGCTGGGGCGTGGGCGCTTCCTGCAGCAGTCTGTTCAGGGCGATTTCGGCGCGTTCTGCAATCTTGTTTACGTCTTCATTGCTCAGCGTGCTCTGTTTGCCTTCGGCAGCATGGCGCTGGAGGCGTTGCAGCTGATCCTGATAGACCAGATAGTCGTAGTTGGCCTGCGCCTCGGCGGACAGGGGGTGCGGTTTTGGCGCAGCCTGTCTTGCGGTACAGGCCGGGAGCACGGCCATGAAAAGGCAGAGCAGCAGGGCGGCTGCGGCATGGGTGGAGAAAGGCCGATTTGTGCGTGGCATGTATGTCCCGTGTTTAGTCGTGTTCCAGAACCCAGTCCTGGGAAAAATCCTTGACCTTATCGGTCATGAATTCACGTATCTTGACCAGCAGGCGCGCCTCGATCTGGCGTACCCGTTCGCGTGTCACCCCGAATTGCTCGCCGATTTCGCGCAGGGTGATGGGATCGTCCGACAGCAGTCGTTCGTCCAGAATAGCAACTTCCTTTTCATTGAGCGAGGGCCGGATTTTCTTGATGTTCTCCAGCAGCAGGTCAACGATCTGGTCCGAGGCGAGGGTGTCCTCTACACCCGGTCCCAGCGAAGGCAGGAAGTCCATGCGTGTGGCGTCGGAATCTTCACCCAGTGGCGTGTTCAGCGACATGTCATTCTTGGACAGACGCTGATCCATCTCTTCGATTTCCGATTCGCTCACGCCCAGCGACTTGGAGAGCGCCTCGGTGGTGGGATCGAATCCCATGGCCTGCAAGCGCTGGCGTTCCTTGTTCAGGTTGTAAAAGAGCTTGCGCTGGGTCTGGGTGGTACCCACCTTGACCATGCGCCAGTTGTCCATGATGTACTTCAGGATGTACGCCTTGATCCAGAACGCCGCGTAATAGGAGAATTTGATCCCCTTTTCCGGGTCGAACTTGGTCACGGCCTTGAGCAGGCCCACGTTTCCTTCCTGCACCAGATCCAGTGCGTTCTGCATCCAGCGGCGTTGGAAGTCCATGGCGATCTTTACCACCAATCGCAGGTGGGAGGACACCAGCTTGAAGGCCGCGTCCTGATCGTTTTCGTCCTGCACGCGCTTGGCCAGCGCATACTCCTCGTCCGGTTCCAGCATGGGGAAGCGGGCGATCTCCTTGAGATACATCTGAAGCGGATCGCGAATCCGGACTTCCTTGGAAGTCGGCTTGGCAAAGGCCGGTAGCAATGACTCCAGAGGTTCGGTGGTGGCCGGCGGGTTAATCGGCACAGCACGCGAATCCTTGGCTTCGTCTACGATCTCGGCTTCGTCTATGACCGGCTCATCGATCTCGTCCTCCAGTTCGGAGTCAAGGTCCTCGGGTTCTATGACCTCAGGTTCGATGGCAGTGTTGCTTTCGGTAGATGGCATAATATCTTGTGTCGGGCTTTTTGTTCGTCCCGGTTCAATACTAATAATAAGAACAAGGAGACGACATTATAGTTTTTGGTAATCCTTTTCAATGTTTTTCAATTCAGCAACCATGTGCAGAGAATTGCATGGCTCCTCGGCTTCGCATAGCGGGGCATCTGCGGCGTTGCCGGGCATAATTGAATGCTCGATCTAGCGCTGCTACGCCTTTGCTTCAATTGCGCCCGTCGCCTTGCAGTTACACCACTATCGCTAGCTTGGCGGCGGTTAAGTGTCTTATGTATAAGCCGTTTTCTCGTCGGCGCAATGGGTGGGGCGTGAGTTTTACCTATTGGTAATAATGGCGTTTGTTGTGTGGATGTGGTCGAGTGCTTTCGTGAAGCGTGAGTAGATGTCTTGATGTGGCGACAGGTGCAAGATTCTGCCCTTTCAGGTGGCGTGTATGCATAATCGAAAATACTTGCATTTCGCCACAACTAAGACTATATCAAGACATCTTGATATACGAATTCAGCAGTCCCGGCAGGGATGTTTAGGAGAATAGAGATGCCCGATTTCAGGTCCATACTTCGTGACGACAAAGTCTACTTCTTTGATGGCGGCTACGGTTCGCTGTTGCAGAGCCGCGGTCTGCCCGCCGGTCTTTCGCCCGAGCTGTGGTGCATGAAAGAGCCGGACATCATCCGTGGTGTGCATCAGGAATACATTGAGGCTGGTGCCAACGTTCTGACCACCAACACCTTTGGCGGCACCCGTCCCAAGCTGGGCGGCGAGGTGGAAGTTTATGAACTGAACAAGTTCATGACCTCCATCGCCCGTGAAGTGGCTGGCGACAACGCTTTTGTCGCTGCTTCCGTCGGTCCCACCGGGCATTTTGTCGAGCCGCTGGGCGACCTGACTTTCCGCGAGCTGGTGGAACTGTTCAAGGAGCAGATCAAAGGCTGCGTGGACGGCGGTGCCGACCTGATCCTCGGTGAAACCCATTTTGATCTGGCCGAAGTCAAGGCCGTGGTGGTGGCAGCTCGTCAGGTGTGCGACCTGCCCGTGGCCATGTCCATGACCTTTGAAGGTGAGGCCTCCCTGACCGGAACTTCTCCGCTGACCTTTGTGGACACCATGCAGAACATGGGTGTCGAGCTTATCGGTACCAACTGTTCGGCCGGCCCCGAGCAGATGCAGGACACCTTGCGCTCCTGGGCTTCCCGTCTGGACACCCCGACCTTTGCCGAAGCCAACGCCGGTCTGCCCGAGCTGGACGACGAGGGCAACACCTGCTTCCGTCTGCCGCCCGAGCCGTTTGCCGAGCAGGCATGCAAGTTCGTCGATCTCGGCGCCAAGTTCCTCGGCGGTTGCTGCGGTACCACCCCTGATCACATTCGCGCCCTGCGCAACAAGGTAGGCGACACCCCGTGGCAGCGTCCCGAGAAGACTGACGACGCCCAGATGGTGCTGACCTCCCGTTCCATTTCCGTGCCCATTGGCTTCAACCATCCCGGTGCCATCATCGGTGAGCGCATCAACCCCACCGGCAAGAAGCAGCTCATCAAAGAACTGCAGGAAGGCACGTTTACCGAGGCCATCCGCTTTGCCAACGAGCAGATTGAACTGGGCGCTCCCATTCTCGACGTCAACGTCGGCGCCCCCATGGTGGACGAAGTCGCATTGCTGCCAGAACTGACCAAAACACTGGTCAGCCGTTTCACTACGCCGCTGTCCATTGACTCCAATGATTCTGCTGCCGTAGAAGCAGGCCTTTGGGTCTACCCCGGTTCCCCGCTGGTCAACTCCATCTCCGGCGAGCCCGGCAAGATGGAAGCTCTCGGCCCCCTGTGCAAGATGTTCGGTGCGCCGTTCATCCTGCTGCCCATCGTCGGCAACAAGCTGCCCGTCACTGCCAAGGAGCGCCTTGACGTCATCGAAGGTCTGCTCAAGGAAGCCGAAGCTCTTGGCATTCCCAAGCGCCTGATCATGGTCGACGCACTGGCTCTGACCGTTTCTTCCAAGCCCGAGGCTGCCCGCCACGCATTGGAAGTCATGCGTCACTGCCGTGACGAGTGGGGGCTGCCCACCACCATCGGCCTGTCCAACATTTCCTTTGGTCTGCCTGCCCGCGAGCTGTTGAACTCCACGTTCCTCTCCCTCGGCATGGCCTCCGGTCTCAGCTCCTTCATCGCCAACCCCAACTCGGCCCGTCTGCAGGAAGCACTTCACACCACCGAAGTGCTGCTCAACCGTGATCCGCAGGCCGAGCATTACATCGCCAAGTTCTCTGATTGGACCGGCGGTGGCGGGGTGCAGTCTGCTCCGGCAGCCGGTGCGCAGTCTGTGGATACCGGTGATCTGCCGCCTGTCCAGGCTGCGGTCATCAAGGGCGACAAGGACAACGTGGTCGCGCTGGTCGAGACTGAGCTTGAGGGTGGCAAGCCCGCCATGGCGATCGTCAACGACCTGTTGATTCCCGGCATCCTCGCCGTGGGCGACAAGTACGAGCGCAAGGAATACTTCCTGCCCCAGTTGCTCCAGTCTGCCGAGACCATGCAGACCGCTTTTGCCCGTCTCAAGCCGCTTCTCGAGGAAGAGGGCGACGAGGCCGAAAAGCCGGTCGTGATCATGGCCACGGTCGAAGGGGACATTCACGACATCGGCAAGAATATCGTCTGCCTGATGCTCAAGAACTACGGCTTCGAGGTCGTGGATCTGGGCAAGGACGTGAAAGCCGAGACCATCGTGGATGCTGCTGTCGAGCACAAGGCTTCCATCATTGGCCTTTCCGCCCTCATGACCACCACCATGGTGCGCATGGAAGACACGGTTCAGCTCGTCAAGGAGCGCTCCATGGATACCAAGGTCATCATCGGCGGCGCAGTCGTCACCGAGAAATTCTGCAACGCCATCGGCGCTGACGGATGGTCCACCGACGCCATCGCCGCAGTGAAGCTGGCGCAGAGTCTGGTGCAATAACTTCCCGCGCTGAAAAACAACTGTAAAGGCCGCCCGAAAAGGGCGGTCTTTTTTTTGTTGGGTGAGTTGTTTGTCGAGGAAGTCGGGGCTAGCAGACCTGTCTCAGGCATTCTTCTTTTATTTGCGCTGCATCTCTGGTAAACTACCGCCCACAACCACGAGGTGAAATATGAAAAATATCCGGCGATTTGCCGTTATACTTATGATTTGCATGCTCCTTATGGCGTGCGGCGACAATGGCGCCAACGGGGCTGGTACAGGCTCGGAAAGTGCCAGTGTTGCGGCTGAATATCCGCCCATGGGCGTGAAGGATCTGGATGCCTTTCTGGCTGCCAACAAGGGCACGCCGGTAATGCTTATGTTCTGGACAACCTGGTGTCCTTCATGCAAGGAGGCTGTTCCCGAGCTTGAGAAATTGAGTCAGGCCTATAATGACAAGGTAAAGATCCTTGCTGTCTCGTTGGATGAAAGCAAGGACGCGCTGGACGCGTTTTTTGCCAAGAAGAAGCTTGATCTGCCGGTATATCATGGCGATCAGGCCATCGCACAGAAGTTTGGGGTGGAGGCCATCCCGACGCTGTTGATGTTTGATAAGAACGGTAAGCAGGTTTTTGGTCAGCCGGGCGTTTTCCCGTATGAAATGCTCAAGATCATGGCCGATAAATTGATGGCTCAATAAATGGATATTCGAAAAGCTCGCATGGATGATGTGAAGGCTATCCACGGCCTTCTGATGCATAATACTGCGGAAGAAGGTCTGGTGCTCCCTCGGTCATTGAGCCAGTTGTATTCCCATCTTCGCGATTTCTTCGTGGCTCTGGATGCGGATGGCAAGGTGGTCGGGTGCTGTGCTCTGAACATCATCTGGGACAATCTGGCCGAAGTCCGGTCGCTGCGGGTTGATCCCGTTCAGCGCGGCAGGAAGCTGGGCCGAAAGCTGGTGGAGGCGTGTTTGAGCGAAGCCGTGACGCTGGGTATATATAAAGTGTATACACTGACGGAAGAGACCGGCTTCTTTGCGCACCTGGGTTTCGAGGAAGAGAGCATGGACAACCTGAACCAGAAAGTGTTCACGGATTGCCTGAACTGCCCGAGATTTCCTGATCACTGCAACGAAGTAGCCATGATAATGGCTCTATAACCTTTTAATAACGAAGAATATTATGGCACATAAACTCACCCCGTTCATTACTGCCGAGCAGATCGCCGAGCGCAACATCACGCTGGGCAAGGAGATCACGGAAAGTTACAAGGACAGCGAAGAACCGCTGGTGTGCATCTGCGTGCTCAAGGGCGCTTTCCTGTTCTTTTCTGATATCATCCGCTGCATCGACCGTCCCATCGAGGTCGATTTCGTGCGTCTGGCCAGTTATGGTACAGCCACTTCCCGCGGCGAGGACATCGTGTTCTCCAAGGATCTGGAGATTTCCATCGAGGGTAAGGACGTGTTGGTCATCGAAGATATCGTTGACACCGGCCACTCCATGGACTTTCTGCTGCACGTTTTGCGCGGAAGGAACCCGAAGAGTTTGAAAATATGCTCTCTTATTGATAAGCACGAGCGTAGGGAAAAGAAAGTTAGCGTCGATTTTGCCGGTTTCGAGCTGAGCGACGGCTTCATCGTAGGTTACGGCCTCGACTATGCCGAGCGTTACAGGGAACTGGACGGAATTTACGAATTGTCCACTGAATAAGGATAGCTGGAGAACGCCATATGATCGTCACCTGCCCGAATTGCCAGACCCGCTACAACCTCCCCGATGACAAGGTTCCTGCGGGTGGCGCCAAGGTTAAGTGCTCCAAATGCGCTCACGTTTTTAAGGCCGACCCGCCGCCGTCGACTCCGGAAGAAGAGGTGGAGAACCTCCTCGAGGAAGAAACTCCGGCACCTGAGGAGAGCGCGGACGACGCGTTTGACGAGGCCTTTGACGAGGTCGCTGCCGGTGGAGCCGACGAGCCCGCCGATGAACCTGCCGAAGAGCCGGTTCCCGAAGATGAGTCCGACTTCCCGGATCTGGGCGATGACGCTGGCGAGGATGCGAGCGACGATATGCCCGGCATGGATGATTTGTTTGACGATGCCGAAGACACGGCGGAAGTCGACGATACTCCGTCTCCGGCTGAAGAGGTGGCTGAAGCCACTGCGGATGACGTGGAGTCCCTGTTCGGTGATGATGAGAGCGACCTGTTCGCCGATGACGGCGAAGAAGAAGAGTCTGACGACGACGTGGGCGATCTGTTTGCCGATGACGGCGGTGACGATGACGATACCAGCGACCTCTTTGCCGACGGCGATGACGACGAGGAAGAGGACGACGAGGAATACGAAGACGACGACGATGACACCGCCGCCGGTTTTGCCCTCGATGACGACGAAGATGAAGATAAGCCCCGTAAGAAGGGCGGTAAGGCACTGATCTTCCTGATTATCGTTATCGTGCTAGCTATATGTGTGGGGGGAGGTATCTACTTCACTGTCTGGAAGTTGGTTGGCCTTGATTTGGGTACCTACTTCCAGAACGTCCCCTACATTAGTCAGGTGTTCAAGGAAGAGACCGGCGGCAGCGATGAGGCCGCTCCGGGTGAATCCCCGGCCGAACGCGTTCGAAAGATAGAGCTTAAGAACGTCAAGCAGTACTATGTGGGCAACGAGAAGACCGGTAACCTGTTTGTGGTCGAAGGCAAAGCCGTGAATAAGTTCTCCACGCCTAAAGAGCAAATAAAGGTCGAGGTCTCCCTCTTTGACGGCAATGGGCAGAAATTGACTTCCAAGGCTTTCCTGTGCGGCAACGTGCTCTCGCAGTTCCAACTGCAGGTGCAGACCCAGAAAGAGATCGAGGACGGCCTGTCCAGCGAGGTGGGCATTCTCTCCAACAACACCTTTATCAGGCCGGGCGCATCCACGCCATTCATGGCCGTCTTCTTCGAGCCTCCGGCTGGTGTGAAGGAGTTTCTGGTCAAGGTGGTGGACGTCGGAGATCCTGAGTAGGGTGTTCCCAAAGTGATATTCGCGCCCCTGCACGAATGCTGTGCAGGGGCGTTTTTTTGTAGTATGTGGTTATGGTCGACAGGCGCTTTGCAAGCTGCATGGTGTACGGATTCCCGCCTGAATACGGTGTGGAACCGAGCATTGCCGACTGTGTGAAAAGTCTAGTTGTGAAGGGGAGTAAAGGGCTGAATTTTCGTCATGAAAAACTTTGGGAAAAAAAGCGCAAAATTCTCAAAAACGGATTGACGGCAAAAGGCTCACTGTGCTACTTCTCCACAACTTGTGAAGGATTGCACGAATAGGTCGTGGCCACCTTCAGCCCTCTCACCGGGCGGGTGGTAAGCCTTGCAAGGGATGTGAACATGTTCTTTTCAAAAGACGGTAGATTAAAAAACATCGTGCAGGTCGGGGGCACCGCCAGCACGATGGGACTTCACATAGTGTCGTCCATCATCGTCGGACTGGTCTTCGGATACTATCTGGATGACTACTTCGGGACCAAACCGTGGCTGATCATGATCTTCTTTCTCTTAGGAGTCGTGGCGGGATTTAAAATGGTCTGGGAGGATTTCCGGAAGTTGCAGCGAAGACTGCAGGAACAGCAACATGGTTCTTTGAAACAGGAAGGTGATAAGAGTGCTGGAGACGATCAATCGGAAGCTTGAGCGCTGGCTCATAGGGCGTGGGTTCAGGCACCCCGATACGCGTATCGTCGTCCGCAATCAGATCTATGTGTCGCTGGGGACCTCTCTAGTGATCGTGCTGGTTACATTGTTATCCCGATGGTCTTTCGCTTTTACGGCCGGGGCATTGCTTGCCCTGTTTAACTTCTGGACGCTAGCCCGCATACTCCGGAATGTTGCAGACGGCCAAAAGAAGAGCCCATTTGTCCTGTTTTTAATATTCATGGTGAAGATGACTCTGAGCGGGCTGGCCCTTTATTGGCTGATCGGAGTCGAACGCGTTCCCCACTGGGGGTTGATATCAGGCATCGGCACTGTGCCGATTAACCTAACGGTGACGGGCCTGATGCAGGCGGGGAACAACAAGGCCTAATTCTTAAGGAGGCTTGGATATGGCTTTTGCTGGCGGACTTCCGCATCCACTTCTGTACGCTGATATGCTGAAATCCATTGGGCACTGGGGTGCTTCGATGGAACACGCTCTCGGCGTCGAGTCCATCAACCACGTTCTCTACATGTGGTTGGCAATGGGCATTCTGTTTACTGTCGGCCTGATCGTTCGCAGTCGTCTGCAGCTCGTTCCCGGTGGTATGCAGAACCTGTTTGAAACCATCATCGGCGGTCTGGAAGACTTCACCGTCTCCAACCTCGGCCAGGAAGGTCGTCGTTTCATGCCGCTGCTCTGCACGATTTTCCTGTTCATCCTCACGATGAACTACATTGGTCTGGTCCCGGGCTGTGACGCCCCGACCGCCAACATCAACACGCCTGTCGCAATGGCTGTGATCGTGTTCCTGTACTACAACTTTGTTGGCATCCAGAAATGGGGAGCCGGCTACATCAAGCACTTCATGGGTCCGGTTCCGGCCCTTGCACCGCTGATGCTCGTGCTCGAGATCGTATCTCACTGTGCACGTCCGCTTAGCCTGACTCTTCGTCTCTTTGGTAACATCCGCGGTGAGGAAATCGTCCTTATCCTGATGTTCATGCTGGCACCGGTACTTGGCTCTCTGCCGATGTACTTCCTGTTCATCCTTGCTAAGACCATCCAGGCATTCATTTTCTTCATGCTCACGATGCTCTACCTGCAGGGTTCCATCGAGCACGCTCACTAAGAACGCGCACGATTCCAATTTTGGGGAAATGGTCCTTGGACCAAAACAATAATTGATCTTTTTGGAGGATTTACAAATGAAAATCGCTAAGATTCTGTTCACCACCCTGGCTATGGTTCTCGTTGCTTCCACCGCTTTCGCTGCTGGCGACGCTGGTGTCATGTCCGCTAAAGCTTACGCCACTGCCATCGGCATGGGCATCGCTGCTGGTCTCTGCGGCATCGGTCAGGGTATGGGCGTCAAGGGCGCTACCGAAGGTATCGCTCGTAACCCCGAAGCTGGTGGCCAGATCTCCACTTCCCTGATTCTCGGCCTGGCATTCATCGAGTCCCTCGCAATTTACGCCCTGGTTGTTAACCTGATCCTGCTCTTCGTCGTCTAGTTCTAGACCACAAAGATGTTTATAGAGGGAGGCTTCGGCCTCCCTTTTCAGGCTCTTTACTTGTTACAAATTTCACATGTTTGACTCTTTTGCAGACGTCATATAGAGACGCTCCGACATGAAAAGCGAACATATCCCAAAAGCGACAATAGGCCGCCTTGCCGTTTACATTCAGGTCCTCGAAAACCTGTTGCGTGATGGTAATGATGTAATCTCTTCCGAGAAGCTGGCTAGAGCCTGCTCGGTCAATTCGTCGCAGATCAGAAAAGACCTTGCCTACTTTGGCGAGTTCGGCGTTCGAGGCGTAGGGTACTACGTGCAGGAGCTTATTACCTCCATCAAGCAGTCCCTTGGTATCGACCGCGTCTGGAAGTGCGCCCTCATTGGCGTCGGTAATATGGGCACGGCCCTGCTCCGACATCACGACTTTGAGAAGCGCGGTTTCCATATTGCCGCAGCCTTTGACTGCGATCCCGATAAAATCGGCCGCGAGTTCGAAGATCTCGAGATCGTCTGTCCGACGCATCTGAAGGAACAGGCTCCTGAGCTTGGTCTGGAAATCGGCATCATCACCACGCCGCCTGATCGCGCTCAGCGCGCTGCCAACCATCTCGTTGACGCTAATATCCGAGGCATTATCAATTTTGCGCCTGCACGCATCAATGTGCCGCCGCATATTCCGGTAGAGTACGTCGATTTCTTCGACCACCTTTATTCCATCGCTTTCCAGATTACCCTCGGCAACGACTAGGGCCTAAGCCGCCCCGTATTTTCAGGCGAATCCATTTGGGTTCGCCTTTTTGCGTTTGTTGGTGTCTTGTAGATGAAACTATCTGGTGATCATCTTCTCTTACTATACGAAAACGGCCCATCCCAGACATGCTGAGATGGGCCGTTCCCATTGAGTGTTGTTTCGGACTATGCCTTGAACCGATAGCCAACGCCTCGAACAGTCTCGATGAAGGGGGCGTAGGGGCCAAGCTTCTGGCGGAGTCGGCGAACGTGGGTGTCGACGGTCCGAGAGTATCCCTCGAAGTGGGTATCCCAAACAGTGTCGAGCAGGTTGTCTCGGGTTTGGACCTTTCCGGCACCAGATATCAGCACGGTGAGGAGCTTGAATTCGGTAGCGGTCAAGGCGATCTCTTCACTATCAACAGTGAGTTGATGAGCTTCGAAATCGACTTTGAGGCCTTCGCGTTCCCAGAACTTGGGCGCATCGGGCTCGGGAGCGCCAGAGCGGCGCAGGATGGCCTTGATGCGGAGAACGAGCTCACGGGGGGAAAAGGGTTTGACTACATAGTCGTCAGCGCCAAGTTCAAGGCCGACGATCTTGTCGACTTCTTCGCCCTTGGCGGTGAGCATGATAACCGGGATGCGGGAAAGGGCTGCATCGGATTTGAGCTGGCGGCAGGTTTCAAGGCCGTCCATGCCGGGCATCATGAGATCCAGAAGTACGATGTCGGGCTTGAAGGCAGCAGCAAGGTTGAGCCCGCCTTGGCCGTCTTCGGCGGCAGCAACGTCGAAACCGGCGGAAGTGAGGTTGTATTTCAGCAATTCCCGGGTGTCGCGATGGTCTTCGACGACCAGAACTTTCTGTGCAGACACGGTATAATCTCCTTGGTGGAAAAGAATTGTTACGGCCTGCTATAGCCCAAGTAGTGTTAATATAGTGTTACAAGTTAGTAACTTTATCTTGACGAAATGTCATATCCTATCTCTGAGCATGGTTTTTCTACGTGCAAACCCGCTCATATCACCGCTTTCTGATCGATTATTCAATTGACTGAATTAACGAAGAAATAAATCTCAAATTTCTCCCTTAAGGGATCGGCGGACCGGGCCGATAAGTTTTTTAACTCACACGGAAACAATCTCACCAGGGACGGAGAGACATATGTATTATCACGGATTTGATAAGAAATTCCCTTCGGGAAGCAAGTATTGGACGATGTATGACGATCAACTGATCGGCATGCTGTTTTCAAAGATCGTAAACAAGACAATGAGTGTAGACAGCCCGGAAGCCCAAGGCGAAGAGCTGGTGGACGAGATGGTCCAGAACCTCTTTGATCTCTGCTTCTACATCAACAAGGATTTTCACGACTGTTAGCGTTTCTGTCAGTCGTTTGGTTCGATCTCACATCCATTTGGAAAAGAGGCCGGGGTGCAGCCCGGCCTCTTTTCTTTTTATTGACTGAGAAACGCGCGGATGCGTTGCCCGGCGTTTTCACGGATGTTGTCGTAGAACAGAGAGTAGTCGAAGAAGTGGTATACTCCCTCGGGGAATGCACCGCCTTCGATGGCAAGATAGGTTTTATCATCTGGGTTGATGACGAGCCCGTGATCAACAATCTGAGCGTCCGTGTAATTTGCAACGCTCTTCTGTGTGCCATCATCAGAAAAGAAGACTGCTCCATTGTTGAGAGAAGCAGGAGCAATGCTATTGTCTGTCGTCCACGTCAGCGGATTGACCACATACGTGTCGGGCTTCAGTGTAGGTGCTACAGCCTGCCGCCCGGGAGCAACAGTGTTGTAAGTGATGAAACAACCTGTTTGCTCGGCGCTTTCACAGATGGTGAGTTTCGGATTCTGCTTGATATCTGCTAGCGTAATGGACCAGCCTATGGTGTATGCTGCAATCATGCGGTCTTCTGCGCCGAATGTCCCCCAATAGTCTCTGGCCATGTCCACGAGAATGTTTGATCCCTGGCTATGTCCAGCCAGGATGAATGGGCGGCCCTGATTCAGGTGCGTAAGGTAGTATCGGAATGCTTCCAGCACGTCCGCTTTCCCATAGGCGAAAAGCTCGTCCACATCCTTTTCAGGTAAGGCAAGTGCAGCCAGATTCATTTGGCGGTAGTACGGGGCAAACAGGTTAGCCTGACCGGAAAAGACAGATGCCTGCGTTCGAAGTGTGTTCTTTGCGGCTGCCTGCAGTGCCGCATCAGACGGAGGCATGAGCCAATGCTGCTTGTCGAAAAGTACAGTGGGGTACACCCAGAAGATGTCAACATTGTGCTTTAGCTCTCCTGTAGGCAGGGCAAGCCACGCTGCGTCTTCAGAGTAGTTGAGTTCTGGCGGCACATTTGTCACGTCAAAAGGCGGCATCTGGTCTTTTGCAGAAGCCGGGGCAGCATAAAGAAACAGCGCCACGGCCAAAGCCACAGCGCTGTAAAGAGTTGGTAAATGAATCATGCTAAATTCCTAAACAGATCTTGGCAGCCTTGATGACATCTGCCACATCGTCATCCGTCAACTTGGCAGAGAGTGGCAGACTGACAGTCTGTCGGCCAAGCGCCACGGCCTGAGGAGTGTCTTCCAATTTCCATCCGAACCGTTCCTGATAGTAGGGGTGTTCAGGGATGGAGAGGTAATGAACACCGCAGCCGATATTCTGTTTGTTCATGCGCATCAAAAACTCGTCGCGGTCAATGCCGCAGTATACCGGATCAATCATGATGGTGTAGAGGTGGCGCGCATGACGGGTGTTGGCCTCTTCCTCGGCGGGCGTGCCGACAGGCAGAGGCTTGAAGGCCTCCTGATACATGTCCCAGATTTCGCAGCGGCGGACAAAGTACTCTTCCACGCGCTTGAGTTGGTGAATGCCGATGGCGGCCTGAATGTCCATCATGTTGTATTTGAACCCGGCGTGAACCACTTGGTAGTGCTTGTAGCCTTCGTCAGAAAAACGCTTCCACGCATCGGCGGACATGCCGTGTAAACCGAGCACCTTGATGTTTTGGATGTCCTCGGGCGTGCGAGCCATGACCATGCCACCTTCACCGGTGCAGACGTTTTTTGTCACGTAGAAAGAGAAGCAACCGAAGTCGCCAAAGGTGCCTGCGTGCTGGCCCTTGTATGTGGTCTCAATGGCGTGTGCGCAGTCTTCGACAACCTTGAGGTCGTGCTCTTCGGCAATGGCCATGATGGCGTCCATGTTACACGGGCGTCCTGCGAAGTGAACAGGCAGGATTGCCTTGGTGCGGGGGGTAATCTTTTGGCGGATGGCTTCCGGGTCGATGTTCATGGTGACCGGGTCGACATCGGCCAGCACCGGAGTGCATCCAGCGTGGATGATGGCATTGACCGACGCGCAGAATGTCAGCGGCGTGGTGATGACTTCGTCACCGGGCTTCAGCCCGAGTGCAACCAGTGCGAGGTGCAGGGCTGCCGTGCAGGAGTTGCAGGCGGCTGCATGGCCGGAGCCAAGGTAGGTGGAGAAGTCCTTCTCGAATTGTGCCACCTTGGGGCCAGTACCGAGCCATCCTGTTTCCATGGAAGCAACGACTTCATCGATCTCAGCCTGCTCTATGCGAGGGGCACCGAAAACCAGGAAATTATCTTTTGAGCGAACGGGCATGTTCGTACTCCTTTATAAATTGTGTTGTGGCGAGATTTATCAGATAACAGAAGAGCGGTAAATGGATAGAAAGTTGTCTAGTCAGGGCGATACAATCAGCGCAAATGTATACTCTGTTTGAGAATGAAAGCGGAATCATGTTGACGATCAGATCGTCTGATGGGAAATGGATGGTACGAAATTATAGGCAGTTATGCGGCAATTCGAAAGCATATCAGTGACAACCGGGTTACGTCTGAGTTGTATAGTTGCGTTTGTTACAGCCATCAGCTATGTTCCGCGTCCGGCCCAATCCCGGGCCGATTGAACAATCAATCTGATATGAGGTACCGCAAATGATCAGACCTGATTTTAAAAAGATGGAGCTGATTCCAGCCATCGCACAGGACGCCGCAACCGGCGAAGTGCTGATGATGGCCTACATGAATGAAGAATCCTGGGACAAGACCCTGGAAACCGGCGAGGCCCATTACTGGAGCCGCAGCCGCAAGACGCTATGGCATAAGGGCGGTACCTCGGGCCATACGCAGAAGGTGAAATCTATCCGCATAGATTGCGACGACGACACCTTGGTACTGCTTATCGATCAGATCGGGGGTGCGGCCTGCCACAAAGGCTACCGCTCCTGCTTTTATCGCGAATTAAAAGACGGCGAAGTGACAGAATGTTCCCCGCTCGTCTTCGACCCTAAAGAGGTATATAAATAATGTCTGAACAATTTCTTCGACTCGGTGTCCCCAAAGGTTCTCTCCAGGAAGCAACCCTGAAGCTTTTCAAGAAAGCGGGTTGGAATATCAAGCTGCACAACCGCAACTACTTCCCGGACATCGACGACGACCGCATCAAATGCTCCCTGGCCCGTGCCCAGGAAATGTCCATGTACGTTGAGAACGGCACCTTTGATGTCGGTCTGACCGGTATGGACTGGATCAAGGAAAACAAGTCCGACGTCGTTGTCGTCGACGACCTGATCTACTCCAAGGTCTCCAACCGCAAGGCCCGCTGGGTGCTGTGCGTCAAGGGTGATTCCCCGTACAAACGTCCTGAGGATCTGCAGGGTAAGAAGATCGCCACTGAGCTCATGGGCTTCACTGAAGAGTACTTCAAGTCTCAGAACATTGACGTGGACGTCTCCTTCTCCTGGGGTACCACCGAGGCCAAGGTCATCGAAGGTCTGTGCGACGGTATCGTGGAGATCACCGAGACCGGCACCACCATCAAGGCTAACGGCCTGCGCATCATCGCAGAGCTGATGCAGACCAACACCCAGCTCATCGCCAACAAGGAAGCCTGGGAAGATCCCAAGAAGCGCAAGCTCATCGAAGAGATCAACATGCTCCTGCAGGGCGCCCTCAAGGCTGAGAAAATGGTCGGCCTCAAGATGAACCTGCCCAAGGACAAGCTGTCCGAGCTGAACGGCTCCCTGCCGTCCCTGAACTCTCCGACTGTTGCCGAACTGCAGGACCCCAACTGGCTGTCCGTTGAGATCATGGTAGAGGAGAAGGTTGTCCGCAACCTGATCCCGAAACTGGTCGAGTTCGGCGCTGAGGGTATCATCGAGTACCCGCTGAACAAGGTCATCTAAGTCTCATTTTCATAATGAACGACAAGGCCGGATCCCGATGGGATTCGGCCTTTTTTTGTGCCCGCCTTGCTTCACTGTCCCAACTGTGTGATGAGAGATGAAACGAGGAGTCTCATTCATGCGCAAACCTCCGTTCGGGCGGGTGCAGGGATTCACCCGCGCCATGGAACTGCTGGACAAGAAGGTCGATCCCGTCATCGTTGAGGTGGGAACCACCCGCCACAAAGGCAACTGGCTGGCTGACGGCTACTCTACGCCGCTCTTCGGCTGGTACGTAACCCGTTTCGGAGGCAGCTTCACCTCGGTGGATATTGATTCGGAGGCTGCTTCTCTGTGCCGGGAAATTTTCGAGGAGTTCGATATCCCGCTGGAGCGAACCGACTTGGTGACTGCGGATGGCATTGGCTATCTCAAGCATTTCGACCGGCCGATTGACCTGCTGTATCTGGACGGGTGGGACTATTCCTTGTTCGACACCGAAGAGGCCATTGATGAGCGTCTGGCGTCGGAGCAGGCGCATCTGGAGTGCTTCCTCGCGGCAGAACCCCATTTGAATAAGGGTGCGGTTGTTCTGGTGGACGATTGCATGGAAACGAGGACGTGGTTTGGAAAGGGGAAACGGTTGATCCCGTATCTGATGGCACGAAAGTACTATCAGGATCCGGTGAGTCTGGTCCCGCAGGAGAACTACTATCCGCCGGAAGTGTTCCAGTATCTGTGTATCAAACCCTAGTCGGGCGGTTGACTATCGAGGAATTTCTCCATCGTAGCTGGAATCGAACCACGCCGGGATGCCATCCTCGGCGCCATTGAGTTTACCCTGCCAGATGTCATTTCCTTCAAAGTAGCTTCTGACCGCATTGTGCAGGCCGCGCATGTTGGCGGCCCAGTCCGGTGCTATCAGTTCGCCTTTGCCGGGGTTGCCGTTGAGGCGATGAATGACGGTGGTGGGCTTGAGATGCATGAGGGCCTGCGAAAGCATGTGCAGGAAGTCGGCAAGCTCCATGGGCGTGTATTTGCCCTGTTCGTAGAGCGAGGCAAGGGGTGTGTCGCGGCAGACGTAGAGGTTGTGAAATTTGGCGCCCTGAATAGGCAGGGAGTTGACGAGCTTTACCGAGTCGAGCAATTCAGGCAGGCCTTCGCGCCCCGAGGGTGTTGGTAGGCCGACAATGATATGGGCAACTACGGTCAGGCCGCGTTCTGCAGCGGCAAATACGGCGTCTTGAAATGCCTGTACGTCGTGCCCACGGTTGATGAAGGACAGGGTCTCGTCGCACGCGGACTGGAGGCCGAGTTCGAGAATGACTTCGGACAGCCCCAGAATTTCCTTCTGCGCGGCCAGCAGGTCCAGCTTTTCAACGTCGAGGCAGTCGGGCCGGGTGCCGAGGCTGAGCGAGGTGAGCCCGGGCAGACCTTCCAGCGCTGCCAGCGTATCGCGCAGACGTTCGATGGGACCGTGGGTATTAGAATAGGACTGGAGGTAAGCAGTGAAAAGCTCCAGATTGTGTTTTCCGGTATGAATGTCATGCCAGAACTGCCATTGCTCAGGGATGGTCAGCCCCTTTTCGTCGAAGCCGGAGCCCGATCCTTTGGGGTTGCAGAAGATGCATCCGGCCTTGGAAAGGGTGCCGTCACGGTTGGGGCAGGAGAACCCTGCATCCAGTGGTATTTTTTGCACACGTTTGCCATAGGTTTGGCGGGTGTGTGAGGAGAGTGCGAAGTAGCGAAGCATCTTTTTTTAGAAAAAGTCGTGAAAATTGCGCCGAAACGGCCTCAGCGTATTGCTAGAGCGGGTTACATTTGGTACCAATCGGCAATCGAAAATGTACGCTAGCGTACTTCCGGGGCATTGGGAAGTGCGACAGAAACATAGAATTTGAAACATAATGTTAACGTTTTTTTGTATTGAACGGGGGTTCAATGGGTAGCCTGCTCAACAGAATTATCGGCTCTTTCTCCAATGATCTCGCCATTGACTTGGGGACGGCCAACACGCTGGTCTACGTCAAGGGCAAAGGGGTCATGCTTTCCGAGCCTTCCGTGGTTGCGGTGAAGAAAGACTCGCGTGGCGGCAAGGCCGTCCTGGCCGTTGGCGCGGAAGCCAAGAAGATGCTCGGTCGTACCCCGGGCAACATCGTGGCCATTAGGCCCATGAAGGATGGCGTCATCGCCGACTTCGAAGTGACCGAGGCCATGCTTCGTCACTTCATTTCAAAAGTTCACAACTCCCGTCGACTGGTGCGGCCTCGCATCATGATCTGCGTGCCCACCGGGATCACTCAGGTGGAAAAGCGCGCAGTCAGGGAGTCGGCCCAGTCTGCCGGTGCTCGTGAGGTCTACCTCATCGAGGAGCCCATGGCTGCGGCCATCGGTGCCAACCTGCCGATTACGGAACCGACCTCCAACATGATCGTAGACATCGGTGGTGGTACCACTGAGATCGCTGTCATCTCCCTGTCCGGTATCGTTTATGCCCGATCCGTCCGCATTGGTGGTGACAAGATGGATGAAGCGATCATGCAGCACGTCAAGCGCAAGTACAACATGCTCATCGGTGAATCCACGGCTGAACAGATCAAGATCAACATCGGCTCCGCCTACCCCCTGGGAGACGAGGAACCGATCATGGAAGTCAAGGGTCGCGACCTGGTCACCGGTATCCCGCAGAATCGTCCCATCACCGCCGAAGAAGTCCGCGAGGCTATCTCCGAGCAGGTTGAGGGCATCGTGCAGGGTGTGCGTATCGCGCTGGAACAGACTCCGCCCGAACTGGCTGCTGACATCGTTGACCGCGGCATCGTCCTCACCGGCGGTGGTGCACTGCTCAAGGGGCTGGACATGCTCCTGCAGCACGAGACTCAGCTGCCCATCACCGTGGTGGAAGATCCCCTGACCGCAGTCGTGCTCGGTTCGGGTAAGGCCTTGGACAACATCGATCTCTATAAGGACGTCACTACGGACTAGATCGGCTGCAGTGCCCAAGCTCAATTTGATAGGAAACGCACGATTGCAGCTCAACAGCAATCGTGCGTTTTTACTCGTCAGGCAGGAACCCAGTGAAAAAGCCCAATAAAATAGTCGTTGTCATCGTAGCGGGACTCTTCGTGTATCTGTCCATGTTCACGTGGAACCTGCGCACCGGTCATCTGGACGCTTTGTCCAGTTACACGGGCCTTGATATCTCCGGCTACCTCCTGCGCCCCGGCCTGTGGGTGAAGGATCAGGTGGTGGGCTTCTGGGAACGCTATATCTATCTGGTGGGCCTCAAGCAGGAGAATGATACCCTGTTGGCAGAGGTCGCCCGCCTCAAGCAGGAGAACATGTTCCTCAACGAGCGGGCTGACCATGGCGCTCGCCTCGACAAACTCCTCGGCTTTGTGCCTCCCGAAGAGTGGGACGCCAGCGGTGCGCGGGTCATCGCCCATCGCATGGGGCCGGCCGGTGTGCTGGATACCATCAGCGTGGATCGAGGTGCGGCCACCGGAGTCGAGGCTGACATGCCCGTCCTTTCGCTGGATGGCGTCGTGGGGCGTGTGCTTAAGGCCGGTGCCATGAATTCTTCCATCCTGCTCCTTACTGACGCCAACTCCCGTATCGCTGTTGTCGGCGGTTCCCATCGTTCCCCGGGTATGCTGTCCGGGCAGGGCTACGGTCAGGCGCTCAAGCTTCGGTTCGTGAACCTCAATGCCGTCATCGACTCCGGCGAGCTGCTGCTGACCTCCGGCCTCTCAGGTATCTTTCCCAAGGGTCTCCCCGTGGCCCGTGTGACCAAGGTGCAGCGATCAGACATCTCCCTGTTCCTGACCGTGGAAGCCGAGCCTCTCATCGACGTAGGCAGCCTGGAAGAGGTGCTGCTGCTCCAGTCTCAGCCCCGACAGCTGGAAGCTGCCCCTGAAGTTGTCCCGGAAGGCGAGGCCGCAAACGCGGAGGCCGAAAACGGTGCTGCAACTCAATAACTTTATCGCCCTCCTTTGGTGGGCCGGATACACCATCCTCGGCGTCTGGGCGCAGCGCTTCGTGCCGGGCGTGGATTTCCTCGCCCCGGGCATCGTGCTCTCCATGCAGGAAGAGGCCGGGCACAGGACCATCTGGCTCGCTCTGATCTGGATTCTGCTGCAGGAGGGCATAGGCAACCTCCCGTTTGGCTACGGGTTGGCCTGGTACGGCTCGTTGGCCTTGTTCTACGTCATGGGGCGCTGGCTGTTTGAAGCTCGCTCCATACTCTTTGTCTGTCTGCTCGGTCTTGGTCTTGGTGTGCTCCACCCCGTGCTGCTCTATGGTCTGTCCTCTCTGGCTGATCTGACTATCCCGCTGAAACCTGCCGTGATGGAAGGTGTGGCGCAGGCAGCCCTGTTCCCAGTGATCTGGCTGCTGGCCGACAAAGCATTTCCCAGAAGGATGAGGCAGGATGTCAGACCTCTATAATCACGCCAATCAGGAACCGCCCCGGGCTGGTCTGATCCTGCTCCAGGCTCTCATTCTGGGAGTCTTCTGTCTGTTCTCCATCCGCCTCTGGTATCTTCAGATCCACCACGGTGAGGATTACGCACGCAAGGCGCGTGAAAACCAGATGCGTCAGGAGTCGGTCTTTTCGCCGCGTGGTTTGATTCGTGACCGCAACGGCGACCTGCTGGCCGTGAATGAGCCTGCCTATGCTCTTGGTCTGGTGCGCGAAGACTGCCCGGACATCGACAAGACCCTGCATCAGGTGGCTGCATGGACCGGCAGGGACTTTGATGAGCTCAAGAAAATTTACAAGAAGAAGCGCCGCAGGGTGAAGCCCTTTGAGCCGCTCATTCTCATTTCGGATCTTTCCTTTGGCGAAGTGGCCATGATCGACGCCAACCGACTCCGCTGGCCCGGTCTTGAGGTGCAGGTGCGCCCCCGTCGTCAGTATCGCTACGGCGAACTTCTGGCCCACGTCCTCGGCTACGTGGCTGAAGCCAACGAAAAAGAGATGGAGAAGCGTCCCGAGCTCGCTCTGGGCGACGAAGTGGGCAAGCAGGGCATCGAGTTCATGCTCGAAGACCGTATGCGTGGCGTGAAAGGGCTGGTGCAGTTCGAGGTGGACGTCAACGGCCGTCGTCTGCAGGAGCGCACCCTCAAGCATCCTCGCGCAGGGCACGAAATTTCCCTGTCCATTGATCTCGGCCTGCAAAAGCTGGCCATGGATTGGCTGGAAGAGGAAGCGGGCGGTGTGGTTGTCATGGACGCCAATACCGGACAGCTCTGGGCGCTCGCTACAGCCCCGTCCTACAATTCCAACGATTTTTCTTCGGGCCTGAGCTCTGAGCAGTGGGCCGAACTCCGTGATAATCCGCTGCATCCCATGCAGAATCGCGTCATTCAGTCGGTGTACCCGCCTGGTTCGGTCTTCAAGCATGTAGTGGCTGGCGCAGGCCTCCACTACGACATGCTCGATCCTAAAGAGACGGTAAACTGTACGGGGCAGCTCAAGCTCGGACGCCATGTCTTCCGCTGTTGGAAAAAAGGTGGGCACGGCAAGACCGACTTCATGAAGGCCTTGGTCCAGTCCTGTGACGTCTATTTCTATAAGATGGGCAAGAAGCTCGGCGTGGACCGCATGTCCGAGTTTGCCATGAACTCGGGCTTCGGCAAACTCACCGGTATTCAGCTCCCCCACGAAAAGTCGGGCAATATCCCCACCCGCAAGTGGAAGCGTAAGCGCTTCGGCGAAGGCTGGCAGGGCGGTGACAACTTCAACATGGCCATCGGTCAGGGGTACACCCTGGTCACGCCGCTACAGGTGGCTCAGTTTTTTGCCGGTGTTATCAACGGCGGCAAGCTGCTCAAACCGCTTCTTCTCAAAGACGACAAGACCGTGGTCAAGGGACGCATTCCCCTGACCCCCGAACAACTCAAGATGTTGGAAGACGCCTTGATAGAGACCGTTGATAGTCCTCGCGGAACCTGTCGACGCATCCGCACCAAAGGCGTGATCGTGGGCGGTAAGACCGGCACGGCACAGGTGGTGCGGCTGACGGACGAGCTCAAGGAGCTCAAGGACGCACAGATCCCCTACAAGTTCCGCGACCACGCGTGGATGGCCGCCATCGCTGAAAAGGGCAACCGCAAGTTTGCCATCGCCGCTCTCGTGGAACACGGCCTGCACGGCAGCTGGAACGGCAACATGGTCAAGGCCATCATTGAATATCTTTTCGACGGGACCATAACGCTCAAGCCGGAGATCAAGAAACAGCAGGCCCGCGAGGCTCGCCTCATCACCGTTCCATCCAAGAAAAAGAAACCTGCAGGAGCGCAATAATGCCCATTGATAGACGGCTCCTTTTCTATATCAACTGGCCCCTGCTTGGCGTAGCCATTCTGCTTTTTCTGCTCGGGGTACTGAATCTCTATTCCGCTTCCGGTTATCGATTGGAAGAGGGTATGAGCATTGCTCCGTACTTCAACAAGCAGCTCATCTGGGGTTTGATGGGCATGTTCAGCATGATTGTCTTCATGTTCTTCGACTATCGTCACCTCAAGACCATGGCCTGGCCCTTGTTCTGGACAACGGTCCTGTTGCTGCTGGCAGTGTTTTTTGTGGGTAAAACCATCTACGGCGCCAAGCGTTGGCTTGATCTCGGGTTCATGAACTTTCAGCCGTCCGAGCTGGCCAAGATCGCTGTCCTCATCGTGGGCGCCCGCATTCTGTCCAAGGAACGCGAGCCTCTCGATTTTCTGCGCCTCGCCTATGTCATGGGCGTGGGCCTCATCCTCGGCGGGCTCATCATCAAGCAGCCCGACCTCGGTTCCGGCCTGTCTGTCCTGATGATCCTCGGTGGTATGGTGCTGTTCCGTGGCGTGACCCCGCGCGTCTTCAAGACAGCCCTTGTCTGTATTCCCTGCCTGCTGCCTCTGTCGTGGTTCTTCCTGCATGACTACCAGAAGCAGCGCATCATGACCTTCCTCGATCCTACCAAGGACCCTCTTGGTGCCGGATATCACATCATCCAGTCGGAAATCGCCATCGGTTCGGGCGGATTCTGGGGCAAGGGATTTTTGGAAGGAACACAGTCTCAGTTGCGATTTTTACCTGAGCGTCACACAGACTTTGCTGTGGCCGTTTTCGGTGAAGAATGGGGTTTTGCCGGGACTATGTTACTTTTGTCACTATTCTGCTTCTTTTTATACCAAATGGTGGTCATTGCACGTGACGCCAGGGGGCTGTTTGGCAGCTATCTGGCAGCAGGCGTGTTCTTCTATTTCTTCTGGCAAATCCTTATAAATACGGGTATGGTCCTCGGGCTAATGCCAGTTGTAGGCATACCGCTTCCGTTTATCAGCTACGGAGGCAGTGCCACACTGGTGAACTTCTGTCTCGTTGGGCTGGTTTTGAACGTGTCCATGCGCAGGTTCTTGTTCAAACAGTAACAAGTTGCCTGATGAAGCCAGCCTTTGGGAATAACTGGATTTTTTAGGAGCGCTTTCATGGCGAGAGACGAAATCAACGCGTTTTTGGGTGCTGGGACCAACTATCAGGGCAAATTGCATTTCCAAGGTGCGGTCCGCATCGATGGCAATTTCCAGGGTGAGGTCGTATCCGATGGAACGCTGGTTGTCGGCCAAGAGGCCGTGGTAGAAGGACAGGTCCGCGTGGGCCAGCTCGTTCTGTCTGGAAATATCCAGGGTGAGGTAGAGGCCAAGAATAAGGTAGTCTTGCATAAGACTGCTAACTTACAGGGGAACATCAGGACTCCGAGCCTGGTGGTAGAAGAAGGTGCAGTGTTGGAAGGTCAGCTCGTTATGGGCAGTCTGGATGCCACTGCCTCCGCAACGCCGGAAGAAGACTCCAAGTAACATTTCGACGACTGCTCGAGGAGCGTTCGCGACCTGTTCAAAGTCAAAAAGGCTTTGACACAAGTCGTGAAATTGCGTAATCGGCAATGACTTTGCGCCAAAATTCACAACCTATCTGGGGGCACACGGTATGGTAATACCTGACAAGACACTTTTTATCCAAGGGGCTAACTTTCTCATCACGATCTTCGTGTTGAACGTGCTCCTGATCAAACCCATTCGCGAAATCATCAAGAAGCGCAAGGGTTTGATGGCTGATCAGCTGGACAAGATCGAAGGCTTCAACAAGAACGCGGAAGCGAAAGTCGCAGACTATGAGACTCAGCTCGCCGCCGCCCGCAAGGAAGCCAACGACATCCGTTCCGCCATGAAGGACGAGGGCACTGCTCAGGAGCAGGAACTCATGTCCGTTGCCGGCGCGGAAGCCTCCAGCACCATCCAGGCAGCCCGCGCCGAGATCGAGGCCGAGGTGAAGGGAGCCATGGATCAGCTGACCAAGGACGTTGACAAATTCGCCGAAGCCGCCACAGGTAAGATCCTGGGCCAGGCTTAGACGAGGGGTAAGGAGGGTTTCATTTTGAAACGTGCATTGTTTTTTGCGGTCCTGCTGATCGCCCTGGCGATCTCGTCGGTGGCGTTTGCCAGCGAAGGTCACGGAGTCTTCACAGCTGAAAATGTGAAAGACTACGGCCTGCGTATCGTCAACTTGATCCTGTTTGCAGGCCTGCTGTACAAGCTGGCTGGCGCCAAGATCAAAGATTTCTTCGTTGGTCGTCGCGACGGCATCAAGCAGGAGCTTGATGATCTCGCCGCCCGCCAGGCTGATGCCGAGAAGAAACTGAAAGAAGTTGAATCCGGCATTGCCAATATGGCGCAGGAGAAAGAGGCCATCATCGCTGAAGCTAAGAAGCAGGGCGAGGCCATCAAGGAAGCCATCATCGCTAAGGGTCATAAAGACGCCGAAGCTCTGAAGGAACAAGCTAAGCGCACCGCTTCCAACGAAGCTCAGGCTGCTATCGAAACCATTCGCGGCGAAATGGCCGACATGGTTGTCGCCGCTGCTGAAAAGATCGTCGCCGAGAAGCTGAGCGCTGAAGACCACGACAAGCTTGTGGATGACTATTTAACTAAGGTGGTGCTCAATTGACCGGTAACGTAGTTTCCCGCCGCTACGCTAAAGCTCTGTTCGCCATTGGCGCCGCCAAAGGTGAAGCAGAACAAGCGAAGTACGGCGAGCAGCTGGTTGCGCTGGGTCAGTCCATGACGGACGTCCCTGAGGCCATGGGTTTCTTCCGGAACCCCTCCTTCTCTGCTGAAGAGAAGAAGGCCGTGCTGAACCAGCTCGTTGAGAAGATGTCGGTAGACCCGATGGTCAAGAACTTCTGCGACCTGTTGGCTGACAAGGGCCGCGTCGAGATTCTTCCCGCCATCGCTTCTGATTATAAGGCCATGATGGACGCTGTTTCCGGCGTCGTCACCGGCGAGCTCATCACGGTGGGCGAGCTGTCCGATGAGAGAAAGTCTGCTATCCAGTCCAATCTGGAGAAACAGGCCGGCAAGAAGCTGGAACTCTCCTTTGCCACCGACAAGGATATCCTTGGCGGCATCGTCCTGAAGGTGGGCGATAAGGTAATGGACGCCAGCCTCAAGGCTCAACTGCAGATTCTGAAAGAAAATATTAAAAGGGGTGAGTAGGGCAATGCAGATCAAAGCAGAAGAAATCAGCAAAATCATTCAGGACCAGATTCAGAATTACGAATCTCGTGTTGAAATGAGCGAGACCGGTACCGTCCTCTACGTTGGTGATGGTATCGCTCGTGTTCACGGCGTTGAGAACGTCATGGCCATGGAGCTGCTGGAATTCCCCGGTGGCCTGATGGGCATGGTGCTCAACCTCGAAGAAGACAACGTTGGTGTCGCCCTCCTGGGTTCCGATACCGGTGTTAAGGAAGGTGACCCGGTCAAGCGTACCGGTCAGATTTACTCCGTCCCCGTCGGCGACGCCGTCATGGGCCGCGTTGTCAACCCGCTGGGTCAGCCCCTCGATGGTCTCGGACCGATCGACGCTAAGGAAACCCGTCCGGTTGAAATGAAGGCTCCCGGCATCATCGCTCGTAAGTCCGTTCACGAGCCCTGCTACACCGGCCTCAAGGCTGTTGACGCCATGACTCCTGTTGGCCGTGGTCAGCGCGAACTCGTCATTGGTGACCGTCAGACCGGTAAGACCGCTGTCTGCGTCGACGCCATCCTCGCCCAGAAGACCACCGACGTGCATTGCTTCTACGTCGCCATCGGTCAGAAGAAAGCATCTGTTGCTCTGGTTGCCGACATTCTTCGTCAGCACGGCGCAATGGAATACACCACCATCGTTTCTGCTACCGCTTCCGAGCCCGCACCGCTGCAGTTCATCGCTGCTTACACCGGTGCAACCATGGCAGAATTCTACCGCGACAACGGCAAGCACGCCCTGATCGCTTACGATGACCTTTCCAAGCAGGCTACTGCTTACCGCGAAATGTCCCTCCTGCTTCGTCGTCCTCCGGGCCGTGAAGCATTCCCCGGTGACGTCTTCTACCTGCACTCCAGACTGCTGGAGCGTTCCTGTAAGGTTAACGACAGCCTCGGCGCTGGTTCCCTGACCGCTCTGCCGGTTATTGAAACCCAGGCTGGTGACGTTTCCGCATTTATTCCGACCAACGTTATCTCCATTACTGATGGTCAGATCTACCTCGAGCCTAACCTGTTCTTGTCCGGTGTTCGTCCGGCCATTAACGTCGGTCTCTCCGTCTCCCGAGTCGGTGGTTCCGCACAGATCAAGGCTATGAAGCAGGTCGCCGGTACCCTGCGTCTCGACCTCGCTCAGTACCGCGAGCTCGCAGCATTCGCATCCTTCGGTTCCGACCTCGATAAGGCCACCCAGGAAAAGCTGAACCGCGGTGCCCGCATGGTTGAGCTCCTGAAGCAGCCCCAGTACAAGCCGCTGACCGTTCAGGAACAGGTTTCTGTTCTGTACGCTGGTACCCGCGGTTTCCTCGATGACGTTCCGGTTGAGTCCGTCATCAAGTTCGAGGCTGAATTCCTCGAGTTCATGAACAACGCCAAGTCCAACGTTCTGGACGCTATCGCCGAGAAGCAGCAGATCGACGACGCCGTCGAAGCTGACCTCAAGGCCGCTATCGACGAGTTCAAGAAAGGCTTCAGCGCTTAACTAAGGGGTAACGAATGGCTTCGTTAAGAGACGTCCAAAATCAGATTGTTGGCGTCAAGAAAACCAAGCAGATCACCAAGGCGATGAACATGGTCGCCTCGGCAAAACTGCGCAACGCACAGGAGCGTATCGAACGCTTCCGTCCGTATGCGGACAAGTTTTACGAGATGCTTGGGGACTTGGCAGCCGGCGCTGACGAATCGGTACATCCGCTGCTGGAAGTCCGGGACGAAGTAAAGACCGTGGGTATCATGGTCACCACTTCCGACCGCGGCCTCTGTGGCGCATTTAATGTCAATATCATCAATAAGGCCATGAAGCTGGCCAAGGCCAAAGCCGCCGAGGGCAAAGCAGTCAAAATGTACTGCATCGGTAAGAAAGCCCGCGACGTCTTTAAGAAGACCGAATTTGAAATGGTGCGAGCAGAAGCTGACGCCATGAGCAAGTTCGACTTCAATCTGGCTGCCAGCGTTGGTAACGAACTGATCGCCGGCTACGTTTCCGGTGAACTGGACGAAGTCCACATCTGCTACGGTGAGTTCATCTCCATGGCCAAGCAGCCCGCCACGACTCTGCAGCTTCTGCCCATGGCAGCACAGGAAGAGTCCGAAGGCGAAGGCGGCGCAGGTGACTACTTGTACGAACCGTCTGTTGAGGGCCTGCTCGCTGAGCTGCTGCCCCGCTTCATCAAAGTCCAGGTCTACCGTGGCCTGCTCGACACCTCCTGCTCCGAGCACGCAGCTCGTATGGCAGCGATGGATAACGCCACCAAGGCGTGTGATGAACTGACGGACACCCTGACCTTGCTCTTCAACAAGACAAGGCAGGCCGCCATTACTGGCGATCTTATGGACATTGTCGGCGGCGTGGAAGCGCTGAAAGGATAAAAGGGGGCTATGAAAAATGGCTAATACTGGTAAAATCGTTCAGGTAATCGGCGCCGTTGTCGACGTCGAATTTGCCGAAGGGAATCTTCCCAACATTCTGTCTGCGTTGGAGATTAAAAACCCCAACAACACTGACGCTCCTATCCTGATCTGCGAAACTGCGCAGCATCTGGGTAACAACGTTGTTCGCACCATCGCCATGGACGCTACCGAAGGTCTCGTTCGCGGCATGGAAGCAGTTGACCTCGAATCTCCGATCACCGTTCCCGTCGGATCCGGCTCCCTGGGCCGCATCATGAACGTCTGCGGTGAGCCCGCTGATGAAATGGGTCCTGTTCCTTGCGAAAAGCGTCTCCCCATTCACCGTGACGCCCCCGCCTTCACCGAGCAGTCCACCAAGGTTGAGCTGCTGGAAACCGGCATCAAGGTCGTTGACCTTCTGATCCCCTTCCCGAAGGGTGGTAAGATGGGCCTCTTCGGCGGCGCCGGTGTTGGTAAGACCGTTATTCTGATGGAAATGATCAACAACATCGCTAAGCAGCACGGTGGTATCTCCGTGTTCGCAGGTGTTGGTGAGCGTACCCGTGAAGGTAACGACCTTTACCACGAAATGAAGGACGCTGGCGTTCTCGAGAAAGCCGCATTGGTTTACGGCCAGATGAACGAGCCTCCGGGAGCCCGTGCTCGTGTTGCTCTGACCGCACTGACCTGCGCTGAGTACTTCCGTGACGAAGAAGGCCAGGATGTGCTCCTCTTCGTTGATAACATCTTCCGCTTCACCCAGGCCGGTGCAGAGGTATCCGCACTCCTCGGTCGTATGCCTTCCGCAGTTGGTTACCAGCCTACTCTGGGTACTGACCTCGGTGGTCTGCAGGAACGTATTACCTCCACCAACAAGGGTTCCATTACCTCTGTTCAGGCTGTTTACGTCCCTGCTGATGACTTGACTGACCCCGCACCTGCAACCACCTTTGCTCACCTTGACGGTACCCTCGTTCTGTCCCGTCAGATCGCTGAGCTGGGCATCTACCCTGCAGTTGACCCGCTGGACTCCACCTCCCGTATCCTCTCTCCCGAGGTTCTCGGCGATGTTCACTACAACACCGCTCGTGAAGTTCAGTCCGTGCTCCAGAAGTACAAGGACCTGCAGGACATCATCGCCATTCTCGGTATGGACGAACTGTCCGACGATGATAAGCAGACTGTTGCTCGCGCTCGTCGCATCCAGCGCTTCCTGTCCCAGCCGTTCCACGTTGCTGAGGTCTTCACCGGTGTTGCTGGTGTCTACGTTAAGACCGAAGACACTGTTCAGGCTTTCCGCGACATCCTGGACGGCAAGTACGACGACCTGCCCGAGCAGGCCTTCTACATGTGCGGCCCGATCGAGGAAGCCATCGAAAAAGCCAAGAAGTAAGCGAGGTAGCTCATGGCTAATACGCTGAAACTCGAGATCGTCACTCCCGACCGCAAGGTTCTGTCGGAAGAAGTGGAATACGTTGGAGCCCCGGGCATCATGGGTGAATTTGGTGTCCTGGCAAACCACGTTCCCTTCCTGTCCGCCCTGGGAATCGGCAATCTCTTCTATAAACAAAACGGCAAGGCATACTACGTCTTCGTCTCCGGTGGATTCGCCGAAATCAGTAACAATCAGGTGACCATCCTCGCCGAAGTTGCTGAAATGGCTACCGAGATCGATGAAGACCGTGCCCAGAAGGCCAAAGGCCGCGCTGAAGAGCGTTCCGCCAAGGCCAAGGCAAAGGTCGACGCCGCTCGCAACCAGGCAGCACTGCGCAGAGCAATCTCTCGCATCAGCTGCAAGTCCTCCGGCAAGTCCGCAGGTACCTGCTAGCAGCAAGACCCGACCCTACACCCTGATACAAGAGGGCAGTCCGCAAGGACTGCCCTTTTTCTTTTGCCTTGGTGAAAGGGTATCTCTCACAAAAAAAATAATCCCCAAAATATGTCTATGCAGGTGTAATCATATGTATAGGCAAACTCTCATTGCCAGTGTGTGACTATAGGAGTACCACGCAGTATTGACTCGTTTGTGGCAAGGGTTTTGAGGTCAGGAATTGAGCGTTGGACATGCCCTCATCTTGACCTGAGAAACGATTAAATGTATATACATTTAATCTAAACGTATATAAGTTAGATAACAGTATGGCAAAACAGAACAAATCACTACAGATTCGCGACTTCATCCTGACCCGTATCCGGAACGGGGCATGGATTACCGGTCAGAAAATTCCTTCTGAAGCGGAGTTGATGTCGCTCTTTTCGGCCAGTCGCATGACGGTGCATCGAGCTGTAAAAGAGCTTGCCGCTGAAGGCCACCTGCTGCGTGAGCGTGGAAGAGGCACTTTTGTGGCAAAGCGGATCCCTCGTAGTGAACTGCTCACGGTTCGTGACATCGTGGTCGAGATCAAGGAGCGCGGCGGGACCTATTACAATGAGGTCAAGCATGTAGGGTACGCCAACCAGTCTGCACGGCTGAGCCATGTTTTTGGCGGCGTTCCCATTGCCAGCATCGCGCACTCCATCATCGTTCATTACGAAAACGGTGAACCACTTCAGTTGGAAAATCGCTGGGTGGATCTCAACATGGTGCCCGGCTACCTGACAGTGGATTTCACCACCTGTTCGCCTTCCCGTTATCTTTCTCAGGAAGCTCCGCTGCAAAAGGCGGAGCATGAGTTGACCGCTGCACTCCCTAATCAGGAGCAGCAGAACTTTCTCGAAATACGGGCAGGCGATCCCTGCCTGCTGCTCAAGCGTAAAACTTGGTCGGGCGACCGTCTGGTCTCCTATGCCGAGCTATTGTATCCCGCATCGCGGTACAGCTTCGGCGGCGTGTTCACGCCCGGCACCTAAACCGAGACGAGGTATCCATGTCCAAACGAGTCATCCACGCCCCTCAGGGCACTGATCTTTCCTGCAAGAGCTGGCAGCTCGAAGCGCCGTTCCGCATGATCCAGAACAATCTGGACCCCATGGTGGCTGAAAAGCCAGAAGACCTGATCGTTTACGGCGGCATCGGCCGAGCAGCCCGTAACTGGGAGTGCTTCGATACCATTCTTGAGACCCTCAAGACCATGGAAGACGACGATACGTTGCTCATCCAGTCCGGCAAGCCCGTGGGCGTGTTCAAGACTCACAAGACGTCCCCCCGTGTTCTTATCGCCAACTCCAACCTCGTCCCTCACTGGGCGCACTGGGAACACTTCAACGAGCTGGACCGCAAGGGCCTGATGATGTTCGGTCAGATGACCGCTGGCAGCTGGATTTACATCGGCTCTCAGGGCATCGTGCAGGGCACGTACGAGACGTTTGTCTCCATGGGCCGCAAGCACTACAACGGCGACCTTAAGGGCAAGTGGATACTGACCGCTGGTCTTGGCGGCATGGGCGGCGCTCAGCCCCTTGCAGCCAAGTTCGCCGGTGCCTCCATGCTCGCCATCGAGTGTCGCGAAAGCCGAATTCAGAAGCGTCTTGATACCGGTTACATCGACATGAAGGCTGATTCCCTCGAACACGGTCTGGAAATCATCCGCGAAGCCTGCGCCAAGGGCGAAGCCGTCACTGTCGGCGTCCTCGGTAACGCAGCCGAAATTTACCCCCAGCTGGTCAAGGACCGTGTCCGTCCCGATGCAGTCACTGATCAGACCTCTGCTCACGATCCGCTCAACGGTTACCTGCCCGCAGGTTGGACCGTGGAAGAGTGGGAAGAACGCCAGAAGACCGATGAGGCAGGCGTCATGCAGGCTGCTCGCGAGTCCATGGTGCCGCATGTGCAGGCTATGCTGGACTTCCAGAAGATGGGCATCCCCACCTTTGACTACGGCAACAACATCCGTCAGGAAGCCTTCAACATGGGCCTCAAGGACGCATTCGACTTCCCTGGTTTCGTGCCCGCCTACGTGCGCGACCTCTTCTGCACTGGCCACGGCCCGTTCCGCTGGGTGGCGCTGTCTGGCGATCCTGAAGACATTTACAAGACCGACGCCAAGGTCAAGGAACTGATCCCTGACGATCCGCATCTGCACAACTGGATCGACATGGCGCAGGAGCACATCCATTTCCAGGGACTGCCCGCCCGTATCGCATGGGTCGGCCTCGGTGACCGTCACCGCGTTGGTCTCGCCTTCAATGAAATGGTCCGTAACGGCGAACTCAAGGGCCCCGTTGTCATCGGTCGTGATCACCTCGACTCCGGTTCCGTGGCCAGCCCGAACCGCGAGACCGAGGGCATGAAGGACGGCTCCGACGCTGTTTCCGACTGGCCGCTGCTCAACTGCCTGCTCAATTGCGCTTCCGGCGCCACTTGGGTTTCCTTCCACCACGGCGGCGGCGTGGGCATGGGCTATGCCCAGCACTCCGGCCTGGTCATGCTCTGCGACGGCTCCGAAGAGGCCGACGCCAAGATCAACCGCGTACTGTACAATGATCCCGCGACCGGCGTTATGCGCCACGCAGATGCCGGCTATGAAAAGGCCATCAACTGCGCCAAGGAAAAGGGCCTCAACTTGCCCATGATCAAATAGTTTGGGATAAAGAAGACCGGGGGACTGCTTGCAAAGGCTCCCCCGGTTTCCTTCTCAATCTTTTTGGAGAGGAACATGGCGGCATTACTGATCAAGAATCCCAGTCAGATAGTCAGTCCTCGTCCGGGCATCATCCGGGGCGAGGGGCTGAAGGATTTGTCGGTGCGTACTGGCGAATCCATATACATCGTGGACGGCTCCATTGAAGCCATCGGTCCGCTGGAAGAATTGTCCTTCCGCGCTGAAGCGGACGGTGCAGAAGTGATTGATGCTACGGGCAGGGCGGTTGTGCCGGGCTTTGTGGACAGTCACACTCATCTGGTTTTTGGCGGAAACAGGGCGGACGAGTTCGCCATGCGTACTGCCGGAGCCACCTATGAAGAGATTGCAGCGCAGGGCGGTGGAATTGCCAGCACCGTGAAGTCCACGCGCGAGGCTTCCAAGGATGAATTGAAGGAGCAGGCTCGTGCGCGCTTGAACCGTGCCCTGCGACAGGGGACCACCACCATGGAAGTGAAGTCGGGCTACGGGCTGGATCCGGAAACCGAACTCAAGATGCTGGAAGTGGTGGTCGAGCTCAATGAAGAACATCCGGTTGACCTGATTCCCACCTTCCTCGGCGCACACGCCGTGCCCAAAGGCATGGACAAGGCGGACTACATTTCGCAACTGCTCGACATGATGCCGCAGGCCGCCGGAGCGGCAAAGTTCTGTGATGTCTTCTGCGAGCAGGGATATTTTACGCCCGAAGAGTCGGTTCGCATCCTCGAAAGTGCCCGCGAGGCGGGCATGATACCACGCCTCCACGCCAATCAGTTCCACTCCATCGGCTGCATCGAAGCGGCCATTGAAATGGGAGCGGCCTCAGTGGACCATCTGGAAGTGCTGGGCGAGGCCGAAGTGGCCGCGCTGGCCCAGTCCGATGTGGGCTGTGTCATGCTGCCGGGCGTTTCCCTGTTTCTCGATATCCCGTTTGCGCCGGGCCGATCAATCATCGATTCCGGGTGCATCCCTGTACTGGCCTCGGATTTCAACCCGGGCTCCAACATGTCCCTGAACATGCAGATGGTCATGTCACTGGCCTGCATGCGCATGGGCGTGGCCGTGCCCGAGGCATTGGCCAGCGCCACACAGAACGGGGCCTATGCCCTCAGGCTGGACAAGGTGGGCTGCATCGAAAAGGGCTGGCAGGCGGACCTGCTGCTCCTGACCTGTGCGGACTACCGTGAGATGAGCTATTTTTACGGAGAAAACCACGTTTACGGCGTGATCAAGCAAGGGAGGCTGTCATGACCCCCAAGGCACCGGAAAAGACGCTTGTGCGGCCAGCAGCGCCGCAGTCTTCCCATGATCCCATGGATGTTCTCATGGGTGACGTGGTTTCCTTTGACGAGGACGACTACGGCCTCGCCACCCATGTGCTGATCGGTTGTCCGCAGGACGAGGGCGTCAAACGCAACGGCGGACGGCCGGGCGCGGCGCAGGCTCCCGAGACGGTGCGCCGTTTCCTCTACAAGCTCAAGCCGCCTGTGCGGAACGGCAATGTGCGCCTGCTCGACCTTGGCGACGTGCCTGTCGGCAGTCTGGAAGAGATGCATGACACCCTGCACGCCGTGGTGCGCCATGCCCTGGGCGATGGTAAAATTGTCATGGTGCTGGGTGGCGGCAATGATATTTCCTTCCCGGATGCACGGGCCGTGAGCGAGGTGCATCCCGGCTTCGCGGCCATCAATGTGGACGCGCATCTGGATATGCGTAAATCCGACGTTATCCATTCCGGCACCCCGTATCGCAACCTCATCGACGGTGGGCATCTGAAACCCACCAACCTGTATGAGATCGCCAACCAGCCGTGGGCCAATTCGCCCAGATACATGGAAGATGCCGAAGCTCTGGGAGTGCATGTGGAGACGCTGTCCACTATCCAATCCAAGGGACCGAACAAGTATTTTTATGATCTGTTTGAGCGTCTGAGGGGCATGCCACTGTTTGCCGGGCTGGATATGGATTCGGTCAAGGCCGCCGATGCGCCGGGCGTTTCCGCTCCTGCATCCGTTGGATTGTCATCCAAGGGCCTGCTCTATTTCGCAGACCGTTGCCGCAAGCATGGCAGGACCGCCGTGTTCGAAATCACGGAAGTCAATCCGGCCTTTGACGTGGACGACCGTACTTCCCGTCTGGCGGCGCTTACTCTCTACACATTCATGTTCGGCCAACAGTAGGCCGGAGGTTTATATATAATGAACATCAGCATTGATCATACCCGGTCCCTGACACTGGCCGACATCGTGGCCGTGGGAACCGGTAAAGCCAAGGCGGTACTCTCTGCCGCCACTCGTGAAATGCTCGCAGAGCGTCGCGCACAGATTGAACACGCCATCACCGAGCAGGAATTCCCGGCCTACGGCTTCAATAGAGGCTTCGGCCACAACGTGGACCTGGCCGTGAAATCCGAGCATCTGGCTGACCTGCAGGAGAACCTGATCCTCTCCCATGCCGTGGGAGCGGGCGAGCCCATGGACGAGACCGTGGTACGCATTACCATGCTGCTGCGCGCCAATTCACTGGCTCGGGGCTTCAGCGGCATTCGCCCAGAGCTGGTCGAAGCGATCCTCGATTTGCTCAACGCGGGCATCACGCCAGTGGTCCCCGAGCTCGGTTCCGTTGGTGCCAGCGGCGACCTTGCGCCGTTGTCCCATATCGCCATGGTGGTCATCGGCCGCGGCAAGGTGTTCTACGAAGGTGAGATGATTCCTACCGAGGTCGCCATGACCCGCGCCGGGCTCAAGCCCATCAAGCTGATGATGAAGGAAGGGTTGGCCCTGACCAACGGTGTCCAGTTCATGAACGCCATCGGCCTGTATGTCTGCCATCGCCTCAAGGTGATGCTCAAGACGGCAGCCATCAACTCCGCACTGACCGCGCAGGTCATGCTTGCACCTGATACTTACTACCGTGCAGACTTCCACGCCGTGCGGCCACATCCCGGCTCCACCCGCGTGGCCGACTGGATCTGGCGACTCATGCAGGACTCGCCCATCCGCAACGCGCACCGCGATTTCAAGACAGACGGGCAGGTACAGGACCCGTACAACATCCGTTGCGCTGCGCAGGTGCTTGGTTCGGCCCACGATCTCATTGATCAGGCTGAGAAGTCCCTCGTCATCGAGGCAAACTCCGCCACCGACAATCCGATCCTGCTGCCTGACGAAGACGGCAACCACATTGACGTGGTCTCCGGCGGCCATTTCCATGGCATGCCCGTGGCCGTGCATGTCTATTCCCTCATGCAGGCGCTCGGCGTCATGGCTTCGCTGGCCCATCAGCGTTCGGTCCGCTTTGTCGATCCCACCAAGAACAAGGGGCTCGGCCGTGACCTCAAGTGGCCCGGCCTGTCCAAGGACGAGAACTCCATCTCTTCCGGCATGATGATGCTCGAATACGCGTCAGCCTCGCTCCTCAACTCCATCTGGGGCGATTCCATGCCGAGCCATCTGTTCAACATTTCCACCAACTCCGGGCAGGAAGACCATGTGTCCATGGGGACCGGACTTGCCGTTCGTCTCCTCAAGACGCTGCCCAAGGCAAACCACATCCTCGCCATCGAGCTTGCCTTCATTTTGCAGGGTATCGCCATTCGCAAGCATCTCGACACCATCCCTACTGAAGCAGAACTGCCCAGCTGGGTGGACGAAGAACTTGGTAATTTGAAACACCGCATGAACGGGCAGGGCAAGGGGGTCTTCTTCGACGCCTGTGTGCTCCGTGAACATCCCCTTACTGACGAGGAGAAGAAGTTCAGCCCGGCCTGCGAGCATCTCTTTGATGTGCTCACGGACAGGAAGCTCTTCCCTGTTGTCGAGCATGACCGCTACATGGCCGAAGACGTCGCGCATCTCGCCGATTTCGTGGCTTGCGGCGGAGTGCTTGAGATCGTGGGCGAGAAGTTGGATCTGGACTGGTAAATCAATCAAAAAGGGCGGCCGTTGAGAAACGGCCGCCCTTTTTTGTGCCTTTGTGTACTCAGCCCTCCATGGAAGAGGGCAGTGTCTCTCTACAGCTGACAGGCCGCGCAGTTCGTAGTGTGGCCTGATTTCGTTTTGGCGACGATGGCTGCCTGTATACGGGCTGGCCCTGCTTGCCGATATAAAGCAGGGCCGCATAGCTCACCACCATGAGGACTAGGGAGAGCAGTCCGGCGGTGCCGTAATCCAGCATTTCTGTGTGCTCGAAGATGGCGATGGAGGCGACCCGGGTTTCGCCCGGGATGGAGCCGCCGATCATCAGGGCCACGCCGAATTCTCCGACCGTGTGGGCGAAGATCAGGGCTGCCGAGGCCGTGATGCCGCCCTTGGCGTTGGGCAGAATCACATGAAGGAATGTCTGGCTGTACGTCAGGCCCGAGCATCGAGCCGCCTCAATGATGCCGTTGTCGATCTTCTCGAAGGCCGCCCGCATGGGAAGCACGCCAAAGGGCAGGCTGTAGACAAGCGAGGCGATGACCAGTCCCGAGAACGAGAAGGGCAACTGGGAGCCCGTCAGGTCCATCCACAAGCCCCCCAACGGGGAACTCGGGCTCATGACAATGAGCATGCCGAATCCAAGCACCGTTGGGGGTAACACCATAGGAAGATTGCAGGCGGCTTCTATATACCGTTTTCCGCGCATGCTCCCGGTCGCGAGCCAGTATGCCAGCGGCATGCATACGACAAGCAAGATAGGAGTAACAGCCAGGGCGAGGCGGCCCGTGACCAGGAGCGATGTCGTGTCGAGGCTACTCATACCCGTAACGCGTGATGATCTTCTTTGCTGCGGGTGTGTTGAGCCAGTTCAGGAAGAGCGCGGCGTCGGTATTTTCCTTCTTCAGAATACAGGCGGCCTGATGAACCAGACCGGCGTCGGACACGGTCCAGTATTTGCCGTCAGCGCCCTTGTCAGACAAGGCTTGTGACAGGGCGATGAAAGCCATGTCAGCGGAGCCGGAGTAAGCGTACTGGAATGTCATTCCAACGTTCTTTCCAAAGACGAGCTTGGGCTTGACCGTGGCGGTCAGGCCGTTGGCGGCCATGGCCTCTTCAGCCATCAGGCCATACGGGGCGGTCTTGGGGTTGGCGATGCCAACAACCTTGGCCTGCGGTGAGGCTACAGCGGATTTCCAGTCAGAGAAGGAGGCAAGTTCCTTTTTGCCGGTCCACAGAACAACTTTTCCTTTGGCATACAGCTTCGGCTGTTCGGAGCGTCCATCCTTGAAAAGCAGGGCAGGACGTTTTTCGTCAGCAGCGAAGAAGAGATCGTAGGGCGCCCCTTTGGTGATTTGACCATACAACATGCCCGTGGAACCAAAGGTGCATTTGACGGTTGTGCCGGTACACTTTTCGTACAGCGCGGCCAGCTCCTTCATGGGGGAAGTGAAGTTGGCAGCGCAGGCTATATTGACGGAACCGGCGTGGGCGGTGCCTGCGAACAGGCACAGCAGGGCTACAAGGGAAAACAATCTTTTGAACATGGACATCGGACTCCTCTCTTCAGACATGAAATTGATACGACTCTCCATTAAATGAGCGGACTTTGGGGTAAATGTTGTGTCAAACTTGTATGTTGGCCCCTCATTCACTATGTTCAAGGCGATAATGGCACAATGGTGTCACGCGAATTGATAAATGAGTGACTGTTCATAGGTTGATGATGATCGAGAAAAAGCCCCTGGGCGGCGTTTGCCCGAGAGAATGTTTCAGTGTTTCCGAAGACATCAAGTATCTTGAGCCTCAACAGCTTGGGATGCTCGAAGACGCCTTTCTGCATTGGGTCAAGGACGCCAAGCGGGCGGACAGCACGTTGGCCCGGACCCGAATGTGGCTCATTTTTCAATTGATTCGTCATACCGGGGCGCGGCTTGGCGAGGTGCTGTCGCTGGATGACAGGAGTTGTTTCGATACCCGGAATTCCTCCGTACGCCTCGGCCCGTCCGAGAGGGAACGTGTGGTCCCGATCCCCGAGGAAGTGCTGGCAAACATCATGGATGTGCTGGATGGCCCCATGGGGTGCGGTGCGCGGGGGGATTTCTTTCATGTCGACCCCGGCTATTTCCGCCGGGTTTGCTATGCGCGCGGCAAGGAGTGCGACCTGCCGCGGGAGCTGGCCGGACCCAATGTCCTGCGTAACACCAAGGCCATCGAGATGTTGCGCATCGGCGTGCCTATCACGGTGGTCAAAGAGGTGCTGGGGCAGTCCTCCCTCAACCTGACGGCCAACTTTCAGCTATTCTCGTCAGAGGACATGCGCTCCATCATGCACAACGCGCACGAGACCATGCGCAACAAGACCAGTGCGCGAAATTCCTTCGTCGGGCACATCACGGAAGTCCGAAAAGACGCGGTCATGGCCGAGGTAGCCTTGGAGACGCGTTCAGGACTGACCATCAGGGCGGTCATTACCCGTGACAGTCTGGAAAATCTCAAGCTGCTGAAGGGCAGCCCTGTCGTGGCCACGGTGAAAGCGCCGCTGGTGAATGTGGTGCGGTGTGGCGAGGTTGCGACCGGGAGCGCCCGCAACCGGTTCAAGGGAACGGTGTTGCGAGTGGTCGAGTCTCCGGTCATTGCGGAGGTGGTGGCGCGCCTTGAGGATGGCACGGACATCTGTGCGCTTGTTTCCGGCAGCAGCGCCAAGGAGTTGGCCCTGCAAAGCGGTGATGAGGTGGAGTTCTGGTTCAAGACCCTGTCAGTGGTCTTGAATTCGGTCAGCACCTAAGATCGCGCCAGCATATATGAAAAGAACAAGGCCCGGAGCGTTTGCTCCGGGCCTTGTTTGTTATTTTTCTTCTTCGCCTTCGATGGGCCGGGTGTAACCGCAACCCTTCTTGGGGCAGGCGATGTGCTCGCCCTTGTCTTTGGTCGTCTTGCGCGTGAGGATCGGATGCTCGCACTTGGGACATGGCTCGTTGATGGGCCAGTTCCAGACAGCGTAATCACACTGCGGGTAGGTGGAGCAGGAGTAGAAGAGCTTGCCTCGGCGCGAGGACTTCTCGACCAGCTCGCCTTTGCAGCCTTCCTTGGGACAGGGCACGCCTGTGGAGAAGGGCGCGGCGTAGGTGCAATCCGGGTAGTTGGAGCAGGCGATGAAGCGGGAGCCGGTGCGCGCCTTCTTGAGGAGCAGTTCGCCGCCGCATTCGGGACAGGTGCCGACAACCTTGGGCTTCTCGGATTCGATGACCTTGATCTTGCCGTTCTCGTCGCGCTCGAAGTTGACGATGTTCTTGCAGTCCGGATAGCCGGTACAGCCGAGGAACTCGCCACGGCGGGACTGCTTGATGGCCATGGGGCGTCCGCACTTGTCGCACTTGACGCCGGTATCTTCGGGCTTCTCGCGTTCCACGACCTGAATGTTGCCCTGCTCGTCGCGGGTGAAGTTCTTGATGGTGCGACAGGCGGGGAAGCCGGTGCAACCAAGGAACTCGCCGGTCTTGCCGAACTTGATGGCCATGGGCTTGCCGCAGTTCTCGCACATGATGTCGGTTTCCTGCTGCGAGCGGGCCATCTCGGTGCGGGCTTTATCCAGCGTGGGATAGAAGTCGCCACCAAAGTCATTGAGGAGCCTGATCCAGTCCTGCTTGCCGGCGGCCACGTCATCGAGGAGATTTTCCATCTGCGCGGTGAAGCCGACATCCATGAGGGCCTGGAAGTGTTCCGAGAGCTGATCGGAAACAGTGAAACCGAGTTCCGTGGGCACGAAACGCTTCTCTTCCTGACGGGCGTACTCACGATCCAGCAGAGTGGAGATGATGGCCGCGTAGGTGGAGGGGCGTCCGATGCCGAGTTCTTCCAGCGTCTTGACCAGCGAGGCTTCAGAGAAGCGCGGCGGCGGCTGGGTGAACTTCTGTTCTTTCTTCAGCTCGTTGAGATTGAGGACGTCGCCTTCGGCCAGCTTGGGCAGCTCGGTGTCGTCTTCGGATTTGGCCTTGTCCATGGCAGCCAGGAAGCCAGGGAAGAGCAGACGCTCGCCCTTGGCGCGCCACTGGGTGCGGGGAGCCTTGACCAGAACCGTGGTGTCCCAGAAGGTCGCCACAGCCATCTGGGAAGCGACGAAACGCTGCCAGATGAGGCGGTAGAGCTTGTACTGCTCGGCCGGGAGATAGGATTTGACGTCGTCCGGAGTGATGGTGACGTCAACAGGGCGGATGGCTTCGTGCGCGTCCTGTGCGCCGCCCTTGGTTTTGAAATTGCGGGTCTTGGGCGGATAGTAGTCGCCGCCGAACTTGTCGAGGATCAACTGCTTGGCCGCGTCCTGCGCATCCTTGGCAATACGGACTGAGTCGGTACGCATGTAAGTGATCAGAGCGGTGGTGCCGCGCGCGCCGAGCTCAACACCTTCGTAGAGGCGCTGGGCAATGGACATGGTGCGTTTGGCAGAATAGCCCATGCGACGGTTGGCGTCCTGCTGCAGGGTGGAGGTGATGTACGGCGGCAGGGGAGAGCGCTTGCGCTGCTTCTCCTGCACGGAGTCCACCTTGAACTCGCCGTTCTCCAGCTCTTCCTGCAAGGTCTCGGCCTCGGACTGAGTACCGATGTGGTTGACGCCCGGCTTGACGGCCTTCTCTTCCAGCTTGTGCAGGTCCATCCAGAAGGGCGGCGGGTTGGTGCCTTCGAGCAATACCTTGAACGGCCAGTATTCGTCGGCCCGGAATGCACGGCGTTCCTTTTCGCGCTCCACCAGAATCTTGAGGGCAACGGACTGGACTCGACCGGCCGAGATGCCTCGTTTGACGTTTTTCCAGAGGATGGGGGAAATCTTATAACCCACCAGACGGTCAAGGATACGGCGAGCCTGCTGGGAATCGAACAGGTCCTCGTTGAGTTCCTGTGCGTCCTCAAGGGCCGCTTTGACCGCACGGGCGGTAATTTCGTTGAAGGTGATGCGGCGTACATTTTCGTTCACCGGCTTGATCAGCTCGGCAACGTGCCACGCAATGGCCTCACCCTCGCGGTCGGGGTCAGGAGCGAGGAAGACGGTGTCCGCCTTCTTTGCTGCGGCCTTCAGACGTTTGACCACGTCCTCCTTGCCTTTGATGACTTCATACTGCGGGGCGAAGTCGTTCTCCTCATCCACACCCAGATCGCGGGTGGGCAGGTCACGGACGTGACCGACAGAGGCGTCCACGATGTAATCCTTTCCAAGGAATTTGGAGATGGTTTTAACTTTGGCAGGGGACTCAACGATGATTAAATCTTTCGGCATGCTTTCACTCTTGGCCGCACTGTTGGGGGAAACACAACCGCCTCAACGACCGATTAAATGATTGGGCCGAGGGCAATAGCCCTGCGACACTCCTTTGATGGGGTCGTATGCACGTAGAAACGGCAGGTAGTCAAGCCTCTATATATAGATAATAGGTGAATTGTGTTATTTTCCCGGTTCTGTAATGGATCTTTTCTCTCTTTTTCATGGGGTGGAGAGGTTTTTTATGCAATTATTTTGGTTGCTAAGGAGGTGCTGCAGTAAAAAGAACTGCTACTGGAGTAAATTTCTGAAAATCAAACAGTTGTTTTGATATGTGACAGTATGTTCACGTCATTGTCGCAGCCTGGACATCTTCGCCACGGAATCGTTGGGAAAACAGTCTGGTTTAACCCTAGAAAGAGGGATCGATAACCAATTTGTTTGAAAGGAGATTGTCATGTCTGCTGATATCTTGAACCGTCGTGATTTTCTGAAGCTGGGCGTGGCTGTTGGGGCTGCCGCTGCCGTGACTTCCGTGTCCGCTCCCTCTTTTGCCGCCACTTCCTGCACTTCCCTCTCCAAATGTATGGAGATGACCCCGGTGGAGATGGCCGAGGCTTCCGGTGCCGTGACCGCATCGTGGCGCAACGTCCGTCATGCCGCGGCCGAGATTCGCAACCCCGCCATCCGTCATCGTGTGGAAGCCATTCTGGAGAATCCCGTGCCGACCCTGACCAAGGGCATGGGGCGTTCCGACAAGAAAGCCATCTACAAGGAACTGTCCTCCAAAGGGCTCATCAAAGGCGTAAAGGAAGCAGATTTTCTGCCGCCGGTTTCCAGTTACTCCGAGGCTCCTCAACCTTTCTATTCCGCCCCGGGCAGCGGCTACCAGAGTCACCATTCCTACCCCGGCGGTCTCGCCACCCACACCGACCTGAATGTGCGCGTGTCCATGGCCCTCTATGATGGCTACCGCGACGTCTATAGCTACATGCTGGACCGCGACGTGGTCATCGCGGCGCAGGTGCTTCACGATCTGCACAAGCCGTGGGTCTTCCAGTGGGACAAGAACGGTGAATCCCGTGGCGAGCAGAAATTGGCCGGTACTGGCGAACACCACCCTCTCGGTGTGGCCGAGTCCATCGTGCGCGGCCTGCCCGCCGAGGTCTGTGTGGCGCAGGCATGTGCCCACAATCATCCCCGTACTCCCGAAGACGAAGCACAGGTGGTGGGCTGGATTCAGGCCGCGTCCATCATCGCAGGAGTCGATCCCGTGAAATATGGACTGCTGGAAAAGGGAGGCAAGACCCTGCCCCTGCCGCGTCGTCAGGAAGGGTTCGTGACCCACCTCGGCGACCACGACTGGGTGCTGACCGTTCCGGCTGCCAAATGGATCATTCCGGTCATGGGCAAGGTGGCCGTGCGTGACTACGGCATCTCCGAGGGCGACCTGACCAAAAAGCCGTTCAACCAGTTCCGCAATTATGTTTTCTCTCAGGCTCCCATCATGTCCCTGTACGAAATCTACGCCGCACAGGGCGAAGCCGAGCTCGTCCGTACTGTCCACTCCATTGTCGCGCCAGCCTAGCGACAATTGGGTTTCCTCCGTAAAGAAAGGGGGCCGGCGCACACCGGTCCCCTTTCTGCGTATGTATGTTTCCCTAGTGACCTAGAAGTCCGGAAGCGGCACGTCCTCGCCGAGACTCAGGCTGTCCAGCGCCTGCATCCGCTCCATGTGATCGAAGTGTTTGAAGAAGAACTTGATGTCATTGCCCATGGCGTTGCCGGTACGGGAGGCATTCCATTCCTGTGCATAGATGAGCGATATCCCGCTGCCCTGATGGTGCTGGCAGGTGACCGTGCCGCAATACATGACCTTGTACCCTTCAAGGCAGAGGGCCATGTCGTGATCCATGTCGTCCACCTGTGAAGGGGAGAAGCGAATGTCGAAGCCCGCAGGAATCTTGTTCACCGCGCTGGTGCGCAGCAGGTGCTGACAGCCCATGACGCTCCGGGTCTCGCGAATGACATCGTACACGCCGTTGTCGTATTGGTCCGGCGGCGCAGGGATGGAGAGCTTAAGGAGACCGTGGGTGGCCAACGCTACGTGTCGATACAGATACTGGAAGGGCGAAGGCGTCTGCGGATGGACGATCTTGCATCCCACCACGGCGACCTGATCGTCGGCCTCGGCTATGGTCAGGAATTGGGCCAGCCAGTCCTTTTGCAGGACCACATCGTCATCGATGAAGGCGATGTACTTGCCTTCCTGCACTTCCGGCAGATGCATGAGCCAGTTGCGCGCAGCAGGGGCGCCAATGTTTACATGCAGTTCATGCAGCTTGACCTCATTATTCTTGAAAAGCGGCAGCACGCGGTCTACCTCCTCTCGACTGTGGTCGGTGCAGCCGTTGAGCAGGATGTGAATTTTTGCTTTGCCTAAATCCGTCGTTGCTAGACTTTCCAAGGTCTGACCGAGCATGTCCGCCTTGTTCCACGAGTAGACGCAGATGCTGAACTCGCAGGAGTTGAGCAGGGCGGTGTCCGGAACAAAAGGATTTTCCAGTTCCCGAATGCGCAGGCGGATTGGCGTCTGACGCGGGTCTTGGGCAAGGGAGGCTCGATAGAGTTCCAGTGCCTGCTCCTTGTCGCCCTGTTCAACGAACATTTCGGCGGCAAAATTAAGTGTGGTCTCTCGCAGGTTCGGCTTTTTGAGTTTGTCCCACAATTCCATGGCGCGGCCATAGTCTTTCATCCCTGCGTGGTGCTGGAACAGGGCAACTTCCCAGTCACGGCGGAGGGCGGGCGGGCAGGTGAAGGCCTCGCGCCATTCTCCTTGCGTGATGCCGAGTTGCCGATCCACATGCAGGGCAAACTGTGCGGCAGTGATGTGTGATGGGTGAGCCTGAATGAGCTGAGTGATGAAATTCCGGGCGTCTTCGGCATCGGTCTTGAGATTCAGCGCGGAGATCTGGTCGTAGATCTCCATGGATTGGTTGTGCTCTTTCATGAAGCCGATACGCTGGGTAATATGCGGATTGCGCGTCAGGTTCTCTACCGCAGCCAACAGGCCGGGGCGGAAGGGACGCATCTGAACGGCCTTGTCCAGCAAGTACAGCAGGGCCGCGCTTGCTTTCTGATTCCTTATCGTTTCCGGGTCGTTGGCGAGTCGTTCAATGAAGCAGAAGCTGATGGTTTCGTCCATGAGGAACGAATGAATATGATTGCGTATGTACAGCACCATCTCGTCGAGAGTCAGTTCTTCGAGCTGGTCCTTCATGCCGTTTTGGAAAATCTGCAGATACCGTTCGTTCATGTCGCTCCTTCTTCCTGTCGCGTGTGACTTGTGATCCGTGTTATCGTCCCGTTTTGATAATGGCTTTAGCCTGTTGCGGAAAAAGTGCTCTTTTGGTGTTCAAAGTGACGATGTAGACTATTTCTAGACTTAATGGTCTGAAAAAATTGCCATTTCCTCGACTGGTTTACTTCAGGCAAAAAATCAGGTGGTTACAGGTAACAGAGTCATGTTATAAGCATACTCAGCACGCACGATATCAGGAAAATTTCATTAATTCATTAAACTAAATATCAAACGGGTCGATAAGGTCTGTGAGGGCTTACGGCCTGGAGTTGTTGAATATTATGAGCGAAAGAAAGCAGGAACTGGCCGAGAACGTGGCCCGAGTAAAAGAAGATCTGGCCGAAGCGGCCAGGAAAGCGGGCCGACAGGTCGAAGACGTGACCCTGGTGGCGGTTTCCAAGATCAAGCCCGCCAGTGATGTCAGGGCGTTGGCCGAAAGCGGCCAGCTGGATTTCGGCGAGAACTATGTTCAGGAGGCTGTGGCCAAGCAGGAAGAACTGGTCAATCTGGACCTCAACTGGCACTTCATTGGCGGGTTGCAGTCCAACAAAGCCAAGTTCGTGGCAGGAAAATTCGGGCTGGTACATAGCGTGGATTCACGTAAGCTGGCCCAGGCATTGCATAAAAAGGCTTCAAGCCTCGGGGTGGTTCAGGACATCCTCATTCAGGTGAACATCGCGGGAGAAGTTCAAAAGTCCGGAATCACAGTGGAAAATCTGCCCGTCCTGGCCGATGAGGTCATGGAAATGGACGGAGTGCGACTCGTCGGTTTGATGACGATGCCGCCGTTTTTCGATGAACCCGAGCGGGCGAGGCCCGTTTTTGCCCGGTTGAGGCAGCTCAAGGATGAGTTGGAAAAACAGCTGGGTAAAAAGTTGCCGCATCTCTCCATGGGCATGACCGGAGACTTTGTTCCGGCCGTGGAAGAAGGGGCGACACTGGTGAGAATCGGTACAAGGATTTTCGGGGCCAGGGCTCCGAAGGTATAAATAACGCAAGGAAGCGGTTGGTATGGATCTCGGAACTGTCATTGGCATCGTGCTTTCGTTCGGTCTGGTCGTTGCGGCCATTCTGTCGGGATCAAGCCTGATCATCTTCATCTCGGTCCCTTCGTTCCTCATCGTCGTGGGCGGTACTTTGGGCGCGGCAATGGTCAACTACCCGCTGGGGTATGTCATTGGCGTGGTCGGCGTCATCAAGAACACGTTCTTTTCCAGCCTGGAATCCCCCACCGAAATCATCGATCGATTCAAGGATTACGCCAACCGTGCCCGCCGCGAAGGTATCCTCTCCCTGGAGCCCCTGATCAAGGAAATCGACGACGATTACATGCGCAAAGGGCTCCAGCTCACGGTTGATGGTCTGGAACCTCAGACCATTCAGGAAATCCTCGAAACGGAGATTTCTTACCTGAGCGAACGTCACGCCACCGGTGCAGACGTGGTCGCCGTGCTCGGCACCCTCGCGCCGGCCATGGGCATGATCGGTACTGTTATCGGTCTGGTGCAGATGCTCCAGACCATGTCCGATCCTTCCACCATTGGCCCGGCCATGGCGGTGGCGCTGCTCACCACCCTCTACGGCGCGATCCTGTCCAACCTCGTGTTCAACCCCATGGCGGGTAAACTCAAGGCGCGCAGCAAGGAAGAAGTCCTGCTCCGCGAGATGATCATGGAAGGTATCCTGTCTATCTCCAAGGGTGAGAACCCGCGTATCATCGAAGAGAAGCTGAACAGCTACATGCCGCCCAAGGATCGCGTGGCTTCGGAATAACCCTCCACCCTGACCGGGGGATGTGTCATGGCTAAGAAAGAGAAAAAGCTGATCTGCGAGGAGATGCCTCCATGGATGATCACGTTCTCTGACGTCATGACGTTGATGCTGACCTTCTTCGTGCTGCTGGTCTCCATGTCCACCATCGACTCCCGGCGCAAGCTGGTGGCGCTTGGCTCCATCATCGGTACTTTTGGTTTTCAGGACGCCAGTTACGAGGTGTTTTCCAAGAAAGACACGCGTAAGACCGTGGAACCCGGCCCAATTGATTCAGGTGATCTTGAGCCGCTCAAGGAACTCCAGTGGGAGAACGTGGATCAGGACATCAACTTCCGGTCCAATCGGTTCGTTCAGATTCTGTCCATCAATTCAACCCTGCTTTTTGCACCTGACAGTAATGAACTCTCGCCTCAGGGACAGGCCCTGTTGCAGAGTTTTATGCCGGTATTCGCACAGGTGCAGTATCCGCTGCTCCTGGCAGGACACACGTCTGAACTCCGCGACGAGCTCGGCATCAATTACGAACCGGGTGACGATACCGAGAATCCGGATCTCTCCTGGAGAATTTCATTGAACCGTACGCTGGCCGTGTACCAGTTCCTCATTGATCGCGGCATGCGTCCGCAGATGCTCAAGGTGGAAGCCTTTGGCAAGTACAAGCCGTTCTATCCGCAAAATACGTCTGAGAACCGGGCCAAGAACCGGCGTGTGGACATCGTGCTGGATAAACGCAGCCTGGATGCTGGAGAGCGTCTGCAACAGCTGAGTCCTGCCGTGCGTCAGCCCGCGAATACCACCGATGTGGACGGGTTTGAGTTTGACCTCTCAGCCCCTGAGGGACTGGAGTAGCCATGGCCAGGAAGAAAAAGGAAACCTGTCCGCCTCTGGCGCTGTGGCTGGTGACCTTCTCGGATCTGGTCACATTGCTGCTGACCTTTTTCGTGCTGTTGCTCACCATGTCGTCCATGGATAATGCCATCCTGACCCGGGTGACGCTCCACACTGCCGACCTCGGTCTGCTGGACAAGCGCGGTTCCGGTCGGGTGAACGCCAAGGAACGGTTGGTCGTGGACCTCATGGAGAAGCCGTGGGAAGTGCTCGACAAGAAGAATCGTATCAAGGACCTGCTCTTTCCCGATGACGTGTTGCCCGAGGAAATCGACAAGCAGGATCTGGACAAGAACCTTGAGATTCTGGCCAAGAATGATGGCGTGGCGCTGGTCTTCACGGACAAGCTGCTGTTCGAGCCGGGCTCCAGCGTGCTGAGCCCTGAAGGGGAGTTCCTGATTGATCGGCTGGTACCCATGATGACGCATACTCCGGCCCCCATTAACATCGCGGGCTACACGGACGCCACGGACAACACGGAGACGCCGTTGCAGCTGTCAGGAGATCGTGCCCTGTCCGTCCTGACGTTTCTGGTTTCTGCTGGAGTGCCTAACGAACGCTTCTCCCTGTCGGCTTATGGCGGTGATTTCCCGGTGGTAGACGAGTCGGGGCGTCCGGTGACGTCGGACATGAACCGGCGGGTGGAGATACTGCTCAAGACCGCCCGGCCTATCGGTGGATATCAATAGGCTGATCGGCTGGCATGGACGCTGAAGCAAGATTTCAAGAGATTCTGTTCTACGCTTTGGGCGACGGGGCAGAGTCTAAAGTTTGTCTGGAAAACCCGAGCGAATCGGGCTATGACTGATATGTAAAAAAAAGAAAAAGGTGTTCGCCATGGCAGACGAAGATCTCGGACAAGAAGAAGGAAAAAAGGGCGGAATGCTCAAATGGATCATCATCCTTGTGGTGCTGATTCTTCTCGGCGTGGGTGGCTACTTTGGCTACACCATGTTTCTGGCTGCGCCCGATGAAGATGCAGCCACCGAAGAAATGGCTGAAGGTGATGAGCAGGCTCCGCTGGAATCCCTGGAAGGCCAGCTGGTGCCGTTACCGGTATTTCTGGTCAACCTGGCAGACCCCCTTGGCCGCCGCTATCTGAAGCTCGGCCTCGAAGTGGAAGTCCGCGACCCCGAGGCCCAGGCCGCACTGTCCAAGTACGAGGCAAAGATCAAGGACACGCTCCTGCTCCTGCTCTCCAGCAAGACTTATGACGGCCTCTCCACCATGCAGGCCAAGGTGGAGCTCAAGCAGGAAGTGGCGGACCGCCTAAACCAAATCATCGGTAAAGGCAGTGTGTTACGTGTCTATATAACCGAGATGGTCATCCAGTAGCACGCATTTTGCAAAATGCTGTGCGGACCGTTCTGTTTTTTGACGGTCACAACTGGTTCAACGTTTTCACGAGGTGAATGACATGGCCGAAGATCAAGATAAACTTGCGCAGGAATGGGCTGACGCCCTGCTGGATGGTGGCGGTGACGATGGCCCCGATCCGGATGATCCGCTTGGGGCACTCGAGAATATAACCGACCCCGCCGACGCAGGCAGCGCAGATGTCGGTTCCGACGACGAAGCACTGGCTGACGAGTGGGCCGCCGCTCTCGCCGATACCGAGCAGGAAGAGGTCAGGCACGAGAAGGAACAGGCGTTCCTCTCCACGCAGACCCACGACTACGACCTGACCGATATGGGCCCCGAGGCCAAGGCTGGCAGCGGTACAGGCAAGCGCGATCTCGACTTCATTCTGGATATCCCGCTGGAAGTTTCTGCTGAGCTGGGCCGCACCAAGCTGCTCATCAACGAACTGCTTCAGCTGGGTCAGGGTTCGGTTGTCGAGCTCAACAAGCTGGCCGGTGAGCCCCTGGAAATTTATGTTAACGGCAAGTTGGTGGCCCGCGGCGAGGCCGTTGTCATCAACGAGAAGTTCGGTATCCGCCTGACGGATATCATCAGCCCCATCGAGCGGGTGAAGCAGCTTGGCTAGCGAGGCTCTCAACGCCACCGCAGAGGCCGTCGCCAAGGCGCCCCTGCAACTCCCGGCAGTGGACACGGGCGGAACCGTCCTCACCACGCTGGGCTACCTCTGCCTTCTGCTCGGGGTGATCTACTTCGCCTACTGGGCGCTCAAGCGCCTTGGCTTTCACGGCATGGGTATGCGTTCGGGCAGCAATGCGCCCCAACTGGTCACGCGGTTGATGCTTGGCCACAAGCAGAACGTGTCAGTGGTGTACTACCGTGGCAAGGAGTTCATGCTCGGTGTTACGGACGAACACGTCACTTTGCTGAAAGAATTCGAAGTGGATGAAGAATGGGAAGAAGAGAGCATAAAGTCGGTGCCGGTCAAGCCGATCAGCTTCGCCAATTTGCTCAGAAGGAAAACGGAAGATGAGTAGCGGAAAAACACTCCTGCTTTTTCTGGCCGCCCTTGGGGCGGTTTTGCTCATTCCTGAGCTGGGTCTTGCTCAGGCACCTTCCATTCCCAAGCTGACCATGGAGTTGGCCGCCGGACAGGCCGAGCCGAACGAAGTCTCCACGCTGTTGGAAATCCTGTTCCTGCTCACGGTGCTCAGCATGGCTCCGGCCATCATGCTGACCATGACCTCGTTCACGCGCATCATCATCGTATTCCACTTTCTGCGTCAGGCCATGGGCACGCAGCAGATGCCGCCCAACCAGATCCTTGCCTCTCTGGCCATTTTCATGACGCTGGTCATCATGTACCCCGTGGGCAAGACGGTCAACGACACCGCGCTCCAGCCTTACATGAACGAGGAAATCCAGTTCCAGGAGGCCCTGGACCGCGCCCAGAAGCCTATTCGCGAGTTCATGTTCAAGCATACCCGCGAGAAGGACCTGTCGATTTTCTATTCCATTACCAAGGAAGACCGTCCTCAGAACAAGGAAGAGGTCAGCACCTTGATGTTGGTGGCGGCCTATACCATTTCCGAGCTCAAGACCGGGTTCACCATCGGCTTCCTCATCTACATCCCATTCCTGATCCTCGACATGGTCGTGGCCTCGATTCTGTTGGCCATGGGTATGATGATGCTGCCGCCGGTAATGGTATCATTGCCGTTCAAAATTTTGTTGTTTATTCTTATTGACGGGTGGAGTTTGCTCATTGGTTCCCTCGTCAATACGTTCCAGTGACGCAATGCGTCGTGTTGCCTAGGAGTAGTCCCTTCTCTGAATGGGAAATGGACTGAGTCAGAATTAGGCTGGGCAGAAAGGTTCGAGTGCTAGGCGACAGCCACAAAATGCCCGCAGGCGTAGCAGCGCTACGTTGAGGAACATTTTGCGGTTGGCAACGACGCAATCGGGCCTTAATGGGCAGCCGCTTTGGAGAAAAAGACAAATGACACCGGAATTCGTTATTGGCTTTGCCAGACAGGCAATCGAGATGACTTTGATCATCTCTTTGCCCATGCTCGGCATTGGCATGGCAGTCGGTATCATCGTGTCGATTCTCCAGGCCGCCACCCAGATTCAGGAAATGACCCTGACCATGGTGCCGAAGCTACTGGCGATATTTATCGCGCTCCTTGTGGCGTTCCCATGGATAATGGACAAGATGACGACATACACGACCAATTTGTTCCTGAACCTGCCTAATTACATTCAGTAATCGGCAAGGAACAAAAAAGGGCCGCCCACTTTGGGCGGCCCTTTTTTGTTTGCGATCTTGAAGAGGCTACTTGGCATCTCCGGGCACAGCCAGCTTGCCCAGTTCGGCCAGTCGTCTGTCCACGCGGTGGTACAGGGAGTTGGTCGGGTATTTGCCGTGACGGTTCGGGGTGCCGCAGCGCATGCCGGTCAGGATGAACATGGCTTCCTCGATGGTTTTCACCGGGTAGATGTGGAACTGGCCGTTCTCCACGGCCTGAACCACTTCGTCCTTGAGCATCAGGTTGACCACGTTGTCAGCGGGCAGGATAACGCCCTGCTTGCCGGTGAGCTTGCGGCGGCGGCAGACCTCGAAGAACCCTTCGATTTTGCGGTTCACGCCCCCCACGGCCATGACTGCGCCGGACTGCGAGACCGCACCGGTCATGGCGAGGGAGAGGTTGATCGGCGCGCCGGACAGAGCGGACAGCAGGGATGCCAGTTCCGCGCCCGAGGCTGAGTCGCCCTCGATGCCCGCATAGGACTGCTCGAAGCAGAGGGAGCCGGTCAGCACGATGGGCTTGTCCTGTGCGAACAGGCGCACCAGATAGGACTTGATGATCATCATGCCCTTGGTGTGAATGGGACCGCCCAGTTGGGCTTCCCGTTCGAGGTCGAGGATGCCGCCATGGCCCACACCCACGGTGCAGGAAATCTGGTGCGGCAGGCCGAACTCGTAATCGCCGAACTGGGTGACGGACAGGCCGTTGGCGCGTCCCACGGCCTCGCCGGAGGTCTCGACCTTGATGACCTGACGGTCGTAGTCGGTCATGAACTCCTCTTCATAGAGGTTCACGCGGTAATCCTTGGCGTATACGGCCTCGTTCAGTTCCGGCATTCCCACCATCTTTTTACCCGCCATACGTGCCAGGGCCGATGCCTCGATCATACGCTCGCGGATAAGGGGGACATACAGGGAGAGCCGTTTCTGGTCTTCCACCAAACGGGAGGAGAAGTCCACCAGCCTTGCCAGCGCCTCTCGCGAGAAGGGCAGCGTCTCGGTCTCCTTGGCGGTCTGGCCGATGACGTAGAGGTAATTTTTGATATTGGCAGCGGTTCGTGCGGCAGCGTGCTGCAGGTGCGCCTTGAGCTTGAAGTACTTGGCGAATCGGTCGTCATTGTAGAGCAGCATCTCGTAGTGCTCGTCCGTGCCGATCAACACTACCTTGACCTCCAGATCCACAGGCGCGGGTTGAAGGGTGCGGGCGCGGACCTGATCCGGATCCACTGGGTCCTCAATGCGCGACTGACCGGAGCGCAAGGAACGCAGCAACCCTTCCCACGAGTTGGGGTTGGACAGCAGGTCCTCAATGTTCAGAATGAGGAAGCCTCCATTGGCCTTGTGGATGGCGCCCGCCTTGATCAGAGTGAAGTCCGTGTACATGGCGCCCATTTCCGCCTCGCGCTCGATGGAGCCGAGCAGATTGAAGGCAGTGGGGTGGTCCTCGATGACCACGGGCGCGCCCTTGGTCTTGCGGTTGTCCACGAACAGGTTCACCTCGAACCGGGTGAAGAAGTCTTCGCCCGTGGGCAGTCCTTCGGGGAGGAGTCCGGCAAGAGAGGTATCCTTGGGCATGAACTGATCGACGTTCTCGATGATCTCCTCGGCCAGGTCCTCGAAGTATTCGGACATGCCCTCGATGTTCTTGAACCGATCGCTGACCTTGGTGAAACTCTCTTCCATGACCGCGCGCGCCGTGTCCTGACGCAGGTCGTTTTCCGAGTCGCGCATGTCCATTTCATTCTGGTTAATCTGTCGCAGAATGGAGGACACAGAGGCGAGTAACTCCTCGCCCTTGGCCTTGAGCTTCTTGCGCTGGGCAGGCTCGAACTTGTCGAAGTCCTTGTCCGACACGATTTCGCCGTCCACGATGGGGGAGAGGGTCAGGATGCCCTCTTCGTCCAGACTCAGGGAGAAGTCTTCCTTTTCGGCCGTGGCGTCCATCTGGCTGAACAGTTCTTCGCGGCGGGTGTTGTGTTTCTTGACCAGTCGCTCATGCTTTTTCTGGAAGGCATCCTTTTCGAACCGCGCAGGAATTTCCTGACGGATATGGTTCATGGCCTTCTGCTGGGCCTGCTTGAGCTTGCGCCCCTGCCCGGCGGGCATGGAAACGCAGATGGGCCTGTCGTTGTCCTCGAAGTTGTAGAGGAACACCCAGTCGCACGGCGGCGTACTCTTGGCTGCAGCCGGCTTCAGGAACGACTTGACGAAATATGTACGGCCCATGTTGGGCTCGCCGGAGACGTATACGTTGTGTTCATTCCCTTTGATCTCCAAGGCCAGCGACAGCGCATGGATGGCTCGGGGCTGGAACTTGGGATAGACATTGCGGTCCGGGATCTCTGTGCTGTCCTTGAACGGCACCCGCGCCGGGTCCAGGGTGGCGCGCATTTTCGAAACAGGAAGGGCTTTGAACGAAGGGGTCGATTGCTTACTCATCAAGTACCTATTGAGTGGCTGAGTTTGAAACGGCCAAATCACCGTTATTCGAAGATACGGATTTTTGGGGAGGTTGTCAGTAGTGATCTTGAGGGTTTTGGTGGGAAAGAGGGGGAAGGAAGGCCGCCCGAAGCGGGCGGCGATTTTATGGATTTGATCCCTGCCGGGGGCGTCCTGCGCGGACGGCGGTCCTTTTTTGGCTGAGCCGCCCCAAAAAAGGACGAAAAAAGCGCGGCTTTTCTAGCTTGGCCGCTGCCCCATCGGGCTAGAATCTGATTCAGATAGTCAGCCTTGAGGTGCGCTACGCGACTTGTCGCTGCCCTTAGGTGCACGAATTCAGCGGCTAACGATCTGGTCAGCTTCTATGCACGATGGGGCTTAATGCTGAATTTGATCTTTGTTTGTAAGAGAAGAGGAATACAGGAGGCGATCGACAACTTCGTTCTCACAGACGCAGACCTGCACCAGCCCTTGTTTGTAAGACTTAGAAGCTGACCAAGCGGGAGGCAGCGTCTCGTTCGATTTTGCACTGAAGCGCAGCTGAAGTACGCAAAACCGAAAGCTGCCAGCTTGGATCAGATTCTTAGTCGGCAAACGCAAGGCGGCCACCCCAAGAAAGCGCGTTTTTTGCTTCATTTTTGTCGCGCCAGACAAAAAGAAGTCGGCCTTCAGGGCCGAAAACTTCTTTCATAAAAAAGCGGCTGATAAGCCGCCTCCTTACCTGATTTCTGCCTTTCCTCTTCCCCCAAACAAAAAGGGCCGCCCATCAAGGCGGCCCTTTTTGTTTCGTTTAGTCCAACCCCATCCCGGGATGATGCAGCGGGTCTTCCCGCTCTTCCTTGTGGCAGACCTTGCAGTTGCCACCAGCGCCGATGGGTTGTGCTTCTCCCATGTACTGGAGAGGCTGTACATTATCCCGCTCAGTCGCCGGGTAGATGGCGTGCGGATGACCGTGACAGGCTGCACAATTAACCGCTCCCATATCATCGCGGCGAACGGAGTAGAGTCCCTTCGCGTCTTCGGTCCAGGTGTTGAACGCCATGTCCGTTTCCGGGGTGCCGAAATCGACGTGACAGGTCAGGCAGTCGGGCTCATTGACCCACGGGGTGCGCGGGTTGATGGCTTCCTTGTTGCCCACGCTGGTGGGGGTGAGGATTGCGAGGAGCTTGTCAGCACTCTTCTTGCCCTTCTCCTGCTCGGCGCGGAGCAGAGAGATGGCGTGGTCCTGAACCGAGCCGTGGCAGTTGGCGCACTCGAAGCCCAGATCATTGTGCTGGCCGCGCAGGGTGTTCTGCGGGTGGCACATGAGGCAGGATTTTTCCGAGTCGCGGCCAGCGAGGAATACGGCGTGGGTGCCGTGGATGGCGGCGGACAGGTTGGGACGCGAGTGCTGACCTTCAGCGTTCTGGGCCGGGTCGTCGTGGCAATCCACACAAAGGATGCGGCCCTTCTTGGAATTCTCCACGTGGTTGGTGTTGTTCATGCGGTCATGGGTGGCCAGCACGTTCTCGGCAGTGTGTTCGCCGATGCCGGTGCCGTCCTTGTCCCAGTAGCCGCCGTGACAGTTGCGGCAACCAAGCTGGTCGCTGGTAGGCACGGTGACCTTGGTGGCGGCGATGACCTCACCGTCAGCGTTCTTGGCTTCCAGCTTGACGATGGGCAGGGGCTGGAACTTGCCTTCCTGGAACGGACGGATGAGCAGGCGGCCTTCAAAGCGGTTGTCGTCGGGCAGCGCGTGCAGGGAACCGGAGAGTTGGTCGCCTTCGAAGCCGGCCTCCACCGTGTAGTCGATGGTCACGTCATCCAGCACCACTTCGGGCATGATGTCGTCACGCAGAATAAGCTGGGCGCGGACCATATTGCCCGCGGGCAGCAGGGTGAACTGTTCTGTCTCGGCATAGAAACGCATACCCTGATCCGCCCATGCGAGCAGTGTGTACTCGGCGGTTTCAGGATCAAAGTCCTTGGGCTCGGCAACCTTGGGCTCCGGAATGACGGGCGCGTCGGTGTCCGGATTGTTGTTCAACCCCTTGGCAATGTAAACGGCCAGCGCGTGGCGTTCGTCACTGGTGCCGACAAAGGGCGGCATGTACTTGTTCATCTTGCCCATGCCGTTGAGGAAGGCGTCCATGCCGTTCACGTCATACTGCTTGGTACGCTTGCGAATCTCGTTCATGGGGCCGCCAATGGAGTGGCAGGAGGCACATTGGAGCTGGTACAGGAATTCGCCAGCTTCCATCATGTTGTCATCGGTGATGCCCGTCTTGATGGCCGGGGGCGCCCATTTGGCGCGGCTGAGGATTCCCTCCTGATTCAGGATGGGGACATGCGCCTTGAGGATCGAGTTGGAGTATACGTAATCCCAGATGAGATAGGGCTTGCGGCCGCTCTCACGGATGAATTCAAAGGAGCCGAACAAGCCCTGTCCCGCAATGAGGACCACGAGGGCCAGCGGGAAGCTCATGGCGCGCGGCATGCGGAAGGCCAGCGCCAGACCGCCCAGCAGGGTGGCGACGCCGAACACCCAGAACCAGGTCATGAACCCGGCAACGCGGTGGGACTTGAACATGATCATTTCGTACTGCTCGGGCGGCAGGGCTGCCACATACCACCAGCCGGTGGCCATGGTGGCGAGCACGCCGAGAATGGTCCAGCCGGAACAGTGGCGCACTACCATGTGACGGGTGTCCTCGTCGGCAATGCGGGTGGCGGTGACGAAGCCGAAGAGCCCGGCACAGGCCGCGGTGAAGAAGGTGCGGAACACCAGCGCGGGCCAGAAAGTCGGGTTGAAGAAGCCGTCCCAGAAAGACTTGGTCTGAATCCAGTCCCCCGGGGTGAGCATGAAGCCGATGATGCCGTTGATCAGGAACAGGGAGAACCAGCCGAAGATGAAATAGAGCCAGCCGACCTTGAGGTGGTCGTCCCGGTCCATGGTGTCCCATGTGTAATAGTAGATGATCAGGGCGATGATCTCGCCGAGAAAGCAGACCCACTCCGCTGCCCATCCGAACACGTATTGGTGAATGAGCGTGATGGTCGCTTGTGGCGCGAGCAGGGCTACCGTGAACCAGATAGCCACACCGGAGACAGCGCCAAAGGCCATGGTCAGCAGCAGGAAGAACTTGGAGTGCTTCCGGGTGTATTCAAGCAGATGGACATTGTTGGTGCGGTAGGCTGCCTTCTCCATCATGACGAGGAAGAGGCCGCCGCCCACGGCAAAGTGGGCCACATATACATGCAAAGTGGCGATGACAGCGATCCAGAAGCCGCCGCCCAGCGTGGTGAGTTGCCAGATAGGATATTCCATGGATTAGGCCCTCCTCTGGCGTGATTTGAAGTAGAGTTTCAACATGTAGGCGACGAGGATGCTGCCAGCGATCAGGAATCCGAGGAAGAGATAGAAGGAGCCGTACTGGTGTGTCACCGGCGTGGTTTCCATGCGGTACCACGGCTCAAGGAACAGGGTGCGCACCCAGTGGCGGGTGCAGGCCATGAAGAAGACGGTCAGGACAGCCCAGACGGCGGTCTGCTTGGGGCGCTTGTTGAATCCGGCCATGAGCATGATGGCGGCGGAGACCAGTGACGCCATCAGGGTGAGGGTGGCCGGGAGCGAATTACCCATGAAACCGAGCATGATCTCGCGCGGCAGGGAGATGAGGAACCAGACGCCGATGACCAGATTGAGCAGCGTGGCGTGGGTGAACCACTTCATGCCGGTATCGATATATTCGTCATTCTCGCGGACCTCGCCCAGCAGGGCGATGAACAGGCCACCGATGGCGAGTGCGCCCACCATGAAGTGGAGGAAGCGCGGGAACAGGGTCGGGTCGCCCCAGTTGAGGAAACCGCTCGCATTGTCGAAATATTGTGTCCATGCCTCGGGGATGAGCATGAGCGTGGTGTTGTTGGTCAACATGAAGCCCACATAGAGCAGGCCTGCCACGGAAATGAGATAGAGCAGGTTTCGTTTACCTGCGCTCATGGCGTCGAAGCCGAACTTGTAGGTGTAGAATCCATAGTAGGAGACAAGCAGGGCCGGGATCACGGCCAGCCACCATCCTCCCATGAGCACGGAACTGACGTAGTCGAAGTGGCCGTAGTTCACCTGCAGGAAGAGCAGCGGGGCCACGCCGAGGTTGATGGTCAAAGCGAGCAGGGGTGGCAGTTTCTGCCCTGCGTCGTGGGCAATGCCGTGTTTGCCGCGCAGGGCGTGGAACAGGCCGATGGCCGCCGAGCCGAGCAGGGCGTTCATGAAGAGAATGTGAGCTGCAAAGGTGACAATCAGTAAAATGTCAAACCATGCCCACGGGATGGGCAGCGGCTCCGCCAACGGGATGAGCGATGCGGGATTCATATGGTCTCCTTGGATTTCAACATACTTGTATAGGTGATTTGGCTTCGATCGACAATACCGGAAGACATCTTGATGTTTCGACACAGCATAGTGTTAAACCGTTGTTAAATAAAATAATTGCCATAAAATTTTCATAAGAGTATTGTCCGCACTAAGTAACAATAAATACAGCAGCAAGAGTAAACACGTAACCAGGGGGGTTGGATGAAGATAGGAACCAGGCTGACAGCGTTAGGGGTTTCGCTGGTCGCCCTTACAGCGATGGGCATTCTTGCCGTGTTCTTCTGGCAGAGCACGGTTATTGGTGACAAGCTGACCGAATACTTCATGAAACAAGCCCAGCATGAGATGGAGCTGGCTGTGGGCGATGCCAAGAACCTGCTCGCCACACAGCACGCAACTCTGTCCAAGCAGTTGGAAAATGATATGCGCGTGCTGCTCGATATCGTCGAGCGAAGCGGCAACCTTCTTGCCTCTGACGAGATGGTGGAATGGGACGCCGTCAATCAGGTGACCAAGCAGCAAAGCCAGGTGTCTTTGCCCAAAATGATGGCTGGAGAACAGTGGCTGGGGCAGAATAAAGATGCCAACGCTCCTACTCCCGTGGTGGATGATATCCTCGCCATGACCGGCACCACCTGCACCATCTTTCAGACCATGAATCCGCAGGGTGACCTGCTTCGTGTGGCAACCAATATTTTGAAGACCAACGGCCAGCGCGCCGTGGGCACGTATATTCCCGCCTCCAGCCCGGTGGCACAGACCATCAAATCCGGCCAGACCTTCCGCGGCACTGCATACGTGGTCAACGCCTGGTACCTGACCCAGTATCGTCCCATCAAGGACGACACGGGTAAGGTCATCGGCTGTATCTACGTCGGTATCCTGCAGGAAGGCGTTGAGCAGCTGCGTCAGGGCCTCAAGTCCGTTGTGCTCGGCTCCACCGGCGCACTCACCGTGTTCGGCGGCTCCGGCAAGACCGAAGGCGTGGTCAAGCTGCACAAGGACGGCTCCAAGGAAGGCACCGGCATGCTTTCCGCCACTGATGACAACGGCAATGAGGTCTACAAGAACCTTATCGAAGAGGCCAAGAGCGCGGGCGGCAAGCCTGTTTCTACCGAGGCCCTGTTGGATGGCAAGGAAGTTGGCCTCACGGCTATCTACTTCAAGCCGTGGGACTGGGTGATCATGGGAACCGGCTATCTGGACGAGTTTATGGAAGGTAAGCATATTGCTGACAATTCCTTGTCCTACGCTCAGACATGGTCCAGCGGCATCGGCATCTTGATGTTGTTGATCGGTGTTGCCGTGTCCCTGTACTTCGCCCGCAGCATGAGCATCTCCATCGGTCGCGCTGTGACAGTTATGGCCCGCATCAACGATGGTGAACTTGATGTGGAAGAGCTCCCCGTGCATCACAAGGGACCGCGCGACGAGCTGGAAGAGATGGGGCAGGCCCTCAACGGCATGTCCGCCCGTCTGCGCGAGGTCGTGGCCAATGTTCAGGCGTCGGCCCTCAGTGTTACCTCCGGTTCTGCCGAGCTGGCAGGCACCTCGCAGGCCCTGTCCGAAGGCGCCACCAATCAGGCCGCGTCCGTGGAAGAGGTTTCTGCTTCCATGGAAGAGATGACCTCCAACATCGAACAGAATACCGATAACGCCAATCAGACTGAGAAGATCGCCCGTCAGGCCGCTGAAGATGCGCGTCAGGGTGGCGAATCCGTTACGCAGACCGTGGACGCCATGCGTCAGATCGCGGACAAGATCGCCATCATCGAAGAGATCGCCCGACAGACTAATCTGTTGGCCCTCAACGCAGCCATCGAAGCCGCTCGTGCCGGTGAACACGGCAAGGGATTCGCGGTCGTGGCCGCCGAGGTCCGCAAGCTGGCCGAACGCTCCGGCGTAGCCGCATCCGAGATCAGCGAACTCTCTGCCAACTCCGTGGCCATTGCCGAACAGGCAGGCAAGATGCTCGAAAAGATGGTGCCGGACATCACCCGTACCGCCGAGCTGGTGCAGGACATCGCTGCTGCCAGTGACGAGCAGCAGACCGGTTCCGTGCAGATCAAGACCGCCATCCTGGAACTGGACAAGGTTGTTCAGCAGAACTCCGCCGAGTCCGAGCATGTGGCTGCTTCCTCTGAAGAGCTGGCAGGTCATGCCACCCAGTTGCAGGATGTCATCAGCTTCTTCCACACGGATACCGCCATGGGAGCCCCCGCTTCGGTCAGCGTTCGCAAGGCCGCACCCAAGCCGCTGCCGCAGGGTGCACCCGCTGCGCCAAGGAACTCCGGTGTCGCGCTGAACATGGGAGATGACGATTCCGGCTTCGAGCGGTTCTAGGAGCAAGACGAAACAATCAAGGCCGGATGAAAGTCCGGCCTTTTTCTTTGGGGGCGAACGAGCCCGTCGCCATACTTGTCATTTGCCGGGAAGTGCGTAGAAACTGCGGGAAAGGAGATTCTCATGGGTAAAGTACTGCTGTTTGATGCGGGCAACACCAATACGAAGATATGTCTGGCCGATGATCAGGGGCTTGGTGAAAGCTATACGCTGCCGACCCGTCCGGCCAATACCGCCGACGACTGGGGCCTCAAGATTGAAGCCATTCTGGCGCGTGAAGGCGTGGCCGCCTCGGATGTGGAGGCGTGCGCCGTGACCTCCGTGGTCCCGCCGCTCGATCCGCTCATTGCGCGGATGACCAACCGGTTCTTCGGTTGCGAAGCCCTGTTCGCGGGCCGCAACCTCCCCATTGATCTGGATAACGAATACGCCCGGCCGGAAAAAGTCGGCGCTGATATTCTGGTGGGCTGCCTGTCGGCACGCCTGACCTATGACCAGAGCAACCTTATCGTCATCGATTTCGGCACGGCCACCACGTTGGCCTGTGTCATGGGCAACGCCTTCAAGGGCGGCCTGATCTGTCCCGGCGTCCTGTCGTCTACTTCTGCACTGGCAAGCGGCACCGCAAAACTGCCCGAGGTCGACCTTGAGATCACGAGCGACACCCTTACATGGGGTACATCTACAGAAGAGTGCCTTAATCAAGGTCTTGTCTTCGGTTTCGCGTCCATGATCGATGGCCTCGTCGACAAACTCTCCCAGCAGATGGACGATCCCTTCGTGGTCGCCACCGGCGGCCTGTCCAAAAACATCGCACAGGTCAGCGAACGCATTGACGAACTGCGCCCTGAACTGGTCATGGAAGGATTGTGGATGGCGTACTTTAACCAGTAGCCTCTGATAAAATTAGCCCGGCCGAGGGTCTACGGCCGGGCTTTTGGAAGGAGAAGCGCGGGGTTGGCGCGCCTGTCGTCTATTGGTTTGCTAGAAACGCTCGAACTTCTCGTCGCTAGTTTCTTCCAGCATCAGGTCCATGCCTGCTGTTGATATCTTTTGACCATTCCCATTTCCGTTTCCATTGCCCGATGCGTGGGTGAGTGGTGCTTCGGGCAATGCCTGTTGGGGGGCGCGGACCATGGTCACCTCTCCGGCATATTCCAGTCCCTTGCCATTGCAGTTGACGCGGAAGAAGGACATGGTCCGTTCAAGCTCCTTACTCTGGCCGGACAGTTCTTCACTGGTTGAGGCCATTTCTTCTGCCGCTGCCGCGTTCTGCTGGATGACGGCATCCAGCTGGGTGATGGCCGTGTTGATCTGTGTTGCCCCGGCGTTTTGCTCGCTGCTGGCTGTGGAGATCTCCTGCACCAGTTGGGCTGTCTTGCGAATGTTCGGGACCAACGTGTCGAGCATCTGACCAGCCTTTTCCGCCGCATCCACGGTGGTTGTGGAGAGGTCGCTGATTTCGCCCGCAGCCTGCCCGCTTCGTTCTGCCAGCTTGCGGACCTCCGCGGCTACGACCGCAAATCCCTTGCCATGCTCGCCCGCACGGGCGGCTTCGATGGCGGCATTCAGGGCCAGCAGGTTGGTCTGTCGGGCGATCTCTTCGATGATGGAGATCTTTTCGGCGATGAGCTTCATGGCCTCCACTGCTTCGACCACCGCGGTGCCGCTTTCATCGGCTTCCTGTGCCGACTTGTTTGCGATCTCTTCGGTCGTGGCGGCGTTTGCCGTGTTTTGCCGGATGTTGGAAGCCATCTGTTCCATGGATGAGGATACTTCCTGAATGGAGGCAGCCTGTTCGGTCGCGCCCTGAGACAGGGTCTGGGCAGAGGCGGAGAGCTGGGTGCTGCCTGCTGCCACATTGCCGGAGCCTTCACGGACAGAGCCGACCACTGTGGTGAGCTGGCATGCCATGGCGCGCATGTCGCCGTATACGCCGCATGTCTGTTCGTCGAACTCAAGGTCAAGGTCTCCCTCTGCCACACTTTTAGCGATAGAGGCGATCTCAGCAGGGTCCCGTCCCAGTTGTCGCTGTGTCGTGCGAATGATCAGGAAGGCGGTGCCGACTGCTATGACTACCGCCAGCGTCCCCAGTATGAGGAGGAGTGTGGCCGTACGGTCATTGGCTGCCTGGAGCTGCGGGCCGAGAATATCCTGATCTGCCATGACGGACAGCTTTACATCTTCAACGTCTTTGGCGATTTCCGGTCCGAGCACATCGAGCTTGTTGGTGATGACATCGTTGCGGGTGAAGATGATCCCGGTAAGGGTGTCAAAACCCTTGATATAGCTCTTCTCCAGCTGGATGATCTCGTTGAGTAGACGGCGTCGTTCCGGGTTCTGGAGGTTTTGCTCCAGAGTATTCATCTCCTCGGCCAGAGCGGCAAACTCCTTGTGCACCCGGTCTATGGACGCTTGTGAATTGTCATCAAGAAATTTGACTACATATAAGCGGCCCAGCAAGAGGTTGCGCATGGCAATGCCGGCACGGAACGAGGCTTCCATGTCGCCGTCCCTGTGAGCTGTGTCGAGAATCCTGGTGAGATTCTGTTCCATCTGGGGACCTTGCTTGTTCAGGATTTCGTTGACGATTTGGTCACGCTCCACCCTGAACTGTTTCACTTGGTCGAAATTTTTGCCATACTCGACGACGCGTTGGTCTGCCTTGTCAACAAGCTCGGCGCGTTCCGGCTTCTGGATTTCGTTTTGCGCGGTCTCTATGAAGCCGCGCATGGATTTATAGTAGTCGTCGTACTGTTTAAGGTCCTGGTCGCTGCCCGTGATGATGAAGTCCTTCACGTTCATGCGGACCATGAGCATGTTGGCCTGCAGTCGGCCGCTCAGGTTGGTGTCTCGTGCCAGCCCGCGGTACTGGGAGAATCCGTCCGTCGAGTTCCCCAGTGCCCATAGGGCCAGACCGGAAACGATGAGCAGTAGCGCGAGCACACTGCCAAAGCCGCTGGTCAGTTTGGTGGATAATTTCATAGCTTCCTCCAGGCAGAAAAAGTTCGATGATGCGATATTGATCTGATAGGAGAAATTTGCGGGCAAGGATTTTTGGTCGATTATAACACTACGAAATAGTAGTAATAACTGTGTGCGTATTTACATTGTTGTAAATATTGAATATAAATCTGTAACTCTTCATATTTGCGATGCTTATTCATGTATTATGAATAACTGATGGTAATTATAAGATCGTCGGTGGTAGGGATTTATAAATAATAACACCAAGTGCGGCCTTTTCCGTGTATAGAATTGAGCATCGCGAGAAATTGGTCTAGAATCCTCGCGTTCTAGCGGTTACTATTCCTCATCAAACATAATTTAAGGAGAGTGTCATGAGCACCATTTCCGGCGTTTGGGCCCGCGAAATCCTGGATTCCCGCGGTAACCCCACCGTTGAAGTCGAAGTCATCCTCGAATCCGGCATCATTGGGCGGGCAGCCGTTCCTTCCGGTGCATCCACCGGTTCCCGCGAGGCTCTGGAGCTGCGCGACAAGGAAGAGCGTTACGGCGGCAAAGGCGTTCTGACCGCAGTAGAAAATGTGCGCGGCGAGATCGCCGGCAACATCATCGGCATGGACGCTGTGCGTCAGGTCACTCTGGATAACGCCCTGATCGACCTGGACGGCACCGAGAACAAAGAGCGTCTGGGCGCCAACGCCATGCTTGGCGTATCCATGGCCGCAGCCCGCGCAGCAGCCCGCTTCCTGGGTCTGCCCCTGTACCAGTACCTGGGCGGTACCAACGGAAAGCTTCTGCCCGTTCCCCTGATGAACATCATCAACGGCGGCGAGCACGCACCCAACAACCTGGATATCCAGGAATTCATGATCATGCCCGTGGGCGCCGAGACCTTTGCCGAGGCCCTGCGCATGGGTGCAGAAACCTTCCACAAGCTGAAATCCATCCTTGCCAAGGACGGTCATGTGACCTCCGTTGGCGACGAAGGTGGCTTTGCACCGAACCTGAAATCTCACGCCGAGGCCTTCGAGTACATCACCCGTGCTGTTGAAGAAGCCGGTTACGAGCCGGGCAAGGAAATCTGCTACGCCATCGACGCCGCAGCTTCCGAGTTCTACAAGGACGGCAAGTACGTACTGGCCGGTGAAGGCAAGGAACTGTCTTCCGCCGAACTGTGCGACTTCTACGAAGATCTGGCCAACAAGTTCCCGCTGGTCTCCATCGAAGACGGCTTCGCCGAAGCTGACTGGGACGGCTTTGCCCTCCAGACCGAAAAGATGGGCGACCGCATCCAGCTGGTAGGCGACGACCTGTTCGTCACCAACCCGGATATTCTGGCCGACGGCATTGATCGTGGCGTGTGCAACTCCATCCTGATCAAGCTGAACCAGATCGGTACCGTCACCGAGACCCTGGACACCATCGAGCTGGCCAAGACCGCCGGTTACACCAACGTGGTTTCCCACCGCTCCGGCGAAACCGGCGATCACTTCATCGCCGACCTCGCAGTTGCCGTGAACGCTGGTCAGATCAAGACTGGTTCCCTGTGCCGCTCCGACCGTCTCGAAAAGTACAACCAGCTTCTCCGCATCGAGGAAGACCTGGCTGATGATGGCGTGTACTACGGCCCGATTTTGGGCGGTTCTTTCTTCGACGAAGAGTAAAACCATACGCCCGGCTTCGTATAGCGGCACATCTGCTGCGTTGCCGGGCGACGAGCCAATCCTCACCGTAGCTAGGCTACGCCTCCGGGTGGCTCGTGCCCGTCGCCTTACAGCTGCACCACTCTACGAAGCCTCACGGTGGTGAAACTGAAGTCGGAATTCCGTGAAAAACGGAAAAAAAGACTTCGCAAACGTTTCGATGATATTGGGCACGTATTGCACCTTGCAATGCGTGCCCTTTTTCTCTAAGGAGCGATCATCGCACGGATCAAAAGGCATGGGGCTATGCCGTTTTGGGCGTTGAACGAGAGATAGGGACGACCGAGCGATTTCCCCCAAATCGCAACCGTATCAACCCACCGGATGCATCCAGAAAGGACAGCCGGAGGAAAAGGGAGAGATACCGATATGATTTTACTTGATGGCAAGGAAACAGCAAAGGAAATCCGGGCCGAGATCCGCGAGGAAGTGGACGGCCTTGAGAACAAATATGGCCGCAAACCCGGTCTGGCTGTTGTGCTGGTGGGCGAAGACCCGGCCAGTCAGGTCTATGTCCGCAACAAGGAACGCGCATGCGAGGATTGCGGCATCAGGTCCATCCCGCACCGCTTGGCCACTGCCAGCCAGCACGAGCTGGAAGGTCTGATTCAGGAGCTCAACCGCGACGTGAACGTGGACGGCATCCTGGTGCAGCTGCCCCTGCCAAAAGGACTGGACAGCCAGAAAATTTTGGATCTCATCGATCCTGACAAGGACGTGGACGGCTTCCACCCGGTGAACGTGGGCAAGATGAGCCTGGGCCTGCCCGGCTTCCGCCCCTGCACCCCGGCTGGCGTCATCAACCTGCTCAAGCGCTACGACCTTGACCCGGCCTGCAAAAAGGCTGTCGTCATCGGCCGCTCCAACATCGTTGGCAAGCCGCTGGCCATGATGCTCTCTCAGTCCGGCCCCTGCGCCAACGCCACCGTCACCCTCTGCCACTCCCGCACTCAGGACCTCAAGGCTGAGTGTCTGGAAGCAGACTTCGTCTTTGCCGCCATCGGCGTTCCCAACTTCGTGACCGCAGACATGGTCAAGGAAGGCGCTGTTGTCGTTGACGTCGGCATCAACCGCACCGACGAAGGTCTGGCAGGCGACTGCGACTTCGAGGCCCTGAAAGACAAGGTCCACGCCATCACCCCGGTTCCCGGCGGCGTTGGCCCCATGACCATCGCACAGCTAATGGTCAACACCCTCGAAGCCTTCAAGCTTCACGTCGGCGCGTAGCACCAGCTACATACTCGCTCAGTAAGGCGACATCCGTTTCTTCGGATGTCGCCTTTTTTAGTAGAAATTTATAATATCTATCATAGGTTCACTATGCCATCTTTGTCGTCTATTGGTTAAAAAACTACGTGCGGAGGGGATTATGTCGTTTAAGGATATCCCGCTGAAGTTCAAAATTGGCGGTAGTGTTTGTCTGGCAGTTGCATTGATCCTGGTGGTGTACACCATCATCGTTGTTTCCAAGTCGCGTGAAATCGCCATTGACGATGCACGGGCCATTGGTCAGGAAATGGCCAATCGCTATGGTAATCAGGTCAAGGGCAACATGGAAGCGGCACTGGATGCTTCACTGACCACCGCAGCGGTCTTTGAAGCCATGGTGACCAAAAAGGAACTGATCGACCGTGGTGTTGTCGATGAAATCCAAAAGGATGTAACCGCATCCAACCCATCTTTCTTTGGTATTCAGTCCTGCTTCGAGCCCAATGCTCTCGACGGAAAGGATGCTGAGTACAAGGCTACCGGCGATCCCATGTGGGAACACATGGGTGGCGCATACGGTAACTACTGGTGGAAGGAAGGCGGCCAATGGAAGGTCGTTAACCTCGCCAAGCACAATTATCCCGAGACCCGCGCATGGTACAAGGGCCCCCGCGACAAGGGCCACGCCATCCTGACCGAGCCGTACACAGGCGTTCTCGGCCCTGACGTGGTCATGGCCACCATCAGTGTGCCGGTTAAGGACAGTGGCAAGTTCATCGGTATCGTGGGTATCGACTTTGTCCTCTCCTCCTTCCAGGCCATGGTGAAGGACATCAAGCCCATGGACACCGGTTATGCGTTCATTATGTCCAACAAGGGCGTACTGGTCGCTCACCCCAATTCCGAACTGTTGAATAAGCCCGTCATAGACAACCTGAACAAGGAGCATGGTCCTGCAATCGTTCAGGCCATCGCATCCGGTAACGAGTATGCCGAGTTCATGGTTTCCCCCATGGACGGCCAGGAGTACATGTATCTGTTCTCGCCCATTCTGGTGCGTGGCACAGATACTCCATGGTCCATCGGTATCGCCATCCCCACGGATAAGATCATGGCTGCGGCCAACGAGTTCCTTTACATGAGTGTCGGCCTGACAGCCGGTGCCTTGTTGGTAATATTTGTCATAGTCTTCTTCATTGCCAAGTCCATCACCGATCCCATGGTCAAGAGCGTTGCCTTTGCTCAGGAGATCGCGTCCGGTAATCTGGTCGCCACCCTTGATATCAACCAGAAGGATGAGATCGGCGTACTGGCAACAACACTGGCAGAAATGGGCGAGAACCTGCGTCGCGTCGTCGGCGAGGTCAGAACCGTAACCGACAGCGTGGCTATCGGTGCCAACGAGGTCGCCTCGTCCTCCCAGACCCTGTCACAGGGTGCCACGGAGCAGGCTTCTTCACTGGAAGAGGTGTCTTCCTCCATGGAAGAGATGGCCTCCAACATCAGTCAGAACGCTGACAACGCCAACCAGACGCAGGGGCTGGCCAGCGGTGCCGCTGGACAGGCTGAGAGCGGTGGTTCCGCCGTCGCCGAGGCCGTTGTGGCCATGAATGAGATCGCAGACAAGATCTCCATTATCGAGGAAATCGCCCGCCAGACCAACTTGCTGGCCCTGAACGCAGCCATTGAGGCCGCCCGCGCTGGTGAGCACGGCAAGGGCTTCGCAGTTGTCGCCGCGGAAGTCCGCAAGCTGGCCGAACGCTCCGGCGTGGCCGCAGGCGAGATCAGTCAGCTCGCTTCCAGCAGCGTGGAAGTGGCCGACCGTGCAGGCGAACTGCTTGGCAAGTTGGTTCCGGACATTCAGCGCACCGCTGACCTCGTGGATGAAATCTCCACGGCGTCCAACGAGCAGAACGAAGGCGCGTCCCAGATCAACGCCGCCATCCAGCAACTCGACAGCGTGGTGCAGCAGAACGCCTCTGCCTCCGAAGAGATGTCTTCCACCTCGGAGCAACTCTCCAGTCAGGCAGCCCAGCTGCAAGATACCGTGGCCTTCTTCAAGCTCGGCAACGATGGCGGCATGGGCGGCGGTTACACCCGCACGACGGTCAAGGCGACCCGTAAGCCCGCAGCAGCCATCCCGGCCGCCAAGCCCGCTCCCAAGCCTGCCGCTCCCTCCGGCGGCGTGGCGCTGGACATGGGCGAAGACGACGGCGACTTCGAGCGCTTCTAGTCGGGGATATAAAAAGCTGTTGAGCTTGATACATAAACACTGAACGTAACCGCTCCTGGTTTTCCATGGATAATGGGAAAACTGGGAGCGGTTTTTTCATGCCGATTACAATGGCTATGCCCTCAAAAGCCCCTCATTACGAGGGGCTTTTGATATGGTGATTTGTTTATAAGATATATGGTAATGAAAACGGGGCTATGTTATCCAGGTACAATATAATTGATTGGTTGCCTCTCTCTTGTGCTCGGCAAAGCTCCTACCAAGTAGACGTATTTGGGGAAATGCATGTTTATTAAAATCATCAAGTTCTCAAGCAAAGTGTTTATTCCGATTCTTCTCCTCACCATGGGAGCGGCCTATACAATTTTCATTTGCTCAATGGAGAAGCATCAAACCTTGCTGTCATCTATCGGATATCAGCTTGTCGAAAAGGGCGACGACCATATCTCCCAAAACCTTCAACCGGTCCTTAGGGATTTGACCCTATATGCGTTGTCTCACGTTACATGGGATATTTATCATGGCGATATAAACCAGAGGGTTGAAGATACCTTTTCTGATCTCAGTTATAATCGAAGAAATTATAGCGTTATCTCCTATCTTGATAAGGACGGAATGGAAATTTTCAGGGTCGACTATCATGATGGCTCACCCCGCATTGTTACGAAAGACAAACTCAGATTAAAAGCAAACAGGAAGTACTTCAAAGAAGGCATCAAACTTAAGTTAAATGAACTCTATATTTCACCTATGCGTATCTCCCCGGAGAGGGTCGCTGGAATCGACAGCCACCAGGCCTTTCTTCATTTAGTCAGTCCTGTGGTCGATGGGGACGGGTGCAACATCGGTGTGTTTGTTATTGATCTTCTGAGTACCCACCTTCTTGAGAGATTGTCCGAGATTCCAAGTGGTACGGGTAGCACCATGATGCTCCTCGACGAGAACGGACAGTGCCTTGTTGGAACAACTCTTCAGAGTGGACAGGCAGTCAAATCTGAATTGGGTGCAACCTCTTTTGATAAGGCCAATCCTGCTGAGTGGGATCTGGTGAATGCAACGGATGAAGGTCAGATTTTGACTCAAAAAGGGATGTTTACCTTCAAGAAAATCGATTTTAACAGCGTTATTGAGTCAGCAACCCGTTTGCGTGGAGCACACGATGTGCCTCAGTGGAAGCTGGTCGTTTGGACTCCGAAAATGGAGTTTGAGAAAGTCTCCGATGCGTTGCTTGAGGAACTTGCATTATACAGCGGTGCCTTTCTTCTGGCCGTGATGATTCTGCTCTTGATTTTGGCGCGACATAGAACGCAACGAGCGATGGCGGAAGAGATGGTTCTAAGACAAATCCAATCCAACCAGCGGTTTGTCCCAAAAGAGTTCTTGGGGTTACTTCATAAGGGTGGACTGACCGAAATCAATATCTCAGACAACGTCGAACGGCCGATGACGACTCTTTTTACAGATATTCGGTCATACACGAAAATCTCTGAGGGTATGTCTTCCGGGCAAGTGCTGAAATTCCTGAATGCCTATTATCAGGTACTTGATCCTATCATCATAAAGAATGGAGGGTTCATTGATGCCTTTATCGGAGATGCCGTTATGGCTTTGTTCCCGAATGGCGCCGATGGAGCAATCCAGTCCGCCATTGAGATAAAAAGAGCCTTGGACTCGTTCCGGTACAAGGGCGCAGATGGTTCACCTATTCGTATCGGGAGTGGCTTCGGCCTGCATTGTGGAGATGTCACTATTGGAACGGTGGGGACAGATCGGAGAATGCAGACAACGGCAATTGGCGACGCGGTAAACTTGGCAGCTCGCATTGAATCTTCCACCAAGCTCTATGGCGTAAATATTATTGTGTCAGGAGGCGTTCGTGATTTGTTGTCAGAGACCAACACGTTTCACATACGCCTCATCGACAGAGTTCGCGTAAAGGGCAAGCAGGAAGTGGTCAAACTGTATGAGGTGTTTGACGCTGATTCCCCTGACAAGCTCAGGTGCAAGATCGAAAATCAAAAATTGTTTGACGCCGCCATGCGTCATTACCGCGAGGGGAATTTCGAAACTGCTTTGAGTGAATTCAGGAAATATAAGGATGTTTGTTCTGATGATCCTCTTCCTGATATTTTTATAAAGCGCTGCAACACCATGATGCGAGTTCCGCCAGGAGATGGTTGGACAGGAGTCAGTACGGTATAAATCCCTCAAGGAGGACGCCCATGGCTTTTATCGATTGGAGTAGTAAGAATAGAGTTGGGATTACGGAAGTAGACAATCAGCACAAAAAATTATTTGATTTGCTTAACAGTCTGCATCAAGCCACGGTCAATGGTGAAGAACAATCTGCTCTGGGCCGAATTTTGGATGAATTGGTGGACTATACGGTTTACCATTTTGAAACTGAGGAAAAGCTCTTTTTGGAATACGGATATCCCGGTTACGAAGATCATAAAGAGGTTCATGATGATCTGACGAGGCAAGCGGTTGAACTGCAAGAGGAATTTCGGGAAGGCAGTGTGACTATTTCCTTTGATCTTCTTGATTTTTTGAATGATTGGCTCGTGACTCATACCACAGGATTGGATCAGGAAATGGCGATGTTTTTTAAGGGAAAAAAGATCGACTGATCTGTCAGCTGGCCTTGCCTGAGACAGGTGAACCCATCAGGCCAAAATGAACGATAAGGCCGGACTTCTTGCGGAGCCCGGCCTTTTGTATGCTTTGTGGAGAACGTCAGCGCTACTTCTTGCGACGCCTGATGTTGTAGACGCCACGACCTTCGGCAACGTGCGTAGTGGGATCACTTGCAGACCACATGACGACGTGGGCGTTGCCGACCTTGTTGCCCAGCAGCCGGACCGTTGCTTCGGCATAGAGAGCCTCGGCCGGAGCCGGTCTCAAGTAGTCCACGCCAAGGGTGATGGTTGCCACGAAATCATCCCGCTCACAGCGCGTCCACACGGCGAATCCGCCGCAAATGTCAGCCAGCGAAGAGATGACGCCGCCATGAATCATGGAGCTGTCAGCGTGACCAATCAGATCTTCCTTGAAGGGGATGTACAACCGAACCGAGTTCTCTTCGATCGCATCGACTCTGACGCCGAGAAACTTGTGGAAGGGGAATCCCGTTTCGATGAATTGATCTATTGGCATGGTCGTGTGTCGGTAGTTTACAGGTTGAAGAATCTACGGGCGTTGTCGCCAGTGATCTGCCAGAGGTCTTCCTTGGAGCGTCCCTTGATCTCGGCGATGCGTTTGGCCGTGAAGGCCACAAGGGCAGGGTGGTTGCGCTTGCCGCGCCACGGTTCGGGCGCAAGGTAGGGGCAGTCGGTCTCGATGAGGAGGCGATCAAAGGGAATGCGGGCCACGGCGGCCTGCATGTCATCGGTCTTCTTGAAGGTGATGGGACCGGGGATGGAAATATACCAGCCGTTGTCGATGACGGGCTGGGCCAGCTCAAGGCCGGAGCCAAAGCAGTGCCAGAGCACCGGATAGTCACGGAACCCTTCGGACTCGAGAATGGCCACGCAGTCTTCGTTGGCGTCGCGGGAGTGGATGATGACGGGCAACTCCAGTTCGCGGGCCAGATCAAGCTGCTTGAGGAAGGCGTCCTTCTGCACGTCGTGCGGCACACGATCCCAGTAGTAGTCGAGGCCGATCTCTCCCACACCCTTGAGGCGCGGGTTGGTCTTGAACAGCTCGCGCATGCGGGTAAGGGCATCTTCTGTCAGGGTGTCGGCATTGTTGGGATGCACGCCGAGCAGGAAGGAAACTTCCGGGTGATCGTCGAACAGGCCGTGCCGCTCATCAAAGGCGTCCGGGCCGAGAAATACGTTGATGATATGGGAAATACCCGAAGCCTTGGCGCGGGCGAGAAGTTCCTCGCGATCTTCGTCGAAATCATCGAGATCGATGTGGGCGTGGGAGTCCACTCCGCCGAGGGGCAATTCCAGAGTCTCGGGTTCAGGACGCGGCTTTTTCTTGGACATGATTCAGGCTCACAATGCTTCCCACAGGGCGAGGACCGATTTCCTCTGCTCTTCCGTGGAATAGGCGTTGGCGGTTTCTTGCCCCGCCTCAAGAGCCACGTCAAGGTAGAGATCCTTCTCGCGGATCATGGTCACGGCGTCCTGCAAACACATGGCGGCGTCCAGCACGTCGCCGTCGGCACACCACAGGCCGTTGCCCATCCAGTCAACCTCTTGCAGGGGCCACCAAGGCTTGAAGCGTGGCTCCGGCTGCGTCTGGCGCATGTAATCCCACCCACCGAAACCGGTGAAGCCAACGGGCAGGCAGCCGCAGGCCATGGCCTCCAGCGGTGGCAGCGGGCACCCTTCGGGAAAGCCCGTTGCGAGAAAAATATGGGACGAACGCAGCGCCTCGGCCACGCCGTGAGTATCCAGCCCTTCAATGGGACGCCATCGTATATTGGTGTTGTCCGAACCGCCGCACTGGTGTTCGAAGATCGATTTGATCTGCTGGACCAGCGCTTTATTCTTGCGCGGCATGTACGCGATGGTGATCTTGTTTTCCGGCTTCTTGTCCGGAGCGTGGAAAATGGAGCGGTCAATGCCGGGGCGCAGCACGGGCGCGTCTTTGCAGGTAGTCTCCTTGATGAAGTAGGAGACGGGCTCGGACACGGCCAGAAATTCCACGGGCAGGGTGTGCCAGTCCGCGCCTTCGGGTAGGGATGAAAACAGGTAGGCCCAGTTCTGCACGTAGCTGATGCAGGTGCATTTGGCTTCTAGCCCCGGAGCCAGCGCATTGACCCAGCCTTCGGGCACCAGCCACATATCCTGTCGCTCAAGGCGCATGTCGGCCCATTCGATGACTGGCGCAGCATCGGCCAGCCCTTCGGGACGCCAGCCTGACTGGTCGCGAGCCACAAGGAAAACTTCACGCCCATCCTGATGGAGGATGTCTGCGATCTGTCGAAGCACCGTGACTCCGCCAGTGGGCTTTTTGACCGGTGGCAGGAAAATGTATGTTTTCATGGTGTGTAGGGAAGCATACTCACCCAAATTTGGCAAGTATACTCGGTGGGAGCGGGGCGGACCGGAGTTGGGGAAGCCCGCCCCGCTGGCTACGGGAAGGAGTGTTGTTCTTCCTTGAAAGACTACGTTCGCCAACGCGGTACATCATGCCGAGAGGGTGACGATAGGGTTGCAAGTTCGTGTGTTGTGGGGGGAGAAAAGCAGAAATCAGGAGAGGAGGCGGCTTATCAGCCGCTTCTTTATGAAAGAAGTTTTCGGCCCTGAAGGCCGACTTCTTTTTGTCTGGCGCGACAAAAATGAAGCAAAAAGCGCGCTTGCGTGGGATGGCCGCCTCGTGTTTGCCGACTAAGAATCTGATCCAAGCTGGCAGCTTTCGCTTTTGCCTACTTCCGCTGCGCTCCAGTGCAAAATCGAACGAGACGCTGCCTGACGCTTGGTCAGCTTCTAAGTCTTGCAAACAAGGGCTGGTGCAGGGCTTCGTCTGTGAGAACGAAGTTGTCGATCGCCTCCTGCATTCTTTTTTCTTACAAACGAAGACCGGAATCAGCATTAAGGCCCATCGTGCGTAGAAACTGACCAGATCGTTAGCCGCTGAATTCGTGCACCTAAGGGCAGCGACAAGTCGCGCAGTGCGCACTAAGGCTGACTATCTGGATCAGATTCTAGCCCGAAGGGGCAGCGGCCAAGCTACAAAAGCCGCGTTTCTTTGGTTCTTTCTTGGGGCGGCTCAGCCAAGAAAGAACCGCCGTCCGCGTAGGACATGGAGGAGCAAAAGCGACGGCTTTCGCGCTTGAAAAGCGCGTATCCCACCAATAAAAGGCCGCCCCAAAAAGGGCGGCCTTCCTTATCTCTTATCTTCTTCCAAAAAAGGAACCTTAATCCCTCTCCCCAACCATGAATATACCAAACGTCGCAAACAAATTCGGCAACACCTTGATCACATGCCCCTTGGTATCGTGATGATGCGTGGAAATAGCCACCTCCTTCACGATGGGGACACCGAGCTGACCACAGAAGCGGTGAAAATCGGTGATGGGAATCACACGAATGTTGGGCGTATTGTACCACTCGTAAGGCAGCTCCTTGGACATGGGCGCACGGCCAGTGAAGAACATCTGGAAGCGGTTCTTGATGTGGGTGAAGTTGGGGAACGACACGATGCATCGCTTGCCCACGCGCAACATCTCTCGGATGAGCTTTTCCGGCTCGTAGATCTGCTGCAGGGTCTGGGACAGGATGATGTAGTCGAACACGTTGTCCGGGTAGTCTTCCAACTCTTCGTAGATGTCGCCGTGGATGACGGAGAGGCCCTTGGCAATGGCCTGCCCAGCGGCATCCTCGTCGATCTCTACGCCGGTGCCCTTGGTATTTTTGGTCTTGCGCAAGTGGTCGAGCAGGGAGCCGGTGCGGCAACCGAGGTCGAGTACTTTGGATTCGGGCTTGATCCATGAGGCGATGACTTGCAGATCAAATCGCATGGCTACCTCCGGTCAGGCATTCGGTTCGGACGCGGTCGAGGAACCCGCCCATGAGGGCGTCGAGCCGCTCGTTGGGCAGCAGGAATGCATCGTGCCCCCATGGGGCCTCGATCTCGCAGAAGCTGACATCCAGCCCGTTCTTCTTCATGGCCTTGACCATGTCTCTGGACTGATAGGTCGGGTAGAGCCAGTCCGAGGTGAAGGAGACGACCAGATAGCGACATTTTGCGCGGGAAAAGGCCTGCACCAGCGAACCATCGCCGTGCTGGTTCTCCAGATTGAAATAGTCGGCAGCCTTGGTCAGATAGAGGAACGAGTTGGCGTCGAAGCGATCAACGAACTTGTTGCCCTGATAGCGCAGGTAGCTCTCCACCTGAAAGTCGGCCTCGAAGTCAAAGGAGAGCTCGACACGATCCTGTAACCGGCGGTCGAACTTATGACGCATGGATTCGTCAGAAAGATAGGTGATGTGGCCCACCATGCGGGCAACGGCCAATCCGTGCTCTGGGCGGCCGGATTCGTAATAGTCCCCGGCGTTCCACTTGGGGTCGGCCATGATGGCCTGACGCGCCACCTCGTTGAAGGCGATGGCCTGCGCCGAGTGCTTGGTCGTCGTGGCCAGTGGTATGGCCGCGCAGACGCGCTCCGGGTAGCGAACTGACCACTCCAGCACCTGCATGCCGCCCACGGAGCCGCCGATGACGGCCAGCAGCTTGTCGATGCCCAGATGATCGACGAGGCGTCGCTGACAGCGAACCATGTCGCCGATGGTCACCACCGGGAAGGTGGCGGCGTAGGGGTGATCCGTCTCGGGATTGCGCGACAGGGGGCCGGTGGACCCCATGCAGCCGCCAATCACGTTGGAGCAGATCACGAAATATTTGTTGGTGTCGATGGGTTTGCCCGGTCCCACCATGATGTCCCACCACCCCGGCTTGGGGTCGTCTTCCTGATAGATGCCTGCCACGTGGGAGTCGCCCGTCAGCGCATGGCAGACGAGGATGGCGTTGGACTTGTCCTCGTTCAGGGTGCCGCAGGTCTCATAGGCCAGCGAGACCGGAGCCAGCGTCCGTCCGCTCTCCAACGTGATGGGATCGCCGTCCTTGCCAAACGTGAATGTTTGCCGCTTCACCACGCCCACGGAAGAGCCGGTGTCCAGGTTGTCGATGTATTCGCTCATGATGTCGTAGAAGATAGGTCCGCAGCGAGCCGCGGTCAATGGTTTGGGGTATTACCCCATGTCGGCATCCCGGTACGCCATCAGCCGCTGGCTCAGGGTGCCGGTATGCAGTTCGAACAAATGGTTGTCGTAATCGTGGAAATACAGGGAGCGGCCTTCGCCCTCAATGCGGGGCCGACTGACGCGAACCTCCGGCCCGAGATCACGGATACGCTGTTGGTATTCCTCGAATTTGTCGTCGGGGATCCTGAAGGCAACGTGGTTGTAGGTCTGTTCAGACAGCGGTTCGCCCTCCATGGTGGCGATCCAGACGTTGCCGATCAGAAAGAACCGTTCGCGGGACAATGAGTGGGGCTTGTCGGCGCTGTCGTAGACTTCCACGGCGTCAAAGATCGCCTTGAGAAAGTCTGCGGTCCGTTCAAGGTCCTGCACGATAAAGGTGATGTGGCTCAGTCCTTCAACCATGTCACTTGCCTGCCTCGACTTCGCCGCCGAAGAGCTTCCACGCGAGCATGCCCCAGGTGGCGTTCATGACATCGGTGTAGCCGCCCTTGCGCAACTGGCGCACCACGGGCGGCGAGCGGTGGCCCGTCATGCAGACCACCACGATGGGATTGGTGGGGTCAGGCGATGCCGCGGCCAACTCGGCCAGCGTGGCCGGGAAAGGCACGTTGATGGCGTGGGGGATGTGAAAGGCCTCGAATTCGGCCGGTGTGCGGACATCGATGATCACAGGCGCGTTGTCCTGATTGACCATCTGCTTGAGTGTCCACGGAGAGAGGGGGGAAACGCCGAAGCCGAGCCACCAGGCCACGTCCCACAGGATGAGCAGGGCGATGACCAGAATGAGGGCGGAAAGCGTACGCATGGGCTACCCCAGTTCGAAAGAGGTGACTCCGAATATCTTGTCCAGTGCAGTGGCTGGTTCGTCCTCGGTGTACATGCGCACCGTGACAAAGACCTCTTCAAGGTCGTGGCTTTTGGCCAGCTTCACGGCTGCGCCGTTGGGTTCAATGACATCGAGGAAGACCTTCTCGCCGGGGACAGCTGCCATCAATGCCTGATAGATGGTCTCGGCCACGTCGCCATTGTCGGCAAAGAGCGGGCCGATCTTGTAGCCCGATGCACAGGGACGGATGACGCCGAAGCCTGACAGGTTGTCTCCATCCATGACAGCAAAACCGCGGACGCCCACGGCCTCCAGCCATGAGCGCAGGAAGCTCTCGCGTCCTTCGGGAAAACACTGGCGGTCGTATGAAGCTATCTGGGTAAAATCCACCTTGCTGAGCGGTACGACCTCTTCGGGCTTGCTACCGCCGCCGATACCCTGAAAGCGGGTGCTGCGGTAGGAGGTGGAGAAACCGGATTTCTTGTAGGTCTGCTCCTGCTCGGTCACGGCGTCGAGGCCCACGTTGCGTCCTTCCAGATGCGTCATGGCGTGGTCCCACAGGGCCATGCCGTAGCCTTTTCCGCGCTCGGCCGGGATCACGATATAGAGGCCGACGAAACCATAACCGTCGCCGTAACGGACGGCTGAGATGGTGGCCACGGGCTCACCGTTCTGTTCGGCGATGAAGAACCCTTCGGGGTCGGCAGCATAGAAACATTCGGCGTCGGACAGGCCGGGGTTCCAGCCTTCCTTGGCCGCCAGACGGATGGCGAAGTCCACATCGTCGCGGGTCATGGTGCGGATCACAGGTGCGTTAGTCATCACTCTCTCCCTTTTCGAGCTTCACGGACAGGGTGGATTCGGGCTTGAGCAGCACGTCGCGTTGCGGGAACGGGAACTCGATGCCGTGCTCATGGTAAAGCCGCCAGATATTGAGCATGACCTCGCTGCGGACATTGGTCACGCCCTTTTCGGCGTCGGCAATCCAAATGCGCAGTTGGAGGTTCACGGAGTTGTCTGCGAAATCCACTAGCCGGGGGGCCGGGGCAGGGTTGGTGAGGACGCGCTTGACTCCCTTGGTCGCTTCCACGAGGAGGTCGAGGGCCTTCTCCACGTCCGAGTCGTAGCTGATGCCCACCGGAATTTTGAGGCGCACGTTGGTGTCTGTAAAGGTCCAGTTGACCACCTCGTCGGTCATGAGCAGCTCGTTGGGGATGAGGTGCTCCTTGCCGCTGCGTGTCAGGACCGAGGTGTACCGGCCGTGGAGGTTGCGGACCACGCCGAAGACGTTGCCCACCTCGATGGTGTCGCCGGGCTTGATGGAGTTGTCCAGCAGCAGAAGCACGCCCGCGATGTAGTTGGAAATGATTGTCTTGAGACCGAAACCGATACCAACGCCGAGTGCGCTGGAGAAGATGGCGAGACTGGTCAGGTCGATGCCCACGCTGGACAGGGCGAAGAGGATCGCCACGGTGAACAGGGAGACCTTGACGACCTTTTCGAGCAGCACCTTGATGGACGGCGAGAGGTCATTGGTCGCATAGATGCGCTGGGTGGCAAACTGGGAGGCCAGTGAGGCGATCTGCAAACAGACGCCGGCCAGAGCCACGCCCTTGATGACGCCAAGGGCCGTGATGGAGATGTCACCAGTAGAGAACTTCAGGCTCTCCAGGAAATCCGTGATGGGAGCGAGCAGGCCGAAGACGTGGAGCGCTGCCACGGCCCAGACCGTCAGCGATACGCTGCGGGCCAGCGACCTGTTGGGCATGATGCTGGTCAGCAGACGAATGATGATCCATGCCACGGCCAGATCACTGGCCGCGTCAAGCAGGCGCGGGGTCATGTCCAGAGCGCGGAATACGGCTCCGGCGATCTGCATCAGGACGATGAAGCCCGCGATGTTGCCGATGTCGATGAGCGCCTTGAGGATAGACTTGGCCAGTTCGCCCCGGACGGATTCATCCACTTTGCGGAAGAGGCGGCCTTCGAAGCCGCGCCACAGCAGCAAGCCGAACAGGTAGGCGCCGAAGACGCACGCCCATTGGATGGCGGTGTTCACCGTCAGGACGTTGGTGTTGAGCCAGTCGCTCAGGTAGCTGATCACTTTATCGAAATCTATCTGCATTGGGGCCTCTCAAGCTCCGGAGTCTATCACGCGGTGAACAGATCGAGCAACACGCCGAAGAAGAGCACCACCGCGATGACGCCGTTCATGGTGAAGAAGGCGACGTTAACGCGGCTCATGTCGTCCGGCTTGACCATCTGATGCTCGGCCATGAGGGTGATGCCCACGGCGGTCGCCACAAGGAAGTACCAGCCGCCGAGGCCCGCAGCCCAGCCTGCCATCAGGAAGAGGGCAGCGGTGATGACATGGCTCAGGGTGGAAATGGCCAGCGCGGACGGGATGCCCAGTCGGGCCGGGATGGACCACAGGCCCATTTCCTTGTCGAAGTCGGCGTCCTGACAGGCGTAGAGCAGGTCAAAACCAGCCACCCACAGGGCCACGCCGCAGAAGAACAGGGCCGCAGGCAGGGTGAAGGTCGGATCCACGCACAGCCAGCCTGCTACCGGGGCCAGACCCAGTACGGCGCCCAACACGAAGTGGCACCAGTAGGTGAAGCGCTTGCAGTAGCTGTAGAAGGCGGACAGGCCCAGCGCCAGCGGAGAAAGTTTCAGGCAGAGCGGGTTCATCAGGCCGCACATGACGATGAAGATCACGGCAGTGCCCACAAGGAACAGCTGGGTGAATCGGGTGGTCAGTTCACCAGTCACCAGCGGACGGTCCTGCGTCCTCGGGTTGGCCGCGTCCACATCCCTGTCGGCAAAGCGGTTGAAGGCCATGGCAAAGGAGCGGACAGCCACCATGGCGATGGTCAGGATGACGAGGTTGTACAGCCCGGGCCAGCCGCCAGCAGCCAGAAATGCGCCGATGAACGCAAAGGGCAGGGCGAACACCGAGTGTTCGATCTTAATCATTCTGCAAACAACACCCAGATCTTTCATGAACGACATAAAGAACCTCCAGACTCTCGCCATGCTCTTGAAACTTGTGGGCGAGAACCCGTTTAGTATTCGTTGTGACCGGCACTGAGGCCCGCCTAGTTAAGAACTATATTGCTTTGTAGCCAATCAATTCAATGATTCTGTTCGGTCTTGTCATCAATATTTGTTTACCAGCACGGCCCCGAGGACCAACAGCACGACACCGGCAACGCGTTGCCATGAGATGGCGTGGACGTCGAAGCTGATGAGGCCGAAGTGGTCGAGGATCAGGGCGCAGAGGAACTGGCCCGCCAGCAGCCATGCCATGGTGGTGGTGGCTCCGAGGTTGGCGGCAAGGAGGATGATGACGGTGACGAAGAACGCGCCGAGCAGTCCGCCTCCCCAGGCCCAGAATGGCGCGGACGCAGCCATGGCCTGAGTGGGAATGGGGCGCGTGAGCAGCCCGTAGACGAGCAGGGCCAGCGTGCCCACGGCAAAGGAGATGAACGATGCCCAGACCGGATCGGCCAGGGCCTGCTTGAGACGCAGGTTCACGCCTGCCTGGAGCGGCATGGTGGCCCCGGCAAGCAGGGCGAGAAATACGAACAGCCATTTCATGAGCGGCAGGATATCGCGCTTTGCCTTGTTCGTCCATGGAAAGGTCCCGGTTCCAGTAGGGTTTATAGCGTAATTGTCGGCAGTTCGTAACCGAAGCGCCATTCTCGCGAACCCAAATCCCGCTAGACGGTTATCAGTCAATGGACAACCAATTCTAGAGAAACAAAAGAGGACTTGAAATGACTGAAACGCAGCGTCGTGAAATCAAGAGCCACCTCATGCAGGGACTGGATTCCCTCTCTTCTCAGGGCGTGGCCGCCAACCTGGCTGTGGAGAATTGTCCGGATGAAAATGACTTCGCATCCCAGTTGGCCCAGTTGGGCGTCAACGTGGCGATGCACCGCCGCCGCCAGATGCGGATGGTGGAGCTGGAAAACGCGCTCAAGCGTTTGCACGAGACCGACTACGGCATTTGTGAAGAGTGCGGTGAGGATATCGGCCTTGCCCGCTTGAAAGCCAATCCTTCGGCACGACTGTGCGTCTCCTGCCAGTCCGCCCTGGAGGACGGTGTTTCTCATTAATTCGAGCCTGAACGACTGGGGGCAGAACATGGGTGATTCTCGGTTCAAGGTGGACATGCATGTCCATTCCAAGTTTTCCACGCGGCCTTCGCAGTGGATATTGCAGAAGATCGGTTGTCCGGAGAGTTTTACGGAGCCGGCTTCGCTGTATGCCATTGCCCGGGAGCGTGGCATGGACCTGGTGACCATAACCGACCACAACACCATCAATGGATGCCTGGAGATCGCGCATCTTCCCGGCACGTTCGTCAGCGAGGAGATCACCACGTATTTCCCGGAAGACAGGTGCAAGCTGCATGTGCTGGCGTACGATATTAGCGAAGCGCAGCATGCCGACATTCAGCGCCACAGGGAGAACGTGTTCGATCTGGTGCCGTACCTGCACGATCAGGGCATCGCCCATGCGTTGGCGCATCCGTTGTTTGCCGTCAATGACAAGCTGACCTCCGCCCACTTCGAGCAGGCTCTGCTCCTGTTCGACGTGTTCGAGGAAAACGGGACCCGTGACGCTCGTCAGAATCAGGTCCTGCGGGACATCATCACGCGCTTGTCCCGCATGGACATCGAGCGTCTGGCCAATATCCATGGCATTGAGCCGATGGGTGAAACGCCTTGGGTCAAGGGACTCATGGGCGGGTCCGATGATCATAGCTCCCTGAATATCGCTCGAATGTACACCACGTTTCCGGGCAAACCCGCTCTGGAGAATGTGCTGTCCGGCATCGACAATCACACCTGTCGGCCGGCTGGCAATCCGGCCACGCCACGCACCATGGCCCACAACCTCTACGGCATCGGCTACCAGTTCTACCGACAGAAGATCGGCTCCATGCAGACCGCTGCCAGCGAGCACATCTGCTTCCGCTTTGCCCAGAGCGCGCTGTCACCTGTGCCGGACACGGCCAAGGCGCCTGCATCTCTCAAGGAGCGGTTTCTAAAGTTGATCGGTCGGAGCAAGGCCTCCCTGCACCGGGAGTACGCCTCTGCTGATTCCGTGCAACACATGCTGCTCAAGGAGGCCGGGAAGATCATCATTCGCGACAAGGAACTCCTCGCCATCGCCCACGGCAAGGTGCGCGATCCGCAAAAGCTGGAGGCGGAGTGGGCGCGATTCGTGTCGCTGGCCGCCAATCGTGTCCTGTCTCAGTTTGCCGATCGCACCCTGAACTCGGTGCTTGGCGCGAACATCTTCGACGTCTTCCATTCCATGGGCTCGGCAGGCTCCCTCTACGCCCTGCTGGTTCCCTACTTTGTGGGCTACGACCTGTTTTCCCGTGAGCGCACGTTCTCCCGCGAGATTTTGTCCCGCTTCCGCAACAAGGGAGAGAGCAGGCGCGACCGCGGTCTCAAGATTGCCCACTTCACGGATACCTTTGACGAGATCAACGGCGTGGCCCGTACCATTCGCCAACAGCTCGACATGGTGGCCCGTCACGGCAAGGACATGACCGTAATTACCTGCGGTGCCAAGGCCGACGTGCCCGGCGCGGTCAGCTTTGCCCCGGTGGGGCGGTTCTCGGTCCCCGAGTACAAGGAACTGGTGCTGTCCTATCCGCCGTTTCTCGATATGCTGACCCACTGCTTCGAGCAGGAGTACGACTGCATCCTTGCGGCCACTCCCGGTCCGGTGGGCCTGGCAGGGCTGGCTATCTCACGTATCCTGAAGCTGCCGTTCCACGGCACCTACCACACGGCGTTTCCCGAGTACGTCGGCGCGTTCACTGAGGACACCGCCCTTGAGGACGGCTGCTGGCGGTACATGAGCTGGTTCTACGACCAGATGGAAGTGATCTACGCCCCCAGTGAGGCCACCAAGTTCGAGTTGGCAGACCACGGTATTGATCCAGAAAAGATCGTCACCTATCCGCGTGGCGTGGACACCTTTCGTTTCCATCCGGAGAAGCGTAACGGCTTTTACAAACAGTACGATGTCCAGAGCCGCACCAAGCTCATCTACGTGGGCCGTGTGTCGCAGGAAAAGGGACTCGATGTCCTTGCCGATGCGTACAAGAAGGCCGCCAGAATGCGCGACTCCCTGCAACTCATTGTGGTGGGTGATGGCCCGTACCTTGATCAGATGAAACGTGAATTGCGTGGTCTGCCCGTGACCTTCACGGGCGTGCTCAAGGGGGAATCCCTTGCACAGGCCTACGCCAGCGCCGACCTGTTCGTCTTTCCCTCGGCCACTGACACCTTCGGCAACGTGGTGCTCGAGGCGCAGGCCTCCGGGCTCCCCGTCATCGTCACTGACAAGGGCGGCCCCTGCGAGAACGTCTTGCAGGACGAGACCGGCCTCATCTTCCCGGCAGGTGATGCGGACGCCTTGCTTCGCGCCATCATCCACATGGTCGATACCCCGGAGCGTATCAAGTATATGGGCAAACGGGCCCGTGCCCACGTGGAAAACCGGACCTTTGATGCCACCTTTCTGAAAACGTGGGAGATATTCGGCAGTAACGTCGCTGCATAAGGTCGCGGCAAAACCTCTTCGGGCCGGACGCGCGGTGCGCTGATAGCCGGTCAAATCTTCATACATTCAAAGGCTCGTCCCCGATGGGGGCGAGCCCTTTTTCATGCTCCTACGAACGGCTCGACAGTTTTGGCTGTATGCGCTGTCCAAATTGGTCCCGAAGAAGACCAAAAGTGCACTGTTTGATTTTTGGGGAGGGTGTTTTTCGGTGTTTTAGCCAGTTTTTCGAGGCTTGGAATGCAGATTGTAAAATAATGATGCTCAAAAATGGAGTCATATTTTGGCAGTAAACATTATTGTTAATCATAAAAATAGAGAAGACGACATTTTTGTGAGTTGTCCATGTGTCAGTGTGCAGCTGGTAGAGTGAAAGGGTTGAAACTCCGGTGTATATGCCCGTGGCATCAATGTTGCTAAGCAGATAGGTCCTGTTTGGTTTTTTTATGCCAAAAATGTAAAGTCTTGCTTTGGGCCGGGAACTTGAAGCAGGGCGGACAGAGTGGCCGCGTGGTGCGGTCAGCTTTTTTGCAACCTTTTTACATGTTTCTTTCCGGAGGGTTGGAATGATTCAAAGCGGCGATACCGCCTTTATCCTCGTGTCGGCAGCGCTGGTGCTGCTCATGACACCCGCGCTGGCGTTGTTTTATGCGGGTATGGTGCGGAGCAAAAACGTGCTCGGCACCATTATGCAATCCATCATCATGATCTCGCTCATCACGCTCGAATGGATCTACATCGGCTATTCCATGAGCTTTGGCCCGGACGTGGCCGGTATTATCGGCGACCTGAGCTTTGCGGCGCTCTCCGGTGTGGGGACTGCGCCCAGCCCGGATTACGCCACCACCGTGCCGCACATCGTGTTCATGATCTATCAGTGCATGTTCGCGGTCATCACGCCCGCGCTGATTACCGGCGCTTTTGCCGAGCGCGTTCGCTTCCTGCCCTTCTGCATCTTTTCCGTGCTCTGGTCCGTACTCGTCTACAATCCGGTCTGCCACTGGATCTGGGGCGGCGGTTTCCTCGGTGCCATGGGCGTGCTTGATTTTGCCGGTGGTCTGGTCGTTCACCTCACCTGTGGTGTGGCCGCCCTCGTTGCCTGCATCATGATCGGCCCCCGCAAGGGCTTCGGTAAGCGCCAGTTCATTCCGCACAACCTGCCCATGACCGTTATCGGCACGGGCCTGCTCTGGTTCGGCTGGTTCGGTTTCAACGGCGGTTCCGCCCTGGCTGCTGACGAGATCGCAGCCACGGCCTTTGTCGCCACCCACATTGCTGGCATGACCGGTATGCTCACCTGGACGCTGGTGGAGTGGTATCACATCGGCAAACCCACCACGCTGGGCGCCTGCTCCGGTGCCATCGCCGGGCTCGCCACCATTACCCCGGCTGCCGGATTCGTCGGCCCGAACTCCGCTGTTTGCATCGGCTTCCTCGGCGGCATGATCTGCTACCTCGCCGTGCTTGCCAAGAACCGCTTCGGCTATGACGACTCCCTCGACGTGGTCGGCATTCACGGTGTCGGCGGTCTCATCGGCACCATCGCCCTTGGCTTCTTTGCATCCACTGCTGTCAATCCCGGCGGCGCAGACGGCCTGTTCTTCGGCAATCCCGGCTTCCTGATGACCCAGCTCACTGGTATTGCGGTGGTCGGAGGCTATACACTGGTCATCTCATGGATTATCCTCAAGGGCATCAACGCGTTTACTCCGCTGCGCATGGAGGAGAATGACGAAGAGATCGGCATGGATACTTCCGAGCACAGCGAATCCGCCTATCAGGCATAACCCACGGAGAACTCATGAAAAAAATAGAAATCATCACTCGCAGCTACAAGCTCGAAGATGTGAAAGAGTCCCTGACTGCCCTCGGCATCAAGGGCATGACCGTCACCGAAGTAAAAGGCTTTGGCCGACAGGGTGGCCACAAGGAAGTCTACCGCGGAGCCGAATATCAGGTGGATTTCGTACCCAAGATCAAGATCGAAGTGGTCATTGACGACGAGATCGTTGCCGAGGCGGTACAGGCTGTGTCTGGCGCTGCCCGGACCGGTCAGGTCGGTGATGGCAAGATCTTCATTTCGCCTATTGAGGACGTGGTCCGCATTCGCACCGGCGAATCCGGCTCCGACGCCATCTAGTTTATCGCCAATCAATGAACCGCCCTGTCCGGCTGATGTCGGGCAGGGCGGTTTTCTTTTGCCTTGTTGCGAGAAACAATAAAAAAGGCCGAAGCATTGCTGCTTCGGCCTTTCGTGTAATCTGTCTTGTGGAGACTATCCGCGGACCTTCTCGAGGAATCCGGTGGTGGAGTAGCCGTCCAGCAGCGGCAGGGAGTGGACCTCGCCGCCAGCCTTGGTGACCACGTCGGCGCCGACGATCTGGTCGACGGGCCAGTCGCCGCCCTTGACCAGCACCTGCGGGCGGGCAGCCTTGATCACTTCCAGCGGAGTGGATTCGTGGAAGATGACGATGTAATCGACGCACTCCAGTCCGGCGAGGACGAAGGCGCGATCTTCCTGATTGTTGACCGGGCGGTCGTCGCCCTTGCCCAGCATCTTGACGGACTCGTCGGAGTTGAGGCCGAGGATGAGGGAGTCGCCCAGAGCGCGGGCGCGGGTCAGCAGGTCGACGTGACCGGCGTGGAGCACATCGAAGCAGCCGTTGGTAAAGACCAGCTTGTGGCCGGGCATGAATTCCGCCTTCTTCTTGAGGAAGGTGCGGATGGACATGAGCTTGGGATTCTGCGGCAGGGACATGGAGTCTCTCCTATTTTTGACCGCGGGAGCGGGTGGGCACGTTCTTGGTCTTGAGTTTGGACGTGTCGCTGAAGAGCATGAGCTCGAACCAGTCCATGGCAAAGGAAAGGGCGACGAACTCGTCTTCAAGGATCGCCTTCTGGCGTTTTTCGTCGATCTCCAGACGGTCGAACAGACGCATCTGCACGATGAAACGCTGGAACTCGTCCACCTTGTACATGGCGAGGGTGGCCATGTGGCTCATCTTGTCGGAGACCGGGCGGCCGTCTTCACGCACGCGGGCCAGAATGTTCATGTAGCGGTCATTACTGGCGGTGTATTCGTGGAAGCCCTGATCCTGTTTCCAGGAGCTGCCGGTCCACTCGTCAGGCTCGTTGAAGCCCATGCAGTGATCTTCCTGCACGATGAAAAATTGTTCCTTGGTGCCGCCCTTGCCGTCGGGACGGGTGGCGCGGCCGAGGGGGTACATGCGGCAGGCACCGGGGCGGTCTGCGTAGATGGCACAGCCTTCGCCGGTGACGAAGTGGCAGGTGCGGGCCTTGCTGTCGCTCATGCGGAACTTGAAGACTGGAAAGTTGGTGTCCGGAGCGCGGTGCCCGACAGTGTAGACGCGCAGGAAGTCGATGGAGTTCTTATCCAAGGCTTTACGCATACGCAGGATGTCGTAAGGCGTCAGGACCATATCCAAGTCGCTGCAGCATGCGTTGAAACATTTGATGCCCGGGTAGCACTTGAAATTGTATGTCTTGCCCTCTTCCAACTCGGGGAGGGAATCGAGAAATTCTTTGGTTTCGTCGTTGCTCATGGCGGTCTCCGGGGCAAGGCCCCTGTTGTGTGGCGGCGCGGTGCAGCCCGCGTCGGAGCGTCCTCGTAGCACGGACTGGCGCAATAGCAAAGTCCGGCCCCAGGGCGCTGGGTGGCGGTTAGTCTTCCTTGGTTGTGTCTGCGGTTTCCGCAGCTTCGTCGGCCAGCGCCTGTTCCACGCCTTCCTGCGTGACCATGGAGGCGTAGGCGTCCTTGAAGATCAGGCGGGTGGCGAGCTCGTCGGCCTGTTCGCCCAGTTCCATCAGGTGTTCCAGAAAGTCGATGATGGCCAGACGGCGTTCTTCTTCACCGTGTTCGAATTCGAATTTGCAGTCGCCGCTTTCGAAATAGTGGGCCACACGCTTAAGGTAATCGATATCCAGCATGAAAGTCTCCTTCGATTGTTGAAAAGCATCCGATTGCTGCGTTGCCAGTCACAAAGCCGTCCTCGCCGTAGCGCTGCTACGACTGCGGGGACTTTGCGACTGTCGCCTTGCACTCGCACGCTTTTGAACAATCTCTTGTTTGCATTCTAATCGTGGTGGTAAGGCATGTTTTTGTGGATGGTCCCGGCGCGGTACAGCTGTTCCAGCAGGAGCAGGCGCGCCAGCTCATGGGGCAGGGTCATGTCGCTTAAGCGGATCTTGTGGCGGGCGGCAGCCTTCACTTCATCGGACAGGCCGAACGGGCCGCCGATGACAAAGACCGGACGCTGGTTGGGCGCATCGGTCCATTTCTGCAGCCGCTTGGCAAACTCGCGCGAGGTCATGCGGTCGCCGTATTCATCCATGATGATGATCACGTCGCCTTTCTTGACCTTGGAGAGGATGCCTTCGCCTTCCTTCTTGTTGCGCTCGGCATTGGGCAGTTTGGATGGGCCGTCTTTCACCATGGACTCTTCCAGCTTGAAGAAGCGGGAGAGCTTTTTCCAGTAGTGGGCGCATCCGTCCACGGAGTGTTTCTCCTTGAGCTTGCCTACCCAGATGAAGCCGATTTTCGACATGGTTCTCCTGTTCCCTTAAACGGTCTTGAGTTCGGCGGTCACTTGGCCATCCACATAGTCGATGCGGATGTAGCTGCCGCCAGCGAGCATGCCGGGGTTGATGACCTGTGTGGTCCCAACGGTATCCATGCCCTTGGCCTCATGAATGTGGCCGGTCATGACCACCTTGGGTGCGGTGCGTTCAATGAACGCGCGTACGCCCGGGCTGCCCACATGCTGGCCGCCGCCGACGACGTCCAGCTTGGTGCCGTGGGGCGGTTCGTGGATGGCCACGATGAGTTGATCAAAGGACTCGGCCTTCTCATAGGTCTGGTTCAGCCAGCTGATGAGGGTGTCCTCAGGCACTTCGCCCGGTGTGCCGAATGGCGTCGGGGTGGACAGGCCAACGCCCATCAGGCCGAGGCCCGGGGCGATTTCGCGCACGCGCAGGTGGATGTCCATATCCTGTTCCTGCAGGTACGCCTGCACAGTGTCGGTGTCCATATTGCCAGGCTGGGCCAGGATACGGGGATTGTACTTGGCCACGGCCTCAATGACGGAGCTGGCCGCCTCGCGGCTGCCCCGGTTGGTGATGTCGCCGGTGATGATGACGCCCTCAGCGTCTGCCAGATCAGGGATCAGGCTCAACATATCGGTGGATTCGTGGATGTCTCCGAAGGCGATCCAATACATATCTCAGTCTCCATATAAGAAGATGGTTGTTCGACTCGGCGCGACAGTAGCCCCAGCGCATGTTTGAGTCAAACGCCGTAAGGTAAAGATGGGGTGTATTTCGTCGGTTGATAAACACTGACATTTTGAAGCTCAGTCAGTGGAAGATTTTCAGAGCATTGGGGTGGGGGCTGTATGGGAGAATAAGGATTAGCTAATTGTCATTCATAAAGTACTTACGAAGTCTTCTATAGCCCTCGATTAAATTGATACGGAATCCCATAACACCGGGTTTTGCTTCAAATAGGTCTTGTCGATGGCTGCTCACGTTTTTTTGGGGAGGTCGAGTACTATATTTGTCTACTAAAATTGAGCCATGTGGGATTAAGTATTTGCGAAAGTTTGACTTACGGTCTGAGACATTTCGAGGTTTTCCAAATTTAACTCCATCCCCTCTCAGTTTACTATCTACATCGACCATTTGATCGTAGATGCGGCTTGCCATTATGCACAGCAAATCAAGGGCTTCATCAACACACTCTTTGACATCGTAATCTGCTTTATGTGCACTCTCTGCAACATCGTTCAAGATGCTTAGAGAGTCATTCTTGAGATAGTCGTTCATCCAACTTCCCCAAAAAACGACCTCTGGAGAACCGCTATATGTGATTCCCTGATAATAAATATGGGAACCGTCGTACTCTTTTATTTCTAATTTTCCCCCATACCCCATAACGCGCCATTTAATAACTAACTTGATAAGTTTCTTATCAAGTTGTTCAACAAGTGAATGGGTGAACGGGTACAGTTTGGAAGTTTCTTTTCCTACTATATGCAGAGGTTGAAGTTGCATGTTTTGATTCAGCTTCAGTTTCTACAAATCCACCCGCACAACCAAGCGATTTCCTTCTCGAGTAAAAGAGGGCTCGAGCTTGCCAGCGGGGGCCTTGCGGAAATGGACCACGAAGCGGAGTCGATCGGGATGGGCACCGACCACGATGTGTTTGATGGCCCCGGTGCTGGAACGGATCACGTTCTTGGTCTTGAGGTCCCATGGCTGACGCATGTCGATGACGAGGCGGCGCGGATTGGAAAGATTCAGATAAGACGTGTCGCCAACGGGACGATCACACTGCACGGTGAGAATGAATCCGGTGTCCGTGTTGGTGAGGGTGGCTGCGGTGACGGTTCCGATACCTGCCTTGGGAGCAGGAGCTGGCGTGGGCGTGGGCTTGGCTACCGGCGCAGGTTTGGGGGTGGGAGCGGGTTCGGCCTTGGGGTCCGGCTCTGGAGCTGGCTCCTCGGATACGGGCAGGTCCGGCAACTCGACAGGTATTTCTTCCTCACCGGTCGCCACGGGCTCGGACTCCTCTGCGGGCGCACCCGGTGGCGGGACAAGCGGCAGTACGGTGGGGTCCACCATGCGGCGGACTTCGGACGGAACTTCCGCGTTGGTAGAGGCAATCTGGGCGTGCAGGATGACTACTCCCAGACCGAATATGCAAATGATGACGGACAGTACCAACCGTTCGCCTACGGATTTAGACATGACACTCCCTTGAAATGGACTCTGGTCGGTATACTGGATTCAGGCGGTAATGGCAAAGGGGGCGGCAGGAAAGCGCTGCCGGGCGAATGAGGCTTAGAACTGCTCGTAAAACTCGATAAGCCTGTCGGCCACATGCTTGTCGGACCAGTGGTTTTCCATGAAGGCGCGGCTCCTTTCGCCAATGGCCTTGCAGAGATCTCGATCATTGTGGAGCTCCCGAAGCCGATCTTCCAGCTGGGGCTGATCGTAGGCGAGCACCCATGGGAGGTCGTCGGTCCTGGCAAAGTCGGCCACCTGCTGGCGATTCCAGTCGTTGAGCCCGGCGATGACAGCGAGCCCTTGCGACAACCCTTCCAGACTGCTGACGCCGTAGTAGCCCTGCATGTGATCGAACAGGACGTGGCAGCGGCGCTTGCGGGCAAGACATTCGTCGTTGGGCACGTCGTCGATCATGTCCACATCGAGGTGGATGCGTTCGCGGCCGAGGCGGCGGACAGCGGCCTCGAACTCGTCGGTGTTCTTGAGATCCTTGCGCGTGGGCGAGTGGCAGACCTTGAGCTTCTCGCGGTCATCAAAACGGCCCCACATGGGGGTGAACAGCGGTTCGTTGATGGGGACGAGGTTGGGCTGCCAGCGGGCCTCGGGCAGCTTCTTCATGAGGTCCGGGGTGGAGACGAGCAGGTTGGTGCGGCCGAGGTCCTTGTACTTGGTACGGAAGGACTCCGGGTTGGAGCGAAAATCGTGGTGGCCGTGGTGATGGTGAACAATGTGCTTCCCGGCCATGTGGTCGGCGGGGAGGTGTGGGCCAAAGGGCTGATGCTCGTCACAGGTCATGTGGAAATGAAACACGTCCGCCTTGTCCATGAGGATGCGTATCTCCTCCAGACCGTCCGGGCCGAGGTCCGGTACGTGCAGATCCTTTTCCCACGAGTGGGTATAGCGGGTTTCCAGCGTGACAAGGCGTGCCTCATGGTCAGAGTGGCGATTGATGGCCTTGCAGAACTGTATTGCGGTCCCGGCAGGATCATTGATGGCGAACATGAGGATGTTCATGGCTATCCGATCTCCTGATACACGACTTCCACGTTCTCGATGTAGTTGCGAGCCTGAGAAATCAACTCCTGCGCCTTGGGCAGGTCCTCGTCCTTGCCTGCGTTCTCAATGGCAAGGCCCAACTCGGTCAGGCGGGGAAATCCATAGGAGGTGCCGGTACCCTTGAGCTTGTGGCCAAGGCGGCTGAGGGTTTTGGGGTCGCCGTCGACAATGGCTTCATCCATCAGGCTGAGTTCTTTTTGCTGAATGGCGAAGTAGCGGTCCATGATGGGTTCGAGGTCTGCGTCTACGGTCACTTGAAATCGAGTCATTCGCGCTCCTACTGTTTGTGTTCCGTATCCTTTTCCACGGCGTGCAATTCCTTGCTCTTGTCGCCGGTCAAATCCAGTTTGTCATAGGCCCCGTCCTTGGGCAGGCGGACCGTGAAGTCGTTGAGCGTGTCCACCTGAGCCGTGGCCGTAGCCATGGCGAGGTCGAGGACATGGCCGCCCTTGGAGCGGTCTTCGGTCAGAAAATGCCAGTGGAAGCCGGGCACGCCCACGCCCTTGACGAAGGGAGGCGAGTAGATGCCCACGAGGGTCCCCTTGCCTGACAGGTTGACCACCACCTGCTGCTTCACCACTTCGGCCAGCGGCTTGTAGGGCGGCTGTTGTTTGGCAATGGCTCGCGTCTTGATGGTGGGGAAATCCGCGTCGATGCGGATGGCGTAAAAGAGATTCTCCGAGGGCAGTCGCTTCAGAAGCTGCTTGTTGAGCTCTGCCATGGAAGTGATGGCGGGCATCTCGATGTTCGCATCGTCACGGAAAAAGGCCACGGCGCCAAAGGGGATGAGGGATTGATCGTCCGGGGTGGCTGCGTGCCCGCCCGGAGCCGCGTTGTACGCCTGTCCTTCAAGCAGGATCAGCTCGCCGTTGATGCCGTTAAGGGTGCCCAGCCCGAAGTCACCTTTGAACTTGAGCTGCTCCACGGTCATCTTGCCATCGTAGAGTCCGGCCAGCAGGGCGTCGATGGTGGAGTACTGGAACAGGGTGTCCCCGGCCAGTGATGGCGCGCACAGGAAAACCAGCAGAAGTGGTGTCAGGATGAGTGTGGAGAAAAAGGACGGTTTCCGGTTGCGCTGCATGGGAGCTCCTACAGTTTGATACCTGTGCCAGACTTGGCCAGCTCTTCGTGATCGACTTTGTTGAGTTTCTTGACCCACACTTCACCTGTCTGGGTTTGGAACATGAGCTTGCGCCCTTGAGAGCCGCCTACGTCCTCCACTTGAATGGGAAGTCTGGCGAAACGAAGGAGCTTGCGGGCCATTTCGATGTTGCGTCTGCCGATGTCATAAGAGGTATGCTCCATGCCGCGTACGGCGATACCGGTGGAACCGCCGAACATCTTGATGGTCAGTTCGCGACGGGGGATGCCGATCTTGTCCATGGTCTCCAACATATTCAGGAGAGCCGAGTCCACATATCGACAAATCTGCGGATCGTGTTTACCCGCCCGTTTGGCCTCGGAGCTATCCGGGAGGAAGGCGTGGCAAATGGTGCCGATGTTCTGTTGCTTGGCATGTATGGTCACAGCGAGGCATGAGCCCAGCACTGTGGTCACCAGCGTGGGTTGAACACCGAAAAAGCAGTCACCTGTCTGCAGAAAAACCTTGGGAAGTCCCTGTCCGAGTCCTTTCATCCGTCGTCGTATCCTGATTGCGGTCCATAACGCCGATTTCGGCAGAATATCAGTGTACCTCTGTTATGCCCCAAGTCAACTATTGTATTGCGCCTTTTTCAACTGCCACGGGATGCATTGGACCAGCGCGAGGGAGAACAGGGAGAGCCCCACGGCGGCCAGAAATACGGAGCGGTAATCCACCATCCAGGCCAATCCGCCCAGTGCCGGAATGAATACGGCCGCGATGTGGTTCACGGTGAAGCCGACAGCCATGCCCGAGGCGATATCCTGCTTGTCCGCGATCTTCTGGTAGAAGGTCTTGATGCCCATGGAGAAATTGAAAAAGATGTTGTCCACCACATACAGCGCCCCGGCCAGCCATGCGGACTCGGTGTAGGCATAGCCCAGAAAGACGAGGGTCAGCATCCCGTATTCCATGCTCAGCACGGCTCGTTCGCCAAAGCGGTTCACGCCTTTGCCGATGAGGGGATTGATGAAGTAGTTGAGCACGTTGTTCACCACGAAGAGGATGGTGATGTGCTGGATGGTGTAGTCAAATTTCTGCACCAACAGGAACACGGCAAAGGCCACGAAAATCTGTCGCCGTGCGCCGCTCAGGAAGGTGAGCACGTAGTAGAGCCAGTAGCGTCCTTTGAACTGCATCTTCTTGTGCTGCATGGGCATGTCTGTGCTGGACGGGTCCTGGGTCCACGCCCACAGGCCTGCGGCGACGGCCACTGCGCCGAGCAGGGCGAACATCTCGGTGTAGCCCATGGCCTTGGCCATCACATAGATGAAACCGCCCACCGTGATGTTGGTCAGGGCTGACACGCTGCGCAGCCGTCCCATGACCAGCGGGGCTTCACTGTGCGAGAAATATTGCAGGGTCAGGGACTGGTTCATGGTCTCGAAGTAGTGGAACCCGAAGCTCATGATCAGGGTGGTGATGACCAGCCCTGTGGTGGAAGGAAACAGCCCGGTCAGGGCCACGCCCAGTCCGAGCACGGCCACGCTCAGGGCCGCCAGCCGGTGTTCCTTGATGATCAGGATGACATATAGGGCCAGCAGGGCGAGGAAGCCGGGGATCTCGCGCACGGATTGCACCACGCCGATGTCCAGGCCGGACAGGCCGCCTACTTCCACGGCAAAGTTGTTCAGCAGGGTGCGCCATCCCTGAAATCCCACATGGGCGCCCACCACGAGCACCAGCAGGAAAATATACATTCTACGCTGTTTGAGCATTTCCGGCATTATCGTCTTCGACCGACATCGGCGAGTAAAGAGTCAGATAGGGGTGCCGCCGTTGGCGGCGATGTCGGGTGATTTCGCCTCCGGCGGGCAAGGGTTCGCACCCTTGCATCCCGTGTATGCGCCTTCGGCGCGGGAAGGGCGTAACAATAGGGCTTTGAAATGGGAAAGATCAAGGATAGAATGCCCGGATGAGCAAGCCTATTATTGTCAGCGCCTGTCTGGCCGGAATCTATTGTCGATACAACGGGGACATCGAGCCCTTCCAGCCTGTGGTGGAACTCGTCCGCCAGGGCCGTGCCATTCCCTTCTGCCCGGAGGTCTTCGGCGGCCTGTCCACTCCGCGCTCACCGTGCGAGATCGCGGACGGACGTGTCATCAATGATGAGGGCGAGGACAAGACCGAGCAGTTCCAGCGCGGTGCCGAAGAAGGATTGCGGCTGGCGCAACTGGCTGGGTGTACCGAGGCCATTCTCAAGGCGCGCTCTCCCTCCTGTGGTTCCGGCGAGATTTATGACGGCTCCTTTTCCTCCACCCGCATCCCCGGTGACGGCTTTTTCGCGGCCCTGTTGAAGGAGAATGGTATCTCGGTGCGTACTGAACAGGAGCTGGAAGACTGATGACCGAGTTCTGCGGGCTGCCTTTGACCATCAAGCCGCACCCGCGTGCCCGGCGCGTGCTGGTCAAGCTCGTCCCCGGCAGGGGGCTGGAGGTGGTCGTGCCCAAGCGGTTCGACGCCCGGCTCGTGCCCGGCATACTGGACGACAAGCGGCGCTGGATCGAACGCACCCGCGACCGCATGCTGGCCGAGGGACGCGACCTCTCGGGGCTGCCCCCCGAGTTGCCGGACACCATTGATTTTCTCGCCATGGGGCGTAGCTATGCGGTCAGTTATCTGGACCGTCCGGGCCGTGTCTCGATTACAGAGAACGGGCCTCGCCTGATGGTGGGCGGTCCCCGTGAAGACGAAGCAGTATTGCTGGACGCATTGCGCCGATTCACGGCGCGCAAGGCGCGTGAATTTCTGCTGCCGCGTCTGGATCGCATCAGCAAGGGGCTGAACCTGCCTTACGAGGCGCTGCGTGTGCGTCGTCAAAAGACCCGGTGGGGGAGTTGCTCGGGCAAGGGAACCATCAGCGTCAATGCCAAGCTGCTCTTTCTGCCCATAGAACTGGCTGACCATTTGCTGCTCCATGAACTCTGTCATACCAGGCACTTGAACCATTCCCCACGGTACTGGGCGCTGGTCGCCAGGCATGAGCCGGAGTACGAGCGATTGGAGCGGGAGCTTTCCCGTGGCGGCAAATACGTTCCGGCATGGTTTGGGTAAGGTGAAATTCCTGCTTGCCAAAGCCTAATTGATGAAGATAGTCATTCTCAACCGATCTCAAAAAGGAGGTGGCAATGCGCGTGACATTTGCCGGAGTGGGCGAAGCCTTTGACGAGCGACTGGCGAATACGAGCCTGCTGGCGGAAACCGAAAAAACCTCCCTGCTGATCGACTGCGGGTTTACCGCGGCTTCTGCCTTCTGGAGTGTCGCCAGGCGTCCTCTTGAGCTGGATGCCCTCTATATTTCGCACTTTCATGGAGATCATTATTTCGGCATCCCGGCACTGCTTGTCCGGTCCATTGAGGACGGGCGCACCAAGCCGCTGACGATTCTGGGACAGCCGGGTGTAGAGCAACGAATTTGTGACCTGATGGAGATGGCGTACGTAGGTACTATGCGTAAGGCGCAATTCGGTCTTGTGTTCGTAGAGTGCGTACCGGGTTCGCCCGTTTCGATTGGCGATATGCAACTTTCCTTTGCCGTCAACGATCATCCCGTGCGGTGCCTGTCCATACGTGTGGACAGTGGCGGGAGCTCCTTTTTCTACTCAAGCGATGGTAAGCCTACCGAAGAGACCCGGGCCCTCGCAAAGGGGTGCGGTCTGGTGGTTCATGAGTCGTTTACCCTTGAGCCGAAGACTGCCGGGCACGGGACCGTGGATTCGTCCATCGACTTTGCGAGACAGGCTGGAGCCGACACTTTGGCGTTGGTACATATCCGACGAAATGTGCGTCATGACCGGATGAACGAGATTCTCCAACGATGCGAGGCGGCTGTCGACATGACTGCTGTCGTGCCGGAATCGGGGGATTGTTTAGAATTGTAAAGAAACATGAAGTTGTAACATTCAGTCTGTACACAGGGCTGAATCCCGTGCTTTGAGTGGACCTTTTCAGATTATAATAGGGTTTCACTTCAAAGCAGACCATGACATATTTATACAACTCGAAATCACAATGGCGGAGCCGTCCGAGTAAACATGAACCGGCCCGCAAGGGAATAACAATGGCGGATAAAAAATACGATTCAATACTGTATGATTTCTTCGGGAAGCAGAATGGTGTGGCCGTGCTGCTCAGTGAAGATCATATGTTCAAGAAGCTGCTTTCGAGCACCATCCATAAAATTCTTGGTTCGCGCCGGGACTGCCTCTGGGCCTTTGAAAATATCCAGCCCGGCCTGAAGAAGATTCAGGAGTGCCAGAAGAACAAGATCGAGTGCGTGGTTTTTGTCGAGCGCATGATCAACGATCATCCCAGCACCGACACCATCATTACGCTCAAGCAATTGCTTCCCGACCTGCGCATCATCGTGCTGGTCGGCGAGACCAAACGTGAGAATATCGCCTACTTCTATGAAATCGGCGTCAACAACGTCATCTCCAAGCCCGCGTCCATGAACAACATCATTGAAAAGATGGCGTTCACCCTCAAGCCGCAGGGCAAGCTCAGCGAATACATGTCTATCGGCAAGCGATTCCTGGCCGCTGGCAAGCTCAAGGAAGCCCTTGAGGTCAGTGACAAGATTCTCTCCATCAAGCCCGACAGCCCGGCAGGTCTGATGCTTCGAGGAGACGTGTTCCTCCGTGACGGAAAGCACGAGGACGCTGTTGCCAGCTACATGCGGGCTCACGAGAGTTCCCGCCTGTATCTTGAACCTCTCAAGAAGCTCGCCGCCGCCTATGAAGGTGTGGATGACGAGAAGCAGCTTGAATACCTGAACAAGCTCGATCGCCTGAGCCCGCTGAATACAGAACGCAAGACCTCCATCGGCAAGGTGCACGTCAAGCGTAACAACCTGCAGTTGGCAGAGAAGTATTTCGATCAGGCCATTGATGTCGCGACCAAGGAGGCTATGAGCCTCGTCAGTAATGTGGCGCAGCAGATCTCCGAAGCCGTGGGCCAGAACTCGCCCCAGATGTCGGAAAAGTATCTGATGAAGGTCATCGAGACCAAGGGCAGCAGCCTGACCAAGGACGATATCTCCCTCTTCAACAAGCTCGGCATTGCATTCCGCAGTCAGGGCAAGTGGAAGGAAGCCATCCAGAACTACACCCGCGCCCTGACGATCTCTCCCGATGACGAAGGGCTCCACTACAACATGGGCATGGCTTACTTCGACGGTAAGGAGAAGCGCGAAGCTGCCAACTGCTTCCGCCGCGCCCTTGAGATTAACCCTGAGTTCTACAAGCTCAGTGAAGTCGCCTCCATGAACCTTGGTACGGTATTCACCGACCTCAAGGAGCATGATCAGGCCCTTCAGTTCTACGAGAACGCTCTCAAGCTCAACCCGGATAACAAAGTTGCCCAGCGCAAGATTGAAAGCTTGAAGAAGGTCGTGGCCTAAAGCACGCATCAAAGCGGCGTCGGTTTACCGGCGCCGCTTTTTTTATGTCTTGAATTCCCCAGACTTGTCGGTGGCGCGGGCCTCACCTTGACCGTTTCTCTCCGTATCGCCTATCATAGGAGACAGGTAGGACTGTCTCTGCGGTTGTTGCTGCGAGGGGGGAGGCGTATGGTCAGCCATAAGTATGACAACATTGTCTTACGTTTTCTGGCGGAAGAAGAAGGCGTTCTGGTGCTCCTGTCTGATGACACGGTGTTCGCCCGTTCGTTGCGGGGAGTTGTTTCCCGTGATCTGGGTATCAAGGGCGATGCCCTCTACTCCTTTTCGTCGCCGCGGGAGACGTTGAACAAGTGTATCGAACTGCGGGACAACAATGTCCCTGCCGTGCTGCTGGTCGAGCGGATGCTGAATGATCGCCCCACCACTGATTTCATTATTTCACTCAAGAAAGAATGTCCTAATATCCGGCTGCTGCTTCTGACCTGGCAGGCTACGCCCGAGACCGTGGCGTATCTGTTTGAGTTGGGTGTCGGCCGCGTGCTGGTAAAGCCCGCCTCCGCCGATAAGGTCATTCAGGAACTGGCCGGGGTGATTCGTCCATCGAGCGAATTGCAGAAGCGGATGAAGAAGTGCGCCCGATTACTCAGGAATGAAGAATACGACGAGGCCCTGGAATTGACGGATCGTATCCTGCTGCTCAAGCCGAGCAGTGCACGCGGTCTGGCCATGCGTGGCGATGCCCTCATGGGTATCGGCGAGACCGATCAGGCGGTGCAATCGTACATGGCCGCCCACGAAGCCAAGCCCATCTTCATGGCGCCGCTTATCAAGCTGGCCACGGCCTTCAGGGAGATGGAGGACGAGCGCGCCCTCAGCTACATGAAGATGCTGGACGAGATCAGTCCCCTCAACCCCGAGCGGAAGATCGACATCGCCGAGCAGCATCTCAAGCGTAACGAGCCCGAGGAGGCCGAAGCCTACATGGATCGCGGCGTGGAGATGGCCGAGCAGGAGACCCTGTCCATGGTGAGCGATTTGACCGAGCGCATCGTGGACGCCGTTTCGGGCGTGGCTCCCAATCTGGCGGTGAAGTATCTGAACCGCGTCATCGACAACAAGCGTGTTCTGGGCCGTGACGATCTGGTGCATTTCAACCGACTGGGCATTATCCTGCGTGGCGAAGGCAAGTGGCAGGAGGCTGTGCAGGTCTACGAGAAGGCCCTTGAGATCGTGACCGATGATCCGGTCGTGCACTACAATATGGGGCTTGCCTATTGGGAAGGTAACGAACGAATGAAGGCGGTCCAGTGTTTCGAGCGCGCCATGGACATGAATCGTGAGTTCTATCGCGGTAGTGTGGGGGCGGCTCTCAACATAGGCTCGCTCTATCTCGATTTGCGCCAGTATCAGGACGCCGAGCCGTTTTTTGAGCATGTGCTTGAGATTGATCCCGAGAACCGCACCGCCCGCAAGCGTCTCAAGGATGCCCGGGATCGTATCCCGCCACAGTACAAGCGTGCAGAACGGGAGAAGAAGGAAAGCGCCTCTTCTGGTGGTGCCTACGACATGGACGCCCTCGTCGGTGGCGGGTCCAGCCGCAAGGCCTCCAAGTCAACCAAGTCAAGAAAGTCACGCAAGTCCGGCAAGCGCTCCGGTGGGTCGGTGGAGCTTAATTTTTAGTGAAGAGGAATAGGAAGCCGCCTTCGGCGGAATTTATCGGATGATTTCGCCTCCGGCGGGCAAGGACTCGCGCCCTTGCATCCCGCTTATGCGCCTCCGGCGCGAAGTGTTATTGCGCCAAAGGCGCAGAATGGGTTTCCAAAGGGTTATAGCCCTTTGGCCGTCGGAGACGAAATCACCCGACAATGGAGGCCACAGGCCGACTTCCCCTTCTCTTCAGTCAGCTTTCACTTCCATCAACTCTTCCCACACGGTGGTGTACCGGGGCGATCGCATCTCTCGTCGCATTTTCCATGGCCCGTTGCCGAGGCCCGAGGCCGCGAATTTTACCGTATCGCGTCCCCAGCGGCGATTGCAGAGATCGACGGCTTCCATGATGGGCGCGTTGCGATCGTGGGCGTCGGGCGGCAAGTCGAGCAGACTGAGCCAACGACCGTTGACAGGCTCCAAACCGGATAACATCACGCCGCACTTCTTGTAGGAATAGCCTTCGCGATAAATGCGTTTCATGCCGGAAAGGGCGGCCTTGATGATGGTCGGCGAGTGGGCGGTGCTCACGGCAAGCGGCATGGAGGCGGTGTTGTTGTATTGCCGCTCCATGGTTCGGAATCGGTTGGTTTCCAAATATACGAGTACGTGGGATGCCACGGAATTCTGCTTGCGCAGCTTCTCGGCGGCGCGGGTGGCATACTGGGCCGTGGCTTCGAGCATGTGGTCGCGCTGGGTGACGGGCTGGCCGAAAGAGCGGGACGAGACAATGGTCTTCTTGGGCACCGGGCCTTGGGCGAAGTCGAAACAGGGTAAGCCGCGCAACTCCAAAAGCGTGTGGAGACCGGTGACGGTCATCTTCTTTTTGACCCACTCCCGCTTGAGATCGCGGAAGGCCAGAGCGTTGGTGATCCCTTCTTTGCGTAGGCGTTTGGCGTGGCGGCGTCCGATACCCCAGATATCATTGATCTCGGTCCACTTGAGCACCAGATCGGGAGCCGGGCTGTCGGTCAGATCAAAAACGCCCCGGCAGCGAGGTTGCTTCTTGGCGAAGCGGTTGGCCAGCTTGGCGAGCGTCTTGGTGGGGCCGATGCCGATGGATACGGGGATGCCGGTCCACGCCTCTACCGTGGCACGCAACCGCCGGGCGAATTGCGTGGCCCCGCCCTGTATGCCGGACAGATCGGCGAAGGCCTCGTCGATGGAATAGATTTCCACCGCGGGCGCGAATCGGCCGATCACCCGCATGACCCGCGCCGAAAGATCGCCGTAGAGGGCGTAGTTGGACGAAAAGACCTCCACACCCAGCCGCTCCAACTGACCTTTGCACTTGAAATAGGGGGTGCCCATACCGACGCCCAACGCCTTGGCCTCGGCTGACCGGGCAATGATGCAGCCGTCGTTGTTGGACAACACCACAATAGGCGTGTCTCGCAACTCCGGCCGAAAGGCCCGCTCGCACGAAGCATAGAAGTTGTTGCAGTCGATCAGAGCGTAAGATTTCATGAAAACGACCTCGGACAAAGACAAGGAATAGCCCCGCGCCAAAGGCGCATCCTTACCTGCCTTTCCCCTTACACCTTGTGCACCACATGCCGAACCACACCCCAGACCTCGAATTCGGTCTCGGGAGTGAGATGAATGACACTGTACTCGGGATTCTCCGGTGACAACGCCAACCCGTCCTCGGTTCGTGTGAGCCTTTTTACGGTGAACTCGCCATCCACAAGCGCGATGACGACGTTGCCGGGCCGCGGAGATTGGGACCGATCCACTACCAGAATGTCGTCGTGATGAATCCCGGCCCCGATCATGGAATCGCCGGACACGCGCACGAAATAGGTCGCCTCGGGCCGGGGCGCGACATAGTCATTCAGGTCCAGCGGCTTCTCCAGGTACTCCTCGGCGGGCGAGGGAAAACCGGCAGCCACCGATCCCCAGGCAAGAGGAATGTGACGACGCGGCGCAGCAGGGCGACTTATGGCCCCAACCCAGCGCGCCTCACCCATGGGCGATTCATCTGTGACATCAAAAGTAGAGTCAATCTTCATAAAACATTTTTCTAAAAAACGAGAACGATTGTCAATCAAAATAAAACAAAAGTATGTAAACCTTTCTTGTGCTGATACGGTTGTAGGGCGAGCAAAAGAACGCACCTCACTTGCAAACATAGATCATTTCATGCACGGTTTGATGATTCCAACTGCGCCAGGCGGGGGGACTATTGAAATGACCATAATAATCAGGAGAGATAGATGAAACGTACATTGATTTTCGTACTGGCAGCACTGGCTGTTATGGCTGTGGCCTCCACGGCTCTGGCTGAAGAGGTTCCGGAACTTCGCGGCACCTGGCAGGGTACGTCCTATATCCACTCCATCGATGGGCTGGTGACACAGGAGGCTGCCATGGTCATCAATGTGCAGGAGGGCCGTCAGTTCCGCGGCTACAAAATGTGGTTCAATGACAAGAAGATCCTGCAACGCGAAGTGGTGGCCGGCATCTTTGACAAGGATGGCCGTATCTACTTTGGTGAGGGCGACAGGGGCTATGCCTTTGGCTACCTGACCGGCAAGGAAAAGATGACCATCAACTATCTGGAGAGCGGCGCAACGGCCAAGACCATCATTCTGGAGCTGGAGCGTGTCCATTTCTCCGCCGGATTCGTTGAGATCGACAAGGACGGTGACAAGACCATCATCCAGTCCGAGATCACCACGTACTATCCGCTCAATGCCGAGCGCATCATCAAAGAGGCAGACCGTGACAATGACGGCAAGCTGACCATGAGCGAATGGGAAAAGTGGAAGAAAGGCCACTAGGCGATACCATCACGGAAATAGAAAACGGCAGGGACCTGTGTTCCTGCCGTTTTGTCGTTTTAGCGCTAGTTGCGCGATTTTCGGAAGAGCAGAATCCCTGCGATCAAAGCTGCCAGTATGCCCGTAACCATGATCAGCAGGCGACTGTCTTCTGAGGAGAGGGGGTGGTCGTCTTCGGTGATCCACTTGTGGCGGATGTCTTCAATCTCCGTTTTGGTGAGCGATTCAATACCTTTCTGCATGATGGAAAGCAGTATGGCGTCGTCCTTGCGGACACCTATGCGCAGGGCGTTGGAATACGGCGTGTGTCCGATGACCCGCAGGTCAGACATTTGGTTCTCCTTGATCAGGTAGGACGCTTCTTCTAAGGAAGCGAGCAGGGCGTATGCCTTATCCTTATCAAGTGCGATGAGCGCTTCCATGGTCGATTGGGCCTTGTAGGTGGCGATGCCGGGATGGTCCTGATGCATCAATTCCTGTGATTTGTGGCCGTCTACCACGGCAATGACCTGGCTCGGGATATCAGATAGCCCGTTTTCCAACCATACATCTTCCTTGCCGATGAGCACTATCTGGGAGTGAAAGTAGGGACTGGTGAAGTCAAGAAACCGTGCGCGTTCCGGCGTGGTGTTGAGTATGGGGAGGATGTCGCAGGTGCCGGCCTTGGCAACGGCCAGCGTTTCCACCCAGCTTTTTGTCCGGATCACGGAAAAGGGAACGCCCAGTCGTTTGGACAGCAGGGCGATGATGTCGGCGCCGATGCCTTTGTATTCTCCTTTCGCATCCAGAAATTCATATGGCGGCCATACCGGATCCGCCGCCAGGGTCAGCTCTCCCTTTTTGTCTAGATACGCCTGCTCCTCCGACGTCAATTCGATGGACGGTGCGACGGCCATGGCAATATCCACGAAAGTAAGGACCACAATCAATGCAACAGTGGTCAGGGATGCGAGCATGGTTTTATGGTCGAGGGTCGAAGTGCGCATGATCTCTCTTGGTTACCGAAGTTTCTTGTATGCCAGATAAACGCCTGTCAGGCACACCAGCAGGACCAGAACCAGCCTGATGACGAGGGGATTGTTGCTTTCGACCTGCAGGTCTTCGGCAACCCATTTGGAAGAGATGACTTCCTTTTCCGTATTGGTGATGGAGCGTATTGCCTTGCGCATGATGGTCGCCAGAATATGGTCATCCTTCCGGATACCCATGCGTGGCTCGTTGAAAAATTCGGTGTGGGCGATGACCCGAAGGTCTTTCAGCTGGTTTTTGCGGATGAGGTGGGCGGATTCGAGAGTGGTGGAGATGGTGGCGTAGGCATTGCCTTCACTTACCATGAAGAGGGCCTGTTCCATGGTGTCTACGTGTTTGACCTTGATAGAGGGGAAGTCCCGGCGAATATCCTCATCCATCTTGTAGCCCCGGACCAGCGCCATGGTCTTGCCGCGCATGTCTGACATGCCGTTGCTGAGCCACTGGCCTCCTTTGCCGATGACTACGTAGCTGGAGGTGAAGTAGGGGGAGGTAAAAAGGAGATACTGTGATCGCTCGGGCGTCTTGTTCAAAATGGGGAGGACGTCGCATTTCCCGTCTCGTGCCAGCTTCAGACTTTCAGTCCAGTTCTTGGTGGGAATCCTGCGGAACGGGATGCCAATGCGTTGGCTGATGAGCTTGAGGTAATCCGCTCCCATACCGGAGTATCGCTCTTCGTTATCGACGAATTCAAATGGCGCCCATGATGGGTCACAGGCAAAGGTCACTTCGTTCTTGTTGCCGAGGTAGAGTTTTTCTTCCGTGGTCAGTCCGAGTAACAGGCCTGTCTGGGAGAAAAGGTGGGTGACATCTTTCTTGCCGTTCTGTGCCATGGCCGGGGTCGAATATGCGGCAAACGCCATGAACCATGCTGTCAGTAACAGCAGGGGCCAGTGGTGGTTGCGGATGTATCCAGACGTTCCGATCATGTCTCTTCCCGGTCATTCTAACCGTTGAATAAAAATATGTTTATCCGTGTCGTTTTTCTCTCTTCCTGACGCCGTGTAATATGTGTTCCGGCTTTGGCCTTATTCTACATCCGACTCTTCTTCCAAGGTAAAGAAGAAGGCCGCTTCGCCTTCGGGCCCTTGCTCGGTCATGATCTTGCCGCCGTGTCGTCGTATGGCCCGGGCAACGATGGTCATGTCGAGACTTGTTTCAGAGAACTTGTCTTGATCCAGTCGGGACAAGGTGCAGATGGGAGTCTGCTTGGACGTAGTGTCAAAGGGGGCACCATTGTCCCTCACCATGAACCACGTTGCGCCTTCCCTGACCTCGGTCTGGAAGGCTATGCTGGGCTGCGCCTGTTCCTGGCTGCATGTCCATGCGTTGCCCAGCAGGGTTCCCATGATCATCCGCGCCATCTCAACGTCGGCGTTGGCCTTGAGATGGGGAGCGATGTACGCGTTAACGTGTGGCTCAGGCATGTGGGCGTGCAGCGCCTCGACGACGTCCAGTGCCATGGCGCTCAGGTCCACTTCGGTTCGTTCCAGAGGCCGTGTCGCCAGCGCTGTGAGGTCCAAAAGATCGTCGATGCGTCGTTCCAGCCCTTCGGCTGTCTGTCGGATTCTTTCGAGCTGTTCACGACTTTCTTCGCTCAACTCTTCCCCGCGTTGCTCGTTGAAGTCCGTGATCATATCGTCAATATTATGCAGGGGCAGACGCAGGTGATGGGCGAGGCACAGGGACAGGGTCTTCAACTCTTCGTGCAGGGTCTTCACTTCCTGAAAGCGTGACCACGCCCGTCGCTTCAATTCATCGGCCTGTTCCGACATCATGGCTTCCCGTTCCCGGTAATAGTCCACACGCTTCTTGAGTTCTCCCGGGGTGAGCTTCAGGTCCGCAAGGATGTTCGCATACATGTTGGACAGCTTCTCGCGCTCTTCCTCGGTGTAGACTTCAGTGCTCACGACAGCCATGTGTGCTTCGGCCGCACCGACGGCTCCGGCGAGACTCTTTTCCACTTCGCTGAGGAGTTCGGTCAACTCGGTCAGCGAGACCATTTGCCGTCTCTGTAAGCCGGTTCGATCAAGGCTGTTGGCGAACATCAGCTTGGCGTCGGATTCCGGCACGTAACGGGTCAGGGTGTCGATGATGCTGGAGGCCTTGGCCATCAAGTTGATGGTGGGCTTATCGTCCTGCTTGGAACTTTCGCTTTCCTTGTTCATGATGTGGACGAAGTCCTGTGCCAACGCCACTTCTGTGGAAGTTTGGCGGGTCATGAGCGAAAATCCCACATACAGGGAAATGTTGAGAAGCATGGACCAGAACACGCCCTGTGAGAGAGGGTCGAGTACCGTCATGCCGAGCAGCCCTTCGGGGCGGAGATACTCCAGACCGAAGAGGCCGTCCTTGACAATTGCCTGTACGGTCACGCTTCGAGGGCTGAGGGTCGGGAGAACCAGTGTGTAGAGCCAGATGGAGAAGCCTGCCATGAGGCCTGCCAGTGCGCCGGTCTTGTTGCCTCGTTGCCAGAACAGGCCGCCGAGGATGCTTGGCCCGAACTGGAGCGCGGCCGCAAAGGAGATCATGCCCATGTTCACCAGCAGGAACCGCTCGACTGCCATGCTCTCGAACCAGTATCCGGTAAGGATGACCACCACCACGCTTAGCCATCTGAGGGTGAGCAGGCGGCGTCTGAGCGGTTCAAGGATAGGGATGGTCCGGATGACCGGCAGCAGGATGTGGTTCACCATCATGGTGGAGAGGGTCATGGAGGAGATCATGACCATGGAGACGGCAGCGGACACACCGCCTATGTAGACGAACATGGTCAGCCACGGCTTGTCATGCCACATGGGGAGCCGGAGTACGAAGGTATCTGCCCATGTGGAGGGGAAACCGATGCGAACGCCTTCCAGGGCGATGGGGATGACGAACACGGAAATGAGCAGCAGATACAGGGGAAGTATCCACATGGCCGAGGTGAGGTGCCTCTCGTCGCTGTTCTCCACCACTGTGACATGGAACTGCCGGGGCAGGAACATGATGGCGGACATGGAGAGTATCAGGTAGGTGGCCCATGTCGAATAGGGCGACTCGGTCGGCCCGGACAGGGAGATTACCTCGTCGATGGGGATACCCATGGCGCGCGTGTTGCGGATCATATCCTCAAAGCCAGAATGGACGGTGAAGGTGACGAACACGCCGCACGCCAGAAAAGCGAACAGCTTGATGACGGATTGCACGGCCACGGCAGTAATCATGCCTTGATGGCGCTCCGTGGGGTCGAGGCGGCGCACACCGAAAATGATGGTGAAGGTGGTCATGAGGAACACGGCCACGGGCCCGATCAGGTCCTGCAGCCATGAGTGGGTCTGCCCTGTGTCGCCCACGATGATGGAAAAGGTGGCTACCACCGACCGTAGCTGCAGTGCAATATACGGAGTGATGCCGAGCAGGGCCGCACACGCAGCCATGGCTGCCAGCATGGGCGACCGGTCATAGCGGGCGGAGATGAAGTCCGCGATGGAGGTGATGCGGTAGCGGTGCTTGATGCGCACCATGCGCCGCATGATCTGCCACCACAGGATGATCATCAGGGTCGGCCCGATATAGACGGTGGTGAAGAGCATACCCGAGGTTACAGCCTTGCCCACGCTGCCGTAGAATGTCCATGAGGTGGCATAGACTGCCAGCGACAGCCCATAGACCATCGGGCTGCCGGCGACACGCTTGCTCAGAGATGAGCGACCCTCAACCCATTGTGCAAGCAGGAAAAGCACCAGGAAGTAGGACAGCAGAATAGTGAGGACTGTAATGGGGCTGAACATGGATTACGCCCCCCTGTCCTTGTCGCGTCCCAGGCAGCGCCCCATGATGACCAGTAGACATACCAATACACCCCACACGAGGAAGATGTAGCTGAACAGCGATGGGCCGCCGTCTTCGGCACAAAGGGAAAGAAGCGGCCAGCTGAACAGCAGTGTGCCCAGATGAAAGAGGAGCAACGCAAGGCCCCGGGATTGGAAAAAGGCAATCAATCGATCCACAGCCATCCCCTTGCTACGGCCTGAGGACATGAAGGTCAGTTCCGAAGAGATTTCTCAGGCCTAGGAAATATATAGCAGATCATGCCACCGATGGCTAACCCATTAGAATGATAATTCGCCAAGAAAAGAAAAGTTGGGAGAATCAGTAAAAAAATGTCTGGCTGGGCTTAATTGCGATGCAACTCAAAGGTTGTTTGGTCCTTGAGAAGGCGGAAACGAAAGGCATCACAGGCGCCGTCATCCACCACGAGCAGAGGGGACTGGTTGTCCGGATATTCTGCCCGCAGCGAGATACTCTGGGCACACAGCCCGTTTTGCCCGTCAATGGGGATGGCTACATGGGCAATGTGGTCGGAGCCCCCTATCAGCACCGCCATGATGGCAGTGGCCGTGTTGTCCGGTAATTGCCCTGTGCGGATTCCAAGAAAAGCGTCGTCAAAGATGCCGTCATGGTTGAAGTCATCGGAGACTACATCCGGGTGCCAGAAGATATCACCGGGAAGCTGGTCCCCGGCCAGACTGATCAAACGGGCCAGATCCGTAGGCCAGACGATTTGGTCAACCAGTTGGGTCGTGCGGGCGCGCACCAGCTCTGCGTGACAAAGCAGCCGGACGCCGGGCGCCATAGACCCTCCGCGAAACTGGTCTGCCTCATACTCGCACTGTGCATCCCGATAGGCCTCCCAGGCCTTTTGCGAAGCCTCCAGCATCTCTCTGTCCGTCTCGTCACCAGCCTGTTCCAGTATTTTCTTGTAAGCGGCATCGAGCAACTTCTGCTCCCCCCGAAGTAATCGGTCGGCGCAACGGTTCATCTCCCCCTGCGTTCCGGCGCAGTTGTCCACGGCCTCCGCCAAGGCAGGCAAGGAAGGAAACGAAAGGAAAATCATCAAGGCAAGGCAAATAGGATAACGATACATGGTATGACTCCAAATTTGATTCCAAACAGGTACCCCACCACCCAGAATCAAGCAATAAATCTCTCAACCCCAGCGTCCTCTTCTCCAATACCACCGTAAGGCCCTTGGGTGCAAAGCACCCAACACCGAGTCTCTTCCTCGTCCTTGGAGGATCGGCGACTTCCTCTCTTCTCCCCGACACCGTGAGGCTTTGTAGAGTGGTGCAGCTGCAAGGCGACAGGCACGATTTGAGCGGAGGCGTAGCAACGCTACGTCGAGCATCAAATCGCGCCTGGCAACGCCGCAGATGCGCCGCTATACAAAGCCGTGTAGCTCACCCACAACGCAATAAAAAAGCCCGGCTGATTAGCCGGGCTTTTCAATTGCGTTGTGGGTGAGCCTAGTAGTGGATGTCACTCTCGGTCATGGGAGTGGCAAAGTGCTTGTAGACCCAGAACTGGTAACCGATGACGATGGGAACGAAGACCAGAGCCACACCGAGCATGATGGACAGGGTGAGTTCGCTGGATGCAGAGTTCATGATCGTCAGGGAGTGGGCCGGGTTCGGGTTGGACGGGATGATGGCGGGGAAGATGCCGATCACGCCGAACAGAGCCACGCCGCCAATGTAGGCGCAGGAGGAAGCCCATGCCATCCAGTACTTCTTGGCACCGAGGTAAGTGCGCATCATGATCAGGCCGCCCACGGGCAGGGCCAGGACCACGAAGAGGAACGGATAGACCATGTAGTTGCTGAACAACTGGGTAGCCATGGCGGTGTACACCAGGAACAGCACGGTCAGCACTACTTCCACGGGCCAGATCTTGGTGGCCAGGGATTCTGCACGGGTGTGCAGGTCGCCGGTGGCGCGGATGGTCAGCCAGAGCGCGCCGTGCATGACGAAGATCACCACGAACAGGACGCCGCCTGCCAGACCGTAGGGATTCAGCAGACCGAACAGGCCAGCCTGGGAGAACCCGGTGTTATCCAGAGGCAGGCCCTGGAAGATGTTGCCGAAGGCCACGCCGAGCAGCAGTGCGGGCAGGAACGAACCTGCGAAGTGAGCCCTGTCCCAGATGTTTTTCCAGGTCTCGCTTTCCACCTTGGAGCGGAACTCGAAGGAGACGCCGCGGATAATCAGCGCAAAGAGCAGCAGCATCAGCGCGGTGTACAGCCCGGAGAACATCTGGGCGTAAGCGTACGGGAATGCAGCAAAAGTGACGCCGCCCGCAGAGATGAGCCACACCTCGTTGCCGTCCCAGAAGGGACCGGTCGAGTTGAGCATGGCGCGTTTTTCCTGCTCGTTCTTTGCGAGGAACGGGAGCAGGGAGCCAACGCCGAGGTCAAAGCCGTCGAGGATAAAGTAGACGGCCCACAATACGCCCCAGAGGACGAACCAGATCATGGCAAGGTAATAGTGCCAGGAGCCAACTTCCATAATTTCAGTCATCGGAGATTCTCCTTGTACTCTTATCTCAGGCTAGACCTGGATGGGAGTGTTATCTTCAGGGCCCTTCTTGGCCAGCTTGATCATCAGCCAAATGCCTGCAGCGCCGAGAACGGTGTACAGGGCACACATGAGCACGAAGGAGAAGCCGACTTCACCGGTGGAGACCGGGGAGACCGCATCAGACGTGCGCATCAGGCCGTAGACAATCCACGGCTGGCGGCCAACCTCTGCCAGTACCCAACCCGCCTGAATGGCGATGTATGGAATCGGAATGGCGTAGGGGAGGTACTTGAGATAGAGCGGGAACTTGTCGAGTCGATTACGCATGACCCAGCCGAACAGGGCAAGGGCAGGCATGAGCGTGCCGAGACCAACCATGATGCGGAAAGCAAGGAAGGTGATGGTAATGGGCGGACGATCTTCCTTGGGAATATCGTTGAGGCCTGTCACCTCGGCGTTGAAATCATTGAATGCGAGGAAGCTCAGTGCGCCGGGAACGGGCAGGGCTTCGATGAGGTTGCCGTCTTCACCGGGGACCAGCAGCAGATAGAGCGGTGCGTTCTTCTGGGTTTCCCAGTGGGATTCCATGGCGGCCAGCTTTGCGGGCTGCTTCAGTGCCATGTTGTTACCGTGCATGTGACCTTCCACCGCAGTGAAGATGGTGGCGACCACGGCCAGGGAAACAGCCACGTTGAAGGACTTCTGGAAGAACTCGGTGTTGGACTTGCGATACAGGTGCCATGCGGAAACGCCCATGATGAAGAAGGCGCCTACACACAGGGAAGCCGGGATGACGTGGAAGAATTCCAGCCAGGCCCATTTGTTGGTGATAACCTCAAAGAAGTTATCCAACTCGGCGCGTCCGTTGCGAAGGACGTACCCTTTGGGATCCTGCATGAAGCCGTTGGCGATGAGAATCCAGATGGCGGACATGTTGGATGCGCCGGCCACCAGCCATGCAACGATGGCATGCGCCTTGGGAGAGAGCTTGTCCCAACCAAAGTGCCAGACACCGATGAAGGTGGATTCGAGGAAGAAGGCTACCGTGGCCTCGATGGCCAGCAGGGAGCCGAAGATATCACCCATGAACATGGAGTAGCGGGACCAGTTGGTACCGAACTGGAACTCCAGGGTGATACCGGTGACGACGCCGAGGGCGAAGTTCACCAGAAAGATTTTCCCCCAGAATTTCGCCATTTTTTTCCACACCTCATTCCCGGTGCGGACATATGCCGTCTCCATACAGGCGATGAGAATGGAGAGTCCCAGAGTCAATGGGACGAAGATGAAGTGGAACATGGTGGCCGCGGCAAATTGCAGCCTGGAGAGCATTAGCACATCCATACAAACCCCCTTGCGGATATTGCCATCTAAATACCTTTACCTACTTTGAAAGTTTTCATCCGGGCAATGTAGCCCCGGCTTCTTCTAAAATCAAGAATAATTATTATTTTTATTTATTCTTCATTTTGATGGGCTGCCCCGTGGATTCGAGGACGGCTCGCCAGTAATTAGAAGTGATGTTTATACTTTTTTTGCCGGTTGTGACAACATCCATGGGGATATGTACATACCGGCCGTTCCAGCGGGAAATGACCATGCCGGTGCGTCCCGACATGCCAGCGTGTACGGCGTTGATGCCGAGGAACGAGCAGTAGATGCGGTCGTTGGCGTTGGCCGGGACCGAGCGGATAATGTAGCTGGGGTCGATATATTTCAGGGTCGGTTTGATGCCCTGATCCGTGAAATGCTTGATGATACGTTCTTTGAGTAGCAGAGCGAAGTCCCCGAGCTTGACGTTGCCGGAGGCGTCGGTCTCTGCTGAGGCTTTCAGATGCTCCTGCCCCGCGCCCTCGGCCACGACCACCACGGCGTTGCCTGCGGTGCGCATGCGCTTCTCAAGGACGGCCAAAAAGCCTTTTTCGCCATCAAGATCAAAGGGAGCTTCCGGTACGAGGACGTAGTTGACTTCCTGACAGGAGAGGGCGCACTGGGCTGCGATGTAGCCCGCATGACGGCCCATGACCTTGACCAGACCTATGCCCCATGGGGCGCCCGTGGCCTCCACATGTGCCCCTCTGATGGCGGTGGTTGCAGTTTCCACGGCGGTGTCAAAGCCGAAGGAGGGCGACGCGTAGTTGATGTCGTTATCAATGGTCTTGGGCAGGCCTACCACCGAGATGGAGAGGTTGCGCTGGGTGATTTCCTTCACCACCTTGCTGGCCGCGCGCATGGTGCCGTCGCCGCCGATCATGAACAGGATGGAGACGTTCATGCGCTCCAGAGCGTCGACAATGGCTTCGGGATCCTGCGGGCCGCGTGAGCTGCCGAGGATGGTGCCGCCGAATTCATGAATACGGCTGACATACTCCGGGGTCATCTCGATGACATCGTGTCCGTATTCGGGGATAAAGCCCTCCAATCCGAATTTGATGCCGAGGACCGAGGGTACGTGGTATTCGTGATAGGCGGTCATGACCACGGCGCGGATGACGTCATTGAGGCCGGGGCAGAGCCCGCCACAGGTGACGACAGCGCATTTGGTCTTACTGGAATCATAGTAGATTTTGTCACGGGGTCCGGCAGGTTCAAAAAAGATGTGCTTGGGCTTGGAGCGGGATCGTTTGGTCCCTTCCACATTGCGCCGCGAGATGTTCACCAGAACAGCGTCATCGTCTTCCACAAAGCGACCGAACTTGATCGGGTTATTGATTTTGGCCTCGCCGACCACTTTGATTTCCGTGCTTTTTGGAAGCAGGGATTCATCCTGGTTGCTCTTCATAAACGGTTCCCCCGGGAGAATTAACAGAGATATCGCGCCTATTGTTATATGTATTTGTGACGTGGCGCAAATTATAAATGCGTTTTTACGGTCCGTTACGACAGCTAATCCGCTTGCGGCCCGGTACCATACCAAGTACGGTCTGCCCATGAATTTGATTGAAAGTCGTATATTCGCAGGAGTGTTCATATACATTGCCCTGCTTTTCCCTGCATCTGCATGGGCGCAGTCGGAATTGCCGCTGCCCATTGTTTTTGAAGATTACCCTCCCTATGAGTTCGTGGAAGATGGCGAAGTCAAAGGCATGAACATCGAGATCATCCGAGAGGCCTTTTCACGAATGGGCATCAAGCCCTACTTCGAACCCCGGCCGTGGAAACGCGCCCTTTTTCAGCTTTTGGAAGGGGAGATACTTGCCCTGTCCTCCGGATTTCAGACCAAGGATCGCGAGGAATTTGTCGCGTATCCCTCCGGAGGAGGTCTGGGGATGGAAATCAATTGCGTCATCATCCCCGCAGACAGTGACCTGAAGATCACTTCGCTGGATGACCTGCGGGGCCTCCGCGTGGGCGTTGTGCGCAGCTATGTCTACGGCGGTGGATTCGATGAAATCGAAGGTCTGAACAAGATCGAGGCCGGATCCACGCATCAGCTCCTGCGTATGCTGCTGAAAAGGCGCATGGACGTGGCCATCGGCAACAAGATGGTTTTCCGCTATCTGGCTCTAAAGCGAGAACAGGAGAGCAGCCTGCAATTCCCATTGGAAATTGCCCGCGAGCCGTTGCATCTCATGTTCTCCAAGGCCTACGGCCCCAGGGGAATCCAAATGGCCCGCGACTTCGGTGTTGCCTTGGAGCAGATGAAGAAGGACGGTACCTTCGACGCCATCGTATCGCGATATTGAGACAACGCTTCTAATAATTGCTTTCTTTGTTTGCAGCGTGGTACGCTGCATTATGTTTTCCCGCATTTTGACATCTCGGGGGAACCTCTTATTTGTCCCTCTTCTGGTCGCGCTGCTGGCGGCCCTCTTCCTGTGTGTTCCGCAGCCCCTGCGGGCGGAGGAACCCTACGTCATTCTGGCTGATGAGTACCCACCGTGGTATCACTGGCATGAGGGCCAGATCTCAGGGCCATACGCTGACGCTGTCCGTGCGACGTTTGCGCGTATGGGCATCCCCATCCATATCAAGCACAGCACCTGGAAGCGCGCGTTGTTCGAGTTGGAACGGGGCGGTACCGTGGGAATGTTTGCCGGTATCTGGACCCGTCGTCGTGCAGAGTTCACCATGTATACGACCGTTCCTCTGGGTGAAGAGGAGAAGTGGGTCGTGACCCTGAAGGATTACCCCACGGAGTTCAAAACGCTGGGTGATCTGCGGGGACACACTGTGGGCGTTGTGCAGGCATATTCGTACGGGGCTGACTTCGATTCTATGGAAGGGGTGAAGCGCTGCCGTTTCATTACCGAAGATCTGCTTATCAAGAAGTTCCTCTCCGGTCGCGAGAAGATCATACTGATCAGTCGTGAGGTGTTGGAGAACCATGTCGCTCAAAGTGGCGGTTTGGAGCGGATAAAGTTCCATTTCATGATTCAGCAACTCCCTCATTATATGATGTTTTCCCGCAAGCATCCGAACGCCAGCAACTTGGCGCGCGATTTTTCCCAGGCTCTACGCGAGCTGCGGATGGAAGGTCTAATCAAGTAGTATTCTCCTGCTGCTTCTCTCTTGACGTCTGCATCGAAATTCCTATCTTCTATTACCAAACTCAATTTGGAGGATTCACTGACATGACCAGTCAGATTAAGACAGTTTTGCTTTTGGGCCTGCTTACCGGCCTTTTGATGATGCTCGGCGGTGCCATGGGCGGTCGCGCCGGGCTTGTTCTCGCCTTCGGATTTGCCATGGTAATGAACGTGGGTTCCTACTGGTACTCGGACAAGATCGTCCTGAAGATGTACAAGGCGCAGGAACTCTCCCCCGGCGATGCCCCGCATATCCACCGCGTAGTGGAAGAGATGGCCCAGGCCGCTGGCATTCCCAAGCCCCGCATTTTTCTTATCCCGCAGGACTCCCCCAACGCGTTCGCCACGGGTCGTAACCCCGAGAACGCCGTGGTGGCCGTCACCCGCGGTATCGTCAACATCCTGAGCCCGGATGAGCTCAAGGGCGTATTGGCTCACGAACTGGGGCACATCGCCAACCGTGACATCCTGATCCAGACCGTGGCTGCGGTGCTGGCCGGTGCCATCGTGTTCATTGCCAACATGCTGCAGTGGACCGCCATCTTCGGCTTTGGCAATGACGACGAGGAAGGCGGCAACCCCATTGCGGCTCTTGCCATGGCATTCCTCGCGCCCATTGCTGCCGGTCTCATTCAGATGGCCATTTCCCGCTCCCGCGAGTACCTCGCTGATGATACGGGCGCACGCCTCGCCGGCAACCCGCTTCATCTGGCGGGCGCACTCGGCAAGCTCGACTCCGCCAGCAAGCAGGTCCCCATGGAGGGCAGCCCGGCCACAGAGAACATGTTCATCGTGGCACCATTCAGCGGCAAGCGCGCAGCGTCCCTGTTCGCTACCCACCCGCCCATTGAGGACCGTATCGCTCGACTGCGCGCCATGGCGGAAGGTCGTTAATATGTATCGTACCGCTCTCGCTCTTCTCGTCGCACTCTTCGTTTTGTTCCCGGCTCTGCATGCCAAAGCCGACCATCGGCGTACGCCTGTGGTCCAGGCGGTGGAGTCTGTCAGCCCGTCCGTGGTCAACATCACGGTGGTGAAAGAAGCGCAGGGCGGTGCCCGTTCGCCGTTCGGCGATCCTTTCTTCGATCAGTTCTTCAAGGGCTTCCCCGGTGTCCAGCCGCGTCAGTCCCAGTCGCTTGGTTCCGGCGTTATTATCGATGGGGCCAAAGCCCTTGTCCTGACCAACGCCCATGTCGTTGCCAAGGGCAACAGCATTACGGTGCGTCTCAATGACGGCCGTGAGTTCCAGGCCGATCTGGTCGGTTCCGACCCGGACTTCGACCTTGCGGTGCTCAAGTTGCGCAAGGGCCATGACCTGCCGCAGGTGGCCATGGGCGATTCCGATGACATCTACATCGGTGAGACGGTCATCGCCATCGGCAATCCTTTTGGCTACTCCCACACTGTCACCACCGGCGTGGTCTCGGCCCTGAACCGCCCCATGAAGACTAACGCGGGCGCCTATGGTTCCTTTATTCAGACCGATGCCGCCATTAACCCCGGCAACTCGGGTGGCCCGCTCCTGAACATCAACGGCAAGCTCATCGGCATCAACACCGCCATCCACGCCCGTGCCGAGGGGATCGGTTTCGCCATCCCCATCAACAAGGCCAAGTACGTGATCAACGAGCTGCTCAACACCGGCCACGTGGCCCCCATCTGGCTCGGCATCTTCGGACAGGATCTTGACCAGCCCACGGCACGCTATTTCAACCTCAAGTCGCTGGACGGTATGCTTGTGGCCGAGGCCATGAGCGGGACCCCCGCAGCCAATGGCGGCATTCAGCCCGGTGATATCGTCCTCGGCTTCAATGGGCGCAAGATTTCCGGCAAGGATGACTACATGACCCAGCTCTTCGGCATCACGCAGAAAGAGAAGGTCAAGCTCGTGGTCCAGCGCGAGGGCAAACGACGCACCGTGACTCTCTCGCCGCAGGCCATCGATAAAACCACGGCCCTTGATCTCGTGCGCCTTCGCTGGGGATTTGAACTGGTTGACCGCAACTCCGGTGGCGGCGCTGAAGTCACCACGGTTATTTCCGGCAGCCCCGCCGACAAGCTCGGCCTGCAGCGCGGCGATGTCATTCATCAGATCGGCAACCGCCGTCTGTCGTCCGGCATGGATTTGCTCAATGCCTTTCTCCGCAACCGCATGCAGAAGACCGTTCTCATGCGAGTGCAACGTGGACGTGGTTTCTACCACGTTCGCCTGACCCTCTAGGGGGACTCAATCAAAAAAGCTTGCGCTTTTTAATCACATCGAAGACTACTATACCGTGATTGAAGGAATGGATTAATATTTAGCAGGGAGGTCTCCCATCGAAGGTCAACGAAGATACTGGACGGAGCAATGCGCGAACAAAGAGTTCACGACTCCGTTCATGATCGATACATTTTCGGATAATGTGGCCAAGGATGCACGCATCCTCGACTTCGGCTGTGGTTACGGCCGTACCCTCAACGAGCTCGATCAGGCGGGATTCACCGATCTGACCGGCATAGATTTTTCCGAGTCGCTCATTCAGCGTGGTCTCAGGGAACATCCCTCTCTCAATCTCGCCGCCTATCCCGGCGGGCCGCTTCCCTACGAAGACAACACTTATGACGCCGCTCTCATGCTCGGTGTGTTTACCTGTATGCTGGAAACCAAGGAGCAGGCAGAAGCCCTCCTTGAGTTACAGCGTGTGCTCCGTCCCGGTGGTATTCTCTACGTTAACGACTTCCTGCTCAACCGCGACAAGCGCAATCTTGACCGTTATCAGGCCGGGCAGGAGAAGTATGCGTTTTACGGGACCTTTGACGTAGAAGACGGCGGAGTGCTTCGTCATCACGATCGTCATCACATGGAAGCCCTGTTCTCGGCCTTCGAGACCATCGTCTTCGAAGAGGTTGTCTACGATACCATGCACGGGCATCATTCCAACGGGTTTTACGCTGTGCTTCGGATGCCGTAATGCCTCCGGCGGGCCCTCGCCGGGCAGGCGTCGCCGACGGCCAGAGAACCACTTGAAAGAGGTTCTCTGGATTCTCCAGAACTTTTTGTAGCTCGCTTCGCTCGAGGGTGTTTGTACTCTTTCATAACAACGTAAGGCTTTGGAGGGTGGTGCAGCGCTACGGTGAGGATTTACTCGTCGCCCGGTAACGCAGCAGATGCGCCGCTATACAAAGCCGGGGCAAACACCAACAAAAAAGCCCTTGCCTGCAGATGCAGACAAGGGCTTTTTTATTGGCGTTTGGTTACGCCTAGTTCAACAGGTCCGGACGGGCAATGTCGATCTGAGCGTTTTCACGAAGTCCTGCCATGTAGGCGGTCAGGATTTCGTTCTCGTAGTTCTGGGAGGCCTGAGCCATCCATGCTTCCTTCTGCTCTTCCCAGGTCTTTTCATCCGCGGCAATGCGCTGGTTCAGGCGAGCAACGATGACGCCGGTAGGCATGGCGAACGGCTGGGCCAACCAGGCCTTGTCCTTGGCACCGAAGACTGCGGTGGCAAGGTTCGGGTTCTGGCCGAGGTTCGGCACGAAGCCCTGGCGGTTGAAGGGCATGGAGGTCTTGATCTTGTCCTTGTACAGCTTGGCTGCTTCCGGATTGGAAGTGACAGTGGCAAGGATCTCCTCGGCAGCCTTCTGAGCTGCTGCGGTGGCCTTTTCCTGCTTGATGTTCTGAACGATGAGGTCCTTGACCTGCTCAAGCGGCATGGGGGTGGAGGGGATGTCCTCGACCTTTTCGATGAGCATGTAGCCACCGTCCACGGCGAGCGGGGTCATGTGAGCTTCACCAGCGGGGATGTCCATGACGACCTTGGCGGCTTCGGGAGTCATGCCGAATGCCTGGGGCAGGAACTGCTCGGGGATGGGCTGGGAGGTCACGGCGAGGAGGCCGAGTTCGTCAGCAACTTCTTCGAGCTTCATGCCGGAAACCATGCGATCCATGGCCTGATCGAGGAGATCGGAAACTTTTTCGGAAGCCTTTTCCTCGGCGATGGTCTGGGTGATTTCTTCCTTCACGTCGTCGAAAGACTTGGAAGTGGCGTCCTTCTTGTCTTCAACAAGGATGATGTGCCAACCGAACTGGGTCTGGACCGGCTCGGAGACAGTGCCCTTGTCGGTCTTGAAAGCCATCTCTTCGAATTCGGGAACCATGGCGCCGCGGCCGAACCAGCCGAGGTCACCGCCGTTCACGTTGGACGGGCCTTCGGAGTACTTCTTGGCCAGCTCGGCGAAGTCTTCACCGGCGCGGGCTTTCTTGAGCACACGGTCGATCTTGGCCTTGGCTTCCTTCTTGACGGAATCAGGGTCGGAATCCTTGGTCATGACCAGAATGTGGCGGGCCTTGACCTCTTCCTTCTGCTTCATGGAGTCGGAGTGGGCGTCGTAGTATGCCTTCACTTCCTCGTCAGCAACCTTCTGGAAAGAAGCGAGTGCCTTGGGGGAGAAGGTCAGGTAGCGGACGCGCACCTGATCGGGAACCATGAATTTTTCTTCGTTCTTGGTGTAGAACTCCTGCACTTCGCCGTCGGTGACGGACACGGACTTCATGAAGTCGGTGGGGGAGGACAGGATGTAGTCGATGGTGGCCTGCTCGCCTACCCAGTCGTAGATGGCGCGGGCCTGTTCCGGAGTGACTTCACCGGTCTTGCGGACCATGTCCTTGACCTTGCCGGCGATGTACTCGTTTTTGAAATTGGCTTCGAACTGAGCGGGGGTCATGCGGATGGAGCGAAGCGCCATCTGGTAGATGTTGCGGTCGAACTGACCCTGCTGGTTCCAGAAGATGGACTGGCGGGTGATGGCCGCGAACACTTCCTCGTCAGAAGCGGAGATACCAAGACGGGCGGCTTCGGCGAGGAGCAGGCGAGAATTCACCAGGTCACCGAGAACCATCTGCTTGAATTGCGGCGACTGCAGCTGGGCTGCAGTGACCTGCGGGTTGGCCTGGCGCATGGATTCGGCTGCGCGCTGGAAGGAGTCTTCAAATTCGGCGCGGGTAATGACCTGGTCATTTACCGTAGCCAGCACGGGATCGTTGCCGGTATCAAGACCGGACATACCGAAGGCGAAGACAAAAACGATGATGATAATGGCGAAAAGGATCTTTACGATCCAACCCGACGCGTTTTCACGCATAATCTCAAGCATTGGCACTCCAAAACACTTTTTCCGGCCGCCCCGCACCATGCGGGGCGGCCAGTTCTATTACTGTATTAGGACTGGTTGTTGCGGACTGCATTAAGCAGACCACCTGACTGGATAATCTCCAGTTCCTTTTTGGTCAAATCATTTGTGACCGCAATGGTCTCTCCATTTCCAGTCTTGATCTCGATTGTGCCGCCCGGAGTCATGTCTCCGGCCGGAATGGTCAGGTCCACGCCTTCCGCCAGCTTGTCGTAGTCGGACGGATCTACCAGCAGCAGCGGGAGGATTCCGAAGTTGACCAGATTGGCGCGGTGGATGCGGGCCAGGGACTTGACGATGACAGCCTTGACGCCCAAGTGACGCGGGCCGAGAGCTGCGTGCTCGCGGCTCGAGCCCTGACCGTAGTTTTCGCCACCAAGAATAACACCAGTGCCGTGCTCCTTCATGCGACCGACGAAATCGGCGTCCACGCGGGAGAAGATGTACTGGCTGATGGCCGGGATATTGGAACGCAGGGCAGTGATCTCGGCACCGGCGGGCAGGATGTGGTCAGTGGTGATGTTGTCTTCCACCTTGAGCAGCACCTTGGCCTCAACGGTCTCGGGCAGCACGGCGAAGTCTTCCAGCGCCACGATGTTGGGTCCGCGCAGGATCTCAACGGCGTCCTTGTCTTCCGGCGGGAACACGAACAGGTCGCGGATGGACGGAACATCTTCGGGCAGCTCAACGCGCTCAGGAGCAGGGCCCCAGGTGGCGGGATCGGTGAACTCGCCTTCCAGCGCGAGGCGGGCAGCGGTCTGGGCGGAAGCCAGGTAAACCTGACCGTCCAGAGTGCCGGAGCGGCCTTCGAAGTTACGGTTGAAGGTACGCACGGAAACACCCGTCGTGGTCGGGGAGCCGCCCATGCCGATGCACGGACCGCAGGAACATTCCAGCAGACGTGCGCCGGAATCCAGCAGCGGTTCGATCAGGCCTTCGCGGGACAGCATCTTCATCACCTGCTTGGAGCCGGGAGAGATGAGCAGGTCCAGCTCGGGCGGAGTCTGCTTGCCGTCCAGAATCTGGGCGGTGTTCTTCAGATCAGAATAGGAAGAGTTGGTGCAGGAACCGATGGCGCACTGGTCGATCTTCTTGCCAGCCAGGTCTTTCACCTTGCAGACGTTATCCGGCATGTGCGGCTGGGCAACCAGCGGCTCGAGCTCGGACAGGTTGATCTGGACCACTTCGTCGTATTCGGCGTCTGCGTCGGCGATCAGTTCCACCCAGTCGTCGCCACGGCCCATCTTCTCGAGGAAGTCCTTGGTCTTCTCATCGGACGGGAAGATGGAGGTGGTGGCGCCCAGTTCTGCACCCATGTTGGTGATGGTGGCGCGATCAGGGACGGACAGGGAAGCCACGCCGGGACCGGCGTACTCAAAGACCTTGCCCACGCCGCCTTTCACGGTCAGCATGCGCAGCAGTTCAAGGATGACGTCCTTGCCTGCGGCCCAACCGGTCAGTTCGCCGGTCAGTTCGACCTTCACGACCTTGGGCATGGGAATGAAATATGCCTCGCCAGCCATTGCCAGTGCAACGGACAGGCCGCCAGCGCCCATGGCCATGGAGCCGATACCGCCAGCGGTGGGGGTATGGGAGTCGGAGCCGATCAGGGTTGCGCCGGGCTTGGCGAAATTTTCGAGGTGCAGCTGGTGGCAAATACCAGTGCCAGCCGGAGAGAATACTGCGCCGGATTTGGCAGCTACAGTACGCAGGTAGCGGTGATCATCAGGGTTGCGGAAACCCATCTGCAAGGTGTTGTGGTCAACGTAGCTGACCGACAGGTCGGTGCGCACTTCGCCGATGCCGATGGCTTCGTACTGCAACCATGCCATGGTGCCGGTGGCATCCTGGGTCAGGGTCTGGTCGATGCGCAATCCTACTTCCTGGCCCGGGATCATCTCTCCGGAGATCAGGTGTTTCTCAATGATCTTGTGGGTAATGGACTTTCCCATCATCTCTCCTGCTTTAAACGTTATCGGGTCACTCTCTCGTCAATCTCCGCGCACGGCACCCTAGCAGGAATGCAGGGGGTCCTCTCTCACAAGCCCCTACGCCGTGGCGGGTTTATATATTAATGTATAGGGAGACATCGCTGCCGCGGGTCTCCTCGCCGGAGTGGCGTCTCCGACGGCCCAAGAACCTTTTGGAAAAGGTTCTTGGGAATCTCCAAAAATTTTTGTCGCTCGCTTCGCTCGGAGGCGGGCAAACGCATAGATGTCTGCTTTATTCGCGCAGAAACCTTATATTTTTTATTCCGAATCTCTTCAAGACAAACTTATCTAGTCAGATAAGCTGAAAATACAAGATTCGCATCCCAGATTAATCCCTAACCGCGCGGATGCGCATACAAAAAGTTTAGGAAAGGGGATGGGATGGGGGTCTGGGGGAAGGGAAGGGGAAGAACCCTTTACAAAGGGTTTTCTCCTTCCCTTCCCCCAGCCGCCGGAGGCATTCTTTAAAAAAGAAAGCCTTTAGACAGCCCGGGGCTGGTTTCCATCTCTTCCATACCGAGGTTGATGCGGTTGATCTTATTGGTGCGGAACTTGATTTCCACATCCAGACGCAGCTTGAGCTGCTGTGCCTGAAAGATCTCCTCGTGATGGTATATTTTCTTCACCGGATCTTCTGCTTCGCGAAGATCGCGGATGGACTGGATGGCCTTTTCGCGTTCCAGAGTCATCTGGGCCACTTCGGCTTCCAGTACATTGACGTCGTCGCTGAGGCGCTTTTCCCCCTGTTCGACGGGACTAACGGATTTTGATTCGTCTGCGTTTGTCATCTTTCTTTTCCTGAACCGGCTTGGGTTTCATCTTACCGGTGGGCAGAGAGTTGTAGAAGTTCCAGAATTCAGGCCAAGTGGCAGTTACTTCGCCGTGGTTTTCCAGCTTGATGCCGGGCACGGAGTAACCGGCCAGAGCACAACCCATGGACCAGAGCGGGTCCGGAGAGAACCAGGTGCCAGACCAGGAACGCTCGCCGGGCTTGATCTCGATGCCGTTTTCGATCTCGTCGTAGGCAACACCCATGCGGTCTAGCAGTTCGACAGTCACTTCGTCCATCTCGCCGGTGAGGGTGGCGGTGTCGAGCTTGAGGGCAAGGGCCATGGCAAGGGGCTGCAGGTCTGCGTATTCACCCAGCGCGATGACCGGGTTGGCAGGCACTTCGCCGTCCATGGTTGCAATGATGTTTTCGGTGCCGACGTCGATGCGAAGGCCCAGAGCGCGGAACTGTTCCAGCACTTTGTCAGCCTTTTCAGACTTGGGCCAGGTGCCTTCGATGTTGATGGAACCGCCAGCCATGAAGGGCAGGGCCAACAATACGGAACAAAGACGCATGGACAGAGGCAGACGCGGATGGCCGTCGATCTTGGGCATGCCGTCGGAGACCTTAACGGAATCCTTGCTGAGTTCGGCGTTGATTCCACAGGCGGTCAGCACGTCAACTGCTTCGGCAACGCGCTCGCGGGCGGCCTTGGACAGACCGTTGATGGTCAAGCCACCGGGGAACGACCAGGCTGCGAGGGTCAGGGCAGCTGCGAAATCCGGGTCAATGGAACCGGGCAGGGTGACTTCCTCGTCCATGGCACCACCGCACTCGAGGCGGGCGGGCAGGCCGGGGTTGTTCGGGTTCATGGCCACGAGGCGAGCGCCGAGCTTGGGCAGCACCTTGTTCAGGCCATTGATGTCGAGCAGCTGAAGGCTCGGCTTGCCGGTGAACTTGCAGCGACCAGCGTGTGCCAGTGCCAGACAGAGCAGCATGTAGAAGTTGAACGGGTCCTCGCCCACGAAGATCATGTTGCCTTCGAAACCGAGGGTTCGGCCACCAGCGTTCTTGATGAAGTCGTCATCCCAGGAGATCGGAGCACCGGCCTGCTTGAGAGCCTTGGCCAAGTCCTTGTTGGGAGCGTTCATGGTAACGGGGGCCAGCGTGGTTTCCACTCCGGCGCTGGCTGCCATGGCAAGCAGCATGCGGGTGTAGCGGAAAGAGCGGGGACCGGTGATGCCGGCGCTGATAGCTTCGACGCGCGGGGCGAGCTTATATGCGTCGCCGGTGAATTTCTTACGGGCGTCGGCCAGAGAGAACTGGTTGAGCAGGGTGAACAGCTGCTTGGTCAGCTTGGCGTCGAGGCCGAGCTCACCAGCGCGGGTGTCGAAAGAAGAGCGGAGCAGCTTTTCGAGCTTGGGATCGACCAGAGACTTTTGGCGGGATTTGCGCCATGCGCCTTCCTTGCGAATGAGGAATGCGCGCTTTTCAAGGAGGTAGAGGAATTCGCGGTCGAGTTCGGAAATGTCATTGAAGCGATGGTTGGTGACGATCTCAGACTTGGAGATGTCATTGTCACTGCCGCCACGGTTGTCCTGGAAGTCACGCTTGGGGCGACGATCAAACTTGCGGTCACCGTCGCGCTTGTCGAAATTGCGGGGGCCGCCACGCTTTTCGAACTTGCGGTCGTTGTCACGGCGCTCGAACTTGCGGTCGCCGTCACGCTTGTCAAATCGGCGCTGACCGTCACGGCGGTCGAATTTGCGTTCACCATCACGGCGGTCGAATTTGCGTTCACCATCACGGCGGTCAAATTTGCGGTCGCCGTCGCGTTTGTCAAATTTGCGCTCGCCATCACGGCGGTCGAATTTGCGTTCGCCATCGCGTCGGTCAAACTTGCGTTCGCCGTCACGTCTGTCGAATCGACGGTCATTGCCGTGCTTTTCGAACTTGCGGTTGTTGTCGCGCTTGATAAATTTGCGGGGGGCTTTGGATTCGTCGCGTTCGGGGCGTTCTACCCGTTCTTCGCGGCGCGGTGCATCAGAGGCACCACGACTGTCGTCGTCTTTGCGGATCTTAATCATAGTCTTTCCGTCTTCCTTATAAATGATATGGTTTCCCGACGAATCGGGAACGACCCTTCTATCTTGAAACGGAATCGCTGGCAACCCCTGTAAATCGTGGGTTTCCGGCAGATCAAGAAAATAGTGTATGCTGCTGATTCGTCAATCAAAATTGATATCCGATAGTCAATTATCGAGCTAATGCACTGCGAATTCCGCGCAGCGTGACCGAAATTATAACGACGATTCCACCCACAATTGCCCAGAAACCAGGCAACTCACCGTAACCAAGTGCCACCCAGATGGGATTGAAGATGGGTTCCAGCATCATGATGAGGATTGCCTCGAGGGCCCTCAGACGCTTGATGGCCCATGTGTACAGCGCGAGTGAAACCCCTTGTTGAAGTATGCCGAGATAGATCAACCCGGCCCAGCTTTCAGCAGAGGGCATGGTCTCGAACATGAAGGGCAGCCCGCACACACAGGTAATGATATGGCCAAGAATGACGGACTCCACAGGGGAGGCATCCTTTTGTGCTCGCATGCAAAGCGTGAAGATGGCGTAGGAAAATCCGGTCCCGACTGCGACTATATTACCTAACAGACCAGTGGGAGATAGTCGGTCGAGAAAGAAAAGAACCATACCACCAACAGTTACGCCGATGAACATCCAATCACTGCGCCGCGTCTTTTCCTTTAATAGCCACGGAGCGAGGAGCGCTACATACACAGGTGCGGTGTATGCCAACAGGATGGCGTTGGCAGAGGTCGTCCATTTAGTGGCAACGACGTTGGTAATGAGTAACCCGGCATATCCGGCAGCCGCGGCGATCTGGATAGGGGAAAAACGAAATGTCAGTTTGTCACGGAATAGCAAAACCAATGTCAACGCCGCCAACCCGCTGCGAAAACCCGTGATAGCCATGGGGTTCCAGTCAACGAGCTTGATGGCAAGGCCGCCAGAGCTCCATATGAGAGCCGTTGTAGCCATGAGTATTATGGCTTTGGTTTTGTCCGACAAATCACAATCTCCGGTATCGGTACAATACTCAGTGCGGTTGCTGATAAAAAGCTACGATATATCGGGATGTTTAGTTGCTCGTGCCGTGTAAGTGACATATGTCACAAACCCGCGCAAGGCGTTCTGCATGGCATCAACGATAATCGAAGAAGACGGGAAAGAGTCTGCCAATAAAAAAGGGGAGGCTGCAAAAGCAACCTCCCCTCGGATAGTCAGCTAGATGCTGACCGCAGTGAGACTACATGTCTTCTGCGGAAGCAGCCTTCTGCATCTTAACCTCAACCTTTTCGGTGAGGTTTGCGTAGTAGTCGCGCAGGATAACGAGGACTTCTTCACGACCGAAGTGATCGGGAATCTCGGTGCCCTCGGACAGGCCCTTGCGGAGCTTGGTGCCGGACAGGATGACGCGATCGTCCTTGCCGTGGGGGCAGGTACGCATGGAAGCCATGCCGTCGCACTTGTAGCAGTAGAAGGTCCAGTCGATGTTCATCGGCTGGCAGAGCAGAGCCTTGCCCGGCTCGGGGCAAGCTTCGGTGACGTAAGGAATCTTCTTGAAGATTTCCTGAGCTTCGAACAGACCGTAGAAGTCGCCGACGCCAGCGTGGTCACGACCGATGAGCATGTTGTTGATGCCGTAGTTCTGACGGAAGGTAGCGTGGATGAGACCTTCACGGGGACCGGCGTAACGCATGTCGAGGGGGTAACCAGCGTTGATGACGTTCTCGGGAACGAAGTAGTTGTCGATCAGGGTCTGGATGCACTTGACGCGGACATCACCCGGGATGTCGCCCGGCTTCAGGTTACCGATCAGGGAGTGGATGACAACGCCATCACAAACTTCAACGGCGATCTTGGCCAGGAATTCGTGGGAGCGGTGCATGGGGTTACGCAGCTGCAGTGCGGCAACCTTGGACCAGCCGCGCTTTTCCATTTCAGCACGGATCTGAGCGGGGGTCAGGTATACGCCGGGGAAACGCTCTGCGTAGTCGCCTTCGGAGAGGACCTTAACGGGACCGGCCAGGTTGTACTTGCCCTGAGCCATAACCATCTGGACGCCCGGATGATCTTCCATGGCGATCTTCCAGAAGACATCGTCAGCGGACTCTTCGCCCTCGCCCTTGTAGACGAGTTCGCATTCCCACTTCTTGTCCTCTTCGGTCATCTCGTACTTTTCTTCAACCTTCATGGTTGCGTACACAGTGCCGTCAGCAGCCTTCAGAGCAACTTCGTCACCGACTTTGACGTCTTCGTCATCGGTGTCGAGGGTGATGGGGATGGGCCAGAAGGTGCCATCAGCCATCAGGAATTTTTCGCAAACGCCGGCCCAGTCAGCCTTGGTCATGAAGCCGTTCAGCGGAGAGAAGCCGCCGATACCCATCATGATCAGGTCGCCCTTGGCGCGGTCAGAAATTTCGAGGGTCTTCAGGCCTTCAGCCTTTTTGACTTCTGCTTCGAGCTCTGCGCCTTCGAGCAGGCAGCAGACGAGCCCTTTACCACCGTGAGGTGCTACGAGATTGGACATAGTAAGCCTCCTAAAAGATAATTTTTCAAGAAAACCATTGCCTTAATTCATGGTGTGCGTCGTTCGCCGCCCCAGAACCATGATGATTTCCCATGTAAATGGTCAGCCTTTAATGTACGTTTGTGAAAGTCGTGTCAAGCGGTTTTTTCCGGAGAGTGGGCGTGTTCTTATATTTGTAATGTGGGAGATTCTGAAGGTAGATTTACTCATAAAAAAGTCTAGAAAAATGTAGATTCCATGCGGCATAAATGTCGTGTGTTTTCGGTCACTTCTGTCGTTTTGATGATATTCGTGCAACACAGAGAAAAAAGGCTTGCTAACAAGTGAATATTTACACTAAAACGTTGGTGGTTTTTCATGGATAATGCCAGGTTTTCACAAAGGCTCTCCGGTCCGGCGGGAATGGACGGGGTAAACGCCGAATTTCTGGCTTCCTGATGCCGCTGCCAAGGCATGACGAGTACCGCTTGTTCAAAAATTCACTTTCTCGTTGACAAGGTCTGGTCGTCTTGCTAATTCCCAATTTCCACACTTAATTGTGTCGATATTTTTGTTTAGGTAGAGGACGTCGGTTTATTTGAATAATAAAACCCTTTAGGAGGAGAAGTTATGCCGACTTTTGTTAACCCGGAAAAATGTGACGGCTGCAAGGGTGGCGAAAAGACCGCCTGCATGTACATTTGCCCGAACGATCTGATGATCCTGGATGCTGACGAAATGAAGGCTTACAACCAGGAACCTTCCGCATGCTGGGAGTGCTACTCCTGCGTTAAGATTTGCCCCCAGGGCGCAATCGAAGCTCGTCCGTACGCTGACTTCGCACCCATGGGTGGTACCTCCATCCCCATGCGCGGCGCTGAAGATATCATGTGGACCATCAAGTTCCGTAATGGTTCCGTGAAGCGTTTCAAGTTCCCCATCCGCACCACCGCTGAAGGCTCCATCAAGCCTTACGAGGGCAAGCCTGAGCCTACCGATCTCGAAAACGAACTGCTGTTCACCGAGACCGAGCTGGCTACTCCTATTGCTACCGCAATGGAAGAGGCTCAGATCTCTGATGCAGATCTGAAGAAAGAGTGGAAGATGGAAGACTACGCTAACCTCGTTTAATTCGAGTTTACGCGTAACATCGTCTTTTTAGACAACTTGAATCACGAATAATACTAGGAGAAATATTATGCCTCTGCTTCCCAGTAAAGAAGCTTCCAAGGGTGTTGCTCTCGCCGAGCCGGAAATCGTTGAGAAAAGCGTAGACATCCTGCTCGTCGGTGGCGGTATGGGTAACTGCGGTACTGCTTTCGAAGCCATGCGTTGGATCGAGAAAGTGGATCCGTCCATCACCCTGGAACTGGTTGACAAGGCTTGCCTGGAGCGCGGTGGTGCTGTTGCTCAGGGTCTGTCCGCAATCAACACCTACTGCGGTGAGAACGATGTTGACGATTACGTCCGCATGGTCCGCACCGACCTCATGGGCCTGGTCCGTGAAGACTTGATCTTCGACCTCGGCCGTCACGTTGATGATTCCGTTCACCTCTTCGAAGAATGGGGCCTCCCCGTTTGGGTTAAGAAAGACGGTAAGAACCTCGACGGCGGCAAGGCTAAGGCTGAAGGCCTGGCCATCCGCAACGGCGCCGAGCCCGTTCGCTCCGGTCGCTGGCAGATCATGATCAACGGTGAGTCCTACAAGTGCATCGTTGCTGAAGCTGCTAAGAACTCCATCGGCGAAGAACGCTACATCGAGCGCGTCTTCATCGTTAAGCTTCTCCTCGACGAGAACGAGCCCAACCGCGTCGCTGGTGCTGTTGGTTTCTCCACTCGCGAAAACAAGATCTACATCTACAAGGCCAACGCTATCTCCGTTGCTTGTGGTGGTGCAGTTAACGTGTACCGCCCCCGCTCCACCGGTGAAGGCATGGGTCGTGCATGGTACCCGGTATGGAACGCTGGTTCCACCTACACCATGGTCGCTCAGGTCGGCGGCGAAATGACCATGATGGAAAACCGCTTCGTCCCCGCCCGCTTCAAGGACGGTTACGGCCCGGTTGGCGCATGGTTCCTGCTGTTCAAAGCTAAGGCCACCAACTACAAGGGTGAGGATTACTGCGAGACCAACCGTGCTATGCTGAAGCCTTACGAGGATCGCGGCTACGCCAAGGGTCACATCATCCCCACCTGCCTGCGTAACCACATGATGCTCCGTGAAATGCGTGAAGGCCGCGGCCCGATCTTCATGGACACCAAGACCGCTCTGCTGAACACCGTTAACGGTGACCTGTCCGGTCCCGAGTGGAAGCACCTCGAGTCTGAGGCTTGGGAAGACTTCCTCGACATGTGTGTTGGCCAGGCTAACCTCTGGGCTGCTACCAACTGCGCTCCTGAAGATCGCGGTTCCGAAATCATGCCCACCGAACCTTACCTCCTCGGCTCCCACTCCGGTTGCTGTGGTATCTGGTGCTCCGGCCCGGACGAAGACTGGGTTCCCGAGTCCTACAAGGTTAAAGCTGACAACGGTAAGGTCTACAACCGTATGACCACTGTTAACGGCCTGTGGACCTGTGCTGACGGTGTCGGCGCTTCCGGTCACAAGTTCTCCTCCGGTTCCCACGCTGAAGGCCGCATCGTCGGTAAGCAGATGGTCCGCTGGGTTGTTGATCACAAAGATTACACCCCCTCCTTCAAGGAGACCGCTGCCGATCTGAAGCAGGAACTCTACCAGCCCTGGTACACCTACGAAGAGAACAAGGGCGGTTCCACCGATCCTGTTGTCAACCCCGCTTACATCACTCCGCACAACTTCATGATGCGCCTCGTTAAGTGCACCGATGAATACGGCGGTGGTGTCTCCACTCTGTACATGACCTCCAAGGCTCTGCTGAACACCGGTTTCTGGCTGCTCGGCATGATGGAAGAAGATTCCAAGAAGCTCGCAGCTCGTGACCTCCACGAACTGATGCGCTGCTGGGAACAGTTCCACCGCCTCTGGACCGTCCGCCTGCACATGCAGCACATCGAGTTCCGCGAAGAATCCCGCTACCCCGGCTTCTACTACCGCGGCGACTTCATGGGTCTGGACGATTCCAAGTGGAAGTGCTTCTGTAACTCCAAGTACGATCCCGCCACTGGCGTGACTACTGTCTTCAAGAAGCCTTACGTCAAGATCATCCCTGACGCCTAGTCACTAGGATAAATGATCATCCCGTGACCGCGGGCCCCCCCGGGCCCGCGGTCACTTCCCAAAACGCCGGGGAAAAATGGTCTGAATCCGGGCCGGGATGAATCAACCCCGGCCCGGGTTTAGGCCATTTTTTTGGCTTATCCTCAACTTTATTCGGGAGGAGTGAAGAGAATGTCGAACAACAGTATTCTCGTTGTAGGCGGTGGATTCGCAGGAATCACCGCTGCCCTCGAAGCCGCAGAGCTCGGCTACGAGGTTTACATCGTTGAAACGAATCCCTACCTCGGTGGCAGGGTCGCACAGCTGAATCAGTATTTCCCGAAGCTGTGTCCCCCGTCCTGCGGTCTGGAGATTCAGTTCCAGCGCATCAAAAACAACCCTAACGTCAAGGTCATCACCATGGCCGACGTCGCATCTGTTTCCGGCACCGCTGGTAACTATGATGTGAAGATCACGCAGCGTCCCCGCTTCGTGAACGAAAAATGTACTGCCTGCGGCGAATGTGAGAAGGCTACCGCCACTCAGATCGAGTCCGAATTTGATTTCGGCACCGGCAAGCGCGGCCTGGCATACAAAACCCATCCTTTCATGTTCCCCATGCGCTACGTGGTGGACGCAGAGAATGCTTCCGAAGGCGAACTGACTGCCATCAAGAACGCCTGCCCCTACGACGCAGTGGAACTGGACGACGCACCCAAGACCATCGACTTGGCTGTCGGTGCCATTGTCGTCGCCACCGGCTGGAAGCCCTACGATGTTTCCAAGCTGACCAACCTCGGCGGCGGCGCTCTGAAGAACGTCGTCACCAACATGCAGTTCGAGCGCCTTGCTGCTCCCAACGGCCCCACCAACGGTAAGATCCAGCGTCCCTCCGATGGTTCCGAGCCCAAGAAGATCGCATTTGTTCAGTGCGCCGGTTCCCGTGACCAGAACCACCTGAACTACTGCTCCTACATCTGCTGCATGGCTTCCCTGAAGCATGTCCGCTACGTCCGCGAGCGTTCCGATGCAAACGTCACCGTTTTCTACATCGATCTGCGTACTCCCGGCCGTTACGACAAGTTCAAGACCATCACCGAGGCTGATGACAAGCTCAACCTGGTGAAGGGTAAGGTTGCCGGAATCGTCGAAGACGCACAGGGCAACCCGATCGTGACTGTCGAAAATGCCGTCACCGGCATCAAGACTGAAGAGAAGTTCGATATGGTCGTGCTCGCCACCGGTATGGAGCCTTGCGGCGCCGGCGCTGGCACCACCGATGCAGACGGTTTCGTCATGGATGGCGAAGGCATCATCGCCGCAGGTTGCGCCAAGCAGCCCTTTGACGTCATGAAGACCGCCCAGTCCGGCACCGCTGCCGCGATGAAGGCGATTCAAACCGTGGTAGGGAGGTAACCCATGGCTGAAAAGCTTGGAGTATATATCTGTGGAGGTTGCGAGATCGGGGATAACCTCGAGATCGACGCCCTGGCCGAATTCGCTGCCAACGGCAAACACTCCTCCATCGTGACCGTGGCCAAGTCCAACGCGGTGCTCTGTAGCCCCGAAGGCAAAGCCATGATCGAGGCCGACATCAAAGAAAATGAACTGGACGGCGTGGTTTGCTGCGCCTGTACCCCCCGCGCCAAGTGGGACGTGTTCAAGTTCGGCGATGCAATCCAGGTTGAGCGCGTGTCTCTGCGTGAGCAGTGCGTGTGGTCCTACCAGGAAGACCCCAAGTTCCCTGGCCAGATGGAAATCATCGCCAAGGACTATATCAATATGGGAATCACCAAGCTGTTCAACAGCCGGATTCCTGAACCGGAACTCCCCGATGCCTTCAAGACCGTGCTGGTCGTAGGTGGCGGTTTCACCGGTCTGAAAGCTGCACAGAACGCTACTGCTCTGGGTTACGAAGTCATCCTCGTTGAAAAGGAAGACACCCTTGGCGGTAAGGCTTCTGGCATGTACAAGTCTTTCCCTCTGGGCGCTCCCTTCAGCGAGCGTGAGCAGGAAGTCGGCATCGACGCCCTGATCAAGGAAGTGGAAGGCAACGCCAAGGTGAAGATCATCACCGGCGCTACCGTTGAGTCCCTGGCTGGCGCTCCGGCCCAGTACAAGGTCACCATCGGCGGCACCGAATACGAGATCGGTTCTGTCGTCCTGGCCACTGGCTGGGTCCCCGGCAAGACCAAGTTCCTGGCTCCCCTCGGTTACGGTTCCATCAAAAACGTGGTTACCACTGCCGAATTTGAAAAGATGGCCAAGAACGGTGGCATCCAGATGGCCGACGGTCGCGCTCCCGCTTCCGTTGCCTTCATCGTTGACACCACTCTGCTGATGAAGGGCGTCACTTACGGCGAGTGCGGCGAAGCCTGCGAAGCTCCCGAAGACATGCCCTGTGATGACACCAAGGAAGATGTGGAAGAGTGCGAAACCTATGTCTACGAAGACAAGGAATCCGCCAAGCACCTCGCTTACTCCTCCGAGCTCACCTCTCTGGTTGCCCTGAAGCAGGCCAACTACGTTCGTGAACTCACTCCGGATGCCATGGCATACGTCGTGTACGATCACATGATGGTCCCCGGCATCAACGAGAAATACTACCAGGCAGCTCAGGACGACGCTGGCGTGATGCTCACTAAGGGTACCGTCACCGCTGTCAAGGAAGCCGGTTCCAAGATCGCCATCACCGCCAAGGACACCCTCCTGGGCGCCGAGATCGAACTGGTCGCCGACATGGTCGTGGTTCCCACTGCCCTCGTTCCGACCACCGCTGCCGATCCGATCATGAACTTCGTCTACCGCCAGGGCCCGGCATTCCCGGACCTCGAGCTGTTCGACGGATTCGCTGATTCCAACTACATCTGCTTCCCCTACGAAACCCGCCGTACTGGTGTTTACGCCGCTGGTTGTGTGCGTCAGCCCATGGGCCTGGGTCTCGCTGAGGAAGATGCTGCCGGTGCTGCCCTCAAGGCAATCCAGTGCATCGAGTCTGCCAACCGCGGCATGGCTGTGCACCCCCGCTCCGGTGATATCAGCTTCCCCGAGTTCAACTTCACCCGTTGTACTCAGTGTAAGCGTTGTACTGAAGAGTGCCCGTTCGGCGCTCTGGACGATGACGAGAAGGGTACGCCGATGCCGAACCCCAGCCGCTGCCGCCGCTGTGGTACCTGCATGGGTGCATGCCCCGAGCGCGTTATCTCCTTCGCCAACTACGGCATCAACCAGATCGGTTCTGCCATCAAGGAAGTCAAAGTTCCCGATACCCTCGACGAAGGCGGTCCCCGTATCATCGTCCTGGCTTGTGAGAACGACGCCTACCCGGCCCTCGACATGGCTGCCATGCGCGGCAAGTCCTGGTCCCCGTATGTTCGCTTCCTGCCCGTCCGTTGTCTCGGTTCCGTTAACGCCATCTGGGTTGCAGACGCAATGTCCAAGGGTGTTGATGGCCTGATGATGCTCGGCTGTAAGTACGGCGACGACTACCAGTGCCACTTCGTCAAGGGTTCCGAGCTGTGTAACCGCCGTAAGGAAAACATCGCCGAATCCCTGGGCCGCCTGGGTGTTGAGCCTGAGCGCGTTGAGCAGTACGAGGTCTCCATCGACATGTACGACCAGGTGCCTGACATGATCGATGAGTTCGTAGAGAACATCACCACCAACTTCGGCCCGAACCCGTTCAAGGGTTACTAGGAGGTACGGCATGTCTAATACCGTTAAGGTACAACCGGACCTTAAGTTCGTAAAAGAGTTGCAGGCCGTAGGCGGCGACTCCCTGAAAAAATGCTACCAGTGCGCCACCTGCTCTGTGGTGTGCCCGCTGTCTCCGTCCGATTCTCCTTACCCTCGTAAGGAAATGGTCTGGGCTCAGTGGGGTCTGAAAGACCGCCTGGTCAATGATATCGACATCTGGCTGTGCCACAACTGCGGCACTTGCTCTGATCTCTGCCCCCGTGGCGCCAAGCCGGGCGACCTGCTGTCCGCCCTGCGTAACATGGCCTACCAGAACCTGGCTCCGCTGCCGATCATCGGCAAGCTGATGGCCTCTTCTTCCGGTATGCTGCCTCTGGCTGCCATCCCGGCACTGATCTACGGCATCATCTGGGTCATCATGGCTGGCAAGGTTGGTTCCTTCCTGCCCAAGTTTGACTGGGATGCCCTCAATCACAAGTGGGTCCCCACTGCAGACGGCAACGTCGTCTTCGGTGGTCTGTTCCCCGGTGACTTCACCATCGACCCGATCTTCATGCTCGTGTTCGCATTCATGGTGTGGGGCTTCTACGCCGGTGTCCGTAATATGCTCAAAGCTCTGGAAGCTCAGCCCAAGACCTTCATCGTGGGTCGTAAGGAAGAGCCTTGCTTCTGCTCCTGCCTGATCGATACGGTCAAGTACGAGATCCTGCAGCACACCCAGTTCAACGACTGCAACGATGACCACTCCGACGAGCTCGACGTGAAGCGCGCCGGTGGTCACAAGATGCTGATGTTCGCCTTCATTTGCCTGATGGTCGTCACCGGTGTCGTTGCTGCCGGTCACTGGGGCGGTTGGCTCCTCCGCGCTATCGGAATCACTGGTCTTGGCGACATCGTGTCCGCCATCGGCCACACCCCGATGCCGATCTACCACCCGATCAAGCTGCTCGCCTTTGTTGGCGCCGGCCTGGGTGTCTACGGTCTTATCGCCCTGACCAAGCGTCGCGTAAACCTCGACGAAGCAAAGCAGTCCTCCAGCTGGTATGACTGGTACCTGATCACCCTGATCTGGACCATCTTCCTGACCGGTATCGCCGCATTCGTCTTCCGCATTCTGAACGTGGCTCTGCTCGCATACCCGATCTACTACGTGCACCTGATTGGCGTCTTCATGATGCTGGCCTACCTGCCGTGGTCCAAGCTCGGTCACCTGGTTTACCGTACTGTGGCACTGTCCTACGCCAAGAAAATTGGCCGCATCCCCATGGGCGCTGACAAATAGTCGCCTTGGTGAAACTATAAAAGAAGCTTACTTAGTTAAGGAGGCATCAAATGGCTGAAGCTAAGGTTTACCCCATGAACGCTTTCGTGTCTGTCCTGCGCGGTGAAGCCGCCGACCAGACTCAGCTCGATATGCTGGCTTACATCACTGGTTCCGAAACCGTCGAAGCCGACGTCGCTCCCGTTGCCCAGGCTCTGTCCAAGGCATGGATCTACGAGCAGGAACCCGGCCTGACCAAGTACGCCGAAGGCGATATCGCCAAGCTCGGCAACCAGGTCAAGATCGAAGCTCTGCCCGAGGCAGAAGCTACTCGCGCTCAGGCTGTCCTCGACATCCTGGCCGCTCTGAAAGCCGAAAATGCAGCCCTCAAGGCTGAAGTAGAAAAACTGACCGGTGAAAAAGCTGATCTGGCCGCTAAGATCGATCCGCTGGAAGCTAAGGTCAAAACCATCGATGCTGCCAACGCAGCCGGTGAAAACCAGGTTTCCGTTGCTACCACCAAGCTCAACGAAATGACCACCAAGCTCAACGATCTCATGGCAGAAGTTGAGAAGGTCAAGAGCCAGGGCGTTGTGGTTGCCGGTGTTGCCGGTGCCGAAGGCGCTGCAGACGCTGGTGGCGACACCCTGTCCACCGGTCCTGAAGTTGGCGGCGAGCCCGAAGCTGACTTCGGTCTCGGCGGTGACGCATTCGGCGGCGACAACTGGTAGGTCGCGAACCGAAATTGTACGCCAAGGGGCCCGCGCTTTTCGCGCGGGCCCCTTTTTTTGCGTCCAATTTTCGGTTCGGTGGCGGCTTGCGATAGCGGCGTATCTGCGTCGTTGCCGAGTACAAAGCTGTCCTCGCCGTAGCTGGGCTACGACTGCGGTAACTTTGCACTCGGCGCCTAGCAGCTACACCACTCTCGCAAGTCTTGGGTGGTCGGGGAGGGGAGTGTGGTTCTTTGCGGGGCGGTGTGCGGTAACTTGCTGTTTGTGGCGGTGCCACAAAGGCGCGTGGAGTGCTATGAAAGAAGAAAGGCCGGCATCCGTGTGGATGTCGGCCTTTTATCAGTATTGGGTACTGTGAGGTTATTTTCTATTCACCGCGAAGGGGGAGAATGCCTGGTCTACGGGCATGACTTCGAGGGAGTTGATGTTGACGTGCGGGGGCAGGGTGGTGGTCCAGTAGACGATCTCGGCGATGTCTTCGGGCTGGATGGATTCGGTGCCTTCGTAGACGTTGTCGGCTTTGGACTTGTCGCCACGGAAGCGGACAACGGAGAACTCGGATTCACACATGCCGGGTTCGATGTTGGTAACGCGGATTCTGGTGCCCAGCAGATCAGCCAGCAGGTTTTTGGAGAAGTGGTTCACGAAGGCCTTGGTGCCGCCGTAAGTGTTGCCGCCGGGGTAGGGGTAGGTGCCAGCCACGGAGCCGAGGTTGACGATGTGGCCCTTGTCTCGTTCGACCATGCCTTCGAGGACGGCGCGGGTGATGTAGAGCAGTCCCTTGATGTTGGTGTCGACCATGCATTCCCACTCTTCGATATCGCATTTCTGAGCGGGCTCCACGCCGAGGGCGAGGCCTGCGTTGTTGACCAAGATGTCGATGTCAGAGAACTCGGCAGGCAGGTCCGCTACGGCAGCCTGACAAGCGGCCTTGTCGCGGATATCGAAGCAGATGGTGTGGACAGGCACATCAAGGGTGGACTTGAGTTCGTCCAGGCGCTCCTGGCGGCGGCCGGTCAGGATGAGCTGCCATCCTTCTGCGGCATATCGTTCAGCCATGGCCTTGCCGAATCCGGCGGTCGCGCCGGTAATGAAAACTGTTTTGGGCATATTTCTCTCTCCTGATTTGCTGTTTTGGATGGAAAAAGGTGTACGCCTATTCGCAATAGGGTGCAAAGGGGAAGTGTACCAATGGTTTTTTTGAATCGTTTTGATCAGTTTGAGGAATGATTGAAGTGCAAAAAATGCATGATTCAGCAGAACAAAATATGAGATTGGTGCATCGCTGTAGTCAGGCGATACGGATTTCATGGGGTGGTAACCATCTATGTATGGTTTATGGTGGGGTCAAATGAATGTTGTTCTGTGATTTGCAAATTTTAAAAAACATTAATCAGGAGATCATCATTCTTGACGGTGATTAGACATTTTTTGTCAAATGGGTTAATAGGTTGTGTCCAATTCTCAAAAAAGTCACTCATTTCAGTTTGTTGAACAGGTACGGGGCTTGGGTCAGCAAGGTGAGTTTTTGGGTTTAGTTTCAAGATAATCAGGAATTTATGGCAAAACTCGTATTAGACGATATATGCGTTCGTTTTGGTGGGTTGCAGGCTTTGACCGATGTCTCCTTCTCTTTGGACAAGGGTGACGTGGTCGGTCTCATCGGTCCCAACGGCGCAGGCAAGACTACGGTATTCAATGTAATTACCGGAGTTTACAAAGCGTCGTCCGGCACTGCTTCCTATGACGGGGAGACCATTACCGGGCTGCGTCCTTATCAGATCCTTTCCAAAGGTATCGCACGTACCTTCCAGAACATCCGGCTCTTCCAGAACATGACCGCCCTGGAGAACTGCATGATCGCCCAGCACAGCCGCTCTACCAAGGGCGTCGTCGGGGCCATTCTGCGCAGTCCTTCACAGAAACGTGAAGAGGAGCGCATCACGGAGAAATCCATGGAGGCTCTGAAATTCATGGGGTTGGAAGAGGTCGCCGACGAGGTGGCTTCCAACATGGCCTATGGTCACCAGCGCCGTCTGGAGATCGCCCGTGCCCTGGCCAGTGAGCCGCATACCATCCTGCTGGACGAACCTGCTGCCGGTCTGAACCCGGCCGAGTCCATGGAGTTGATGCACGACATCGGGCGTATCACCGACCTCGGCATCAACGTGCTCATGGTTGAGCATGACATGAAGGTCGTCATGGGTATCTGCAACCGTATCATCGTTTTGGATCACGGAGTAATGATCGCTGAAGGGCTGCCCGAAGAGATTCGGAAGAACCCCGACGTGATCGAGGCATATTTGGGCCAGTAACGGCTGGCTAAACCGCAACAATGGAGAGAGTGTCTATGAAACGTGTACTCGTGCTGATCGCGGCTCTTGCCGTACTGACCATGGCCCTCACGGGCTGCGGCGGTGGCGGCGAAGAGAAGAAAGCCGACCAGATCCTTAAAATGGGAACAATGTCCCCGCTGACCGGCCCCTATGCCGCTGACGGTAACGACATCCGCCAGGGTGCCGAAATCGCTGCTGAAGTCATGAAAGAACAGGGTGGTGTTCCTGGCTTCACCGATATTCAGATTTTTCCGCAGGACACCGCGTGTGATCCCAAGCAGGCCGTGGCCGCAGCTAACAAGCTGATCAACGACCAGGTCACCGGCGTTGTTGGCGCATACTGCTCCAGCTCCACCATCCCCGCTTCCGAAACCCTGGCCGAAGAAAACATCATCATGCTGACTCCGGCTTCCACCAACCCGAAGGTTACCGAACGCGGCCTGACCAACATGTTCCGCATCTGCGGTCGTGATGACCACCAGGCTCCCGCCGCCGTCAAGTTCATGAAAGAAGTTGAAGGCGTGAAGACCATCTTCGTCGTTGACGACAAGACCACCTATTCCCAGGGCCTGGCCGACGGCGTTGTCGCCGCTGCCAAGGAAAACGGCATTGAAGTTCTGGAACACGACCACGTCAACCAGGGCGACAAGGACTACTCCGCAGTGCTGACCAAGGTGAAGGCTGCCAACCCGGATCTGCTCTACATCTCCCTGCAGAACTCCGCCACCGGCGCTCTGATGGTCATCCAGGCCAAGCGCATGGGCATCAACGCCAAGATGATGGGCCAGGATGCAGTTTACCATCCCAAGCTCATGGAAATCGCCAAGGCCGATGCTGAAGGCATGTTCCTGACCTTCGGTGCCATCGACAAGGATGCTCCGGCATACAAGGACTTCTACGCCAAGTGGAAGTCCAAGACCGGTACCGAGCCCGGTGCTTACTCCGCTTACGCCTATGACTCCGCCATGTCCTACCTGCTGGCCGTCAAGGCTGCCGGTTCCACCGACTTCGAGAAGGTTCGTGCTGAGATCCTGAAGCTGAAGTTCGTTGGCGCCTCCAAGGACATGTCCTTCAACGAGAAGGGCGACTCCGGCTCCAACTACACCGTGTACCAGGTCAAGGACGGCAAGTTCGTACCTTACTGGAACTCCCTGACCGGCGAAAAGTACTAAGCAACAATCAAACTCCGGGGCCCCGCTCTAAGCGGGGCCCCGATATTGGAACCTTATGGAATTTTTTCTACAACAGTTGATCAACGGCATCACGCTCGGCGGCGTCTACGCACTCATCGCCCTGGGCTACACCATGGTCTACGGCATCATCCAGCTCATCAACTTCGCCCACGGCGAGTTCTTTGCGGCTGGCGGCTACATGGGCGTGATCCTCATTTCCTACTTGGCTGCGCAGGGACTGCATCCCTACGCCTGCCTCGGTATTTCCCTGGTTCTGGCCATGGGCTATTGCGCGCTGCTCGCCATGGCGGTGGAACAGCTTGCCTACAAGCCTTTGCGTCAGGCCTCCCGTCTTGCCGCGCTCCTCTCGGCGCTGGGTATGTCCATCTTCCTGCAGAATGGACTCATGCTCACCCAGGGCGTGTACGACAAGGCGTACCCCACTGAGATCACCTCCGGCGGGTTCCACTGGGGACTGGTTTCGGTCTCCTACATGCAGATTTTCATCGTGGCCCTGACCGCTGCGTTGCTGGTAGGCCTGAATGTGCTGGTCTTCAAGACCCGCATCGGCCGTGCCATGCGCGCCACTGCTCAGGATAAGACCATGGCTGCGCTGGTTGGCATCAACTCCAACCGTATCATCGCCACCACCTTTGCCATCGGCGCGGCGCTGGCTGCCGCCGCAGGCATCATGGTGGGCCTGTATTACGGCTCGGTGAACTATTCCATGGGCTTCGTCCCCGGCATCAAGGCATTTGCCGCCGCAGTACTCGGCGGTATCGGCAACATCACGGGCGCGCTCATCGGCGGCCTCATCATCGGTATGGTCGAGATTTTTGCCGCCGGATACATCTCCGGCGAGTACAAAGACGTGTTCGCCTTCATCATTTTGATCGCGGTCCTGTACTTCCGACCCACCGGCATCATGGGAGAGAACGTTGACGATACACGAGTCTAAAAAATTGTGGCTGGCCTGTGGCGTCGGCCTCGTCTGGTTTCTCATCCTGCTCTTCCCGATGCTCGGCATTCAGCCGGACGGGTTGGAGTTCGGCAAGACCTTCACGGTGTTTGGCTACGTGGCCGTGGCTGCCGTGTTTGTCATGTTTTTCTATCAGGTCAAGGAAGCGGGTTACCTCGATTCCGTAGGGAAGCCTGCCCAATCAGGCGTTTCCGCCCTACAGGCGTTTTATGAGAAGCTGCCCAGATGGCTTGTCTTGACCATTATTTTGGCTCTGGCCATTATCTATCCGCTGGTCACTGGCCGTTATGCTCATGACGTCGCCATTCAGGTGTTGGTTTACATCTGCCTTGGTCTCGGTTTGAACATCGTGGTCGGTCTGGCTGGTCTCCTTGATCTCGGTTACATCGCTTTCTACGGCGTGGGAGCATATACCTACGCATTGCTCAGCATCAACTTTGGGCTGTCCTTCTGGGTCTGTCTGCCCATCGCTGCTGTTCTGGCTGCCATTGCCGGTTGCATCATCGGTTATCCGACCCTGCGCATGCGTGGTGACTACCTCGCCATCGTGACATTGGGCTTTGGTGAAATCGTCCGCCTCATCCTCAACAACTGGATGGAGCTGACCAACGGTCCCAATGGTATCCTGAGCATCCCGCGGCCCGAGCTGTTCGGCTTCACTTTCCGCAGCCTGAGTTCCATGTACTACGTGATCCTCGGCATTGCGGTGATAACCATCATCTCGGTCTATCGCCTCAACTATTCGCGCATCGGGCGCGCATGGGAGGCCATCCGCGAGGATGAGACCGCAGCCGAGCTCATGGGGGTGAACACCTTCCTGCTCAAGCTGCTGGCCTACGCCATGGGCGCAACCTTTGCCGGGTTTGCCGGTGCCTTCTTTGCCGCGCGCATGAAGTTCGTCGGCCCCGAGTCCTTCTCCTTCCTGGAATCCGCCATGGTGCTTGCCATGGTCGTTCTCGGCGGTATGGGCTCTATCCCGGGCGTTATTCTTGGCGTTCTGGTTCTGGTTGCTCTGCCCGAGCTGTTCCGTGAATTTGAACTCTACCGTATGCTCATCTTTGGTGGTGTCATGACCCTCATGATGCTCATCCGTCCCGCTGGCATCTGGCCTGCAAAGCGTCTCGGTCGTCGTTCCGAAGAATCAGAGTAATCGAGATACAAAATGTCTGATAAAACACCTATATTGGAAATGAAGAACGTGGTTTCGGCCTATGGTCGAATCCAGGCACTCAAAGGGATTTCGCTGAAGGTCTACGAGGGTGAAATCGTGACCATCATCGGTGCCAACGGGGCCGGAAAATCCACTACGCTGATGACGATCTGCAATATCGTCAAAGCTGCTGAAGGCGATATCTTCTACAAGGGCAACCGCATCAACAATGTGGGCAGCGAACTCCTGCCGACCATGGGGTTATGTCAGGTTCCTGAAGGCCGCCGCATCTTCCCGCGCCTGAGCGTGCTGGAAAACCTCGACATGGGCGCCTTCTTCCGTGACGACAAGGCTGAGCAGGCCGAAGATATCGAACGAGTCTTCGAGCTCTTTCCCAAACTGCGCGAACGCCGTAAACAGTTGGGCGGCACCCTGTCCGGCGGCGAACAGCAGATGCTTGCCATGGGCCGCGCCCTCATGAGCCGCCCCAAGGTCCTGCTCCTCGACGAGCCCTCCATGGGCCTCGCACCGCTGCTGGTGCAGCAGATCTTCGACATCATCAAGATGATCAACGAGCAGGGCGTGACCGTCGTGTTGGTTGAGCAGAATGCGAACCTTGCTCTGCAATGCGCCCAGCGCGGGTATGTGCTGGAGACGGGTAGCGTTGTGATGGAAGACGATGCCCAGAAGTTATTGGCCAACCCGGATATTCGTAAGGCGTATCTTGGCGAGTAGTTTTTTTAGGAAATGAAGAGATAAGGAAGGCCGCCCTTTTGGGGCGGCTTTTTTATTGTCAGATCCCTGCCGGGGGCGTCCTTCGCGGAAGGCGGTTCTTTTTTGGCTGAGCCGCCCCAAAAAAGAACGAAAAAAGCGCGGCTTTTGTAGTTTGGTCGCCTCGTGAGCTTTCGCTGAGAATCTGATCCAAATAGAATGCCTTGAGTTTGACTGCGCGAACTAGTTCGCTGTGACAATGGTGTTGTCATCGGCGGCATTCGATTTGGTCAGCTTCTAGTGCTCGGGCTCAAGGGCTGATTCCGGTCTTCGTATGGGGAGGGGGGAGAGTGCGGATAACAAAAATTTTCTTAACTCACAAAGAGCACCTTGGGTGCAAAGCACCCAACAGCGGGTTAACGCACACAGTACCGAGTCGAGGGCTCTTTCTTTCCCTGACAACGTGAGGCTTGTGAGAGTGGTGAAGCTGCTAGGCGCCGGGTGTGATTCACCCGGAGGCGTAGCCTAGCTACGGTGAGGATTGAATCATGCCCGGCAACGACGCAGATGCGCCGCTATCGCAAGCCGGGGCACAAAAGAGCCCCCTTGGATTGCTTGCAGCAATCCAAGGGGGCGAAATAGAACACACCTGGGCTAGATGTAATCGCCGCGATTGAACTTGAATCGTTCAGCTGCGGTGAGCGTTTCCAACTCGTCGACGATGGACTTGAGGCCTGGGTCAAGGTTGGCGTTGCCTTCCTTGAGGGCCGCTACATCGCTGGCGATCTCATCCAGGGCACCGGAGGCGGACTTGAGGCCTGCCTCGGGGTTGGCAAGGGTCGCTGCGTAGCTGTCCCACTTGTCGAGAATGGATTCCACCTGTCCGGTTGCGGCAGCTCCAGTGTTGGAACTGACGGGCGCGGCGGCTTCCGCGGCGATCAGAGGATTCACGATCGGAGGCGGTGCAATGTGCGCGGCAGCCTGCGGCGTACCGGTCTTGCTCACTTCCTGATTGAGAATATCCCCGAAGGCTTGCCCAGGCGCATTGGCCTTGTCCTTCCGTCGCAATTGCTCTGGTTGGACGCCCTCGATCTGATCAGGACGGATCTTCATGGTTCTCACTCCTATCCTGTGGTTTCTGCTCGTATTTGAGCAAGAAGCTTGCCAAGTAATGAAAAGTTGCAATCTGCCGAAAATGCAGGTTTTTTCTCTAAAACAAACAGGGAAAAAAATGCCGGGCAGGGTGTGCTTGCCTATCCAGTGTTATTTTTATGGTAATGCAGAAGAAAAATGTTGTCTATGGCAGGTGGCTCTGGCATTTTATAAATAGGATAATACCCGTTTAGCGAGGATGACCCGTCGGATTTCGGGGCAGGCAGGCGGGAGCAGTTAAATAAGGAGGACGGTATGGCTGATATCAAGAAGATTCTGTGTGCGGTGGACTTTTCCGATTACAGTCCCATGGTGGCTGAATATGCGGCCATGGTAGGCAACTGCGTGGGCGCAAAGATTGTTGTGCTCTACGTGGCCCCGTCCCTGAGTCAATATGTAGGATTCCATGTGCCGCCCAGCTCCATCGAGTCCTTTGTGGGCGAGATCGTGACTGGCGCAGAAGACACCATGAATGAGTTCGTGAAGGACAACTTCAATGACCTCAACGTGGAAGGCAAGGTCGTGACCGGTTATCCGGCAGAGGAAGTGCTCGCCATTGCCGAGGCCGAGAACGCCGACATGATCGTCATGGGTACCCATGGACGCAAGGGCATCGACCGCATCCTGTTTGGCTCCGTGGCCGAAAAGGTGGTCAAGTCTTCGCCGGTTCCGGTGTTGACCGTGCGCCCAAAGTAGTCGCGTTGGGTAAGGTGTGAATTGCCCCCTTTACGGGGCATCGTAAAGTTTATACAAGGAACGGCTCTGGCCGTTCCTTCTTTTTGCTTCGGGCAATTCCGGTACGTCGCGGCCTGATACGATACATTGAGAGAAGAGATCATGAGAGAATTCAGCGTCCGTTCGGAGATTCTGGAGTTCGATCCGTACACTCCGGGTCTGACCATCGAACAGATTCAGCAGCAATATGGTCTGGATACCGTCATCAAACTCGCCAGCAACGAGAATCCGCTGGGCGTGTCTCCGGTAGTCCAGAAGACAGTGGCCAACAACGCCGACCGCGCCTTCCGCTATCCCGAGAACCACTCCCCGAGACTGGTCAAGGAGATCAGCAAGCACGTTGGCGTGCCTGCCGAATCCATTCTGGTGGGCAACGGCTCCGACGAGATCATCGACATGCTGTTCCGCATGAAGGCGCGCCCGGGTAAGTCCAACGTGGTGTGCTATGAGAACTGCTTCTCCATGTACCGCATGTGCGCCAAGCTGGCTGGTGTGGAATACCGCGAAGTGGCGCGCGGTGAGAATTTCGAATTGCCGCTGGACAAGATGGCCGAAGCCGCTGACGAGAACACCGCCATGGTCATCGTCACCAGCCCGGACAACCCGACTGGCGTTGCCGCTGGCGTGGAAGACCTGTCCGTATTGGCTGGCGTGCTGCCCGAAGACTGTCTGCTGGTGGTGGACGAGGCCTACATCGACTTTGTCTGGCCGCCCGAGTCCTACACTCCGGTGCAGGCGTACGACAAGTTCGACAACCTCGTTGTGCTGCGTACCTTCTCCAAGGCCTATGGTCTGGCCGGTCTGCGCGTTGGCTATGGCATCCTGCCGCCCAAGCTCGCCAGCCTGATGAAGAACGCGCGCATCCCGTTCACGGTCAACCTGTTGGCCGAAGACGCTGCCGTGGCCGCCCTCAATGACGAGGTCTTTTACAATGAGACGCTCCAGTTGGTTATGCGCGGTCGTGAATATTTCATGGAAGAACTGCCCAAGCTCGGCTGCAAGGTGTGGCCCAGTCAGGCCAACTTCCTCATGTTCCAGCCGCCCAAGCCTGCACAGACCGTGTTCAAGGCGCTCCTCAAGAAGGGCGTAATTGTCCGTCCGCTGGCCAGCTTCGGGCTCGGCAAGCTGATCCGTGTCAATGTGGGCACGGACCACGAAAACAAGGAATTCATCAAACGCCTGGGAGAAGTGCTCGGTGCATAACCTTATCGTCACCATCGACGGCCCCGCCGGAGTCGGCAAGTCCACCATGGCCAAGCGGCTCGCCCGCGAACTCGGCATTCCCTACCTCGACACCGGAGCCATGTTCCGCTCCATCGCCTGGAAACTGGGCGAAGGTGCCTGGGAATGGGACGAGTCTCGTATAGAAGCTGCATTGGCCGAATTCGACTACACTCTGTCCGGCATTGGTGAGGAATCCATCCTCTCCTTGAACGGCACGCCCATTGGTGACGAAATCCGTACCGAGCAGGTCGGCATGTGGGCCTCCAACGTGGCCACACTCCCGGTCGTTCGCTCCTTCCTCAAGACAGCCCAGCAGTCCCTCGGTGCACGGTTCTCCCTTGTTGCCGAAGGCCGCGACATGGGTACTGTCATCTTCCCGGATGCGCCCAACAAATTCTTCCTCGACGCCTCTGTGGAAGAGCGCGCCAACCGCCGCTGCCATCAGCTCGAACGCCTCGGCAAACCGGCCGACCTCGAAGAGTTGAAAGAGCAGATCGCCAAGCGCGATCATCAGGATCGCAACCGCGCCGTGGCACCGCTCAAGGCTGCCGACGATGCAACCACCATCGACACCACCGAGCTGAGCAAAGATCAGGTGTTCGAAGCGCTGGTTGCGGGAGTGAAGGCTTCTTAAATATACTTATTCTCTGTATTGCAAAATAAAACGCGCCCCATATCCGGAAGGATGTGGGGCGCGTTTCTTTTTGACTCTCTGGTGCTGTCTTATTGAACAGCTTTCTTTTTCTTGAGCAGCGGCTTCTTGATGCCGAACTTGGCCAGCACCGCCTTCATGTCGTTGGTGGACGCCGGGGTGCCGTGGTGCAGCACCTGCACGCGGTGCCACGTGGTGCCTTTGACGTCACCGGAAGAGATGTTGGTGCGCAGTCCTGCGGCCACGAGCTTGGCGCTCAGAGCGTCGGCCATGTCGGCCTTTTTGAAGGATGCGACCTGATAGACGTAGTCGAAAACGGGTTCACCGTAATTGACTTCCGGGGTGAACGTCTCGGGCTTTTCAGCATCAGCGGGCTTTGCCTCCACCTTAGGCTCGGGTTTCGGCTCAGGCTTGGCGACAGGCTTGGGCGCAGGAGCCGGAGCGGTTTCGGCCATCATGGTTTCAGGCTTTTCCTTGAGGCGTTCCGGGTATTCAAGCTCTTCGGGCTTGAGAATCTCCGGCTTGGGCTGCTCGGCAACCTGGCCATGCTGTTTGGAGGGCATGATCTCGTTGAGCTGGGGCACGTCCGTCTCGGGGCGGTAACCGCGCCCGATGAGGATACCCATAATGAAGAAGAAAGTGAGGGCAAGTACGCCCGCACCCACGGCACTGATCATGCCGGGCAGGGAAAGGGAGAAGTCGTAGGTCTTCTGGGAAGCGTTGAGCTTCGGAATCTTGACCTTGAATTTGGAGTCCTTCTTCTTATCGGCCATGTGGCTACCTTTGCGGTGATTTCGGTTGATGAAAAAAACGGAAGTCCCAAGTCTTCCGCGATGAAACGCGGCAGGCTTGGGACTTCCTAAATGCGTTCTTGCTGTGCGCTACATGGATTCCGGTGCGCTTACACCAAGCAGTCCCAGACCGTTCTTGATCACGCCTGCCACGCAATTGAGCAGCATGAGGCGGGCGGCCGCGATGTCACCCTCGGCAGAGAGGACATGACAGTTTGTATAGTATCTGTGCAGGGTAGATGCAAGCTCCTGCAAATACATGCTGATCATGTGCGGGGACTGGGCGCGGGCAGCGGCCTCAACGTAGTCCGGGTACTGATCGAGCAGCTTGAGCATTTCCATGTCGTACTGGGTGTCGAGCAGGGACATGGCGTCCGGTTTGACATCGGCGGGCTTGATGCCGGCCTCTTCCGCCTTCTTGTTCAGGGAACAGATGCGGGCGTGGGCGTACTGCACGTAGTAGACCGGGTTGTCCATGGACTTCTGCTTGACCAGCTCCAGGTCGAAGTCGAGCTTGGAGTCGGACTTGCGGGACAGGAACATGAAGCGGGAAGCATCGGCTCCGACTTCGTCCACAACGTCCTTCAGGGTCTCGAACTGACCGGCGCGGGTGGACATGGCGATGGGCTCGCCGTCACGCAGCAGGTTGACGAGGTTCACGAGGATGACGTCCAGCTGGCCCTTGTGGCCGATGGCCTCACAGGCAGCCATCATGCGGGGGATGTAGCCGTGGTGGTCTGCGCCCCAGATGTCGATGACCTGATCGAAGCCGCGCTTGAACTTGTTGTCGTGGTACGCGATGTCGGATGCGAAATAGGTGGTGTCGCCGTTGGACTTGCGCAGGACGCGGTCCTTGTCGTCGCCCAGTTCGGTGGACTTGAACCAGAAGGCGCCGTCTTTCTCGTAGCCCATGCCGGTCTTGGTCATGTCGGCAAAGGTCTCATCAACCTTGCCGTCGGTGACCAGAGACTTCTCGGAGAACCAGACATCGTGGCGGACGCCAAAGGCCTTGAGGTCTTCCTTGATGCCTTCGAGGATGTCGTTCATTCCGTAGTTCTTACAGATCTCAACGGCTTCCTCTTCGGGCTTGTCGAAAATGTCCGGGTTGGCGTCGAGCACGGCGCGGGCGATATCGATGATGTATTCGCCGCGGTAGTAATCCTCGGGCTCAGCCACTTCCTTGCCTGCCACTTCCTGCAGTCGGTACCAGATGGAGGAACCGAGGATGAGCATCTGACGACCGGCGTCGTTGATGTAGTATTCGGCTTCCACTTCGTAACCGGCCTTCTCCATGATGCGGACAAGGGAGTCACCCAGTGCCGCGCCACGGCCGTGACCGATGTGCAGGGGGCCGGTGGGGTTGGCGGAAACGTATTCCACCTGCACCTTGGTGCCGTGACCCATACCGGACTCGCCGTAGTGTTCGCCGGTGCCCACGATGGTGGGGATGGTCATCCACCAGAAGTGGGGGGCGAAGGTGAAATTCAGGAAGCCGGGGCCGGCGATCTCGATACCGGTGATGTACGGATCGTTCTGCATGGCCTCGACGATATCCTCGGCAATGGCGCGAGGAGCCTTCTTGGCCTGCTTGGCCAGCATCATGGCGACGTTGGCGGACATGTCGCCGAATTTTTTATCTTTGGGCGGTTCAATGACAGCCTTTTCGGGCCATTCCCAGCCCTTGTCGGCCAGAACCGCTTTCAATGCGCTTTCCAGATGGATTTTTGCTCTCATGCTTTATGTATCTCCTTAAACAAAGCTCGTGACGGGGCCATTATCACGTTTGCTCACGAACTCCAAGTGGAGAAATGGCCCTCTCGCCGGAGAAAGGAGGGCAAAAACGGCTTGTGGGATTGACTGGTCCAATATGCAGGATTCCTTGCGTTGCTTCGCTGAAATCTTTAGGATTGACCGAATAACTAACAGCGAGGTGACCATGCTTGTACGAATATTTCCAGCTTTTGTTCTGCTCTTCGTGCTGGTCGCCACTTCCCCGGTGGCCAACGCTCAGTCCGATGACACCCCTGATATCGCGGGTGAATACCTGATTCTCGGCTGGGATCCTGGCTCTGATGGCTCCGGGCCGCCCGATTATCAGGGCAAGGCCGTGCTCAGAAAATGGGGAGATGCGTGGCATTACCGCGGGTTTATGGATGATCAGACCTATGCGGGGGCCGGGCTGTATGATCCCAAGGGGTCGACCTTGAGCCTCTCCTTTACCAATGTCAGTGGTGTGGAGCGTGGCGTTACGGTGCTGCGGCTGGAGGCCGACGGCAAGCTGAGTGGTCGCTGGGTAATGGATAACAGAGATAAAGCCCTGATCGGACTGGAAGTCTGGACAAGGAAGAAATAGCTAGTGAAGACCAAGGAAGCCTATCGTTGCGCCGCATGCGGCGCGCAGTCTCCTCGTTGGCAGGGCCAGTGTCCCTCCTGCAAGGAATGGAATACTCTTGAGGCCGTGACCGTGGCCAAGCGCTCGGCCAAGCCTGTGGGCGCTGCCGCCGCGCAGGACAAGCCGCTTCCACTGGAAGAGCTCGCCTCCGAAGACCTGCATGCCCGTACTTCCGGGTTTGATGCCCTCGATCAACTGCTCGGCGCCGGATTGGTGCCGGGTGCAGCCATCCTGTTGGGCGGTGAACCGGGCATCGGCAAGTCCACGCTGCTCCTGCAACTGGCAGGAAGCCAGTCCCGCATCGGCCATACTGCCGTGTATCTTTCGGGCGAGGAGTCCCTGCCGCAGCTCAAATCCCGCGCCGAACGCCTCGACCTGCTCGGTCCCGGGCTGATGGCCATTTCCACCAACAAGGTGGAGGACGCCCTCGCTATTCTCGATGGCCCCGAGCCGCCGGAGCTCCTCATCGTGGACTCCGTGCAGACGCTGGCCTCTGCCATGGCCGAAGGCATTCCCGGCTCCGTGAGTCAGGTGCGCGCCGTGGCCTCCGAATTGGTGGAGAAGACCAAGAAGACCGGCACCACGCTTATTCTTGTGGGCCATGTCACCAAGGACGGGCAGATCGCCGGTCCCAAGCTGCTCGAGCACATGGTGGACACGGTCCTCTATCTGGAAGGCGACCGAAAACATTTTTCCCGCATTCTGCGCGTGCTCAAGAACCGCTTCGGCCCCAGCGACGAGCTGGTGGTCTTCACCATGAAGGAGAAGGGCCTCGAAGTGGTGGAAGACCCGGCCACCTTCTTTCTCGGCACGCGTGACCCCTCTTTGTCCGGCACGGCCATGGCCATGGCGGTTGACGGGCAGCGGCCGTTCGCTGTGGAGGTGCAGGCGTTGGTCTCCAAATCCTTCCTGACCATCCCGCGCCGTACGTCCCTCGGGTTCGACACCAACCGGCTCAACTTGCTGCTGGCAGTGTTGGAGAAGCGACTCCGTCTCAACCTGAGCGGGTATGATATTTACGCAAAGATCACCGGTGGTCTTGCCACCAAGGATCCCGGACTTGATCTGGCTGTGATTTCAGCCATCCTGTCCTCGTTCTATGATCAGCCCTTGCCTGAATCGTCGGTCTACTGGGGAGAGATCGACCTGAACGGTCAGGTGCGTCCGGTGGCGGCCCACGATGTTCGCCTCAAGCAGTCGCAGCGTCTGGGGCATGAGCCTGCCTGTCATTCCGGCACCTGTCCGACGCTGGCCGACCTGCAACGTATTCTGTTTGGTAAGAACAATTAGCTGGTTGAGAAGCTGTGACTTCTTCGCTGATTTTCTGATTTGCTTCACTTTTTTAAAAATAATGGTATCCTTTCCCTCGCTGTGTACTAGTTTATTGGCGGTGAATTGCCGGAAGGCATTAATGCGAGAAACCCATATGCTGACACACGGAGGTCGTCATGGCTGATAATCTGGACTGGACGAACGCGGACCTGGATAAACTGGATGTAGACGCATACGCGGCGCGTGCCGAAGAGATGGCAGCGCGATTATCTCAGGAGACCGCCGCCGGGAGGCTGCCGTTTCTGACTATGCCCTATGCGGCTTCCCTGAAGGAGCAGTTGGGAGAGCTGAAAGGCTACCTCAAGAAGTTTGACCACATGCTGCTGCTCGGCATCGGCGGTTCTGCGCTGGGCGCCCGTGCCCTCCAGCAGGCCTTTTTCCCGCAGCAGGATCAACCCGGTCACGACGGACCGTATCTCTGGATCGCCGACAACGTGGACGCCTATGCGCTGGAAGCGTATCTGGCCAAGCTCCCCGCGGAAAAGACTGTCATCGTCACGGTGTCCAAATCCGGTGGTACCATTGAGACCGTGGGCCAATATTTCATCCTCAAGGAATGGGCGCAGGAACGCCTCGGCGACAAGTGGGCCGAGCACATGCTGCTGGTCACGGACGAGAAGCAGGGCTTCCTGCGTGGCGAAGTGGAGCAGTACGGTATCAAGGCATTGCCTGTGCCCGACAACCTTGGCGGCCGTTACTCAGTGCTTTCGGCTGTTGGTCTGATTCCGGCCCTGTTCCTGGGCATGGATATCGATGCACTCATGGCCGGTGCCCGTGAAGTGGCCGATATCTTAGCCGATCCCGGTCTGACAGGTGATGCGCTCAAGAAGCACAGCTCTTTCCAACTGGCTGTGTGGGGCGCGGCTCTGTTGGACAAGGGGTTTGATGAAATGATCTTTTTTGCCTATATCCCTCTGTGGGCCAGTTTTGGTGACTGGTTCGCCCAACTCTGGGCCGAGTCCCTGGGTAAGGAGGGCAAGGGTAGCCAGCCGGTGCCTGCCATCGGCGTGACGGATCAGCACTCCGTGAACCAGATGTTCATGGATGGCATCCGAAACAAGGCGTGTCTGTTCCTGACCTGCCCGAATCTGCCTGCCGGGCCGAAGTTCCCGTCCGATCTGCCGGATCAGTTCGGCTACGTGCGCGGCAAGGACTTCGGTGAACTCATCCAGGCCGAAGGACTCGGCACTCGCATGGCGCTCTCCAAGAACGGCGTGCCGCTGGTGGAGTTGCAGATGGGCGAAGACGGTCCCAGACAGGCGGGTAAGTTGATCGCGCTGCTCGGCGCGGCCACCATCCTGACCGGATGGCTCATGGACATCAACCCCCTGGATCAGCCTGCGGTGGAGCTCGGCAAGCGCCTTGCCAAGGCCCGCATGGACGCCGACGGCTTGGCCGAAGAAAAGGCGGACCTGAACGAATTCCTCACGGCTGACAGGGATATACGGGAGTTCTAACCCTTTGGTACAACATAATGACGGCGGCAGCAGGCCGCTCCAGTTCGTAAAAGTCATTTCATGGAGCCTGTTCGCCATTATTCTTGGCTTCAGTCTGCTGCTGTCGGTCTTCATTTCGAAATACGCTGAACGCACTCTGCTGGAGAAACAGGAAGAGTTCGGCCTGTTGCTGGCGGAGAACGTCAGCCATCAGGTGTTCACCCGCTTCGTCATGCCTACCGCCATGCGGTATGGCCGCATTAGCCTGCGCAATCCGCAGCAGGCCCAGGCGCTCGATGAAGTGGTGCGATCCACCATCCATAGTTTCCATGTCACGACCCTGCGTATCTATGATGCCAACGGTGTCATCACCTATTCCTTGGACAAGGACGAGGTCGGTAAGCAGGGCAACGCGCTGTTCATGGTGACCAAAACGTGGGAGAACGCCCTGTTCTCCTCGCAGATTTTGGCCAAGGTCTCCAAGATGGTGTCCATCTTCAGGGTCAATCTCAAGCCCGGCAGTCTCATGTTGCAGGCCTACTATCCCCTCAGGGCGGAGCGCAGTCTGACCAATATTGATGAAAACCCCATCATGGGTGTGCTGGAGTTCAATCAGGATATCACCTCGGATTTCATGGCCATGCTCAACTTCGAGCGACTCGTCATTGCCTTTTCCCTGCTCACTTCTGTAGTCCTCTTCCTTATTGTGGTTGCGGTTCTTCGGCGCGCAGAGCGTCTTAGCAACAAGCAGCTCAAGGAAAAGGAACAGCTCATCTTCGAGTTGCAGCAGCAGGAGAAGCTGGCAGGCATGGGCCGCATGGTGGCTGGTGTGGCTCACGAGATTCGCAATCCGTTGGGCATCATCTGTTCCAGCTCCGAGCTGATTCTCAAGAAGGCTGAAAAGGAAGGAAGCTCCTATACCCGTATCCTCCAAGCCTTGCACGAAGAGGCCAAGCGGCTCTCGCGAACGGTTGCCGAGTTCCTCGACTATGCCCGGCCCAAGAAGCCGGCCATGATGCCTCTGGATGTGGGTAAATTGCTGGATCAGTTGGCCGTGTTCATGGAACAGGAGTGCGAAAAGCTCGAGGTGACCATTGACCGCGAGTACTCAGGCGATCTCTCTGCGCAGGGAGACAAGGATTTGTTGTACCGCGCCTTCTACAATCTGGTAGCCAACGCGTTGCAGGCCATGGATGGAAAGGGCGGACACATCTACATTCGCGCCGCCCAGGATGAAGGGCGTTTGCATGTAACCGTGCAGGATACCGGGCCCGGCTTTACGCCCGAGCATCTCGACAAGGTGCGTGACCCCTTCTTTACCACCAAGGACGCGGGAACTGGGTTGGGTCTGGCGTTGGTTTCCACCATTCTCGAGTCACATGGCGTGGAGATGCACCTCTCCAACGCCGAAGACGGTGGTGCAAGGGTGGACATCCTTTTCCCGGAACAGTAGGAAAGATATATGTCTAGATGGGTTCAAGTTAAGCATCCGGAATTTGTCCGTGATCTGTTCAAGTTCTTCTGCCAGAGCTGCGAAGTGCTTGAGGATCAGTTCCACATGTTCGATGAAGATGGGACACTGCAGTTCGAGGTCTTCAAGGATATTGTGGGCAACGAGATGGACAAGGGGCTTTTGTGGCGTATGAAGGATACGGCGCATCATGTGTTCCGTAATGATCCCCATTCGCAGCTTGGTGGCAAGTTTCTGGACTGGGCCATCGGGTATATTTTCCACGAGACCATCAAGCTCAAGGAAGATGCCTACCAGAAGCAGAACTATGCGCCATGGTTTCATGAATTAAGTGAACAGGATTTGCAGACCAGTGAGAAAGATATCACCGGGCAGTTGTTCCAGATTCTTAGCCAGACGGAAGAATCCATTCGCCGTGAGATAGAGCGTATCCGCTTTATCATCGCCAAGTGCCGACAGTTGTTGCCTTATTATCTCCGCCGATATAGCGACAATGTCCTCCTTGCGCGGTATATTTTCTCGCAAAATGAGCGGGTTAGGGCTGTTTTCAAGGATGAATACGACGGTTTGATTCATGCCATTTACGGTCCTGAATCTGAACGTATGTACATCCTTGCCAGTCAGTCCCTGCGTCTGGGCGGCTGGCTCGAAGAGGCTGCCGAGGCCGTAAACCAGGCTCTCGAGCAGAATCCGTCAAGCAAAATGGTGTTGCAAGAAAAGAAAATAATTGATAATTGGGCGGGGAGAATGAACAATTGATCTGGCTGCATCAGGTTATATTGAAAGAAAGCTAAATTTCGAGGAGGCCGTTAATGAAGAAGCTGATTTTGCTCGCAATCGCCATGTGCCTTATCTTTGCCTGGGGTTGCTCCAAGAAAGTTAAGACAGAACCCGAAGTGGTTGTAGTCGAAGAAAAGGAAGTCATCGTTGAAGAAAAGGTCGTCACCGACCCCATGCAGGTCTACAAGGCCGAGTACGATGCACTGCCCGTGTCCCACACCGTAACCAAGGGTGAATGCCTGTGGTGGATCTCTGAGTACAAGCACGTGTACAACGATCCCTTCATGTGGCCCCTTATTTTCAAGGCTAACCGTGACCAGATCAAGAATCCTGATCTGATCTACCCCGGTCAGCAGTTCGAGATCCCCCGCTACGGCTTCGATCTCGAAGACGTCAAGGCATCCCGCAAGGAAGCCGGCGCACCTTGGCAGGCTCTCGAGCCCGGTCAGGACGCCATGCTGCCTGCAGAGATGCGTGCTGCTCTCGGCTACTCTTTCTAGCCTCGAAATCACGACATAAAAAAAGGGCCGTTCCTCTTGGGACGGCCCTTTTTTTATGTCGTGATTTCGAGGGTGCCGGCTTCGGAGAGCGGCGCATCCGCGTCGTTGCCGGGCGCGATTCAATCCTCACCGTAGCTGGGCTACGCCTGCGGGTGAATCGTGCCCGTCGCCTAGCGGCTGCACCACTCTCCGAAGCCTCAAGGTGTCGGGGAGAGTGGACGGGGCGTCGCCTTTTGGCTCCTTGTTGGGGGAGAGTGCTTCGTAAGGTGGGGGCGGGTGAAGGCTTCGTTTGGAGGAGCGGCAAAAGGCGCTTTGCTGTTTTGCCTTTTGGGGATGCCGAGGAATTTTAGGTATTGGTCTGATTTATTTGATTTTTATAGGCGGATTGCTTTTCTTTGATTTCCGGTACATGCTTTGAAGATGGGTCGCACTGCAACGAAAGAATCTTCTTCCATGGTCTCCTTGCCGTTTCTTGGTGGGGTGGATTTGTTGCGTGCGCGGTTTGTGACGCATTCCTTCTCCCGGCATTTTCATGAAGGCTACGCTGTGGGCTGCATCGAGGATGGGGCCATGCGTTTTCGATATCTTGGCGAGACCATGGTGGCGCCCAAGGGGCAGGTCAATCTGGTGGTGCCGGGTGAGGCGCATGACGGGCATGGAGCGGACGAGGGCGGCTGGGCCTACCGGATGTTCTACATGCGGCCTGAGGCGTTGTTGGAAGCTGCCACAGCCCTGATGGTGCGGCCTTCTTTGCCGAACTTTCGGATGGGCGTCATTGATGACCCCGCGTTGGCCGGGTGTATTCATCAGACCCATGCCTTGCTGGAGTCACCAGATACTTCGGCTATCGAGAAGGAAACGCGGTTGCTGTGGCTTTTGGCACACTGGATATCCCGGTATGCCGATGAGAAGGGCGTTTGGCCCAAGGATGGTCGTGAACATGACGCCGTCAATAGGGCGAGGGAAGTGATTCAGGATCGTTTTCAAGAGGATGTGTCGCTGACTGAGTTGGCTGGGTTGGCTGGATTGTCACCGTTTCATCTTGTTCGCGTCTTTGAGAAGCACATGGGCGTAACGCCGCACAGCTATTTTACGCAGGTTCGCGTCGAGCGTGCCCGTGATCGATTGCTTGGGAGCGATCGCCTTGCCGACATTGCCGTGGATTGTGGTTTTTCTGATCAGGCGCACCTGACACGGCTCTTCAAGCGGCAGGTTGGTGTCACTCCCGGCAAATACCGCAATATTCTTCAAAACAGTTAAGCGCCCCGCAGATATGGTGCCGCCATGTCTGCAACTACCACCGCATATCTCAATCTTGTTCTGGCCATGGTCATCGTGGGCAGCTCCGTGGTGGCCGGAAAGATCATGGTGGCAGAATTGCCCGTCTTCCTCTCCTCGGCCATCCGCTTCGCCCTTGCCCTAGTCGTCCTGCTCCCGCTCATAAAAGTGCACGAAGGCGGCCTTCCAGCTATCTCTCGCCGTTCCTGGGTCATGCTCGCCCTGCAATCCCTCTGCGGTTCGTTCCTCTTCACCGTCTTCCTGCTCTACGGCCTGACGTTTACCGCACCATCCAGCGCAGGTATTGTCACGGCCACCACCCCGGCCTGCATGGGTGTCATCGCATGGCTCTTCCTTAATGAGAGACCATCCAACCGTGCCAGCCTCGGTATCATCCTTTCCGTCGCTGGCGTTATCGTCATCAATCTCGTCCAGGATTCCGGTGGCGTAACCGGCAGCAATCCTCTCTTAGGAAACCTGCTCGTACTCGGCGCCGTCATCTTCGAGTCGCTGTTCCTCCTCATGAGAAAGACCGTCCCCGAACCGCTTTCACCACTGGCCGTCTCCACAATCATCTCCCTGTTCGGTCTCCTCTGGTTCCTTCCTGTTGGCCTCTACGAATTGACAACCACCGATCTCGCTGCCGTCTCCACAACAGGTTGGCTGACTGTCGTCTACTACGGCCTCGGCATAACCGTTCTCGCCTACCTCTTCTGGTTCGCAGGCATTACTAAAGTCCCGGCCTCCACAGCCGGAGTCTTCACCGCCGTCATGCCAGTATCCGCACTGATCCTCTCCGCCCTCATCCTCGGTGAACCCATCGGCTGGGCTCAACTAACAGGCTGCGCTTGTGTCCTCGGCGGAATAGTCATGATCTCAAAGTAAAACCCACCGAGCAGCAGGGTACCTCTACAAGGCCCAGTGCCCGCGCGAATGCGCCACCAAAAAGTTTAGGAAAAGGAGGGGATGGGGGTCTATCTCTGCTGTCGACATCTCTAAGACCGAACAAGTTCGGCCTAAGAGCTGACGCGGGGGAAGGGGAGGAAAGAACCCTTTTCAAAGGGTTTTTCCTCCCCTTCCCCCAGCCGCCGGAGGCTGCCGCAAAACGGCAAAAAGAAATCCGCCCTGACCGACGACAGTCGATCAGGGCGGATTAAATTATTATCTGTAACTGACTAGCCCTTGGTGATCAGGCCGTAGTTCTTCTTGCCTTTACGGATGATGAGCATCTCATTGGCGATGAAATCGGTATCAGCGATTTCCTGACCGTCTTCGAAACGCTCGCCGTTGATGTAGACGCCGCCAGCCTTGATGTCCTTGCGGGCCTGGCCCTTGGACTTGACGAGACCGAGGTCCACCAACATCTGGGGCAGATCGGGAACGTCGCCGGGTGCGTAACGGAAGTTGGGAGCGGACTCGAGCGCGGAACGCAGAGTGCCGGGATCAACTGCCTTGAGATCACCCTTGCCAAAGAGTGCCTCGGTGGCTGCCAGAACACGATCCAGCTCGTGCTGGCCGTGAATCATGCGGGTGACTTCCTCGGCCAGACGCTTCTGCGGGATGCGCAGATGCGGTGCCTCTTCCATCTCCTTCTCAATGGCCTTGATTTCGGCCTCGTTGAGGAAGGTGAAGATCTTCAGGAACTTGATGACGTCGCGGTCATCAGTGTTGATGAAGTACTGGTAGAAGGCGTAGGGCGAGGTGAGCTCGGCATTCATGTATACGGCGTTACCTTCGGACTTGCCGAACTTCTTGCCGGATGCAGTGGTGATGAGCGGGAAGGTCAGGGCGAATGCTTCGGCCTGGTCGCCTTCGTGGGCTTCGCGGCGGCGAATGAATTCGCAACCTGCGGTGATGTTGCCCCACTGATCGCCACCACCGATCTGCAGCTTGCAGTTACGGTTCTTGTAGAGATGGTAGAAGTCATAAGACTGGAGGATCATGTAGGAAAATTCGGTGTAGGAAATACCGACTTCGTCACGGCCGATGCGGCCCTTGACGGATTCCTTCTGGAGCATCCAGTTGATGGTGAAGTGCTTGCCCACGTCGCGCAGCAACTCGATGGCAGTCATGTCCTTGGTCCAATCGTAGTTGTTGACGATGTCGGGGCGCTCATTGGTGTTGCGCTCGACGAAGCGGCGAACCTGAGCCTTGATCTTCTCAAGGCGCTCTTCCATCATCTTGGGATCGGAAAGCTCGCGTTCCTTGTCCTTGCCGGAGGGATCGCCGATGCGACCGGTGGCACCACCCATCAGGTAGAGCGGGTTGTGACCGGCGCGCTTCATGCGCACCAGGCAGAGAAGGGGAACCAGGTTACCAATGTGCAGGGATTCGGCAGTCGGGTCAAAGCCGCAATACATGGTGGCGCCAGGCTGAGACAGATACTCGCGTACCTTCTCTTCGTCAGAAACCTGATTGATAAGCCCCCGCCATTTCAAATCGTCGTAAATATTCATCGATTCCTCATGTATTTTGCGTCAATCGCGTAATCCAGCCGCGTCTTGCGGCATCCTTAATTCTGCCGGTAGGTCGCCATGGAAAGCGCCCGCCCGGTCGTATCATCTATGTCAAAAATCGCGCCTTGTAAAATACCTCTTCCGGAGGCTGCCTCGAGCTGTCTGGGCAACCCGGTGAGGTAACGGTCCAGAATGATTTCCGGCTTCATGCCGAGGCAGGAATCCTCGGCTCCGCACATACCCAGATCGGTCAGATAGGCAGTGCCCCCGGGCAGGACCTTGGCGTCGTTGGTCTGGACATGCGTGTGGGTGCCGACCATGGCGGAAACCTTGCCGTCCAGAAAATATCCCATGGCGATCTTTTCGCCTGTGGCCTCGGCGTGGAAATCCACCAGTTGAACCGGGATGTCGGCAGGAAGCTCGTCCAACACGGTCTCGATGGAGGCAAAGGGGCAGTCGATGGGCGGCATGAAGGTGCGGCCGATGATGTTGATGACTGCCACCTTGGGGAAGCCGGTTTTTTCGAATACGGCGACGCCGCTGCCGGGCAGGTGGTCGGCGTAGTTGTGCGGACGTACGATGCGACCATCCTTATCCAGCATATTGTAGAGGTCTTTGTACTTCCAGATATGGTTGCCGCCGGTGATGCCGTCCACGCCTGCCTTGAAGAATTCTTTGGCGTGCTTGGTCTTGAGACCGTAGCCGCCGCTGGCGTTCTCGCCGTTCACGAACACGAAGTCTGCTTCCAACTCCTTTCGGATGCGGGGAAGATTCTCTGTCAGGGCCCGACGGCCCGGGCGACCTACTACGTCGCCGAGGAAAAGTATGCGCATATGTGTGGCGTTCCTTTGGGGGAGGGAAATCAGGAGTGGATACCGCCCTGCGGGCGGGGCTGTCTGGTGATTTCGCCTCCGGCGGGCAAGAACTCGCGCCCTTGCATCCCGCTTGTGCACCTTTGGTGCAGATTGTTTTCGTCGTCGTGAATGTAATTGCCCCGGTTCAGATAGTAAACCGGGGCAAGGAAGGAATAATCATCCTGTGGTTAACGTCAACCCACTCGTTGGAAAACCGTGGGGGCAACCTGTCTGAGTGGCAGCTTCATGCCGGACAGGGATTCTGAGTGGCCGATGAACAGGTAGCCGCCGGGCTTGAGGTTGTTACAGAACTTGTTGAACAGCACCACCTGTGTGGAGCGATCGAAATAGATGACCACGTTGCGGCAGAAGATGATGTCCTGCTTGTCCTGCAACTGAAAGTTGTCCATGAAATTAAGGCGCTGGAAGCGAATCTTGTTGCGCAGCACGGAATCGATCTTGATGAGTGGCTTTGCCTTGTTCTTGCTCTTGAGCACATACTTCTTCTTCATTTCCATGGGGATTTCGTCGGCCTTTTCCATGGAGTAGATGGCACGCTTGGCTTTCTCAAGAATTTCAGCGGAAATATCAGTGGCCATAATGGTGTAGTCAAAGCCGTTGTGCTTGGCTCCGAACTCGGACAGGACCATGGCGAGAGTGTAGGGCTCTTCGCCACTGGAGCAGCCTGCACTCCACATCTTCAGGGGAGCGCCACGGCCAACGCCGCGTCGCCACAGGTCAGGCAGCACGATATTGTTGATGATATCCCAGTGCTTGGGCTCACGGAAAAAATGCGTGGTGTTGGTGGTGACAACGTCAATGAGGTGGCGCCGCTCCATCTCGCGGCCCTTTTCGGAAAAAACGTAATCGCAATATTCCTTATAGGAATGCATGCCCAGCGCGCGCAGGCGCTTCTGGAAACGTGACTGAAGAAGCACCTTCTTGGTAGGTGGCATCTTGATGCCGAATTCGCTCTGGATCAGCTCGGAAAAGCGTGCGAATTCCTTGTCCCCCATTTCGGCACGGAAGAGGCTCATGGATTTCTTCATGGAATCGTTCAGGCCCTTTTCGTCTAAGACTGCGATCTTTTTGGTTGTCTTGCCATTATTTGCGGTCATTGTCTGTCTTCTCCGCGTCGGCTCAGTATATAGTTGTCAGCCGTGCTCAAATACTATGCCTCAAAAAAGATGCGACGCGCCATGATAATCTGCATAGGTGCGCAAGAATTTAACGTTTTCGCCCTCGGTTGGCGGCATCGGAAAAAAAAGCCCGGTTCCGAGAGCGGAACCGGGCTGAATGATCGCGTTATTTCGCGTACCCGACGGCACGCTTCTCGCGGATGACCGTGACCCGGATCTGGCCAGGGTAGGTCATGTTGTTTTCGATCTTTTCCGCGATGTCCTTACACAGAACATAGGTGTTCTCGTCTCCGATCTTGTCGGAGTCCACCATGACGCGGATTTCGCGGCCTGCCTGAATGGCGTAGGCCTTGGACACGCCGTCGAAGCTGGTGGCCAGGCCTTCCAGCTCTTCAAGGCGCTTGACGTAGTTCTCAAGCAGCTCTTTACGTGCACCGGGACGTGCGCCGGACAGGGAGTCGGCAGCCTGAACCAGATTGGCCAGGATGGACATGGGCGGCGTGTCTTCGTGGTGCGCGGCAATGGCGTGGATGATATCCTTGGATTCGCCGTGCTTTTTGGCCAGGTCTGCGCCGATGATGGCGTGGGGGCCTTCGATCTCGTGGTCGACGGCCTTGCCGAGGTCGTGCAGCAGGCCCGCGCGCTTGGCTTCCTTCTCGTTGAGGCCGAGCTCAGCGGCCATGACGCCACAGAGGAAGGCTACTTCCATGGAGTGCTGCAGCACGTTCTGGGAGAAGGAGGTGCGGTAGTGCAGGCGGCCCAGCAGATTGACCAGCTCGGGATGGATGCCGTGCACGCCAACGTCGAAGGTGGCCTGCTCGCCGATTTCCTTGAGCTTGGTGTCCATCTCGGACTCGACCTTGCGGACGATCTCCTCGATGCGGGCCGGGTGAATGCGGCCATCGTGGATCAGGCGTTCCAGAGCCTGCTTGGCGACTTCGCGCTTGAGCGGGCTGAACGCGGACAGAACCACGGTCTCGGGGGTATCATCGATGATCAGATCGACGCCGGTGGCGGCTTCAAGGGCGCGGATGTTGCGGCCCTCGCGACCGATGATGCGGCCCTTCATATCTTCGGAGGGCAGGGTCACGGCAGTGACGGTCTGCTCGCCTGCATAGTCGCCCGCATAACGCTGCAAGGCCAAAGAAAGTACTTCCTTGGCCTTTTTGCTGGCATTTTCCTTGGCCTCCATTTCGATGTTGCGAATCATCTTGGCGGCTTCGTGGCGGGTGCGGGATTCGATCTCGGTCATGAGGCTTTCTTTGGCCTCTTCGACGGTCAGCCCAGAGATTTCCTGCAGCTTGCGCTCATGCTCGTCAGCTTTATATTCGAGTTCTTCCTCGATGTCGCCGAGTTGCTTTTCCTTTTTGATGAGCTGTTTTTCCAGCTCAACGATCTGGGCTTCCTTGTCAGCGACTTTTTCGCGCTTGGAATCCAGACGTTCCTCTTTGGAATGCAGGCGTTTTTCTTCACTTTTCAGCTGGGTTTCGCGGTCTTTGAACTCGCGCTCCAGCTCTTTCTTCTGACTGTAGATTTCGTCCTGAGCCTGGAGGCGTGCTTCCTTTTTAAGGGCTTCGCTCTCCTTGCGGGCTTCGGAAACAATACGTTCTGCCAGCCCCTGTGAGTCGGAAATCTGTTTATCTGAAATGTATCGCTGCAGTAGATAGCCGGTCCCCAGCCCGACCCCTACGCCTGCACCGATCATGGCGATTTCGGTTAACATGGGGTTCTCCTCTTATATATAATGTTGACAGACTTTGGGCGGTCTGTTTTCGCCTACAGGCAGCGCAAGAGTTTGCACGGCACGCGAAGCGTACAAGAAGAGAAGGATGCTAATGCAACTGTCGGTGAAATATTGGCTGGCTAATGTATATATCTATTTACCGGTCATCCGGTTTGGAAAAATCCCCGGGAGGCCGTGTTACCTGTTTGTTTAGAACCTGGTATGTCCAGGTGGGCACGGCTCGCGCACCTTTAGGCTTCCCGATTCGAGTCGGGCCTGCTCACCGGCACGCTGGAGCGCTAACCCTTTGTCAGAGCATTGGTTCAATAACACTCCGGGCAATCACAAACGCCCCAGGGTAATTTCTTTTGCCTGACCTCAATCCTTCCTATCATCGGCCTGGATTGATTCGGTCTTGTCCAAAATCTCTCCGATCTTCTCTTCCAGCTGCACAAGTCTTGTAGTGCTGACCAAATAATCGTCGGCGAGGCTGAGAAGCAGAAAAGTTAGCGCCTTTTCCTTGCTCAGATCACCGGCCCCGGCGGTCAGCTCCTTGTACTTTTGTTCAAGATATTCCTGTGCAGCATTGATACGGTCGTTTTCCGCATCCGTCTTGAAGGAAATATCAAGACCAAACAGGTTCAACGTGTAGCGTGGCATTGTTTCTCGCTGTTATTCCAGCTCGTTCTGGATTTTCTCCAAAAGCGTGTCGATGCGAGATTCAATGTCGCGCCGCTTATCCCGTTCGGCTTCGACTTCCTCCCTCAAGCGCTGATTTTCGTCCTTTAAATCGATAATTTTATTTAACAACTTTCCGAAACGTTCTTCAAGTTGGTCGACAATTTCCATACTTTGTATTTATCCTTGTACTTGTTAAAAATCAATCTCATTTTTTAAGCTTGCGCTCGATGTTTCGCTGCTTGCCGCGCGCGATGCCGGCGCCTTCGTCCGGCACATCGCGGGTAATGGTGGAACCCGCGCCCACCAATGCTTCGCGGCCAACGGTCACTGGGGCCACAAGGGCGGTGTTGGAGCCGATGAAAGCCCCGTCGCCAATGGTGGTTTTGAATTTGTTTTTGCCGTCATAATTACAGGTGATTGTTCCGGCGCCAATGTTGGCTCCCTTACCCACCTCGGTGTCGCCCAGATAGGTCAGATGGCTCGCCTTGGAGCCCTCGCCCAGCACGGCCTTTTTCATCTCGACAAAGTTGCCGACTCGTGCGCCGTCTTTGAGCACCGCACCCGGACGCAAACGGGCATACGGACCAACCCACGAATTCGGGCCGACCTCGGCTCCTTCGATGTGGCAGAACTGCTTGATATCGCAGCCAGCCTCAAAGGTGGAGTCGGTGATATAATTATAAGAACCCATGCGTGCGCCAGCTTTGACTACGGATTTGCCGTAGATCTCGCAGTGGCCGAAAATCTCCACGCCCGGCTCTACCGTGACGCGAGGGCCGATGATGACAGTCTGCGGATTGTGGACCAGCACGCCCTTGTCCAGCAGATCTTCCACGATCATGCTGCGCAGGGCGTTCTCGGCATGTACCAGTTCACGCGGGCTATTGATGCCCATGAGGCTCAGATCATCACCGCACTGTACGCCTTCGACCTTCAGGCCGCGAGCTACAGCAAGGCCCACCAGATCGGTGATGTAGTATTCACCGCTGGCATTTTCATTCTTGAGTTCGTCGAGCAGGGCCTCAATGGTCTCCACCTTGAGCAGGTAGATCCCGGCGTTCACTTCACCAGTGACAGGGCCGTGCTTGTTGATATCGTAATCCTTGGCTTCCACGATGGCCGTGATACGGCGATCTTCATCACGCACCACGCGGCCGAATGCGCCCGCATCCTTGGGGGTGATGGTCATGAATGCCAGGTCGTTGCTCCCGGCAACAGCGGTCAGCCGTTCCATGGCCTCGGTCTTCACCAGCGGGGTGTCGCCATTGATCACCGTGCAATGCGTGGCGCCACTTTTTTTCACAGCGTCCCAAGCAACCTGCAGGGCGTGCCCGGTTCCCAGTTGTTCGGCCTGCAGCACGAAGCTGCCAGCCTTTTCCGGGAACGCCGCTTCCACCTGATCAGCGCCGTGGCCAATCACAGTCAGGATATTTTTGCTGAACAGCGGCTCCAGTGCTGCATACACGTAGTACAGCATGGGTTCGTTCAGGATCGTTTGCAGCACCTTCGGTTTTGCCGAGTGCATGCGAGTGCCCTTGCCAGCAGCAAGAACAACAGCAGTAACGGACGTTTCAGACATATTTTGTTCTCCGTTCATACGGTTTTCGTCGATGTTCGTTCTATCGATTCGGGCAAAATACAGCGTTGGAAAGAAAAGGACAAGAAAAGTTGTCGTTTCTGTGTGCTTCCGGCAGCGCTGCCGCGGGCCTCCTCGCCGGAGGGGGCGTCTATCGCTGCTGTCTACATCCGTAAAGCTCGAAGACTCGCTAACGGCTGAAGCCCGACTGCTTAAGAACCCTTTGAGAAAAGGGTTCTTAAGAATCTCCTAAACTTTATATAGCTTGCTTCGCTCGAGTTATTTCGAGAATCAAACGAACACTATTTATCAAACTTTATCTAAAACGAGTGACGTTTCGAGGAAGAAGTTTGTCTTATTATCCAATCATCCCCGCGCGGATGAGCCGATAAAAAGTTTAGGAAAAGGAGGGGATGGGGGGCTGGGGGAAGGGGAGGAAAGAACCCTTTCCAAAGGGTTTTTCCTCCCCTTCTCCCAGCCGCCGGAGGCAGCCGCAAAGCGGCAAAAGAAATCCGCCCTGACCGACGAAAGTCGGACAGGGCGGATTCATTATTTGCAACTATACTACGCTAAGCGGAGTACTTCTTGAGATCGGCTTCGCGGATTTCCTTGCGCTTGATCTTGCCGGAGATGGTCTTGGGCAGATCGGTGACGTACTCGATGATACGGGGATACTTGTACGGCGCGGTCAGGTTCTTGACGAAATCCTGGAGCGTTTTGGTGAGCTCGTCGTTGCCTTCGTAACCGGGTGCGAGCACCACGGTGGCCTTGACGAGCTGGCCGCGAACATCGTCGGGCACGCCGGTAACAGCGGCTTCGACAATGGCATCGTGGGCCACGAGGGCGGATTCGACCTCAAAGGGTCCGATGCGGTAACCGGAACTCTTGATCAGATCGTCGGTGCGACCCATGAACCAGAGATAGCCGTCTTCGTCAGCCCAGGCTTTGTCACCGGTGTGATACCAGCCGTCGAATTTGACGGAGGCAGTCTTTTCCGGCTCGTCCATGTAGGAATCGAACAGACCGAGAACGGGCTTGTCGATGCGGATGCAGATTTCGCCTTCTTCACCCTGCGGCACTTCGTTGCCTTCCTCGTCCATGAGCGCGATGTCCCAACCGGGCATGGGTTTGCCGATGGAACCGGGCTTGGGCTTCATGAACTTGAGGGTGGCCACCTGCAGGGTGGTTTCGGTCTGACCATATCCTTCATAGATGGGCATGTTCAGAGCCTTTTCCCAGGCGTGGAAGACCGAATCGTTCAGGAGTTCGCCAGCAGTGGTGCAGTGGCGCAGAGAAGAGAGATCGTATTCGGAGAGGTCTTCGCGCACGAGGAAACGGTAGACGGTGGGCGGCGCACAGAAGGTGGTCAGCTTGTTGTCGGCCATGATCTGGAGGAGATTGGCGGCACTGAATGCACCACGGAAATCCCAGACAAAGACGACGGCACCAGCCATCCACTGGCCATAGAATTTGCCCCATACGGACTTGCCCCAACCGGTGTCGGAGAGCGTCAGGTGGACGTCGCCGTCCTCCAGATCGTGCCAGATGGCGCCGGTGGTGTAGTGACTGTAAGGGTAGTTGTGGTTGTGCAGCACCATCTTGGGCAGACCGGTGGTGCCGGAGGAGAAGAAGATCACCATGGGGTCGTCGCCACCGGGAGAATCGGCAGTGCGAGGACATTCGACGTCGCCCGAGGCAAGGAGCTCCCTGTAGTCGAGCCAGCCGTCCTTGAGCAGACCGTCTACCTGCACGAGCAGGTTCAGGCCGGGACATTCCGGTTTGGCCTCGTCCACGCGGTCGCAGATGGTGTCTTCGCAGATGATGGCGGAGACGTTGGCGTAGTTGACGCGCTGGGAGATATCTTTCTTGGTCAGCAGGGAAGGAGACGGGATCGGGATGGCGCCGATGCGGTGCATGGCGAGCATGACGGTCCAGTATTCCACGCGGCGATAGAGCACCAGCATGACGCGGTCGCCCTTTTTTACGCCCTTTTCCATGAGGGAATTGGCGAGCTGTGCGGACTCTTCCTGGAAGAATTTGAAGTCGAATTCGCGGCGTTTGCCTTCATCGTCAACATGGATCAGCGCAGTCTTTGCGGGGTCCATTTTGTCCAGAACATCGTAGGCGAAGTTGAAATTCTCGGGTGCTTCGAGTTTATAGTTTGCGCAGAAGTCCGCGAAGTCTTCGTAAGTTCCTTTGGTAAACATGGTCGGTTTTCTCCGTAATTCCGTGGTGTTTTTTCGGTTTTCCAGTGTAAAAAATCGTCAAAAACTTTGTCCGGGCGGAGCGCCTCACAGCGCCCGGCCCTACAGAATTACGTCGAGGAACGTTACTTCTTTGCCGTCCAAACCACGCAGAGCGTGAGGCGTTTCCGAGTTGAAGTAGAGCGAATCGCCTTCTTCAACAATGATGGGTTCGCCACCCATGCGGACCTCCAAACGGCCCTTGAGTACGTAAATAAATTCCTGTCCGCGGTGGGAAGTTTCCGTCATTTCCTCACCGGATTTGGCTGGAACCGTGATCAAAAATGGCTCCATCTCGCGGCCCGCGAACTTGTAACCGAGGCTTTTGTAGTCGTAATCCTTGCGACGATCGACAGAAAAACCTTCGTTTTTGCGCACCAGCGAGTACGATTTCAGGTGCGGTTCGCGACCGGAAATCAGCGTGGTCAGGTCCACGCGACACAGACGGGAAACGTCCAGCATGTATCCCACAGGGATCTCGACTTCGCCGGATTCGTATTCCGCCACCTTCTCTTCCGGCAGACCGAGCAGGTCCGCCATCTCCTTGACCGTCCAGCCGATGCCCTCGCGAACACCGATCAGACGAGGAGCAATGTCTTTGTACTGTTCCACAATCTCTCTCCTTGTCTATTTGCCTCCGGCGGCCCTGCCGGGGGCCTTAAGAACCCTTTGGAAAGGGTTCTTAAGAATCTCCTAAACTTTTTATAGCGGCGCAGGTGTATTGTGCGGAAGTCACAAGACCGTATGCGCCGAGGCGGTGTTTTGGGCGTGAATTCGAGGTGTGACTATGGGGATCGTGCGCCCTAACGCGGCCATCTATTCTTCAATTATCCTTTTGAATTTGTTGGCAGCGAAGCCAAAAAGTTCAGAAAGGACGCTTGGGGAAACCTTTTTCAAGAGGTTCCCCCAAGGCTTATTTCTTCAATTCTACGCGTCAGGCCACAGTTCGGCGGCGAGGTCGCGGAGCTTGTATTTCTGGATTTTGCCCGAAGCGGTCATGGGATATTCCTTGAGGAACGTGACGTATTTCGGGATTTTGTAGTGGGAGATCTGGCCGCGGCAGTAGTCGGTGACATCTTCCGGCTGGAGGTCTACGCCTTCCTTGAGGATGATGAATGCGCCGACCTGCTCGCCGAACTTTGCACTGGGAACGCCTGCCACCTGCACGTCGAGGACGCCGTCCATGGTGTAAAGGAACTCTTCGATCTCGCGCGGGTAGATGTTCTCACCGCCGCGAATGATCATGTCCTTGAGGCGGCCGGTGATGGTCAGATAGCCGTCTTCGTCCATGACGCCGAGGTCGCCGGAGTGGAGCCAGCCGTCTGCGTCGATGGCTTCTTCGGTGGCCTTGGCGTTGTTGTAGTAGCCTTTCATGACCAGATAGCCGCGAGTGCAGACCTCACCCTGAACGCCGGTGGGACATTCCTCTCCCGTTTCCGGGTCGGTGATCTTGATCTCCACCTCGGGCATGGCGGTGCCGACGGTCTCGGTCATGTGCTCGATGGTGTCACCGATCTTGGTCTGGGACATAACCGGTGAAGACTCGGTCAGGCCGTAACAGATGGTGATTTCCTTCATGTTCATCTTGTCCATGACGCGCTTCATGACTTCCACCGGACAGGGCGAGCCGGCCATGATGCCGGTGCGCAGGGTGGAGAAGTCGAAGCGGGGGAACATGGGGTGGTCCAGCATGGCGATGTACATGGTGGGCACGCCGTAGACGGCGGTACAGTTCTCCACGTCGATGGCGTTCATGACCTCGAGCGGGACAAAGTCTTCCATGATGACCATGGTCACGCCGTGGTTGATGCAGGCGAGTACGCCGAGCACGCAGCCGAAGCAGTGGAACAGCGGTACGGTCAGACACAGGCGATCGCCGGGCTGAAAGTTCTGGTTCTTGCCGATCCAGTAGCCGTTGTTGCCGATGTTGTAATGGGTCAGCTGTACGCCCTTGGGGAACCCGGTGGTTCCTGAAGTGTACTGCATGTTGACCACGTCATGCGGGTCCAGGGAATCCTGACGGGCCTGGTACTCCTCGTCCGAGACCATGGCGGCCATGGCCTGCAGTTCGGGCACGGAGTAGAGGCCGCGGTGCTTTTCGTGGCCGAGGAAGAAGACGCGCTCCAGCTTGGGGAACTTGTTGGTCTTGAGCTGACCGCGTTCCTGAACTTTCAGTTCCGGGATCAGTTCGTAGACCGTGTTCAGGTAGTCATGGCCGCGGTAATCGCCGATGATGAACAGGTTCTCGGTCTCCGAGTGTTCCAGCAGATACTTGAGCTCATGCGACTGGTAATGTGTATTGACCGTGAGCAGGATGGCGCCGATTTTGGCCGTGGCGAACTGGAGCGTGACCCAGTAAGGGACGTTGTTGGCCCATACGGCCACCTTGTCGCCTTTCTTTACGCCCAATGCCATGAGGCCTTTGGCCACGGTGTCCACGAGTTCGCCGAATTCCTTGTAGGTCAGGCGGAAGTCGCGGTCCACGTATACCACTGCCTCGGTATCGGGATACTTCTCGATAGTCTCGTCCAGCAACTGGCCGAGTGTTTTGTTACGCAATGCCATGGACTACTCCGGGAAATAGAGAACGGCGTAAATTTCGGCTTTTTCGTCACCGTAGCAGGCCACGTTGTGGGGGACTACGGAGTTGAAGTAGACGGAGTCGCCGGGAGAAAGAACGGATTCTTCCTTGCCGTACAGAATGCGAACCTGACCGGACTGGACCACGATGAATTCTTCACCCTCGTGGGAGGAGAGAGAGTCGTCCTTGCCGGATTCAGGCAGCAGCTCGATGAAAAATGGTTCCATGTGGCGGTCGGTCTTGCCTTTGCCCAGGGAATGGAAGACCACGCCGGGCTCCTTGCCGCCCATGTGAGTGGTAAGTTCTTCTTCACGGTCGGCCAGGCGAGTGATGAGCGGATCACTGGAAACCTGATCGTCGAGGAATGTGCCCAGGCGCACCCCGAGCGCGCGGGCCAGTTTCACCAGAGGCTGCAGGGACGGGTACTGATCGTCCTCTTCCACTGCGCGAATGAAATCTTCAGGCAGAACCGTACGGTTTGCCAGGTCCTCGATGGTCAGGTTCTGTTTTTCACGGTAGGATTTAATCCTTGTACCGATGCTACTCATTGATCGTTTCTCCTTAGGGAACATCTGCTTGTTTAATCATATGTAAAATCTTCTGAAAGCCCCCTTTCAAGAAGACATTAATTCGCCGTCAACGGATGTACATGAAATAGACTCGGATGTCACCAGTATGAGAGAACAGTCCTCATCGGTGGACCCTTGGGGTTACTTGGTCAGCAGCCCCTGATTGCGTTCCGCCTGCCATGTGCGAAGCGTTCCCAGTTTGTCGGCGAACCGGTAGTAGAATTTGACGTCGTTGCCCATGGCGTTGCCGTGGCTTCGCGTGTTCGTGGTTTTGAATCCGGTTGCCCGATGATGAACACACGCTATCTGTCCAATATATCGTACTTTGAACCCGGCAAGGCGAAGGTCCAGATGGAAAGAAACGTCATCCAGCTGTGTGGGCGTGAAGAGGATGTCGAACTCGGGAACCTTGTCAAAGCACTCCTTGCGCATGACATGGCAGCAGCCCATGACGCAGTCCGTGTCGCGTCTGACAGAGTAGAGGCCGAAGTCCCGGGCCTTGAAGGGGGCACCAAGGCTCAAGCGGAACACGCCGGGTTTTGCAATGGCCACATCGCGGTAGAGGTATTGCAGGTCTTCACCGCCCGGATCGAGCACCCGGCACCCCACCGCGCCCACGGAAGGATCGTCTTCCAGCTCCGTCAACATCCCTTGCAGCCAGTTCCCCGGCAGGGTGACGTCGTCGTCGAGGAAGGCGATGAACTCGCTGCCGAGTTCGTTCAGTGCATGGTGGACCAGCATGTTGCGGGCCGCAGGGGCGCCAATGTTGACGGGCTGCTCCAGAAGAGTCATTCGAACGTCGGGAAATACTTCCTTCACCTTGAGCACCATGTCGCGGCTGTTGTCGGAGCAGCCGTTGAGGAGGACCAGTACGTCGCTCTCGCCGATTTCTGTGGCGCACAGGCTGCGCAGGGTCATCTCAAGGAGGTCGGCGCGATTGTATGAGTAAAGGCAGATGGCGGCCCGTCCGGCGGAAAGGTCGACGTCCCGAACAGTAAACGGGTTATCCAGTTCCTGTCTGGCCAATGCTGCATGAAATTGCTTTGGATCGATGGCGAGGGAGCGGTCGAACAGGGCCTTGGCCGTATCAGGCTGGCCGGTGGAAAGGCAGAGTGCGCCCATATAAGTGTATATGGATTCCCAGTCTTCATGGCGACGACCATCTGTGGCGTTCCATAATTCCATGGCGCTATCATTTTGCCCGTTGTGGACGTATTGCCCGATCAGCCATGTGTTCCAGTCTTTGTCAAAGACATCGGGAACCGTGAACCCATCCAGCCAGCTCATGTCCAGTCCGAACTCCAAATCAACGGCTGCCAGTCGGCTTGCCACCACCACATTGCCGGGGCTCTTGTTTAGATCGTTCAGCAGGAGGTCGTGCGCCTGCTCTGCTTTTCCCTGTACGCACAGGGTGTCCGCCATGTCGTCGAGATCTGGACGCAGGGTGAATTTCTCCAGCAGGGAGGCGGTGACCTTCCCCTCTGGAGAGGGGGCGATCTGATTCATTACCTGCCTCAGGGCGAGGTTGAACGGGACCGTCTGCTGCATCTTGCGCACCAGATGAAGGAAGCAGTTGGTCAGAGCCTGATCCTTTCCCAAGGTAGTGTCTGAAGCGAAACGGTTGAAGTAGGCAGAACCCAGATCCTCGTCCAAAACATAGTTGCGCATGTATGTCATGTAATGCTGGCAGAGTTCCTCGCCGTTCAGGCATCCGAGTTCGCTGGAGATACCAGGCTTGATGTAACTGAATTCGGCGGTCATGGACTCCTCCCTGCTCATTGGGGACCGGGTTGGGCGGTCGTTGGCGAAAGACAATGATTTCTAGATACTGCGTGTACATGAATCAGCCATGGAAGTCATCCGGTGCCCTGAAAATCAGCCAGTATGCAAATGGAGAGGCCAGCCTCTTTCATGGGGCGATCCTGTGACTTTTGCGATGAAAACAAAATCACTGGCTTGTCGAAGATGCATGAAGGTTTTATTATCTTTACAGAACCGCATACGCCAGGTTGCAAACCCGGTCGACGCGGTGTATTTTCCAAAAACTCATCATAACTGTGAACAGGACGACCTGAAGTGACCCAAGAAGAAGCCAAGACGAACAAAGCCGAGCAAGACGCCAACATGCCTGAAGATGTGACTATTCCCAAGGACGTGAAGCGCGAAAAAATCTCCGGCGTGTTCTCCACCCAGACCGTCGCCAAGGTCGGTACCGGAACGACATCCAGAAAGACCATCCAGAAGGCCTACTGGTTTGCCGAGCAGCCTGAGATGGATGATGACGCCGTGCCGGTTGTTGCTGTCCAGCCCCTGAACCGGAACAACATCCCGTCCGGTCCCAAGGAGCAGGTGCCGCTTCCCGATTTCCTGGAGCGGTTCAGTCCTGAAGTGGAATTCTATCAGCAGGAAGTCTTCCCCCGCATGAAAGAGTTGGACTCTACCGTCAAGCGTGCCGAGGAACAGCGCGATCAGGGTGCGCTCTATTCAGCGGAATTCGAATACAACGCCGCGCTGACCGTGGACGAGAACAATGTCCGCGCCAACTTCGGATTGGGCCTGACCTTCATGGAACGCGGTGAGCCGGAAAAGGCCGCCGACCTGTTTGAGCGCATCGTCGGGCTGGATGCCGCGTTCGATCCCGAGCACAAGCACCTTTTCAACGAGTTCGGCATCAATCTGCGCAAGTCCCAGCTGCTGGATCAGGCCGTGGACTACTACACCCGTGCTCTAGAGATGGCCCCGCATGACGAGAACCTCTTCTACAACATCGCCCGCGCCTACTTCGAGCGGGGCGACAAGGAGGACTGTGTGACCAATCTGCAGAAGGCGCTTGAGATCAATCCCTATTTCGAGGAAGCCAAGGCCTTCCTCGCCTACATGGAAAAGCAGGAAGGCTAAACCATGTCCCTCGCGCTGGAGCGGCTTTCCTTTGCTTACGAAGGCGGCCCCATCATTCTCGATGACGCTTCGCTCGTCATTGAGCAGGGTACCTATTGTCTCGTTCGTGGTCCGTCCGGTGCGGGCAAGTCCACACTGCTGCGCCTGCTCTGTCTGCTGGAGGAGCCCCAGTCCGGCCACGTCGTGATCAATGGTACGGCCACGGACGCCATGGTTCCGGCCCAGCTTCGTCGTAATGTTGCCTATGTGCAGCAGATGCCGACCCTGCTTCCCGGCACTGTTCGCGAGAATCTGCTCCTGCCGTTTTCCTTCAAGTCCAACGAGGGTCTGCTACAGCCGACAGACGAGGTCCTGCTCAGCTATCTGTCGTCGTTTTTGCTGGACTGTATTACTCTGGAGACTCGCGCCGACACTCTGTCCGTGGGCCAGTCCCAGCGCGTCTGTCTCATTCGCAGTCTGCTTTTGGAGCCGGAGGTCATCCTCATGGACGAGCCCACCGCCTCCCTTGATGCGGACAGCGCCAGGGTCGTCCTCGACAAGGCCGCCGAGCTGGCCGCTTCCGGCATGACCGTGATCATGATTTCCCATTCCGAGGTCACGCCTCCCGGTGTAACCCACACCATCCGCATCAATGCCGGAAAACTGGAGTATGCATCATGACCGCCCAGCCCATCATCGAGATCGGACCGCTCCAGCTTTCCCTCTGTCTCGGCTTTGTGCTGTTGGCTGGTGGCGCTTCCGTTTATCACAAGCTCGGTCTTGGCAAGGATTTGCTTGTCGGCACCATCCGCACTTTTGCCCAGTTGTTCATCATGGGCTACGTGCTCAAGTTCATTTTCGATGTTCATTACATGTGGCTCGTGCTCGGCATGTTCACCTTTATGGTGGCCGCGGCTGTCCATATCATCAGGGGCCGAGTCTCCGAGCGTTCCGTCCCGTTCGTCATTCCCACATTCATTTCCATGCTTCTGTCCTACACGCTGGTTTCCTATTTGGTCACTGCCGTCATTGTGGGGGCCAAGCCGTGGTGGACGCCGCAGTATTTCATTCCCCTTGCCGGGATGATCGTGGGTAATTCCATGACCGCCATTTCCATTTCCCTTGAGCGGCTTTTTTCTGATCTGAAGTCTCGTCGCGCCGAGGTGGAGATGCGATTGGCGTTGGGTGCCGATTACCGCGAGGCGTCGCAGGATATTCTGCGTGGCGCGATCAAGGCGGGCATGATCCCGTCCATCAACTCGCTCATGGCCGTGGGGTTGGTTTCCCTGCCGGGGATGATGACCGGTCAGATATTGTCGGGGACTGATCCGTTGATCGCCATTCGCTATCAGATTGTCGTGATGTTGATGATTGTGGCGGCGACGTCGCTGGGGGCGTTGTTGGTGACGGGGTTGGTGAGGAGGAAGTGTTTTTCTGAGGTTCAACGACTTGTTGTTCGATAAGATTTAAAGGCAGATAAGGAAGGCCGCCCTTTTGGGGCGGCTTTTTTGTTGGAAAGATGCGCGCTTTGCAAGCGCGAGAGCCGTCGCTTTCGCTCCTCCATGCCCTCCCGGCGGGGTTCTTTCTATCTCTGCTGTCCTCATCCGTAAGTCTCGAAGACTCGACAACGGCTGAAGGCTGGCTGAGCCGCCCCAAGAAAGAACCAAAGAAACTCGGCTTTGTGTGCTCGGCCGCCTCGTGCTCACTCGCCAAGAATCTGATCCAAATAGAATGCCTTGAGGTGTACTACGCGACTATAGTCGCTGCCGAGATGCTTTTTGTTTTTGGCGGCATTCGATTTGGTCAGCTTCTATGCTTCGTGTTCAAGGGCTGGTGCAGGTCTTCGTTTGTAGGAGGTGAGAATAGGCTGTCGCATTCAGGAACTCTATTCATCAACCCGCGATAAAAGCCGAACGGGCTATCTGAAAAGAACAAGCGAAGCGCGAGTTCGTTCAGATAGCCCGTTCGGCTTTTATCGCCAATGGGATTCCAAAGGCCCTCGGCCTTTGGGCCCCGCTGGCAAGCGTCCCCGAAGGGCCGCCGGAGGCACCTTTAGTTCTTTCTCAGTGACCAGAAATAGTGTTCTTTGCCGGCTGCGGGGTAGGCGGCCACGTCGCCGAGGGTCCAGCCTTCGGGGAGTTCGTCTTCGTTGGGGGCGGGGTCGTTGGACAGGATGACGAGCACGCCGGTGGGATGGAGCATAGGGGTGACGAAATCGAGCAGCTTGGGCCAGGGCATGAAGGCCTTGGAGAGGATGAGGTCGGCGGTGGCGGCGTTGCCGGACTCGGCGAGGCGGTCGAGGGCATCTTCTGCCTTGCCGTGAAAAACGTTGGTGTCGGCGAGTTTAAGACGGCCGAGGACCGAGCGCATGAACAGGGAGCGTTTCTCGCGCACTTCGACAAGCCAGTAGGAGCCGTCGTGCCAGAGGGCGCGGAGCGGGATGCCGGGGAGGCCTGCGCCAGCGCCGAGATCGAGGGAGAGGGGCGCGTCGTTGAGCTTCAGGCCGGAGAGAAAATCGGCGAGATAGAGGGAGTCGACCATGAGGGTTTCGAATACGTCGCGCCAGTGGGACGGGCCGACGAGGTTCATCTTCTTGTTCCACTTGATGAGCTGATCGAGATAACCCGCGAGGGAATCGGCCTCGGTGGCGGATACGGGACGGCCAAGTTCATTGGCGACCTTGATGACTTCTTGTGATGTAGGTTTTGTCTGCGGCATGGGCTGGGGATAAAATGTTTTGGGGGAAGAATCCAGTATAACGTGTGTACCCTGAAAATCCGAAAGCCCCCTGGGGTACAGGGGGCTTCCTATGGAGGAGGTGTGATCGGTAGATGGCTGATACCGATACAAGAGTGTGCAAGGCGTACTTGGTAAGGGCAGGTCGTACGCCTTGATTACGCTTATAGGGGATACGCCGTATAGATGCTTTGACTTAGGTCAAGAACGGGAAATTTATTCCCCCTTGATGACAACGAGGGTCAAATCATCCTCTTGGGCGAGGTCGCCCGTGAAGGCGTGAACGGTTGGCGAAAGATTGTTAGTCGATAAAATCAGGAACAAAGTATGTGTCGTTGCCATAAGCACTATAATATATAGTGCCATTTTTGGGCATATAAATTATGAACTGCTCATTTGGTGGACATATGAAGACTTCGCCATCTAATTCTATTTCAAATTTCTCAAGATGCTGTTTTGATTCTACAAAAGCAGAGTATGGAATGCTCTTCTTATAAAAGTAAGTTTTGGCTCCCTGTCGATTCCAATCAATAGTCCACTGGCCATTCTGTTTTTTTCCCAAAGCTCGTTCGCCGATAACCTTCCCACCAAAAGTTACTTCCCCACACTTTGCGCGGTTAAATAGCTCCCAATCCTGGCTCATGCTTTTTCGGACTTTTTCGATTATGAATGGATCTACGTCTCTCGTAATTATTGAATTCGAATGTATTCGCTCAAATACTTTGCGTAATTCACTAAACTGAGACCAATACTCCTTTGGAAGTATTGTTAGAGAAGAGTTTTCATAAATTTTTAAAGAATCAAAATCTGTCTTATAAGTGTCCTTAATGTCTTCGTAGAGTTTCTTGTAGACTAAAACACTATTGTACTGTGATATGTCATATTTAGCGGTGTCTGCCTTAATATAGTTATACTTTCCTTCAACCTCTTTTATAGACACAGATAGTTTGATTTGTGGTTGAGAGGCTGGACAGTCGGAATCAAAATGATACTCAGTAGCCACTCCCTCCTTTTCGTTCCAATAAGTAATAGCTTTTGAGTCGATGTTGTAAAGAAACCAATCTCCGGATTGGAATTTATTATGAATCCAATCAGTCGCAAGAGTTGAAAACTCTTCTGAGTAGTACAGGAAGTATCCTGCAAGATAAGTATGGGAACGAACGAACCATTCATTGTTCTCTTTGTTCCCATTGACATCGATATCCAACGATACCTTTATCCCTTTGTCACTGCGTGATCGAAGGGGGACATCATAGCGGTAGGTTTCGTCGAAGAATAAATTTCTGTAGGCATTGTCGATAGTTGATACAATGAATGGATGATAAAAGAAGTACACGATGGCCAGCAAGATAGCCAATAGGCCCACTGCAAGTGTCCCCCGAAAAAGGGTACGTATTATCCGATGCATTGTGTTCATGATCTGGTGTTTTGCTCTGGGCTGATTCGTTATTCGGCGTCCGAAAAGGAAATTTATTTCCCCTTGATCACAACGAGGGTCAAATCATCCTCTTGGGCGAGGTCGCCGGTGAAGGCGTGAACCGCGTCCTCAACAGCCTTGAGCACGTCCTGCGCCGTGCCGCTGGCGTTGTCGCGAATGACCTGCTGGAGGCGGTCATTGCCGAACATTTCATTGTCGCGATTGTGCGCTTCCCACGCGCCGTCGGTGCCGATGAGCAATACCTGTCCCGGTCCGGGCAGGGGGATTTCATCCTGCATGTACTCCCAGTCTTCGGTCACGCCGAGGGGGATGTTCGGGGTGCGCAGTTCGGTGAAGGTGTCACTGGCGCTGTCATATAACACGGGCGGTTGATGGCCAGCGTTGACCCATGTGGCGATCTGCTCAACGGGGTCGAGTTCCATGTAAAAGAGGGTCAGGAAACGGCCGGTGCCTTCGATATCCCGGGAGAGGTGACGGTTAGCCATGTTGATGGCCTCGGCCGGAGAGTCTGCCACGCTGGCAGCCTGTCGGATATGAGCGCGTCCGGCAGCCATGAGCAGGGCTGCGCCGATGCCGTGGCCGGAGACGTCGCCTACAGCCACAGCCGTGCGGCTGCATGCGTCGCGTTCGCATTCAATGAAATCATAGAAGTCACCGCCGGTCTCGTCGGAGAAACGGGCGCTTCCGGCCAGTTCGAGGCCCGGGAATTCGGGCGCGCTGTCGGGTAGGAAATGTTGCTGGATTTCCTGTGCGATGAGCAGCCCCTCGCGCATGCGTACGCCTTCGCGCAGGGCTGTGATCATGTTGTTGGTGTGGCCTGCGATAACGCCCATTTCGTCGCGGGTGGCCACGGGCACCTTGCGCGTGAGGTCGCCCCGGCTGACCCGTTCCAGCACCACGGTCTCGTTGTCAAAGAGGATGCGCAGGTTGCGGGCGTAGGAGAGGACGAGGTTGATGACCATGAGCAACAGGAAGCCCATGACAAAGATGATCTCTACCAGCACAGAGCGGCCGAGGATGGCCACGGAATCCATGGAGAGGTCCTGCTCGGCCAGCCAGTGCACGTCGCGGATGATCACCAGCATGATGATGCCGGTGATGAGCAGCAGGATGCTGGTGGCGACCAGTGAAAACTTGCGCGTCATGGGACTGAGTTCGCGGGGCGGCTCAAAGGAGGCCCTGCCGGACAAGGCATCGCCGATGACAATGCGTTCGCGGGCAAGGGCGAGGTCCAGTGCCGCAAACATGCCCACGGTGACGATACCGAGCACCAGCTTCATGCCGCTCTGGAACAGGGGGAAATGATAGATGAGGAGCAGGATGAGGGCCATGCCCAGACCTGCGCCGAGGAACAGGCCCAGCTCCAGCCGAAATTGCATGAGGGATTGGCGGATGGCGGGGACGGAATCCACCAGCCGCTTTTCCAGCATGCCTCGCAGCCCCATGGCGATGAGCATGGGGAAGAGGATGATCAGACCGAGCTCCCAGACCGGGAGCCGTACCATGAGCGGTCAGACCTGTCCGCCGTAAACGGCGCCCCCTGCCACAGCGAGCATGAAATATGTCAGCGCCCGTATGGGCGAGCTGCCTATCATTGTATCGTTTCCTTTTTGTGGCTAATTCTTTGCCAATAGTTCTGAACTCGTTTAATGATAAGTCACCACGTCCCGGCGGGACAAGTCTTTTTCATCAAGGTGGTTTTTGAATATGAAACGAATCGTTGCTCTCGCGTTGTTGCTCCTGTTGTTCTCCGTTTCCGCAGCCATGGCCGGAAATGGTCTGCCCATGTCCGTGGCCGGCATTACTCTGGGCAAGGATATCAAAGGATATGCCAAGTGCTGCAATATGCAGTTGGCCAGCCCCATGCCGGATGCCCCGTTCCTGAGCGAGGTTCATCTTGATGGCGATTATCTCCCTGGTGTGCGCGGCGGCAGTCTGACCTATGGCAACTGTGACAACGCGGGTAAGGTTGTTCGTATCAAATTGAAGTTTCATGATCGCAGCATGCGACTGTTCGATAAACTGCTCGCCAAGTACAAGAAGGCGTACGGCAATCCTGACAGCTATGAAGGCGACGCCTTCAAGAACGTCATCGCCTGGCGCTGGAATTTTTCGCAGGATGGCCAGAAGGTCAGCGTCATCCTCATGTGGAGTCGCGTCAAGGAGCTGCGCCCGGGCGTATCAATCAAGATGTCGCTCGATTCCATGATCGAAAGTGAATACGAGTGCTACCGGGTACAGGTTGATCGTCTGAAGGCCAAGAAAGGTGGCGTGACCAAGATCGAAAATCTGGACGAGTTTGTGGCCAAATAATATGCCCCGTTTTGTATGGAACGGCGTTGGCCTGACCGCGCCTGATAATTGGGAGCCCGCCGCCATTGAGCGCGACGGGCTCTTTCTCGAGTCCGACGGTGTGCCGGTGTGTGAACTCAAGTGGAATAGTGTTCAGGGCTCCTTTTCCTTTGAGAAGCACCTCAAGCGGCTGACCAAATCCCATAAGCAGGCCGATCTGCGCGGGGTGCCCGAGTCCGAGACTCCGGAAGTATGGCAGGCGTCATTGGCCTCGCTGGCCGAGTCCGGCATCCGACACCAGAGCTTTATCTGGCAGACCGAAGTGCATCGCGGCATCGGCGCGGCCCTGCATAATCCGGCCACCGGACTGGCCGCGCTGGTTCAGTTTTTTATTCACCGCAAGGACGATGAAGCCGTGGCTGCCGAGGTCCTGGCTTCCTTTCGCGACCATTCCGCGGGCAAGACCATCCCGTGGGCCATGTTCGGCCTGACCGGGCGTATCCCGACGGGATTTCAGCTGCATACGTTTACTTTTCAGCCGGGCCACTACACGATCAAATACTGGCTTCCCAAATCGGTCCGTCAGGCGAAATTGCCGCCCGGCAAAGGGGCAGGAACCACGCTGATTTTCGAACGCTTTGCCCCGGCCAGCGTCCTGCTCAATGGGACCGATCTCGAGGCATGGCTTCGCGCCAATCTCAAGGATGGACCATCGGAGGAAATGCCGTTTGCCTCGTCTCCGGGGCTTGTCTCGTGGGAGGGCGTCAGCAAAGGCTCGCTTCTGCGTCGTGCGCTGCGTCGCGAGGTCCATTCTTCAGGCCGCGCATGGGTTACCGATACTGGTAATTCCATCCTCTCGGTTCGCGCATCAGGCGTGATTCCCGTGGACGAACGGCAACTTATCGATATATGCGAGGCCTATGAGCTTGTTTAAGAAACGTCCGCCAGAGCCGATAATCTCCCGCGCCGAGGCCCTCAAGATGGTGCCCGTGCGCAACAGTGAAGTCAGGGAAAAGCCCGTGGCTGGCGGCTTGGTGCAGCTTTCCTATCCCTTGGCCGTGAAACCGTGGTTCGGTCGCATGGCCGAGAAGGTCGGCCTGTGGGACAAGCGGCCGATGATTAAGCATCTGGAGCTGGACGAGATGGGCACCTTTGTCTGGGATATCATTGACGGCGAGCATTCCGTGCAGGACATCGCCGACGCCTTCGTCGAGAAGTACGAGGTGCAGAGCCGGGAAGCCGAATTGAGCGTGACGGCGTTTATCAAGACCATCGGTCAGCGCGGCATCATCGGTTTGAAATAGGGCGGTCAGACTGACTGGTTGCTATTGGGGATTCTCAATATCAGGAAGAATCCTGTCCATCGTGCCGTCGGCTTTCATCGAATCAATAGCCACAGAGAGCTTCCGGGCAAGTTCTTTCCCCTCTTCGGTTGGCTGACAGGCAATGTATGCGAATTGTTCGTGCAGGATTTTTGATAGATCATAATCAAAGCCGGTCAATCCCATCTTCTTGATAGCTGAGAGAGCCGTATATCCATCAGCCACCACGATATCGACTCTTCCCTCCAGAAGTTTTTTTAAGCTTCCATCAGTGGTATCAGCGTAGTCGATTTCAATGTCTTCGTTGACTGTAATGGAACGGGGGAAAGAGAACCCCCTCGTCAAACCTACACGCTTTCCTTCCAGCTCACTGATCGCCGCAGGGACCGGGTCTCCCTGCCTGACAAAGGCATGGATTTGTTTGGTGAAGATGGATGAGGTAAGTGCGCTGTCCTTGACCAAAGTCGCCAGTAAGGCGGGGATAATGGCAATAACTTCGTTGTCTTCAAAATAGCGCATGGCTCTTTTGGGGGGAGCCATAATGATCTTGTATTGAACGTCCGCTCTTTTGGTTGCTTCTTGAAGCAGTTCCATGAACGCGCCGCTTTCGCTGTCATCAACGAGTAGCGGGATGTAATAGCTTGCAATTCGATATGTCTTGGATTCTTGGTCTTTTCCTAAAGAAAGCGATGTGAAAACGAGCAAGACTACAAATAGAGAAATCGTGATTCTACGCATGGCCTGTCCTTATTAGACGCAGTTAATTACTTTGGTCTAAACATAGCACATTAGGGGGGTGATGCAATAGAGGGAACACAGGCATCATGCGAGGGCATGGTCCATCCCAAGGATGCTTTCCGTACTCGGTGCAACTCGGTGTGTCGTTGTAGAAGCAGGGCAGCTGGATGTCGCCGCTGACGGTATGGTGGTGGGCCATCAGCGATAGCCTTCAAGAGGTGCGTCTAACTGGAGACGCTCTCGATCGGGAGTGTGATGGAGAAGACGCTTCCGCTTCCCGATTTTGATTCGACCGATATATCGCCGCCATAGTGTTCGACGATTTCCTTGCAGATGGGCAGTCCCAAGCCGGTTCCCAGCCGGGGAGCGCCCAGCGTGTTGCCGCTGCGGGCAGTGTAGTATTTGTCAAAAATACTGTTGATGTCATCGGGGCCGATGCCGACGCCTTCGTCGCTGACGGAGATGGTAATGCTCTTGTCATCCGTTTTGGCGCTCAGCATGACGATGCCGTCATCTGAAAATTTGATCGCATTGCTGAGCACGTTCACAAGCACCTGCGTCATCAGGTCTGCATCGGCCGTGATGGTGGGCAGATTGGCCGGGAGATCGCACTCAATGCTCACGGCCTCCTTTTCATGAATGAGTCCCTCGACTGCGGTGAGTGAAGATTTGATGACATCCCGTAGTGAGATAGGCTTGTCATCCCATGTGGTTTGACCGGATTCAATCTTTGCCAGATCAAGCACGTTGGTGACCATCCTGGTGAGGCGGCTGCACTCATGTGAGACGATTTCCAGATTGTTGTTGATTCTGTCTATCTTCTTGGGATGTGTTTCTTGAATATTTGCGCCTGAAACTATGGAATCGAAATCCTTTTTGATGAGCTTGGTGAATCCGTAAATCGAGGTGAGCGGGGTGCGCAATTCATGGGAGACCTGAGAGAGAAAATCCGACTTCAATTGTTCGGACTTTTGCGCCATTTCCCTTTGTTCCGTCTCTCGCTTCAATTCCTCATAGAGGGCGATCAACTGCTCTTGTTTTGTTTCCAATACATCAGTGTGCTTTCGCAATTCCGCGTTGGAATCGTTCAGCATGTCCACTGATTTGTGTTGGATGAAAATGCCGATGTAAACGAAGATCGCTCCAAAGAGAAAAATGAGTCCGGTAAACAGATTGCCGATGACATCGATGTCGGCAATGAGGCAGGCGCTGACTCCCAGGTAGGCAAAAAAGAAGAATACCATGAAGACCATATGGGCACGGACGAGCACAGACGTCTTGCCAGAGAATCCGGAAGTGGATCCCTTGATAATAGTCATAAGCCGCTTGTGATTGATGATGCTCATCAGCATCACAATCGCGCCTATGAAAATTAAAAAGCATGGTAGCCAGATGCCCCAGCTCATACATTCCCCTTACGTGTGAGTATTCATTCCTAGATCGCAATGAGATTACAGGGTTGTTCGCTGCTGTCCAGTATTAAAATTGAGATTAAATGCTCATTTATTCATATGTTGTGAAATAAAACCCCAAAGAGGCCGTTTGTTATGAATGGATTTTGGCCATTTAAGACTGATTCATTTTATCAGTAATAATTGCTATGATCGGGAAAAGACCCCAAAGAGGAATAGTATGACTACTTACCTCCTTATTATTGCACTCGTCGTGATCCTGATTCTGATGGCGCTGGTTATTGCCAATCGTCAGAGAGCGGCACGGGCATTCAATAGTAAGCTCCGTCTTCTCCAAACATTAATGAATAGTATCCCCAGCCCGATCTTCTACAAGGACAAGAACGGGGTATATCAGGGATGCAACTCGGCCTTCCTGGAAATGCTCGGCCGTACAGAGGAAGAGGTTGTCGGCAAGACGGTCTATGATATTTCCCCACGCGATCTGGCCGAAGTGTATGAGAAGGCGGATAATGATCTTTTTGCCCAGGGGGGCGAGCAGCGATACGAAACCAAGGTCAAGTTTGCCGATGGTTCCCGGCATGACATCTTCTTTACCAAGGCGGTTATCCGCGATGGTGCGGGGAAGGTCGCTGGATTGCTGGGCGTTATGCTCGATATCTCGGAACGCAAGCGAGCCGAAGAGGAGCTTCGGAGTGCTCATTCATTGCTGGAGCAGAAGGTTCAGGAGCGAACCAAGGAGCTCAACGAGTCCAATATCAGGCTTGAGCAGACAGAGAAGGCGAGCAGGGCACAGAAGGAGTTCCTTGAGAAGGTCATCAACTCCATTGATTACGGCATTGTTGTCGTGAATGCCGATGACTATACCGTGAAGCATGCCAACGCTTCTGCCAGCGGGGGTGAATTCCGGGAAGGCATCCGATGCTATGAGCTGCTGCACAAGCGCCTCAGGCCATGCGCCAAGGACGATGATATTTGTCCGCTGCATTTGGTGAAGGAGTCAGGCGAACCTGCCGTCACGCAACATGAGCACATCGGCGAAGACGGGGAGATTCATTATCTTGAGACGCACACGTATCCGGTCTTTGATGAGTCCGGCAATATGCCGCAAATCATCATCAGCATTATGGATGTTTCCGAACGGAAGCGCGCCGAAATTGCCATTGTAGAGGCAAAGGAGATGGCAGAGGCCACCAGCAGCCTCATGTCCGAGTTTCTTGAGACCACATCCCATGAGTTGCGAACGCCAATGACTTCGGTTCAGGGGTTTGCCAAGCTTTCCCTCAAGTCATTCCAGAACACCTTTGTCCCTATGGTTGATAACAATCCGTCATTGGCGAGTTCGGCTGAACGCATCGAAGAAAACCTGAGTATCATTATCTCGGAATCTGACCGAATGACGGCTTTGATCAACAATCAGCTTGATCTGTCCAAGCTGCAATCCGGAACAGTGGAGTGGCATCAGTCAGCCGTGCTGCCCATGGATTTGCTGGAGAAGACGGAAAACATTACGTCGTCCCTTTTTATCCATTCCCCTGTGGAGTTCGTGGTCGAGTGCGACGAAGGGTTGCCCATGCTGATTGCCGATGGAGACAAGTTGCTTCAGGTGATGCTCAATCTGGTGTCCAATGCCGTGAAGTTCACGGAGCAGGGCACCATTGTGTGCAAGGCAGCCCTTGGACAAGGCGCAGTCGTCTTTTCCGTGAGCGACACCGGAAAGGGAATTCCGCTCGATCAGCAGGATGCGGTTTTTGACAAGTTCAAGCAGATCAAGACCAAGGAAACAGGCAAGCCCGCCGGCACAGGTTTGGGACTCGCCATCACCAAGAAGATTGTAGAACACCACGGCGGTGAAATCTGGATCGAAAGCGAGGAAGGCAAGGGAAGTACGTTTTTCTTCACCATCCCGCTTGGCATGTAGTCGAGAATCTTTTCTCTGCTTGTCTTATCCTTTCATCCTGCGGCGAATGCCCACCAGTCCGAGAATTCCGGACCCCAGCAGCCATATCGCGCCCGGCAACGGGGTGGCTGTCATTTTCATATTGATGCCTTCAAGGTTTAACCCTGAGATTTCATCTGCATACTCCATCAACATGATGTGTTCGACTTTGAATTGCGCCCACATCTCTTCTCCGCCTTCCATCCACTTCACATTTTGAAAGAGATCGAATTTGTTGGAGTCAACAAAGTAGTGTTCCCAATTGGGAACAGTAGGATAGGGGTGCATGTGGGTCTCGTATGCGCTGGTGGAGAGGGTGATCAGATTAGACGCGGTTTCGGTATTAACTCGTGCAGAATAGTCTGAAAAATATGGCGTTTTGTTGAGTTTTGTCGTGGCTACATTGTATTCCCAGTTATCGTCATCGGCTAATGTGGCCTTATAGTTCTGATCGTAATTGAGTATCGCATCCCCGCCTAAATACTCGGCATAATAGAAACCTGAAGTGTAGAACGTACTCAGGGAGGCCCGGTCTCCATCCACCTGCGTGACATATCCGGTGTTGGGGGCGTCTGCGTCTATCCGGAAAACAAAGTCAACATTGTTGCCTACTCGATACTTGCTGCTCAGGGATTCCTGATTCCAGGTGTAAGTGATGTCCCCTGAAAATTTGTAATACCCGGCATTTGCAACCGAGGCACACGTCAACATGCTCAAGACCAGCAACATGGAAAGGCTCTTTTTCATGGCTTCCTCCCGATTTGTTGTGGTCAATGATGCAAATGTGTGCCCACCGCAATTATCCTGTTGGGTTAGCTCTCAGGAGTGATTTCCCTACGAACTATTCTGTTTATGTCGGACAACGGAGTGAATATTTATCTCGGAAGAGGCATGTAAAAATCGTCGTAAATGAAATGGCCTCCCACTGAAATCTCAGTGGGAGGCCGTGTTTCTTGCAGTTGAAAAGGGTCTAACCTTGCATCCTGCGACGAATGCCTACCAGCCCGATCAATCCGGACCCGAGCAAGAGGAAAGCACCGGGAACCGGGGTGGGAGACATCTCCGAAGAGGTGACATGCAGCGTGGTCTCCCAGTTGTTTATGGCGATGCTGTTCAGTTGGGAAACATCGCCGGAAAACAAGAACGAATAGATCGTGTTCGTCAACAGATTCAGGTTGAACACATTGATGATCTTTGAACTGTTGATAATCCCGGGAAGGGCAATTGTATCTAAGGAATAAGAGTCTGTTAGCTTAGCTTCATCTTGATAGGAGATGTCGATGTTGTAGTTAGCCGAAGCACTCTGGGGAGCAGGGACCGAACCAGGAGCAAAGCCGAAAGCCGACAAAGTCATGGAAGATGACAAGGAAACCGTTACGTCTTCGATGGCATTAGGGTCACGGTCCGATATGACCCTAAACGCTCCATTGACCCTAAATTCATCCACCGCGCCTGTGGACATGCTCAGAATTGATTGTGTGCTTTGTTCGCTCCACGAGATTTGCGTTTGATATGCTGTATCTACAATCGGCTGAATGGTATAGGCGAAAGCAAAGCCGGGCATAGCAAGCATGAGCGTAACAATCGATATGATGAGTCGTTTCATGGTGTCCTCTCGGTTGGTGTTCAGGGGAATTACATTGCAAGAGGTGTTCAATGACAATGATTACGAACTGTTGGGGAGTCCCGTTTATGTGCAAAGTGCTGGGTCAGAAAAAGTCCCGTTTTTTCGGACAGAATAATTAAGCGCCAATAAAAAAAGGCCGCTCCAAACGGAGCGGCCTTTTTGTTTTCTTTGAATGTAAGGCCTGTCAGAGTGGTGCAACTGCAAGGCGACGGGGGTAATTGAAGCGGAGGCGTAGCAGCGCTACGTCGAGCATTCAATAGTTCCCGGCAACGCAGCAGGTGTGCCGCTATCGCAAGCCGGGGAGCGAGCTTACAGAACGTCCCAGGTGGCACCCTGCGGGGTATCCTTGACCTCGACCTTCATCTCAACCAGCTCGTCGCGGATGGCGTCGGACTTTTCAAAGTCCTTGTTCGCGCGGGCTTCCTTGCGGGCGTCGAGGAGCTCCTGCACTTTGGCGGGATCGATGCCGGCGCGGGAGGCGCGGTTGTCGCGGAGTTCAGTGAGGAACTCGGCGGGGACGCGCTCGAAGATGCCGAGGACAGAGCCCCAGACCTTGATGTCTTCCTTGATACGGTTGAACAGGTCGCGGCCGCCTTCGGACTTGCGCAGGTTCTTGTCTTCGCAGATACGACCGGCAAGGCGGATGGCGGAGAAGACGTGGCCCAGAGCACCGGCGGTGTTCATGTCGTCTTCCATGGCCTCGTTCCAGTGCTTCTCGATCTCGTCCAGTTCAGTGACGAGCTCTTCCGGGAACGGAGACTTCTTCCACTTGGACTTGGACAGCTCCACATCCACCTGAGCCAGTGCGGAGTACACGCGCTTGATGCCCTTTTCGGCTTCTTCGAGAGCGTCGAAGGAGAAATCGAGGGGGCTGCGGTAGTGCATGGTCAGCAGGAAGTAGCGCAGGGTTTCGGGCAGGAACTTGTCCAGAATGTCGCGGATGGTGAAGAAGTTGCCAAGAGACTTGGACATCTTCTCGGAGTTGATCTGTACGAAGCCGTTGTGCACCCAGTAGTTGGCGAACGGCTTGTCGGTCGCAGCTTCGGACTGGGCGATCTCGTTCTCGTGGTGCGGGAAGGAGAGATCCTGACCACCGCCGTGGATATCCAGCGGCAGGCTCACGTACTTCTCGGACATGGCGGAGCACTCCAGGTGCCAGCCGGGACGGCCTTCGCCCCACGGGGAGGTCCAGGACGGCTCGCCGGGCTTGGCAGCCTTCCACAGTGCGAAGTCCAGCGGGTCCTGCTTTTCTTCGCCCGGTGCGATGCGTGCGCCGGAATCCAGCTCGTCGATGTTGCGGCCGGACAGCTTGCCGTAGCCTTCAAAAGAACGGACCTTGAAATATACGTCGCCGGACGGAGTGGCGTAGGCGTGGTCCTTGTCGATGAGGTGCTGAGTCAGCTCGATCATCTCACCGATGTGCTCGGTGCACTTGGGCTCCACGTCGGGACGCAGCACAGCGAGGTTGTCCATGTCCACATAGAACTCTTTGATGAACTTCTCGGCGATGTCGCCGGCGTCTTTGCCCACCTCGTTGGCGCGCTTGATGATCTTGTCGTCGATGTCCGTGAAGTTACGGATAAAGGTGACGTCCAGACCCTTGTGACGCAGGTAACGGTAGAGCACGTCGAAGACCACACTGGAGCGAGCGTGGCCGATGTGACAGTAATCGTAGGCGGTGATGCCGCATACGTACATGTTGACCTTACCTTCGTTCACCGGGGTGAATTCCTGCTTCTGCCGTGCCAGGGTGTTGTAGAGTCTCATTAAAATGCTCCGATAGTATTAATTCGAAATTATTACCGTTTTATTGAACGCCTTGGGCCGGGGCCGCTTTCACGGTCAGGTTCATAAGGCGCATATTTTCGTACACGTCCCGCCCCATGAATAAATAGAGGTAGGGAACCGGTTCTGCCGGGGTGGCCGAAATGACGATGCTGCCGGGATCGGCCACGAAATCCTTCAGGCCGAGCAGGGCGTTTTCCGCCACTTTGTTATCGCTGTTGCCAGCCATCTGAGCCTGCTTGTTCAGCTCAGAGATCAGTTCCTCAGTGGCCTGTGCCTCGGGGATTCGCATGGTCTCTGCCGCCCGCTGCATGAAGGTGCTGAAGAACGACCTGTTCATGAAGGTAAGTTCGGCATTGGCGATGCGCAACCCGACGAGTTTTTCCATACGGAACTGGTCGAGGTCAAGGTCGGTCATGGTGCCGGACAGCTCCAGCTTGCCGATCTTTTGGTCGTCAAAGGAAAAGTTGTTCAGTGTCAGTGAGTTGGCATTGGTGTCGTAGCGGTAGTCCACATACATGTCACCATTGAGGCGCTCCAGTCCGAACATGGCGGAGCCGAGGGCCAATGCGCCACCCATCTGGGTGGGAGCGTACTGCATGCCCTTGACCTGAGCGCGGATGAAGTGCGGCACCGGATTGCGTTCGTCAAAGGCGTGGACGACGATCTCTTTGGCTGCCATCTGTTGGCCGTCGGGCAGGGTGGCGTCCACAGCGGTCAGGGTTACGGTCTGGTCGGTGATACTGACCCAGATGTCGTCGTAGGCCACTTTCAGACCATCCACTCCGGCCACGGCCTCGTTGAAGCCCTTCTCCACTTCGTGGTTCACGAACCAGACAAGGCCGCCGTAGCAGACGATAACGAACAGGACGAAGGAGAAAACAAATTTACCAAGACGGGGCATGGGTTACATCTCCCTCAGTGCCGTGACGCTGGCCACGGCCTTGATGCCTTTCTTCTCGCCGGTAAAGCCGAGCTTCTCCTCGGTGGTGGCTTTGAAGTTCACCTGATGCGGCTCCAGTCCCAGCAGGCGGCAGATGTTTTTCTTGATCTGCGCAGCATGGGGAGAGAGACGCGGCACCTGTGTAATGACGGTCAGGTCCACATGGGCGATGCGTGCTTTGGCCTTGCTTGCCATGGCAAGCACTTCCTTCAGCAGCACGCCGGAGTCCGCGCCGGAAAATTTCTTGTCGGTATCCGGGAAATGGGTGCCGATGTCGCCGCCGCCAAAGGTGCCGAGTACGGCGTCGGCCAGTGCGTGCAGCAGCACATCGCCATCCGAATGGGCGATGATGGTGGGGGCACCCTGAATGGGCACGCCGCCCAGCACGAACGGACGATCGTTTTCTCGACCGAAGCGGTGCACGTCGTATCCCCAGCCCACGCACGGAACAATGGTCTTGGTCTCGGCCAGACGTTCCAGATCTTCGGGGTTGGTGATCTTGATGTTGCCCTGTTCGCCGGGGATGACTGCCACGTCGGCCAGTCGTTCCACCATGGAGGCGTCGTCCGTAACTTCCCAGCCCTCGGCCACGGCCTTTTCATGGGCCTCGATCAGGAGCTTGGTTTCGAACGCCTGCGGAGTCTGTACGCCGCGCAGTTCGGAACGCTTCAGGGTCTCGGTGACGGTGTCGCCGTCCACGCGCTTGATGGTGTCCGTTACCTTGACGGCTGGGATCACGCCGCGTGCGCCTTCATTGATGGCGTCGATGAGGCCGGTGATCAGGCTGGCGGAAACAAAGGGGCGGGCAGAGTCGTGGACCATGACTGCCTGGCATTCGCGGGGCAGTTCCTTGAGGCCGTTGAAGACCGAGTCCTGTCGGCGTTCGCCGCCGGCACAGACGGTCCACTTGATGCCCAGATCTTCGGACTTGAAGTACTGGCGCACCTGCTTTTCCATGGCAGGGGCATCATCGGGCGGGAATACGAACACCACACCCTTGACTCCGGCTACGCGGGAGAATGTTCGGGCAGAGTGCCAGAACAGGGGGGCGGATTTGTATTCCAGATACTGCTTGCGCACGCCACCGGCGGCTTCTGCCAACCGGGTGCCGGAACCTGCGGCGAGGATGATTCCCCAACAATTGTTCAACGGACGGTCCATGGATTCCTCTATGTAGATGTAACCGGGAGGACGTCTGTCCTCCCGGTTACCAATATTCAATTGGAGTCGGCCGATAAGCCGGGTCTTGTTCCCCTTACGGGGCGACTGTCATTCATCTAGGACGACTGTTACCAGCCGCCTCAAGCAACCTACCCGGTAGCTCGGTCGGGTCGACCTACAGCGCTACCCTATTTGGTCTTGCTCCGGACGGAGTTCACCTGGCCTGCCATGTCACCATGACAGCCGGTGGGCTCTTACCCCACCCTTTCACCCTTACCGCCGGGCCGAAACCCGGAGGCGGTCTACTCTCTGTTGCACGTGACGGGAATCGCTCCCCCTGGGAGTTACCCAGCGTCCTACCCTGCGGAGCCCGGACTTTCCTCCCCGAGACAAGCTCGCGGCGACAGTCTGGCCAACTCCAAATTTTCGTGTGCCCCGGCTTGCGATAGCGGCGCATCTGCTGCGTTGGCTGAATTGAGTCTGTCCTCGGCGAATCGGGGTACGCCTGTGGGAAACTCAAATTCATCCGCCTTGCAGATGCGTCACTCTCCCAAGCCTCACGTCGGTATTACCGACGGGCTATATTTCAATCATGTTCCTCTTGCGTGAAGCGGCTCGTTTGTACTCGCCTTTCGGTCACAAAGAGGATTTTGTGAGATTACACGGACAATGTCTTCGTAATCTCCATACGCACCAGCAGCCGTACTCCTGCGCCCGCACTTAGGCTTCCAAGAGTGGTGCAGCTGCTAGGCGACAGGCACGATTCATCCGGAGGCGTAGCCCAGCTACGTCGAGTGATTGAATCGCGCCTGGCAACGACGCAGATGCGCCGCTATTGGAAGCCGCTATTCAGCTTCTTCGGCACGCACCCAGTGAATGAGGCGCTGACAGTTGGGGCAGCTGAGGATCTGCTGGCCTTTCTGCAGGTCATTGTAAATCTGGGGCGGAATCATGATGTGGCAACCATGGCAAACGCCGTTGGTCACAGGTACGATAACCGGGTTCTCCATGCGCTCACGGATGAACTCGTAGCGACCGAGGATCGGCGGCGGAACGACCTTGCAGGCCTTCTTGCGCTTGCGGTTCAGAGAATCGAGCTTCTTGTTGGCAGCGGCCAGACGCTCTTCCAAGGTGGTCTTCAGAGCTTGGTACTGCTCCTTCACACCGCTCATCTCTTCGTTGAGATCTTCGGTGGCGCCGGTCTGGCGTTCCATCTCTTCCTTGACTGCAACCTGCTCTTCTTCGCGCATGCGGTTGAGCTTTTCCAGGGAATCCATCTCACGCATCATTGCGTGGTATTCCTTGGTGTTGCCCACGAGCATCAGCTTGTTCTTGGCCTTCTTGATCTTGGAGTCGTCTTCCTCGATTTCGACGCCCAGCTTCTTCTGCTGGTCCTTGAGGATGTCCATGCGCTCGTCGATCTGAATGCGACGTTCCTTGAACTCTTCCAGCTGCTCTTCGAGGCCGACCAGCTCCTTGGGAGCCTGTTCGATCTCTTCCTGGAGAACGATGATCTCGTCATCCACCTGCTGCAGGATGATCAGCTGCTCAATCTGTTTCTCGTACATAATGGTTACCTCACTAATTTATTAACTCACGCCTTGGGCGCGGTTCCTTCCTACTGTTTGACGTGGAACTGGAACGGATCCACGCCTTGGAAAAATTTTACTTCCACACCATCCAGTTCGCCGTCCAACTCGGCAGCGAACCGACGCATCATCTCTTCTTCCAGAGAAAAGTGTCCTACATCGACCAGGCAGATGGGCGTCTCAACGGCCCCGTGGTACTTCACGTCGCCGGTCACGAGCACGTCTGCGCCTGCTTTGGCCGCCTTGCCAACCAGAGAAGAGCCGGAGCCTCCGCAGTACGCCACACGTGTGACTGTCTCGGGCTGCTTGCCGGAGAAAGAGAACACTTCGCAGCCGGTCAGCTCGGCCAGCTTGTCGGCGAAGTCTTCCCACTGCATGGGCTCGGGCAGGGTGCCTACCTCGCCAAATCCCACGTCGGAGCGCGGGCCGGTCAGGGAGCGGATGTAGAAGAGCGGGCGTTTGCCCAGTGAAAATTCAATGCCCGAGGCTATCTCGCCCCAAGCCGATTCGTCGCAGATCACGCGAACCTCGCCCGCGTTGCTCTGGGAGACAGAGTGGATACCTGCGTGGTTGGCCCATACATTGGCGGTCTCGCGCTCGATGGGCTCGTTCACATGGAACGATACTTCGATGGGCGTGGCGCTGTGCTCCACTTCCAGAAAACGGGTGTCTGTCAGACCCAGGTCCTGTCCCAGCCAGAAGGCCGGGCCGCCGGGACGGGTATCCAGAGAGGTATGTGCCGAGTAGAGAACTGCGCCTGCGTTCATGACGCTGCGGACCACTTCCCAGTACATCCCGGTGCTGTCGAGTGGCTTGGGCTTCATGTAGAGCGGGTGGTGGGTCAGGATTGCGCCTGCGCCCCAATCGAGGCATTTATCCACCATCTCAGGGGTCGGTTCCAGGCAGACGGCAACCTTGTCCGTCTCCTCCAGAGCCGCTGCGATCTGTACGCCGCAGTTGTCCCAGGATGACTGATTCTCTTCAGGAGCCAATTTCCTGAAAAATGGCAAAATATCCTTAATTTTCATACGTTTACTCTACTTCACCTGAAAGAGAATGCTCCCGTACGGTGAACCCGGCGGGAGCATTGTATTCCTCATCTATATCCCAGCCATTTTTGGCCTTCGCGGGATACTTCAGGATATATGCGTTGAACAGCGTTCCTGTATCGTATGGTATCAATAACATCTCCCGTCACGGGGAAAAATGGTAGGCCAGGCAGGATTCGAACCTACGACCGACCGGTTATGAGCCGGTGGCTCTGCCAACTGAGCTACTGGCCCAAGTTACGAGCTCGACACTGTAGACGTGCTTAGTGCGCTTTGTCAAGTGCTTCGGCTTGCGATAGTGGGCCATCTGCGCATTTTTCGTGCACCGCCCGGTCCTCACCGCAGCTGGGCTACGCCTCCGGCCGGTCGGCACCCGAGAAAATGCACAGCTGCCCCACTCTCACAAGCCTCACGGCGTGGGGGAAAGAGGGGGGGGCTTCGTTTGGGGGAGCGGTGAAGGGCGCTTCGCTGCTTCACCTTTTGGGGGAACTATTTGGTGATGAGGTAGGCGAGGATTAGGACGAAGATGATCCAGAAGAGGGTGCGGAAGATGGAGCCGAGGAGGTTGTTGATGCTTTTGAAGGCGAGTGAGGTGATGGATTGGGGTTCATAAGTAATCTCGATGCGAACGTCTTCGTCATCGGGAATGGAGATGCGTTTCTCCTCACCGTCTCTGAGGGTGATATGGATGTGGTTGGGATCGGTGGACATGATCCCATGGTAGTTCAAGAGCGGGGTTGTATCAACCGTGGGCTAGTTTGGGGTGACGTCTTTGACGTCGATCTCGGTGCGCACGGCGTCGAGGAACTGTTTGATCTCGCGACGCTGGTGGGGAGAGTAGCGAAGCTGGAGCAGGCCGGTGAACTTATTGGTGACCGTGAAGATGCCGATGTTGTCGTATCCTTCGAGCAGGAAACGGAACAGGGCAATCTTTGAGGGATTGATCTGGATGTAGATGCGCTCGGACGTGACGGGCGGTGGCGGGCAGATGCGTTTGCGCGGACGTCGGCGGGATGATTTCTTGGCCTTGCTCATGGGGTGGCTCCTAACTGGTGCTGTCGGAAATGGCAATGGGCAACTTTGTTTGCGTTTTGGTTGTTTTGAGATATAATTGGTCGCAAGCGTCGAATTTTCGTGTTGTTTTGGCTGTATATGATGGCGCTTTGCTTCAAAGGAGGCGGTTATGTCCCATATTGCGCAGGATTCACTGGTTACGATATATTTTACCTTCACATGGTCAAGCACCCATGCCCGCCATGTGGAGCACTATCTGGCCAAGGACGTCAATTTCACCAGAGATATTTTACCGTTGGGCGTGAAGAGCCGAATGATCGGCTTGAAAGTAGGCGATTCCGTAGATCTGGTCATGGACAAGTCTGAAGTGCCCGAGTTCAAGCCGGGCAAGGTGCTGGATATGCCCAGAGCCCGGTTTCAGGCCGAGGTCGACGGCAAGGCCATCAGGCCGAGGATCGGGCGTTACTATCCCAAGCACTTTATCGAGCAGGTACCGGGTACCCGTCCGGATTCCGATACGCCGTTCCGCATCGCCGATTGCGACGTGGCCGGGTTCAAGGCTGACCTCAATCATCCCATGGCTGGTCGCGAAGTGACCATTCATGCCACGGTAATGGAAATCAAGCCGCCGGCAACCGAGGCGGGCAGCCTCAAGCGCTGGCCCGATATCTTCTTCAGTGGGCCGGGAATGCAGGCGCGCTTGCCGGAGACGCCTACCGATTATCTGGGCGACAGCCCGTTCCAGCGTAATGACGAGACCGGCGACGCCGAATTCTATGGCAAGCCTCGCATGGTCTATCATCTCGATAAGCAGGCTGTATCCAACGTGGAAGGTGTGTACGGCGAGGTGTTAAAGGACGGCATGGCCGTGCTTGACCTCATGGCCGGGCATGTTTCTCATATCCCGGGCGATATCAAGCCTGCTTCCGTAGTGGGGCTCGGCATGAACATGGAAGAACTGGAGGCGAACCCCGTCCTGACGGAGCGGGTGGTACGCAACCTCAATGACGACCCCCTCTTGCCGTTTGAAGATGAGAGCTTTGATGCCGTGATCTGCACAGTGAGTGTGGAATATCTGACCAAGCCGTTTGAAATCTTTGCCGAAGCGGCGCGGGTGTTGAGGCGCGGCGGCGTGTTCGCCCTGACCTTCTCCAACCGCTGGTTCGAGGCCAAGGTCATCCGTGTATGGCGGAATCTGCACGAGTTCGAGCGTGTGGGGCTGGTCAGCCAGTACTTTGTGCGTACCGAGAAGTTCGAAGACCTGACCACTTGGTCAGAGCGCGGCTGGCCCCGTCCGGATGATTCCGAAGACCGGTATGCCAAGGAGTTGTCCGAGAGCGACCCCGTGTATGCCGTGTGGGGTCGGAAGAAGTAATTTGCTCCTTAAAATATTGAAAGAAAAAGCCCCGTGCAGTGATGCGCGGGGCTTTCTGTTTGCTTATGTCAGCTTTGCCTTGGAGAGAATCGCGATGAGCCGTGCGAGCATCTCCTTGTCAAAGCATCCGCGTCGGTTCTTGATGCGGGTGAGTGCCTCGAATGGCGTGAGCTTCTTGCGACCGTGCAGGCCACGAGTGAGGTTGTCGTATTCGTTGCACAGGGAAAGCACCTTGACGTAGGAGGGCAACATGTCTCCTTGTGCGCCGGAGGGATAGCCTGTGCCGTCATTGCATTCGTGGTGGAACAGGATGCACTGCAGGGTTTCCTGCGGCAGGGGGAGGGATGAACATACGCCCACACCCAGTGCCGGGTGGGAACGGATAAGGCCTTGCTCATCCATGGAAAGGGAGTCCCCGCGGCGGGAGAAAAGGTGGTCCGGCAGTTCCAGCTTACCGATGTCGTGGAGCAGGGCGCCCATCCCCACTGCCACCATGAGGTCGGAGTCGTCCTTCACATAGGAGGACAGCACGCTGATGGTCATGACCATGACGCCGATACCGTGGCGATACAGTTCACTGCCATCGGCAATGAAGCGGGCCAGCTCGCGCAGGGAGTCTTCGCGGGCGAGGAACCGCAGACTGGAATTGATCAGCTTGCGGATGCGGATGAACTGCCGCTTGTCCATGGTGGCGGGCAGCTTCTTGTCAAAGGCGTCCTTGGCCAGAGAAACCGTGGCGTCATTCCATGCACGGGCGCGCTCGCGGACCGGGATGATCTCGTCATCCAGCAGCTCCAGCAGGTTGTCGTGCAGGTAGGTGTTGTAAAAAGCGTAGTCTTCGGCCTTGATATAGACGTGCTTGACGTCCAGCTTGGTGAGGCGTTCGCGGTGTTCGTCGGTAAAGAGTACGCCGCGCTCGGCATAGAGCACGAATTCCTCGCCCTGTTTGAGATACAGGGCGAAGCCGCCCACGCGGGACGGGATGACCATATACGGCGAGACTGGAAACAGTCCGCTGGATTTCTTCTTCATTGTGTTGTTGCCGTTTTCGGCTGGCGCTGTGTTGCCCATGACTCCCTCCCGGGTGTCGTAGCCATGTCGGAAACAAGCCGTTGACCGGAAACCGCGCGCTACGGTCCCGTTCAGTATACTCGGTAGCCCGGCTTTCTTGATGGTTAAGACCCGTGGCTTTCCGTCCCCGCCTCACGACGGGTTTGGCTTTGTCTTCATCTATCCTTATACGCGCCCTGCGTCCGACTGTAAACGACCGCCGCGTACACCGTTATTGTCGGTTTAACCGGGGTTGGGCTTTAGTGGGAATCAGTCGAGACTGAATAGTTGTCGTACTGACACGTCAGGCGTGAATGCCGCCTCGTTCTTGAAGTTATTTGATACGAAACAGGGGGTTGCGTCAACTGTGGTTGCGCATGACAGCTTTTTGCCGGTAGCCTACCGGCGGCGGGGACCACCTCACGAGCTGCAGCCGAGGTAGTCCTTCAGCTCTTCGGCGATGATCTTTTCGAAGTTCTCGAAGCAGCACTGTCCCGAAGGGTTGTTGGTGGCACAGGAACACTTCATCTCGCCGTAATAGTGGTTGATGATCTCCTCGATGGTACGCAATCCCTTCTTGGCGATGGCGTCGCTGATCATCTGGCGGGTGATCTCGTGACAGTAGCAGACGTAGACCGGGTCGGCGTCTTCCTTGGTCCAGATCTGGGTCATGGTCTGGCTTGTCTTGAAATGATGGGTGCCATCCTGTGCATACCACGACACCATGCAGTCAGGTGTCAGGCAGAGGCCGTAAATCTTGTCCTTCACCTCGTCGCGGTAGGAGTCGAACAGCAGATAACGCACGGTGCCTGCCCGTACGCGCATGCCTTTCTGTCCGCAGTGGGGGCATTCGGTTTCGATGGTTTTGGGCGGACCGCCACAACCACAGGTTTCACTCTTGGTGTTCATGGGCAGGTCCATCATGGGCTTGGTCATATATCGCTCCTGGCGGTGAAATTCATTTTAATTTCCACTACCGAAGTAGGATAAGTTCGCCATAAACGAATGTCCATAGCCGGAATCCGTTGGTGTCAAAAAGGTGCAAGTGCAAGGCGTGGCGGAAACGACAAGGCCGACGCGTATTAAATATACGCGAGGGTTTGTCGTTTCCGTTACAACGAAGCAATTGTGCTTTTTTCACACCAATGGTGTCTTGCCTTCTTAATAAGAATGGTTACTCTCCCGGAATGACCAAATCCGAAGACAAGAAATCTATTCATATAGAAGGTGCCCGTCACCATAATCTGAAAGACCTGACCCTTGATATCCCCCGCGACGAGCTCGTTGTGGTGTGTGGTCCCTCGGGGTCGGGCAAGTCCACCCTCGCGTTCGACATCGTCTACGCCGAGGGGCAGCGTCGTTACGTGGAATCCCTTTCCGCCTACGCCCGCCAGTTTCTTCCACAGATGGACAAGCCGGACGTGGACAAGGTGGAGGGCCTTTCTCCGGCCATCTCGCTGGAGCAGCAGACCGCCTCGCGCAACCCGCGTTCCACCGTGGGTACCGTGACCGAGGTCTACGACTTTCTGCGCGTGTTCTTTGCCCGCCTCGGCAAGTTCTACTGCCCCGAGTGCGGCAAGCCTATCGAAGCCCAGACCACGGACGAGATCGTCAACACCGTCCTCGAGATGGAGCAGGGCACCAAGTTCATGCTGCTCGCCCCGCTGGTGGAGAACCAGAAGGGCACGCACAAGGACCTGTTCGCCAAGCTCAAGAAGGACGGCTTCGTGCGTGTGCGCATCAACGGCAAAATGTACACGCTGGACGATGTGCCGGAGCTGGAGAAGAATACCAAGAAGACCATCGATCTGGTGGTGGACCGACTGGTCATCAAGGACGGCATCAAGAAGCGTCTGGCCGACTCGGTCGAGCTGGCGCTGGAACACGGCGACGAGCGCATGATCGTGTCCGTGGTGGGCGGCGACAACGCAGGCGACACCTTTATGTCGACCCTCTCCACCTGTCCGGCCTGCAAGATTTCCATGCCGCGCCTCACGCCGCAGCTTTTCTCCTTCAACTCGCCGCAGGGCGCGTGTCAGACCTGTAACGGCATCGGCTCCGTGGAATATTTCGAGCCGGACCTCATCTCGCCCAACAAGGGCCTCTCCCTGAACGACGGTGGCGTGATCCCGTGGAAGTCCGCCTATCGGCAGGAGCAGTATGGCCCCAAGCTCAAGGCGCTCTGCAAACTGCACGGCGTGACGTTGGATACCCCGCTGGGCGATTTTTCGGCTGAGGCGTGGGATGATCTGTTCTTCGGTAACCCCAAGGTCAACTGGCAGGGCGTAGTCCCGATTCTGGAGTACGGGCAGCAGATGTCCGGCGTGTGGGATCACTGGACCGCCCGGTTCCAGCAGTCCCGCCCTTGTCCGGACTGCCACGGCGCACGTCTGCGTCCCGAGGCTCTGGCCGTGCGCGTGGGCGACGTCAATATGTTCGAGTTCGCCTGCATGTCCATCCAGCGAGCTTTGGAATGGCTCAACAGTCTGGAATTTACCGGGCAGGACAACCTCATTGCCGAGCCGCTCCTCAAGGAGCTGACCCATAAGCTCGGCTTCATGGTCAATGTTGGCCTCGAATATCTTTCCCTCGGCCGTAACATGGGCACCCTGTCCGGTGGTGAGGCCCAGCGCATTCGTCTCGCATCCCAGCTCGGTTCAGGGCTGGTGGGTGTGACTTACGTGCTGGATGAACCGTCCATCGGCCTGCATCCCCGTGACAACCAGCGGCTCATCGATACCCTCCGTTCACTCCAGCGACGCGGCAACACCGTGTTGGTGGTAGAGCATGACGAGCCTACCATCCTTGAGGCAGACCATGTCATCGAGATCGGTCCTTCCTCGGGCTGGCTCGGCGGCGAGATCGTGTTTCAGGGGCCGGTGGACAAGCTGCTCAAGGCAGATACCCTGACCGGTAAGTATTTGCGCGGCGACCTGTGCGTGGAACCGCCTGAGGAGCGTCGCAAGCCCACGGATCATGTGGTCATCAAGAACGTGGAGACCAATAACCTCAAGAATCTCGACGTGGATATTCCGCTGGGTGTCATGACCTGTGTCACCGGCGTGTCCGGTTCGGGCAAGTCCTCGCTGGTCATGGATTCGTTGTACAAGCATCTCCAGTTGCATCAGGGCAACAAGGCCAACAACCCCGGCAAGATCGGCGGCATCGAGGGGCTCGACAAGATCGAGAAGGTCATCTCCATCGACCAGACACCCATCGGCCGTACGCCGAGGTCCAATCCGGCCACCTACACCAAGATCTTTGACGAGATCCGCAAGATTTTTGCGGGCTCCAAGGAAGCGCGCACCCGTGGCTACCAGCCGGGCCGCTTCTCTTTCAACGTCAAGGGCGGTCGCTGCGAAGCGTGCAAGGGCGACGGCCAGATTCGCGTGGAAATGCACTTTCTGCCCGATGTCTACGTTACCTGTGAAACCTGTAAGGGCAAGCGCTACAACGCCCAGACCCTTGAGGTGGAATACAAGGGCAAGAACATCGCGGACGTGCTGAACATGACCGTGCGTCAGGCGCGCGAGTTCTTCGCCAACCATCCGCCCCTCATGCGCCGTCTGGACGTCCTCGCGCAGGTCGGTCTGGAGTACATTCGCCTTGGTCAGGCAGCCACAACGCTGTCCGGCGGCGAGGCCCAGCGCATCAAAATATCCCGCGAGCTGGGCAAGCGAAACCTGCCCGGTGCGCTCTATATTCTCGACGAGCCCACCACCGGCCTGCATATGCACGAGGTCGGCAAGCTGATCCGCGTGCTGCATCAGTTGGTGGAAAAAGGGGCCACTGTCATCGTCATCGAACACAATACCGACGTCATTATGGCCTCCGACCATGTCATCGACCTCGGTCCGGGCGGTGGCGAACATGGCGGCCAGATCGTGGCGGCCGGAACTCCTGAGGAGATAATCGCCAATCCGGATTCGGCCACGGGGCAGTTCCTGAAATAGAATACCGTCATACAATGCAGAAAGGCCGTTCCGTCCGGGGCGGCCTTTCTTGTTGCGCCACGATAATAATTGCGAAGATCGGTGAAGTGGTGATTGATTGTAGATATGAAAAAAAGGCGGTTTTCTGTGTATAGCTATCGCACACTGGTATTGTGCATATTGTTCCTCGCCGGGGTGTTTTTCGCCTTGCCGGTGGTGGCCGAAGACAGTGTGGTCAGGGTTCATAGCGATATCTGGATGCCATATAATGGAGTCCCCGGGTCCGATGAAGAAGGGTATGCCGTCGACATCCTGCGCGAGATATTCACCCCTCACGACATTCGGGTTGAGTATGCCGACAGGTCATGGAATCGATCGGTCCTGGGTCTGGAGCAGGGCGGGACAGATCTGGTCATTGGCGCGTTCAAATTCGAGGTGCCGAATTGCATCTTTCCTGAAACCACCATTGGCGAGACCGTAATGGGGCTCTATTCGACAAATCCCCATCTTAAAATAAATGATTACGATGGTCTACGAGATCTGAAGATCGGCATCGTTAGCGGGTGGGGCTACCGGAAGTGGCTCCTGGAAGATGCAGAGAAGCATCCTGAGAATTACATACGCCTTTATGGGGATGAAGCCTTCCCGAAGCTGATGGAGTTACTGCTGGCTCACCGGGTGCAGTTGATCCCCGGTTCCTCGATGGTGATGAACTATCAGATCAAGCGCAATGGTCTACAGGACAAGGTCTTCTTTGTCGGGTACGGGCCGTCGCCGAAATCGGAAAAGTTGTATTATGCCTTCAGTCCATTGCACCCTGAGCGGTCACGGCGGCTTGCGAAGATTGTCGACGACGGCATGAAGAGGTTGCGAGAGTCAGGGAGACTGGCTGCAATACTCGCCAAATACGGCCTCAGCGATTGGGAGTGAAAATAGTCCATTCCAGTTGCTCTTTTCTTTCCCGGACAGTAGTAGCCATTATAAGGAGTGGATTATACGATTCTCATGTACCCTTGGTGGGAGAATGGATTGGATGTGTCATTTCCCCCGATCGAGTTAGGAGCTTCTTTTGCGCTACGTGGTAATCATTTTCTGTTTTCTGCTTTCATTAATTGCCGCTCGGCCTGCCTGTGCCGGGGAATCTCTCGTGCTGTCGACCGTCGAATGGTCCCCTTTGGCCACGGAGCATCTGGAGAGCAAGAGGCTGGTCGTTGAGATAGTCCAAGAGGCTTACCGAAGGGCCGGGATAGAAACCAACGTTGTATTTGTGCCGTTCAAGCGAGCCTTGCAAATGGCTGAGACTGGCGAAGTCGATGGGCTGGTTGTTTCAAGTCTCACGCCGGAGCGTGCCGAGTATATGTTTTTCTCGAAGTGGAAATTCGAGAATGAAATAAGTTTCTGGGCGCTGGAAAGGCCCAAGACAACATACGAGGATATTCAAGAGCTCTGTCCGGGGAAAGTCGGTGTGCTTCGGGGTTCACATGTTGCGCGGAAAATCTCCTCCCTTGAATGCCTGGAACCGGTGCTGATCAATTCAAAGAAGTTCATTGCCCAATTGCTGCAGGAGGGCAGAATTGATTATGCAATTGAAGGGAGACGTGAGCTTCGTTACTGGGTGAACAAGGATTGGGGCGGTGATTAAAGGAGGCAGGTCCTTCCGCTCTCTCCGCCCCTTTTTGTCGATAAATACCACACGACTCTTGCGAAGACGCGCCCTGACGCTTTAGTCCTTTTGAAAGCCTTTGACACGGCAATCCGGGAGATGTGGGAGGATGGGGCCATGTAAAAAATCATATCTTCCTACGATAAGTAGCATTGTTTGATCTTTCTCCCTGCATGATCGCAAGATACCAATGGATGGCATCTCATTTTCCCATCCCTCAAAGCAAGAAGCCTCCCTCCGGATGACCGGGGGGAGGCTTTTAAGAGAGCCGTGTTATGTCCGTTACGCCTTGCTCATCCGGCGGCGGAACCCGAGCAGGCCGACCAGACCGGGCCCGAGCAGCAGGGCTGCACCCGGGAGGGGAGTGGGGGCAACCTGCATGTTGAAATTGGAAATGGCCGATGCAGCGGTATAGGTCCCATCTGTATGTGCAAATGCATCAGCGTATGACGCAATCATAAGGTAATAGGAAGCATCGGTCATGAGCTGAAAAGTTCCTGATCCTCTGTGAAAGACGGAATCTCCGAGATTGCCGGAAAAAGATTCTCGGAAGATACTCTTGCTGCCGGATAGGTCCACTCCCCCTGCGTAAGAAGCCCCTTTGCTTCCATCTATGTGTGGGGCGTAATCTACGGCGACACCGGTAAAGTCGAAGTCGTAGTTAACCTGGACCGGGCCTGCCGGATTCTCTCCAGATACGAGCTTGAACTCCATAATAACATTCCGGCTTAGGGATTGTGATCCCTGACCAAATGGGTCCAGGGCGTTCATCGTGCTGTGATAAGAAGCGATGGTTTGCGTTCCTGCAGAAAGTGTTTCCCCTTCAGCCGCATAATTCCAACCGCTATTCTCATAAGGTTTATTAATAAAATCAATAATTTGAAATGAATATGCCTGTGCCATCTGCGGTATCAGCAGGAGGGCAAGCAACAATACGGCTAAGAATGATCTCTTCATGGCAACCTCACTTTTGATATTTGATCGACTGTAAATACAAGAAGTACGCCAAGTGAAAGGAAGGTGAATCATTGCAGGTTGTAGTAGAGGGAGGGGGTAAACCTGCATGCTGGAATCTTGGTTTTTCGGAAAAAACCAGACGACGCAGGTGCAACAGCCCGAATTGAAATTCATGTTGATTGTCAATTTTTCACACAATCGTTGTATTGGGCTATCTTCTCACACAGTAATACGGCATTATTATACTATTCAGGTGGACTATGACGAGGCGGTTGCCGTAGCCAACCAAATGATGAGCTAATCGCGCCCATTGCTGTGGGGACAAAAGAAAGAGTGAGATGATCGTGGCATTGGCGGTATTGAATCCGGATCGGAACCATTATTCTGTTTGTAAAGCTCGCTTCACAAAGATCATTGCCATTGTTCTTTGTCTGGCCAGCCTTTGTTGTGTACACGTCGTACTTGCCCCTTCGGCATGGGCGCAGGATTCCAAGCCCGTGCGACTGGTCGGATTCGATTATCCCCCGTTCTATCAGGACGAGGATGGTGTGCTGGACGGCATCGCCGTAGAGCTGGGCAAGCAGTTGTTCGCTCGCCTGGAGATGCAGATGTCCCTTTCGGTGTTCCCGCTGAAGCGATCTCTTGAAATGCTCGAAAACGGGGAGGCGGACGCCACCCTCATTCTGATCAAGACCCCCGAGCGGTCGAAGTATCTACTCTTCTCCAATGCGGTCATGACCGTGCGTGGATTGATATGGTCTGCCAGTGGTCTCCGGGAGCGGGCTGTTCATTTCGACAGGCTGGAAGATTTGAGGCGGTACAAGATCGGCGTGACGCGTGGCTATAGCTATGGCCCGAAATTCGATGAGCTGCTCAAGTCCATGCACGTGGACGTGGCCAACAGCGATTACCTCAATTATGTCAAGCTGGTGGCTGGAAGAATCGAGATATTTCCCGGCAATGAGATCGTGGCGGCGGGGCTCTTCAAGAAGCACCCCGAACTGCGCGGCAAGGTCGTTCACTCCGACAAGTCTTTCATCGAATGGGTGCTTCGCATCGCTGTGAGCAAGAAATCCAAGCTTGTCGACATGATGCCGCAGATCAATGAAGAGCTGGGAAAGATGAAGGTCGAAGGCGTGATCGACGCCATTATCAGGAAGTATACCGAGTAATAGCTTTACCTATTGTCATTGGTGAAAAAAAGTCCCGGAAGCAGAACGCTTCCGGGACGTTGTCTTTGTCAGGAATGGATAGGCTATTTTGCAGCCATGCGAGCTGCCTTGAGCCAGCTATTCCACTTCTCCTGGTTGTTGGCGATCCATTCGTCCACATGTTTGGCGATGTCCTTGTCGGACTTTTCACCTTCATTCATGCGGGTGTTCTGAGCGGAGATGTCATTGAGAGTGAGCTTGAACTCTTCCATGAACTTGCGTGCGGCAGGATTGGCTGCGGTGAATTTCTTGTTGGCGACGATCTGGATGTCGGACACGACAAAGCCGAGTTTGATCGGGTCGGAAACTGCGCCCTCGACGTCGGAAACGGTCATGCGGTCTTCACCCGGAGCCTGTGCTGCTGTGGGCATGATCTCAGGGACGTTGATCCACATGACGTCCTTGCCGGGCTTCAGCTTGAAAACGGTCCAGTTGGGGGTCCAGGTGTAAAAGAAGACAGGGCCTCCGGCCTTGTATGCTCCGATGGCAGCAGCCATGCCTGCCTCGTAGGAAGCCTTGACCGGGGTGATGTGGTCTTCAAGGCCGTACACTTTCAGGTGATGGCCGATGACATTTTCACAACCCCAGCCCGGAGGGCAGGCAGTCAGGTCTGCCTTGCCGTCGCCGTTCTGGTCGAATGCTTTTTTCACTTCAGGGCGTTTAAAGTCTTCCAGAGATTTGATGTTGTACTTCTCCACGAGTTTCTTGGAGACCAGATATCCCTGCAGTCCGCCAGCCTTGACGACGTAACCGACCTTCTCGGCCTTGTCGTAAAAATTCTTGGGAAGCTGGCTGTCGTGGTTGGGGAACCAACCGTTTGCCCAGTAGTCCACATCACCGAGGGCTACGGATTTATAGAAAATCGGATTTTGCAGGTCTTTCGGTTTTTTTACCGTGTAGCCCAGTTCTTCCAAGCCTCGACGGATCAAAGCTTCCTGGAAGAAGCCGGTATTCCATGTGGCGCGGGCGGGCTTGACGGTAATGCCTTTGCCCGGGGTTTTGTCCATGGCCAGGCAGCTGGTCGTCATCAAAATGAAACAAAGCAGTACACCCAAAATACGTCGCATAAACTCTCCTTGGTTATAGTTGACCCTGCCGCCTGATGCGCTTGGTGGCGGCGCTGTCCCTCCTCAGGAACTAAGGGCGATAAAAAAGAGCAACAAGATGTCGCTCCGTTTGTGGCTGCATTGCATGTCAGCCAATTGTACAATAATAATAATGGGTTCTCCGCAACTCCGGCTGGAGCCTGCTGAAACCCTCTAGTTGAAATATTCTCCCGGGCTTATTCGGTGATTATATGCAGTAAAGAACATAATTAATTAGTGTAGTGTGTACTTTTATGAAATAGTGTATTTTATCTTTACTATTTAATGTAACTTTTTAATGTTGCTTTAAATAGTACAGTAATAAACCGTATACTACACTAGTATTAACTGTTGTGAGATGTTAGTCTTTGATGTTGTATTAAATTGAGATGTTGACACTATACAAAATAGTAAAGATTGTCAAATTCACAAAATGCAATGGCTTTGGTTGATGAAGAGTCATTGATATATTATAAAATTGGTTGTGTCGAAATGCTGAGTTTTGATATTAAAATGAGACTCGTTTTGTGTGGTCGTATATTGTAAACGAGACTCAGGTTAAAGGGGAAAACTATGATCATTGGTTTTGAAGGAAGCCCCCGTCGTGGAGGGAACTCTCACAAAATTTTGGAAGCAATTCTGTTCGGTGCGGAGGGCGCCGGAGAGTCAGCAGAAGCAGTTCACCTTCGCGATTACGACTACAAGCCATGCCTCGGATGCGAGAAGTGTAGAAAAGATAAGATCTGTACAAGGATGAATGACGGCATGACGCTCCTCTACCCCAGGATCATTGATGCCAAAGGGCTTGTGCTGGTCACGCCCGTGCACAACTACAACGTCACCGCCTGGGTGAAGGCCTTCATCGACAGGTTGTACTGTTTCTACGATTTCAACGACGAGCGCCCGAGAGGGTGGTCAAGCCGACTTGCCGGGCAGGGGCGCAAAGCCGTAATCGTGGCCATCGCCGAGCAGGAAAAGAAGTACGACATGGGCGTGGCTCTGGAGGCGATGCGCTTGCCCATGACCGCGCTGGGGTTTGATGTTGTGGAAGAGGTCGCGATCCTCAGGATGTTCGACAGAGGCATTGTGGTGAACCATGACGACATCATGGATCAAGCCAGGAATGCAGGGCAGACGTTGGCGAAGGCGCTGGGCAAGTAAGGTGGACACTGGGCTGGTTCCAGCTTTCCATTCACCACCCGATTACAACCATTCACCTGATTCCATCTTGCGCCGTAGGCGCAACCCCTGCTAATTCTCGTTTACGCTTGAATATTGCGGTTCAGCTGAAACGAGAGAGAAAAACCATATGTTACTTGGAATCGACGTAGGCGGCACGCATACCGATGCCGTCGCCATCGACCTTGACAAAGGCGTCGAGGTCGTCACCTCATGTAAAGTTCAGACGCGTCACGATGACCTGCTTTCATCGGTCACCGAGGCGCTCGAAATCATTCTGAAAAGCGTAGACAAGGGGCAGGTATCGCAGCTTAACCTGTCCACCACGCTCTCCACCAACGCCATTGTGCAGGGCAAGACCGAAGACGTGGGTGTCATCATCTCGGCCGGTCCGGGAATCGACCCGCACAACTTCATGCCCTGCAAGGATTTCCATGTCATCGAAGGCTCCATCGACCATCGCGGCAACGAGGTTCGTGCCTTGTCTTCACGTCAACTGACCAAGGCCATCGACTCCTGTCGCGACAACGGCGTGCGTGTGTTTGCGGCCGTGGGCAAGTTCTCCACGCGCAATCCGCGCCACGAGAACGTGATCCGCCGCATGGTCTGCCAGTGTCGCGAGGTGGAAGAGTGCGATCACGCCGACTTCGTCACCCTCGGCCACCAGCTTGGCGGGGCGCTTAATTTCCCGCGCCGCGTGGCCACGGCCTACTTCAATTGCGCGGTCTGGCGGCTCTACAATGACTTCGCCACTGCCGTTGAAAAGGCGTTGGACGGCATGGGCCTGTCTCATGTGAAAGTGAACATCCTGAAAGCGGACGGCGGCACCATGCCGTTGCCCCAGTCGCGCAAGCTGCCGGTGCAGTCCATCTTCTCCGGTCCTGCGGCCTCGGTCATGGGCATCATCGCACTGACCGACATCTTCCACGACTCCGTGATTCTGGATATCGGCGGCACCACGACTGATATCGCGGTCTTCGCCGACGGCGCGCCCCTCATCGAGCGCGAAGGTATTTCCATTGGTTCACACCCGACGTTGGTCTCGGCCCTCAAGGTCCACTCCATCGGCATCGGCGGCGACTCGGCCATCTCCGTGGTGGGCGAGGAGGTCCGTGTGGGCCCCAACCGTCTCGGTCCGTCCGTGTGCATGGGCGGTGAGCGCGTTACCCTGACCGACGCCCTCAACTGCATGGGCGTCTGTGAAGTGGGCGACGTGGAGGCCTCCCGGGCTGCCATGGAGGCATTCGGGGCGCAGCACTCCATCGCTGGCGACAAGCTGGCCGAGGCTGCCGTTGATTACGCTTCGGATGCCATCCATACGGCCACGCGCGAGCTCATCGACCGGATCAACTCCAAGCCCGTGTACACCATTCACGAACTGGTGGAGAACAAGCGGGTCATCCCCAAGAAGGTCTACCTCATGGGCGGTCCGGCAGAGGCCATGAAGATGCCGTTGTTCCGGCGCTTCCAGCTCTCCACCGAGGTGCCTGCCAACTTCGACGTTGCCAACGCCATCGGCGCGGCCCTGACACGTACTACATGGGAGCTGGAGCTCTTCGCCGACACTCAGCGGCATGTCCTGTTCATCCCGTCCCTGTCCTACCGCGAGAACGTACCCACCAGTTACGATCAGCAGGATGCGGAGAAGGATGCGGTGAACCAGCTGACCATGCAGCTCGACTCCATGGGCGTATTCCTCCAGACCGAGGACGCCCAGATTACCCACACCTCCAGCTTCAACATGGTGGAAGGCATGGAGCAGGTGGGCAAGAACATTCGCGTGAAATGCCAGGTCCGCCCCGGCGTGATTTCGACCATGGGAGGACGCTAGGCCATGCTCAAGGCAAACAACAAACTCGGCATCATCTTTTTCCCGGCATTTGACTGGGCCATCTCACCGACCCATCCCGAACGGCAGGAGCGGCTCCTCTACACGCAGGACCAACTGCGCGAGGAAGGGCTCTTCGACATCGAAGGGGTGGGCGAATACAAGCCTGAAGTGGCGTCCATCGAGGACGTGGAGCGGGTTCATTTCTGCTTTCCGGATGTGAACAGCGTGACCACGCGCTCTCATCGTATTTCTGCGGGCGGGGCCATGAAGGCCGCCGATCTCGTCATGACCGGCGAACGCGATTGCGCCTTTGCCATGGTGCGTCCCCCGGGCCACCACGCCATGAAGGTGGTTCACGGCTCTCGCGGGTTCTGCAATATCAACATCGAAGCGGTGATGATCGAGCATATCCGCGAGAAATACGGTCACAAGCGGGTCGCCATCATCGACACCGACTGCCATCACGGTGACGGCACGCAGGATGTCTACTGGCATGACCCGGACACCCTGTTCATCTCCATCCATCAGGATGGCCGCACGCTCTATCCCGGCTCCGGGTTCCCGCAGGAGTTGGGTGGCCCCAGTGCCATGGGCCGTACGCTCAACATCCCGCTGCCGCCCAATACGTCGGACGAGGGCTTTCTCATGGCCATGGAGCGGGTGGTCATGCCCATCCTTGAGGATTTCAAGCCAGACCTGATCATCAACTCCGCCGGGCAGGACAACCATTTCACCGATCCCATCACCAACATGAACTTCTCTGCGCAGGGCTACGCGGCCCTCAATGAGATGCTCAAGCCGGATATCGCGGTATTGGAAGGCGGCTATTCCATTCAGGGAGCGTTGCCCTACATCAATCTCGGTATCTGTCTCGCCATGGCTGGTGTCGATTACAGTCACGTTCGTGAGCCCAACTACAAGCCGGATCAGATTCGTCAGTCCGCCCAAACCACGGCCTACATCGAGGAGCTGTGCAGGCAGTTGCCCAAGCTCTACTTTGATCCGCCCAAGTTTGACGGCTCCGGCGATTCTCGACAGGGCGTCATTTCCGGCGGCATGTTCGTGCGTCACAAGCAGGTCTACTACGATACCGACGGCATCAACGAGGTGCAGCAGGAAACCCTGACCCTTTGCGATAAGTGTCGCGGGCTGTTCAAGGTCGAGACCCGCGCCGATTCCGGGCCGCTCTGTCTTGGTGTCGAGATTCCCATTGATGCCTGTCCCGACTGTCGGTCCAAGGGCTATCAGATCGTGGAAGAAGGGCAGCTCAAGGGTAACTATCGGTACATTCAGCTTATCAACCGGTTCGATAAGGACTACCTGCGATACGGATTTTAGAATCCGCTTTGCGGTTGCCTCCGGCGGCCAAGGGGGAAAGGGGAGAGAAGGGACCATTTGAAAATGGTCGCCCTCTCTCCCCTTTCCCCCTTGGATCCCCCTATCCCCTCCTCCCCCCTAAACTTTTTGTATGCGCATCCGCGCGGGCGAGGCAGCTTGTGAAGTTGTGCCTCTTACTCGTTGCGTCTGCTGGTTGAGATAGGGGGAGATAAGTGGAAGGGGTTGTGTCTGCGATCACCCAAAAAAGAACCCATCACCCGAGCGAAGCGAGCAATGGGATTCCAAAGGCCGACCTAATATTGTCCTTAATCGTCGTCGCGGTTGCGCACATCGTCGCGCCACTTGTTGAGGGGCGCGTAGCAGCCTTGTCCGGCGTGCTGTGATTTGCGGACTTCTTCGCCGTATTCGGGGTCGAGCATGAGCTTGCAGATGTAGCGGGTGAGTTTTTCGTCCCAGAGCAGCTCGGGGCAGCGGCGGGTGTAACCATGACGGCGGTGCGCTTCGGAACAGGGATCGCGCAGACAGCACCAGCCGCAGCCCACACAGGGCTCGTTCTCTTCGGTGAGAGCTTCAATGGCGGGCGCGTCGCTGAATATGTCGAAATCCGAATCAGACATGGTTTCTCCGTTGGTTGGGAACCACCGGATACCGTCCGTTCGGATAAAAGGCAATGCCTAGAGAATGAAATCGCGGATCACGTGCCAGCCGGTGACTATCTGATAGAGAGCGAGGGTGAGGGCGATGAGATTACAGGCCCCGTGCAGCAGCGGCAGGATGGTGCGTCGTGCTTTTCGCCGATCCATGTAAATGCCGGTGATGAGGCCGACGATGAGGAACGGGAACATGATGAATGCCGTCCGGTAATGGTCGCCGGTGACGAAATTGACCTGCCACTTGAGGCGCGCCACGGTCATGCCGCCGACCATGCCGAGCAGCCAGAGGGTGATGGCGACGCGGCCCATCAGGACATGGCGCTGCCAGAGAAATTGGGTGCGTTTACCGAGATGCTGGGACAGAAACCGCTCCATGCCAAGATATCCGGCATAAATGCCGAACATGGTGGCAATGACCTGTAACACAGGATGAAACCAGACCATGAGACCTCCCGTACCGCCAATAGGTATTGCCGGAAGTGTACACCAAAACCTGGTTTGGTCAAAGGCGGCTAGAGGTGGAGCTTGCCCCTGAGTTCCTGCCAGACAATGTCCGGGGTGAGCTTGCGCATGCAGTCGTGGTGATCTTTGGGACACTTGCGCGGGCCATGCAGACCGCAGGGACGGCAATCGAGTTTGGTCTCGGCCACGGTGGAATTGTCTCCACGCGGGAAGAATCCGAGCTTTTTCACCGTGGGGCCGAAGAGTGCCACCAGGGGGACGTCCTGCGTCCATGCCAGATGCATGGGCCCGGAGTCGTTGGTGAGGTATGCGTCGAGCTTGCCGAGATACGCGGCCAACTGCGGCAGAGAGAGTTTACCGGACAGATCAATGACGTCTTTGGAGTCGGCGGTTACACGAGACATGACGTCGCGGGCCACTTCTTTCTCGTCTGGTCCGGCAAAGAGCAGCACCTGAGCGCCTGAATTGGCGGCGTGGCTGATGATCTGGCTGAAATATTCTACGGGCCAGCATTTGGTGGGCCATGTGGAGCCGGGATGTACGCCGAGCACCGGGCGATTGGAGCAGTGGATCTTCCAGAAGAGGTCGGCATCGGCTCGAACGGAATCCGCCAGCACGAGATGGGCCTTGGGCGCTGGGGTGTCAATGCCCAGCGGCTTCAGGAGTTGATGCAGGCGCTCGATCTCTTCCAACTCGTCGAAACGGCGGGGTACGGTGTCGGTATAGGCAAAGCGATTGAACCACGGGGAGTCATAGCCGATACGGCGCTTGATGCCCGTGGCTCCGGCCACCAGTGCAGAGCGGAGGCTTTTGTGGGTGGAAATCCAGAGGTCGAAACCTTCCTGTCCGATCTCCCAGCCCAGACGCACGGCAGCGTTGAGCGATTTCTGTTTGCCGCGCTTGGCAAAAGGACGCACGGAAGTGATCTCGGGTTGGCCCTGGAAAATGGATTCCACACCAGCCCGTACAAAGAAGTGTATTTCCGCGTCCGGATACCGCTCCTTGAGCGCCGTCAACAACGGCAACGTCAGGACGGCATCGCCCAGAAACGCGGTCTGCCACACGCCTATTTTTCGGTAGTCGCTCATCGCCTCATTCTCTATCCTGTAACCCGGTTTCAGGCAATGGTTGAAATAACCGGCCCAAGACCGTATTCTGCGCCAAGCAATACAAGCAAAAAAGAGGTACGACCCGTGAAATACATCATCTTTGAAGACTTCTCCGGTGCCCCCACGCCCATTATTTTCCCCAACCGCATCGATCACGCAGACATGCGCGAGCAGATGCCCTACACCAAAGCGTTGAGCGCAGGCTATGTCTCCCATGGCCCGGCCGGCTTCAGCTGTCATGGCAAATCCAAGACCCTCGGGTTGGAAGCCAAGGCTTCTGACGCTGAGATCATCAGGGAAAAATTTGAGGACGCCGAGAGCTAGAACGCTGTTCGATCATGCAATGAAAAAGGCCGCCCCGATTGGAGCGGCCTTTTTTGTTTGCGGTATTGTGCCGTCTAACTGGCAGTTGCCTGCGCAGCTGTTTCCTTTTGTTCGACGGGGACCAGCTTTGTCTGCGGCAGACGAACGTAGCGGAATACGTAGCGCTGACCGATCTTCTTGTCGGGACGGTGGGACTTTTCCACGCACACGGGCTTGAAGCCCTTGGGCCGAATGGCCTTGGAGATTTGTTGGATCTGGGTTTCGCCCACTTCCATGATGATCTCGTCTGCCGCATCGGTGAGCTTCTCAAGAAATGCTTCCAGATCAGGAATCCAGTGGAGCATGTTCATGACGAGATAGATGTCCCGCTTGGGCAGCTCGTCCGTGGTCACATCGCATACCTCGAAGGTGCACTTCGACTTGCGGTACTTGGCGATCTCCCGGGCGACCTCCACGGAGCTCGGGTTGACCTCCAGACCAAGCACCTCTTTCGCACCGAGTTCTTCGGCCCGGAAACAGAAGTAGCCGTGCATGGCGCCGAGATCGGCTACGGTCTTGCCGGTGAAATCAAAGTTGAGGCGCATCACGTTGGCCCATGACTGGTCAGAGGCAAAGATGCCCTTGATGATGCGAAGATTGTCCACTTCCACGGATTGGTAGAAGGGGGTGTATGTCTCGGAGTCGGCCACGAACTTGATGAGGTCCGCGTATTTCTCGGGCAGGCTGGGATGACGGGTGTTCTCGTTGTCTTTGGCCCACTGCACGATAACGTCGGCGTCGCTGATGCGCTCGAAACCCGGAGGGTCCGGTACCATGTTGAGGTCAAAGCTGCGGACGCGCTTGTCCCCCTCGTGTTCTTCCTTGGGCTTGCCGGCGTTCTGCTTGATGTATGCCTTGATGCGCTGAATCTCTCGCAGCATGTACTGTTCATGGCGGTTCCCCATGTGGGGATCGAGTGAGAATGCCTTGTATACTGCGTAGTCGCCGTAATAGTTGGCGATGAGATTCATGAAAATTTCATAGATGTACAGGGAGCGGATGGCGTCGCCTTCAAAGACGATGTTCTTGTACCGGACGCCCTTGATCTCGTCTATGAGGTGCTTCTTGTAGCACTCATAGTTTTCGGGCGTGTAGTGGTACATGTCGTTGACCTCGATGCCGAGCTCTCGGCGCACCTTGCCGTTGATACCGTCCAGCCAGATGTGGTGGTAATCCAGTTCGTCCCTGAGGCGCCACGCAACCGTGGTTTTACCGGCTGCCCGCGGGCCCGTGATGAGTATGACTTTGGGACTGTGTTGGTATTCGTGCATTGTTCCGCTCCATCAACGTTGTTCGTCTTTCCGAGTGGCAATAGCGCACGTCTCCGTGTCATTAATATGACGGGAAAAGGGCACGAATTGCCGAGCACAGGCAAAATTGCACGTTGTATGCCAATATAGGAATCTTAATACGGTGTGAGAGCGGTAACGTTGCGGAACTGGCTATGATGATTGCGCTTGTTCGGCTTCCATCTGTCCGAGAACCTTGTTCGCATACCAGAACGCCACGATGGCCGAGGTCCAGACTATTCCGGCAATGGACAGCCAGAGGGCGCGTGTGCCGTAGCCCAGGCTGGTGGTGAACAAGGTGAAGAGCGCATAGGGCGCGAGCACCTGTCTGCTGATGCCCATCCAGATGGCGAACATCGGGCGCTTCATCCCCTGCAGGACAGAGGTGGAGACAAAGATGATGACGTAGCCGAACAGGGTGAAGGCATCGATGCGCAGGTACTCTGCGCCGACGCGCACGACGTTTGGGTCATCAGTGAAAAAGCGCATGAGCGGTTCGGCAAGGAGGAAAATCGGCACGGACAGCGGCAGGAGCAGGGTCGCACCGTACCGGAGGTTTTTGTGGAACGCCTCCCGCACGCGATCGAGCCGCTGGGCACCGAAGTTCTGGGCGGAGATGGTCAGGGAGGCCACGTTGAGGCCGATAGTGGGCAAGAGCACGATCTGGTCGATTCGGGTCGCGATGCCGTAGGCGGCCGAGGCTTCCGGGCCGAACTGGGAGACAAAGCGGAAGATGACGAAGAACCCGAGGGCGATGGTCATGGCGTTGAGGGCTGCCGGGAACCCCTGATGGGCGATGTCTGCATAAATCTTGAGCCGCGGGATGAGGTTGCGGCCGCTGTCGGTCTTGATCAGCCCGGTCTTTCGGGCCTTGTAGCCGAGGTAGAGGGCGCTGCATCCCTGCAGGATAACCGTGGCCCACGCCACACCAGCCGTGCCCATGGCGGGCAGGCCGAAGCCGCCGTAGATGAACCATGGGTCGAGTATCACGTTGAGGGTCGCGCTGAACATGAGCATGTTGCGGAACGATTTGGTGTCGCCCTGCGCCTGCAGCACGGAATTGAACAGGAAGATGAACACCGCGGTGAAGTTGCAGGCGAAAATCGGGTTCATGTAGGAGAGACAGATTTCGAGATACTCGCCTTCTGCCCCGAGCCATCCGAAAATGTCAGGGGCGAACGTCAGGCCAAACCACGCCAGGAAGGCGGATAGAAAGAACCCGAAGCTGAGTGTCTGGATGGCGATGCGCGCCGCCTGTTTGCGGTCTTTTGCTCCCAGCGCCGTCCCCATGAGGGCCGTGGAACCGGTGCCGATGCCGCTGGCCAGCGAGGAGATGATGAAATAGACGGGCAGTGACAAGGCCAGCGCAGCCACGGCCTGCGTGTCGATGCGCCCAGCCCACCAGGTGTCCACCACGTTGTACATGGTCTGGAAAAAGAATCCCGTGGAAGCGGGGACTGCCACCTGCCGGATTACTTCCGGGATTGGTCTGGATGTGAGGTCTGTCTTATCACTCATTGTGGTCTCGTAGTTGGCAGTGTATATGTTTCCCCGTGCTTGATACACCCCTTTATATAACAACTCGAAAACGGTCGCTGGTTCAGACGGTTGCGCTTGTTTCGGCAGTCCTGTTGCTGCTGATGTGCGGCCCGGTCCGCGCAGCGGATTTCTCCAGCGTTGTGGTGGTCTCCATCGACGCCCTGCATCCCGACGCCCTTACCACGTCCTCTGCACCACAAACCATGCGTATGCTCGAACTGGGCAGCCTGACCCGGCGCGGCATGAGTACCAATCCTCCCAAAACGCTTATCGCCCATGCCGCCATGGTGACAGGGAAACGTCCCGAGGACGGTGGACGACAGTCCAATGTCTGGAATGATGGCGAGCCAACCGTTACTGGACGCACCATCTTCCATGATGCGCAGGAGCGCGGGTATCGTACGGGCTTTTTTTATTCCAAGGCCAAGCTCGGCTACTTGAATAATCCCGGCATCGATGTCGTGGCCCTTGCGCCGGAAAACGCCATTGGCAAGGCGGTCCGTTTCCTCAAGGAAGACGGTCCCGGCTTTGCCTTTATCCATGTCAGCGGTCTGGATATCGTAGGCCCCCAGTCGGGTTGGCTGTCCAAGGCGTACCTCGAAGAGATGACGTATATCGATTACTATCTCAGCGTATTGTACGACTACCTCAAGGGCACGGGCGACTATCTGCTCATCGTGACCAGCGACCATGCGGGCTACGGCAAAGAACATGGCGGAACCACACCGGAAGAGGCGCGGTTGCCCTTTGGCGTGGTGTCCGATGTCTGCGATTTCCCGACCATGGATGACGCGCCATACTCCGTCGAGGAGTTGCCCGTTTTTCTCAGCCGCGCCCTTATGTGCCGGGCTAGATAATTATCCGATGGCGATCTGCGCCTGCGTGGTGCCGTCCTCGTCTGCAAAGGCGAAGGCCATGCGCGGGGTGTTGTGGGCAAAGCCGTAGTACCCTTCAGGCGAGATCATGATGACGCCGCCGTATCCTTTGCCGCGAATCCTGAGCACATCCATGGATTCCCATGCCGCTTCCATGGGCGACAGGTCACGCAGGAAGTCGCAGGCGGTAAATTATTCATACATTGAGGCTGCATGAATTAGTTGAGTAAGATCTTCCCAAGTGATTGATTCGGGAGAATCAGTATCAAAATCAAAAGAAGAGCCTCCTTTAGTGCTTATTAACCAAGCGTTCATTGCTTCTAAAAAGTCGACAGTTTTTATGTTCTCGATGGGAAATGAAGGGTCTTTTAAAAGAAGATGGATTTTGGCACAAAAGTCTTTGTAGTCTTTGCACGGACGGGTATTTACATCCTCCTCAAGTCGAATATGCGCGTTAATGTTACCATTGTCATCGGCATAGGCGAAGGCCATGCGGGGGGTATTATGAGCAATCCCATAATCTCCAAAATGGTCGATCAGGATAATGCCTCCATAACCTTGACCTCTATTCTTCAACACACATATAGAATTGTCTGCTGCTTGCATGGGAGCTTCGTGCCTCAGAAAGTCGCAGGCTGTTCTGCATAGCATGACGCGGAGCAGTGACTCACCGTAGCCGGTGGCCGAAGCTGCGCCGAGGCAATTGTCGGCATAGCCGCCGGAACCGATGATGGGGGAATCCCCGATACGGCCGGGGTGCTTGCGCGGGGTGCCGCCAGTGGAGGTGGCGCAGGCGAGGTTGCCGTCCTTGTCCATGGCTACCGCGCCGACAGTGTCGGACGGGCCTTGGCCGCTGAAGGCATCAATGGGAGTGAATTGCTCGTCGTTCTTGATCTTCTCGTAGAAGTCGAGTTCCCGTTCGGTCATCAACTCTCGTGGGTCCAATTCTTCAAAACCACACGTTTTGGCAAACTCCATGGCTCCGGCCCCGGCGAGGATGCGGAAGTCCTTGGCACCCATGACCTTGCGGGCAAGAGAAACCGGATGCATCAGATTGGCCACGGCACAGACCGCGCCGAAGTCCAGCTCCTTGCCGTCCATGATCAAGGCGTCCAGCTCAATGTCGCCGCGAGCGTTCAGGAATGCACCGCGCCCGGCATCAAAGGTGGGGTCCAGTTCCAGAATGTTGACCGCCTTTTCCACGGCGTCCAGCGCGGACATGCCGTCTTCCAGCAACGGATATATCTCTTCCACGGCGCGGTGTACGCCTTTGATGTGGTCATCCACGAACTTGTCGGGGATATCCCATGCGCCGCCGTGTACGATGAGTCTTGGTTTCATAATATTTATACCTGTCTGATTAAGGGTTTGGCGGTGGGAGTATGCCAGAACCACAGGGTGGAGTATAGTAGGCTTTTCACGCAACATTGACGCGGCACGACTTGATGCCTACGCTCTGGAGCATGGGAAAAATGCCGTCCAATACCAACGTCAAGTTCTGGCGCGACCCGGATCTGCCGGGCGTGGAAGTGCGTCACGCCTCCTACCTTGAGGAGACCTTTCGCAAGCACACCCATGCCGAATATTCCATCGGGCTCATCGTATCGGGCCGAACAACGTTTTTTCTGGAAGACACCATGCATGAGGCCGTGGCCGGACAGATTGCACTGATCGCTCCGAATGTGGTGCATGTCTGCAATCCCGAGCTTGATGGGGAATGGACCTATCGCATGTTCTATGTGACCCCGGCGCTGCTGGAGGCCGTGGCAGAGGAGTTGTTCGGGCCAAACGCCGGACTCCCTGTTTTCCCTTCTCCGGTGGTGGAGGACGCTGATCTTTTTGACCACTTGTTCGAATTGCACGAAGCCATCAAGGAAGGGCGCGGCAAGCTGGAGAAGGAGACACTCCTTGTTCAGGGACTGGCCGATCTGTTGACCCGTCACGCTGAGGCCGGAGAGGCCGGGGCACTTTCTGACGAGTCCGCCGCAGTTCGTCGCGTGAAGGATCATCTGGCCGCCAACCTGAGCGACAAGGTGAGCCTCGATCAGCTTTCCGAAGTGGCGCATCTGAGCCGCTATCATCTGCTGCGCGTCTTTCAGAACGAGGTGGGGTTGCCGCCCCATGCCTACCAGAATCAGTTGCGTGTCGACCTCGGCAAGCAGCTCCTTGCCGATGGCAAACCCATCAGTGAAGCGGCGCAGGAATCCGGTTTCGTGGATCAGAGCCACTTCTCCCGTGTCTTCAAACAGTACACTGGCGCCACGCCGAAGCAGTACCAGGCCGAGCACAGCTCCCGCTCCTGATTCAGTTCCGCAATAAAATACAATATCGGTCGGCCCGGTTCATCCATACTCCTCCCAGATAATTGAGAGGAGAGTATTTCATGACCAAAGAAATGGGGCCGGGCGCAACTGCCGTGGCCGAAACATCGTTGATGCAGCGGACCGTTGACCGTTTGGGGTCCGGCCTGCTCGCCGCCCTGTGCCTGACCGGAGCTGTTTTGCTCTGGGGTACATCCTTCATGGCTACCAAGTCCGCCTTGGCCGGATTTGCACCCATGATCGTCATCTGGCTGCGCATGTTCTTGGCCTCGCTCATCGTGGCCGTGATCTGGAGGCGTATCCCAGCGCCCGACTATCGCGCCGGGGATTGGAAGGTGCTTGCCTTCCTCTGTCTGATGCAGCCGTGTTGCTATTTCTTACTGGAGGGCTACGCCATCAGCCTGACCACCTCATCGCAGGCCGGGATGATCTCCGCGCTCGTGCCGCTGTTGGTGGCGGTAGGAGCATGGGCAATATTGAAAGAACCCATGTCCGCACGCGGTGTGGTCGGCCTGCTCGTTTCCATCGGTGGTGTCGTCTGGCTTTCCATGGGCGGGGCTTCCGGCGAGAATGCACCTAATCCTGCCCTCGGCAATCTGATGGAAGTGGGTGCCATGATCTGTGCCGCCATCTATATGGTGGTGCTCAAGCGGCTGTCCGTGCGCTACTCCACATGGTGGCTGACCTCCATGCAGTGTGTGGTGGGCGCGGTGTTTTTCCTGCCGTGGGCGTTGATGACGGGCGGGTTCCCGTTTGGTTCGGTGCCCATGTCGGCATGGTTGGCGGTGGGATATTTGGGGCTGTTCGTGTCGCTGGGCGCATTCGGGCTCTATAATATGGCCATGACATTCATGCCTGCCGGGAAGGCGGCCTTGTCGATTAATCTTGTTTCGCCAGTGGCGTTGATTGCTGGTTGGTTGATGTTGGGGGAGACACTGACTTTTGCTCAGATCGCAGCGTGTTGTGTGGTTGGGGGTGGGGTGTTTGTGGGGAGGAAGTAGGAAAGGCAGAAGTGGAGGCGGCTTATCAGCCGCGATTTGATGAGGAGTAGCGCGTCTTCGACGCTTGAGAGTCGTCGCTTTGCTCCTCCATGCCCTCCCGGCGGGGTTCTTTCTTGGCTGAGCCGCCCCAAGAAAGAACCAAAGAAACTCGGCTTTGTGTGCTTGGCCGCCTTCTGCTCACTCGCTAAGAATCTGATCCAAATAGAATACCTTTAATCATTATTCGCGACTATCGTCGCTGCCTAACGTATAGTTGATCAGCGGCATTCTATTTGGTCAGCTTCTAGGCTCGTGTTCAAGGGCTGGTGTAGGGCTTCGTTTGGATAGGATGAAAATTTATTGGGCTCTGAGATTTATCTTTTTCTAGTAACTTCGCGCGTAAGCGCCAATGGGATTCCAAAGGCCCTCGGCCTTTGGTCGGGTGCAGGGGTGAAAACCCTGCTAGTCCATTCTTCATCCCGCTCGTCAGAGCGGTTTCAAGACCTGATTTCATAAAAAAAGGCCGCCTCGGTTGAGACGGCCTTTGGGATTGTATTGCTTGTGCCTTACTTCAGGCCCAGCTCGCTGCGGAGGTGGTGGAAGTCGATGTTGTCGGCAACGAGTTCGGCACCCTGCTTGATCTTGATGGCGTCGCGCAGCTTGTGGCGGGAGAGGATGTCGTCCATCTTCTTTGCCACGGTGAAGGTGTCTTCGCGGACCATGATGATGGGCGTTTCGAGCACCTCGGAGCGGGTGAGGATGATGTCGTTGGGGTAAAGATTACCGGTCAGAACGAGACAGGGGCAGTCGCCTTCGAGGGCGACGAGCTGTACGTCGGAACGGTCACCGCCGACGATGATGGCGGAGTTCTTCTTCTTGCGGAAGTGGGTCATGAAGTTTTCAACCTGCATGGTACCGATGAGGAAGGACTCGACCACGCGTTCGGACTTGTTGTGCGCGGAAATGATCTTGCCGCCGAGACGATCGGCCAGGTCGCCCACCTTGATGGCGCCCATGAGAGGATCGTGAGGGATGACACCGAGAATCTTGACGCCTTTGTTTTCGAGGGCGGGACCGAGCAGCTGCTTGATCTCGTCCATGAAGTGGGGCGGCACGTCGTTGAGGATGACACCGGCGAGGAGATCGCCGAGGTGTTCCTTCATCATCATGAGGTAATCGTATTTCAGTTCTTTCTGGAAACGATCGATGATGATGGTCTTGATGCCGAGCTTCTTGATGACGGAGACGGCGTCGGTGTCACAGTACTTGCCGGAGTACATGGAGCCGGAACCGGCCACGAGGGTGATGTCCTTGGACTCGGAGATGGCCTTGTAGCCGTCCACGATCTTGTCGAGGAGTCCTTCCATCTTGCCGGTGAAGGCCTTGACCTTGAAGTCCTGAGTGACGACCACGGGGGTGACGAGCTCGGGGTCTTCGGATACGCCGAGGACGTCCTGCACAAAGGCAGCGTCTTCATCGCCCAGCTTGCCGTCGATCTCCATGGGCATGGCGCCGACCGGTTTCATGTAGCCGACGTTGAAGCCTTCTTTCTGAAGACGAAGCCCCAGACCCATGACGATCATGTTCTTGCCTGAGTACCCGGTTGTCGAGCCTATGTAGAGTCCTGCCATGCCTATGTTCCTCCTGAGTATGAAGCGTCGGATATGTCTGCGCTACCCAACTGTATAACATTGCGAAAAAATCAGCCTATGGTCAAGCGAAGGTCGGTGACCAATGCGCCTTCGGCGTTTACCAGGATCGGATTGAGCTCCGCCTCCTGAATGTCCGGGAAGTCCGATGCCATCTGTGACATGGACAATAAAATATCTTCGATGGCTGCTAAATCCACCGGGTCTTCGCCGCGCGCACCGCGCAACAGCGGGAAAGATTTGATCTCGCGCACGATGTCCTGCGCGTCTTGCAGGGTCAGCGGCGCGAGGCGGTAACTGATGTCCTTGAGCACTTCGGCGGACGGCCCTGCCAGCGAGAAAGAGATGAGGGGACCGAACTGCGGATCCTGCGTGAACTTGACCACCACTTCACGTGCCTTGGTCGGGCCCATGGTCTGGACAAGACAACCGGCGAGATACGCGTCGGGGCGTTTGCGCTGGGTGCGGGTGGTGATATCGAGCCATGCGTCACGCACTTCACGCGGGGTGTGCAGGTCGAGGGCCACGCCGTCCACGTCGCTGCGATTGGCGATGTGGGGCGAAACGATCTTGAGCGCCACGGGGTAGCCGAGCTTCTTGGCTGCGCGCACTGCCTGATCACTGGTACGAACAAGGCGTGTCTCCGGGATGGGCAGCTCGTAGGCCATGGCCATGTCCATGGCGTCGGCAAAGGGAAGCTCCTTGAGCCCGATCTTGCGAGACTTGCGGATGAGACGTTCGGCCTTGCCCTTGTCACGGCGGAAACACACTTCCACTGGGAAGGGGCGATGGCGCCAGCTGTACTGGGCGTGCATGGCCGAGATGGCGCGGATGGCGGGCTCGGGATAACCGTAGCAGGGAATGCCTGCGGCCAGCAGCATGTCGCGGCCGGGGCCGATTCGCTCATCGCCCATGAAGCAGGCGAAGATCGGCTTGTCGCAATCCTTGGCCACTTCGATGACGGCCTGGGCGGTCTCTTCGATCTCAGCCGATGCCGTGGGCGTCAGCAACACCATGATGGCGTTGGTAAATTCGTCGGTTGCCACTGCCTCGAGAGTGACGCGGTAGCGGTCTGCCTTGGCATCGCCGATGATGTCGATGGGATTGTATATGGCGGCAAAGGGCGGCAGGGCTTCGGACAGGATGTCCAAGGTCTTCTGCGCCGGACGGGCCAGATGCAATCCTGCGCCTTCACAGGCATCGGCAGCCAGAATGCCGGGACCACCGGAGTTGGTGACAACGGTCAGATTCGGGCCTTCGGGCAGGGGCTGGGTGGCAAAGGCGCGGGCAAGGTCGAACAGTGCTTCCAGATCGTGAACCTGAATGATGCCTGCCTGTCGCAGGGCAGCGGTGGAGGCCACCACGGAGCCAGCCATGGAGCCGGTATGGCTCGACGTGGCGCGTGCGCCGGACTGGGTGGTACCCGCCTTAATCATGATGACCGGTTTCTTTTCGGTCACCAGTCGGGCCTTGCGGAGAAATTTTTCGCCATCGTCCACACTTTCGAGGTAGCCGATGATGACCTTGGTCTCGGGATCGTCGCCCAACGCTTCGAGGACGTCGGCCTCGGACAGGCCCGCCTTGTTGCCGAGGCTCACGAACTTGGAGAAACCGATGTTCTCGCCGTCGGCCCAATCCAGAATGGCGGAACAGAGTGCGCCGGACTGGGAAAAAAATGCGATGGAGCCCTTGGCGGGAGATGCCTGCGCAATGGTGGCGTCCAGACCGTTCTCGGTATTAACGAGGCCAAGAGAGTTGGGGCCGAGGAGCGTGATGCCCTTTCGGCGAGCGAGATCGGCCATGGCCATTTCCAGCTCAAAGCCGTCGCGACCGGTCTCACGGAAGCCCGCGGTGATGACGCAGATGGCCGAGACATTGGCCGCTGCCAGATCTTCCATGGCGGTCAGAACTTTCTCGCGTGGCAACGTGATGATGCCGAGGTCCGGCGGTACTGGCAGATTGTCGGTGGAGGTGGATACTTCCAGTCCGAGGATTTCACCGCCTGCGGGATTGACGGGAAACAATTTCCCCTTGTACCCTGCGCGCAGAATGTTGGACATGATGACATGGCCGAGTTTACCCGGATGTCTCGATGCACCGACAACGGCAATGGAGTCGGGATTGAAAAGGTGCTTTAGTTTCGCGTTTGATTGCATAGACCGCAGGAGGTTGAATGGATACAGGTGACCTTCAGGATTGTATTCACCATAGGTTTGACCAAGTCAAGCTTCTCACCACCGCGCTGACGCATAGTTCTTACGCCAACGAACAGGAGTGCAATGACGACAACGAGCGTCTTGAGTTCCTGGGCGATGCCGTATTGGAGCTGTGTATTTCCGAAGAAGGCTTTAAACGCTTTCCGGAAGCGCCCGAGGGGCAGCTGACACGGATCAGATCCCAGTTGGTTAAGGAAAAGAGCTTAGCAACCTTGGCTCGGGAAATGAAATTAAACAAGTATATTCTGCTCGGCAAGGGTGAAGAATTGCAGGGCGGCCGTGAACGCGACGCGCTGCTGGCCGATGCTTTCGAGGCCGTGCTGGGCGCGGTTTTCCTCGACGGGGGGTTCGAAGCCGCCAAGCAGACCATACTGCATGTCTTCCGTGACAAATGGCCTGAGCAGGCCAAGGTGCCGGAAACAAAAGACTATAAAAGTCGATTACAGGAAGTCTCGCAGGACCGTTTCAAGGACCGTCCCATTTATGCCCTTGTCGGGACCAGTGGCCCGGAACACGAAAAAGTCTTCGACGTGGACGCCACCCTGCCTACCGGCGAAGTTTTTCGCGGCAGCGGCTCCAGCGTGAAACGCGCTGAACAGGACTCTGCCATGAGGGCATTGGATTATCTGTTTGATATGTAGCTGACAAAGACTACACCGGAACCAAAAAGAAACTCCCCGGCTGCGAAAGCGTCCGGGGAGTTTTTCCTGTTGTGGAGATTGGTTCGAGTGCGAGGCGCAAGCAACATGATGGGCCGCCGCGTACGCCAGTACGCAAGGGGCAGCATGTTGCGCAGCAACGAAGCAATCGGGCCAATATCCGCAACAGGAAACAACCGGAATCGAGCTCGGGGGTGTGTGCCCCCGAGCGGGATTCCGATTGTCTTCAGTCGTATGATGTGTCTTACGACTAGCCGCCGATGAGCTGCATGGCCATTCTCGGCAGAGAGTTGGCCTGTGCCAGCATGGCAACAGCGGACTGGGTGAGGATCTGGTTGCGGACGAATTCCGTCATTTCAGTCGCCACGTCGACGTCAGAAATACGGGATTCTGCAGCCTGCAGGTTCTCGGACTGGATTTCCAGGTTGGTGATGGTGTTTTCCAGTCGGTTCTGCATGGAACCAAGGTTAGCGCGGATCTTATCCTTGGAGATAATGGCGTTGTTAATCGCCGCCATGGCAGCCTGCGCCAGCGCCTGGGTGGAGATCGCCTTACCCGCATTGATCTCCTCGGTGGTGCTACCGGACTTGGCGGCAGCAGCGTGACCGAGGCCGAATGCGGATGCAGTCGATCCCTGAATGGCAATGTAGTAGTAATCCTCGGCAGAGTCGTTACCGGTACCGAAGTGAATCTTCAGCGGGCCAGTGGACGAAATGCCGCGACCATTGTGCGGGTTGGTCGCAGAGCCGAGGTCACCGGAAAGGTTACCATTCAGGAGGTAAATTCCGTTGAAGTCGGTGGCAGTCGCGATACGATTGATTTCCGAGGACATAGCCTGGTACTCGGAGTCAATGATCAGACGCTGGTCGGAGTTGTAGGTACCGGTGGAAGCCTGCATCGCAAGTTCCTTCATGCGAATGAGCTTTTCATCGATAACCTGCAGCGCGCCGTCAGCGGTCTGAATCAGGGAGATCGCATCGGATGCGTTTCGGATGCCCTGGTGCAGAGAGCTGATTTCCGAACGCATGAGTTCGCGAATCGCCAATCCGGCAGCGTCATCAGCAGCCGTGCCGACACGCAGACCGGAAGACAAACGCCTGGTCGAGACACCCAGACGACCATAGTGGTCAGTCAGGTTTCTCTGGGCGTTCATCGCCATGAGGTTGTGGTTAATGACTAAAGACATCTGAACCCTCCTTGTTCGATCGTCAAATCCATTTGCGCTTTCTTAAGCAGCATGTGTGCCAACAATGTTTTATTAAGTAATATTAAGCCTGTATCCATCTAAATAAAGTCTAGAAAGGCCATATTTACCGGGGGGCGAAGGGGGCAGAAAGTGCCGATTGTCAAGGGTTTGGCAGCTTGGCAGCAAAAAATGCCTGTTTGAAAATGGCTGATAAAAGGTAAAGAAAGGCAAGGAGAGCTACGCTGATGACTATTCAATATAAAGACACCAAGAGCATTGATGCGGCAGCACTGGGCGCGCTCTATCAGGCCCAGGGGTGGAAGTCCGGCGACTTCCCCGAAACCATCGCCAAGGCCATGGAGGGCTCCGACTTGGTCATTTCAGCCTGGGACAAGGACAGACTCGTAGGATTGGCTGCAGTCCTGTCTGACGGCCATCTGGTGGCCTATCTGTCCTACCTGCTGGTGCACCCCGACTACCACGGTCAGGGGATCGGCCACGGCATCATGGAACGGTTGGTAGAGCGTTACAAACACGTCCTGCGCAAAGTTCTCATCTCCTTCGATGAGAAATGCGGCTTCTACGAACGTTACGGCTTCAAAGGCAACAAAACCCGAACCCCCATGTACCGCCGCGAATACGACACGGACTACTGATTTTTGCGATAGCCCTTCCCCAAAAAAACACCCTGAGGGCCTTGGGTGCGCAGCACCCAACACCGGGTTAACGCCCACCGCCCCAAGCAAGATATTCTTATCCCCGACCACGTGAGGCTTGTGAGAGTGGTGCAGCTGCAAGGCGACGGGCACGATTCACCCGGAGGCGTAGCAACGCTACGGTGAGGATTGAATCGCGCCCGTCAACGCAGCAGATGCGCCGCTATCGCAAGCCGGCGCACCATGCAAAACCAGAACGGCCCGCTCGTAAGAGCGGGCCGTCTGGTTTTCGATGTCCCGGGCGGGTCAGACTCGGGACTGGAGAAGGAGTCTTATCAGTATGGGTTACACTTAAGACCTTGGGTTATTTGACTAACGCTTCATGGCGATAACTTCGCCGAGCATGGAGTCCGTGGTTGTGATTACCTTGGTGTTTGCCTGGAAACCGCGCTGGGTGGTGATCATTCGGACGAACTCGGTGGCCATGTCGACGTTGGACATTTCCAGTGAGTTGCCGTCAATGGTTCCCTTGCCAGAAGAGCCTGCCTGACCGGTCAGTGCCGGGCCGGATTCATTGGTTTCCGTGAAGAGATTACCGCCGTCACGACGCAGGCCGTGCTGGTTGGTAAAGGTTGCCAAGGTAATGGAGTAGAGCTCGAGGACCTGTCCGTTGGAATAGTTACCGGTCAGGATACCATCGCGGGAGACGGAGATGTTCTGCAGGATACCTGCGGAGTAGCCGTCCTGGCTCTGGAACAGGGTGGAGGAGCCGCCGGTGTCGAAGCTCTGAGTGGACAGGGCGCTGACAGAGGGGTCCTTGAAGTTGGGCAGCCAACCAGTGTTACTGACGTAAGACATCTGAGCTGCGTTGGCGAAGGTGGGCAGGGTGCCGAGCTGTGAAGACCAGCCCTTGGTCACTGCGCCACTGCCGTTACTGGACAGATCCTTGTTGGACAGGCCGAAGTTCAGCTGCAGAGGAGTCGCGTTCGTCGACTCAGCGGTACTGGCGTTGGACTTGCCCAGGAAGTTGGCGGTAAATACCGGATAGCCCGAGGTGGAGAAGTCGGCCAGATCCCAGTTGGAAAGGCTCTTGGGACCGAGGGAGCCACCATTGGACTTGAGCGTGTAGGCGCTCATGCCCGACAGGGTACCAGTGGTAAAAGTCATGGTGCCGATCATGAGGACGCCGGCTGCCGAGGTCTGGCCCTGGCCGATGGCGGTCAGGTTGCCGTCCGCACCGGAGAGGGTGCGCTTGTCAGCAGTGGGGTCAACAGTGATCATGTATTCCCATACGGTGTCGCCACCCGCGTTGGACAAGGTGACCGGATCAAAATAGGCGGTCACGTTGTGCGCGGTACCGATGTCGTCATATACCTTCAGGGTGGTGGCATATGCGTATGAGGTGGACGGGAGTGGGGTGTCCGCGGTGCCGTCCCAGTTCTGGAACATGGCGAAGTAGGGGTTGGTGGAACTGGTAGAGTTGTCCGATGCGTCGGGATCGAGGTTGGTCACCATCTCAACGGTACTGGTTGCCTTGGGCGGCGACTGGAAGTTCTCCAGGCGGATGTCCGTGGGCGTGCCGATGATACGTGTGGTGTCGGAGCTGGTGTTGGTGGACGAGGACGTGGTGGAAACGGTGGTGGTGGACTGCTCCACTTCCCAACCCTGAACCACGTATCCGTGCGGATCTACCAGATAACCGTCGTCGTCGAAACGGAAGTTGCCGGCGCGGGTGTAGAACTTGTCTTCCTGTCCCTTGGGCGAGACGGTGAAGAACCCGTTACCGGAGATGGCCATATCCGTGGACTCGGTGGAGGACTCGAAGGACCCCTGGCCGTAGTCGGAGTAGATGGACGAGACGCGCACGCCGCGACCCACCTGGCCGATACCGTTGACTGTTGCAAAATCTTGGCTCAACAGGTCCTCGAAGTGCATTCGAGAGCCTTTGAAGCCTGTGGTGTTGACGTTGGCAAGGTTGTTGCCGATGACCGTCATTCGTTCGGAGTGCACCGTCAAACCGGTGATGCCCGAATACAGTGATGAACCTAAACCCATGATAACCTCCTATCTCTTCTCCAAGAGTCCGGGGCCATTCTTCCCCGGTCGGTATTGTGCCTGTTGACTATTCCGTTTCCGTGGTGGTCTCGGAGTCGGTGACCGGGGCGGTGCCCGGGTCAACGATTTCCTTGACGTTCAGGAAGCTCAGGAATCGTCCATCCTTGAGGCGCAGGTACTGTGTGCCGCTTTCGTTGACCACTGCGTCAACAGTACCGGAAATTTCTGTCTGGACCATGACGGGCTTACCGTCCACATCCGTACCCAGGATGCCGATGCCGTACTGACCGTCAGGTACAGTCTGGCCGCCTTCGTTCTTGCCGTCCCATTCGTACTGGTAGGAACCGGCCTGCTTGCTGCCCAGATCGATTGAACGGATGATGGCGCCTTCGTCGTCGTAGATGTTCATCATGATCTTCGAGACGGGCTCGCCAAAGCCGTAGTAGATGCTGGTTGCGTTGCCTTCGTTTACACTGATCTTGTAACCTTCGGCCTTGACTTCCTTGCCGATGAAGCTGACGGCGGAGAGCATGTCGGTCTGCTGCATGTTGGTGCCCAGATCGTTGATGCCTTCGTTGATGTTGGTCAGCTGCTCAAGGCTTGAGAATTCCGCCAGCTGGGAGGTCATGTCGGTGTCCTCCATCGGGCTGAGCGGATCCTGGTGGGTAAGCTGTGCCACCAGGATGGTCAGGAAATCATCCCTGTCCATTTGTGTCTTGTGCTCGGGAGTATTGGATGCCGCCATTCGCGACTCCTGTGCTCCCAAGATTTGTCCAGTGCTGTCTACGTAACCCATGATAGACCTCGCTATGCAATAACGTGTAACCCTTGGTCGGCATGATTTGCCTGCCTATGTACGTTTTGCATTTCTTGAGCCAAGCTTGAGCTTTCTTCACGCATTTGCTTCATGTGGTTGCGCATTGCGACCATGGCTTCGCGATCGCGGGCGAGGTTGTGTTCATTGGATCCGAACCAGTTATCGAAACTCTGGTCACTTGCGAGCCCTGTCTGGACTTCCAGCTTATCGACCTTTAAGCCTTGGTTTTCTAAAGAACTCTTAAGAACATCAATGTTCTCCATGATGACTCTGGCGGCGTCTGCATTCTCTGCCCGGATGGTGGCGCTGACTTCCTTGCCGTTGACCTGCAGCATGACATTCAGCTTGCCGAGATTTTCCGGAGTGAGTTGCAGGGTGAGCTGCTTGGCACCATTTTCAAGGGTCTTGATGAAGCCGTTTTCCACCTGACGCATGACCTTGGGGGCGGAAATCTTTTCCCACGCCTGGGTCTTGGACTGGGTGTTGGCGTTGGCTTCGGCCAGGCCGGTCTTGAGCATGGACTCGATACCCTCGGTCTTGCCTGTGAAGTTGGCCGCAGGCTTGTGGGTGGAGTTTTCCTGAAGCTTGCCAAAGAAGTTGTTCCAGGTTTCGTCGGATTCACTCTGTCCGGCGTCCTGATCCATCACTTCCTGCTTGGTCTGCTCGGGCATGGACTTCTGCTCAGTCTTGGTGCGGACATTGGTGTCGGCCTGAGTGTCCCTGCGCTTCTCTACCGCTTCCTTGAGGTCTTCCTTGGTGGCGACCTTGGGGCCATCCTCAGCCACGCGAGGCTTGAGGTCCACCTGCTCGTTCAGATCCTTGGCTGCGGTGGTCTCCTTGTGGTTCTCCTTCATGGCGGCGACAAAGGCCTTGCCGATGGAGCGAACCAGGTTCACGTCCTTCTGATCAAGATCAGCCATTTCCTGACGGATCATGGTGAAGGCTTCCTTCACTTCCTTGGCCATCATGTTCTGGCCAAAGGCTTCCTTGATCTTGGAGGTGAACTCCTTGGAGAAATTCATGGCTGCGGAAAAGGCTTCCAGCTCTTCCTTGGAGAACAGCAGATTCTTGGTGTCCGGCATCTGATCGATCTTCGCCTGCAAGGCTTCCATCACGCTGGCGGTGTCGCCCTGTTCCAGCTGCTTGATCAGCTTGGCGGATTCCTTTTCGTTGAAGCCGAACTTGGAGAAGAAGGTGTTGAGATTTTCCTTTTGCTCGTCGGTCAGATCAACCTTGCGAAGCTCCTTCATCTTGTGAGCCACGGTGGAAACGAATTCGCCCCACGTCATGCCTTCTTCACTGTTGACCTTCTCTTCGATCTCGGCAATCTCCGCTTCGCTCATGCCATATTCCTCGAGGTCGTCCCTGACCTGATCGAGGTCTTCCTGCGTCATCTTCTGGTCGCGGTCACGCTCAACAGCATGCTGTGGGTCTTCCTTGACGGGAGCCTTGGTGTTGGCGGCGTTGACCGGGGCTTCCGTCTCGGTAGCGATTTCGGGAGCGCTCTCAAGCATTTGGTCCTCAGTAGAGACGGGCTTCAGGGCAAGCTCGTTCTCCATGCGGGTGGAATGCTGGTCGAACAATTCATTGAACAGCGTCTGCTGTTCGCTGCTCTTGGCACTGGAAAATTTTCCTGCCTTGTATTGTTCGGTAGCTGTCTCCAATGCGATGCCGGGAATATTCTGCATGGTTTTCTCCTTCGGTGCCTTTTCAATCAAAAGGCGTGCCAAAAAGGAAACAGCTAAATTACAGCAACTTATGGGGTGGCTCGGTGGGAAAAAAACGCCGCTTTCGGCGGTGGGCTGGTTTTTGTGAGGGACGAAAGTCAGGGCAGGAGGTCGGCCTGCGACCTCCATCCTCTTATTCTTATACTGACTATCGGCAGCAGCCGATCAGGGCTTCGAGATGCGTCATGGCAAGCTTCCATGCCGCGCGATCGTAATTGCCATTCTGTAGACCCATGTGCACGAACCCGGTGAAGGGTTTGGCAATGGCAGGGCTGTCCGCCCAGAAGGTGTCGTCTCTCAGGGAACCGGTCTTGAGTCCGTGGGTGAACTGGCGTCCTATCTTCGGCAGATGAGCGAGCAACTCGTCGGCCAAAGCCGGGCTGTTGTCGGTCAATTCCTGCCAGAGCCCGCGCACTCTTGTCTCGTCAAATGCATTGAACAAGGAGAAACGATAGGCAAAGAAATCCTGCCAGAATCGTGAGGCATATCGCTCGTTGTCCACTGGTTCGGAGTCCAGCCGGTGCAGATGATAGAGGCCGCTCTTCTTGCCTGTGAGGTGAAAGGACAGACCGGGTAACCGCATTTTGGCGAGCTTGTTACGATCGTCTCCGGCGATGATGCGACTGGCGAGCACAGCGATGCGCTTGGGATCGAAAGGATCGTGACAATGGAGCCGTGAACGGGTGCACTGCCAGCATCCCTTGGCGCATTCCATGTCGGCACGAAGCACATAGTGGTTGGGCATGAAGGGGCCGGTCTCCCACGGATTGACGTTGCCCATGGAAAGATTGAGGCATCGAAGCCCTGTCCAGGCTGCCAGGTGCATGGGGCCGGTGTCCGGGGTGATGAACAGACTTAAGGTTTGCCCGATGGCTGCCATCTCGTCCAAACCGAGCTTGCCGCACTGGTTGAGAACCGGAGCATTGGCCAGTCGTACTACCTCGTCGCCCATTTCTACCTCGGCAGGGCCGCCGAAAATGACCGGGTGCATGCCGCGCTGCAACAGATGGCGAATGAGCTCTGCCCAGAACTTCGGGGTGGGGCGCTTGGCTGCTTCGCTGGCACCGATGAACAGGCCGACGCTCTTCTTGTCGGCTTTATGGGTGCGCGGTTCATTGAAGCGGGTCCTGGCCATCTCCTCGAAGGTGATGACGTCCATCGCGTTGAGCTCGGCCCAGTGGTAGCGGTTGTAGAGATTGTTTTTGACCAGCGAGGTTCGGTAGAGCTGCCACTGACCATGCACGAAATAGCTGCCGTCCTCGGATTGCACCGGGCCGATCTTGTGGTCTGCCTTGACCTCGTCGGCCAGACGGGCTGCTTTTTCCTGAATGCTCAGGTTGATGACCAGCTCGTAGTCGTGCTGCTTGAGCACGTGGGTGCCGGTCCACGGGAAATAGGTCACGGCTGGCGAGACGCGCATGAGCGGCTCATAGAACATTTTCTCTGCCGCTACGAAGATGGGGTGTCCCGGGTATTTCCGGGAGAGCCACAGCGCCAGCGGATAGGACAGGATGAGATCGCCCATCCTTTGCATTTGCAGCACGAGGATCGGTTTCTTGTTCACCGCATGCTCCTAGGCAAAGGTCTGGCGCATGTTTTCCAAAAGTGAAGCCATGCGATGGTCGTAGGTGTGTTCGGCAAGGATGCGCGTGCGGGCGGCCTCGGCAATGCGTTGCCGCTTGTCAGGAGCATTGAGGTAGATGTCCACCAGCCCGGGGATTTCGTCCGGGTGATTGTAGAACACGATCTCGCGCCCCGGCTCGAAGAGGTCTTCCATCTGTCGGCGATAATCCGTGAGCAGGAACGCACCGCAGCAGGGAACGTCGAACACGCGCTGGTTTACAGCACCCTTCATCTGCTGGCTGGTGCAGTTGAAGTTGATGTCACTGAGGGGATAAAAGTCGGGCAGATCTTCATAATAGGACAGCTCGGAGTGATACCGCCATCCTTCGCGACCTTGGAGCAGTTCATGCCAGCCCGGGTCGCCCACGATAAGGGCATCGAAATCCAGAATGCGCAGGACGCAATCCAGCCGGTACATGAGGGTGGCCTGCCATGTCAGAAACGTCTCGAACGCCTGCTTGCGTTCGGGTGTTCCCAGCGCTTCAAAATCGTCGCGCAGTTCCGGGAAATTCTTTTTCAGGAAACGACCGGAGCATCGTTCTTCCGATTCGCCGAATGCCTTGGCCACCATGATACCGGATTCTACCAGTCGTTGTGATGGCATGGCTGCCTCGATGCGCCTGATGGTCTTGGTGAGCATGGAGTTGCCCACGAACGAGATGGGGGCGCGCCACGCTTCCACAGGCTCGGCCCTGTTGGGGACCAGCCGAGTTGGGTCGGCGGCCAGCGGCAGATGAAATACGTTGTCGAAGCCCATCTCTTTCAGGGATTCGATGTTGTCCACATCCCATGTGAAGATGGCGGAGCGGGCATCATGCAGATTCTGATACGCGCCGAGGATGAGATGGGGATTGTCCACGAACCACGAGGCCAGCGGTACGTCGAACTTGTCCAGCAGGGTGGTGAGCACACCTTCCCGGTCCACGCCCAGATGATTCACGGTGAGCACGAAGTCCGGTTTGAACGAGGTCAGGGTGGAGACCATCTTGGACACAAAGGTGTCGAGGTCCATCTCACGAGTACCGAAATCCATGAGCAGGTGTTCGATATCAAGGCGTCGGCAGGCCGCCTCCAGCTCTCCAATAAGGAAATACTGGCTGGTGAGGAGGAGGATGCGCGGCTTTTCTTCTCGGAATTTGGGCCATGTAGTGAGTGTGGACTGCATTGTATGTGTCTCTATCGGTCGGGTGGGGATTTGTCCATAGGGTGGTTACAACTGTATCCACGTCGTGTCGTTGCGGGAACTCTCCAGACAGGTCTCGATGAACTGCACGCCCCGCAGGCCATCTTCGCCAGTGGGGAAATCCGGCGCTGCGCCGTGGGCGATGGTGTTGCAGAAATTGGTGTAGATGTTGGCAAAGGCGAGGAGCCAGCCTTCGGGGTGGCCGGGGGGCGTGTGGGAGAATGCCTGCGCGCCGGGGGTCAGGTCCGGGGTGCCGCGCACGATCGTCCGGGCGGGTTGGCCCAGCGGCATGTGGCGCAGGTGGTCCGGGTCTTCCTGATGCCACTCCAGCCCGCCTTCGGAACCGAAGATGCGCAGGGTGAGGCCGTTGACCATGCCGGTGGCGGCCTGTGAGTACCAGTACATGCCGCGCGCGCCGGAGTCGTATTCCGTGAGGATGGTGCCGTTGTCGTCCAGTTGACGGCCCGGCACGAGGGTGTCGAGGCGGGCGGCCAGGCGGGTGAGTTTCAGTCCGGTGACATGCGGCACGAGGTACTCCACATGGGTGCCCACGTCGCCCAGCGACAGAACGCCGCCGCTGCGGGCTGGATCAGCTCGCCACGAGGCTTGGATATGGCCCGTTGCCTCCAGCATCTCGGCCAGCCAGCCCTGCGGGTATTCGCAGTTGATGAACCTAATCTCGCCGATATCGCCGCGCGCGATCATCTCTTTCATCTGCCGCACCATGGGGTAGCCCGCGTAGGTATACGTCACGCCCAGAGTCAGCCCCTTGGAGCGGGCCAGTTCCACCAGCTCGGCGGCCTGCGCCGAGGTGTGAGTAAAAGGCTTGTCGCACATGACATGGATGCCGTGCTCAAGGCAGGATTTGACATTGGGGTAGTGCGCCTCGTTGGAGGTAACAACGACGGCGAAGTCGATATCGCCGGCTTCCAGTCGGGCCATCTCTTCGGGAGTGGCGTACAGCCGGTCTTCATTCAATCCCAATTCTGCGCCGATGGCGTGGCTTTTCTCCAGATCACGGGAAAAACATCCTGCCACCAGTTTTGCCTGTCCATTGAGCATGAGGGCGCGCCGATGCACTGCACCGACAAACGCACCGGGCCCGCCGCCGATCATCGCATATTTGAGCATGGGAATTCCTCCATGGCTCCTCGTACAACATAAATGAGATGAGTGGAAATAATGAAAGCCGCACTCAAGTCGTCATTGGGTAGGTGAAAGCAGTGAAAAGGGGAGTCTCGATTGTTTTAATGCTATTGCTTCAGAGTGGCTGGAATGGTATGGGTCTGCTTTGGTGTATTTCTCTGTAATTGTTGCATTCTTTGTATAGATACTGTTGGCGGTGTTCATGAGATTTGTATTGGTTTTTGCTATTGTATGCGCTGTGGTCTGTTCATGGCAGTTGCCTGTATTAGCGGCTGAAACGGATGAGCCCATTCGTGTGACCATGGTGTCTCCTACATGTGACAACAAGCATCCCTTTTGGAGTGAATATCTCGACTTCATGAATGCTGCTGCAGACAGTCTCGGCATTGAACTGACCCTTGTATGCGCCGGGGATCGCATCGACGCAGTGAATGTTGCCCGAAAGGCAATGGCCGACCCCGGAGCGATTGATTATCTCGTGCATGTGTATCTCGCAGCCAGTTCCTGTGATTTGCTGGAGGCGGCTGAGCGGAAAGGAGTGAACATCTTCACGGTGAATACAGGGATCATGGCGAGTGAGCGGGATGTCGTGGGCTATCCGAGAGAAAAATATGAACACTGGATTGGTCATCTCCACCCCGATGATGCAGAGGCAGGAAAACTCCTCGCCCAAAAACTTCTCGACCGCGCCCGGGCGTTGAAGATCGGGCGCGGTGAGCTCCATGTGATCGGCATTGGTGGCGGCCGTGATTCTGCGGCTTCCGTGGATAGGGGCAAGGCGTTTCAGCAGGTCGTAAAGGATGCGCCTGATGCAGACCTTTCCCAATATGTGCTGACTGATTGGGACAGTGACGTTGCGTACAAGAAGACGTGCGGTCTGCTGGTGCGACACCACAAGGCGCGAGTCTACTGGGCTGCCAGTGACGCCCTGGCCTTGGGCGCGGCAAAGGCATTGCAGGAAGCAGGGCTGGAGCCCGGCAAGGACTCCCTCGTCGGAGGCTTGGATTGGACTCACGCCGGACTGGATGCTGTCCGGAATGGAACGCTGGAAGCCTCCGTGGGCGGTCACTTTATGGAAGGCGCCTGGGTGCTGGCATTGATATATGATCATTATCACGGCAAGGATTTTTCTACCCAAGGGACAACCCAGGAATTTCACATGCAACTGGTGGATCGGAGCAATCTCGAAACGTATCTGCCTGTCCTGAACCACACCAATTGGAAACGTATTGATTTCAAGCAGTTTACCAGGACGCACAATCCTCGCTTGAAAAGGTATGATTTCAGCCCCGACGCCGTGGTTCGGCAGTTGGCCAGACGCTGATCACGCTCTGGCAAGCCGCTCTCCCCTGTGCTATCACCCCTCTCATGCGGTTTCTGTCCAAGATCATCCCGACCAAACAGCGCGGCGACCTCGGTGAGGATGCTGCGGCGAGGTTTTTGGAGCAGAAGGGCTTTCGCGTGCTGGAGCGCAACTGGCGGTTCCGGCAGTGGGAGCTGGATCTGATCTGCCGTGACGGAGACACCGTGGTCTTTGTGGAAGTGAAGACGCGGAGGGCCGGTTCCATGGGAACACCCGGCGATGCCCTGAACCGCAAGAAGCAGGCGCGGCTGGTCAAGGCGGCCAGTCAGTATCTGAGCAAACATGACCTGTGGGATGAACCGTGCCGGTTCGATCTGGCCGCGGTCATCGACACTGGTGTGTCCATGGATGTGGAGCACACTGAAAATGCATTTGATCTCACCGACCATACAGGCGGGTGGTAATATATGAGTGACTACGGAAAACTGTGGGTGGTAGCCACCCCGTTGGGCAACATCGGCGATCTGTCCCCTCGCGCACGAGAAGTGCTCATGGACGCAGACGTGATTCTGGCCGAGGACACGCGCCGGGCCGGGCTTCTGTTCAAGCGTCTTGAGCTGGAACGGCACGGGCGCCTCATGTCTTTCTTTGAGCACAACGAGGACAAACGCCTGCCCAAGGTGCTTGGATTTTTGGAAGACGGCATGTCGGTGGCATTGATCTCCGATGCCGGAACACCACTGCTGTCCGACCCCGGCTTCACCTTGGTTCGCGCCTGCCGCGACGAAGGTTTTGATGTTTCACCCGTTCCCGGCCCCAGCGCCCCTGTTGTTGCGTTGTCCGCATCCGGGCTGCCGCCGCTTCCCTATACTTTTCTCGGCTTTCCCCCGCGCAAGAAGTCACAGACAGAGAAGATGTTCTCTGCCCATCGTGACACCGGCGCGACCCTCGTTTTCTTTGAGCGCAAGTCTCGTCTCAAGGGAACGCTCTCCATTGCCTTTGAGCAGCTCGGTGACCGCGAGTTCTGCGTGGCCCGTGAATTAACCAAGGATTACGAAGAATTTCTGCGTGGAACCTTGTCTGAGCTGGACGATTTCGATTTCGAATTGCGTGGCGAATTGACGGTTATCATTGCGCCAGGCGGCGAGGATGGCGATGCTTCCGAGGAAGCTGTGGTGCGACTCCTCGAAGAGGAACGCGAGGCAGGCGGCAAGCCCAAGGAAGTGGCGCGCCGTGTAGCCGAACGCGTGTCCGGCTGGACAGCCAAGGAAGTGTATGCTTTGATGCGGGACCTTTAATTAGAGTAATGGGAGAACCGCCCATGCGGGCGGATGAAGAGTGGACGAGCAGGGCTGCCTGCCCTGCACCCGGCCAAAGGCCGAGGGCCTTTGGAATCCCATCTGCGCCTGTCGGCGCAAAAGTTGATTATATAAATAAAACAACGCCTAGCATGACGTGTTGCTTCGAGCGAAGCGAGCGACAAAAGGTTTAGGAGATTCTTAAGAACCCTTTTCCCAAAGGGTTCTTAAGCCGTCGGAGACGCCTCTCCGGCGAGGAGGCCCCCGGCAGGGCTCTTAGGCAAAGCCGGCGGCACAAACAAAATTATGAGCCTTAAATCCATACACGGTAAGGTCCTGAACGGGACACCGCTTACCGAATCCGACATCCAGTACATCGTAGACCTTCCCGACGATCGCCTCGGCGAACTGTCGGCCTGCGCCCATTCGATCCGCCAAACCCACTTCAAACAGGAACTGGGTCTGTGCGCGATCATCAACGCCAAATCCGGCACCTGCTCCGAGAACTGTTCGTTCTGCGCCCAGTCGGGCCACCATGGAGCGGAAAGCCCGGAATACCCGCTGCTGCCCATTGAAGATATCGTGGAGGCGGGCAGAAAGGCGCAAAACCACGGCGTGACACGCTTCGGCGTGGTGGCCAGCGGCAAACTGGTGGGTAGGGACGACCTCGCGGGATTCACCGAAGCCGTGCGCGGCTTGGCCAAGCTGGGCATCAAGCCGGACCTGTCACCGGGAATTCTGGACCGTTCGCAACTAAAGGCGTTGAAAAAAGAAGGCCTGAAAGGGTACCATCACAATCTGGAAACTTCGGCTTCGTTCTTTCCGAAGATGTGTACCACGCACGCCTATGAAGAGGACGTGCGGGCGGTGCGAGCCGGAATGGACGCCGGATTGTACGTCTGCTCGGGCGGTATCTTCGGCATTGGTGAATCCTGGACAGACCGGGTGGAGCTGGCCATGCTGCTCAAAGAACTGGGCGTGCCGTCGGTTCCCATGAATTTTCTGCATCCGATTGCAGGTACACCGCTGGAGAAACAGCCGGTCCTGTCGCCCGAAGAGGCGCTCAAGATCGTGGCGCTTTACCGGTTCCTGCTGCCGGATCGGACTTTGCGTATTTGCGGCGGCCGTCCCACCGTGTTTGGTGCGGAGCGGCGCAAGGAGTTGCTGACCTCGGGCATGAACGGCCTGATGGTGGGCGACTACCTGACCACCAGCGGCGGCGACGTGCTGGCTGATCTGGACGAAATCCGCGAGGCCGAACTGGTTCCGGAAATTCTTGGATAGGAGTGAGTCATGAAGAGTAATACGCTCACTGATCTGCATATGCTGGTCTGGACTTCGCTCATGGCAGCCACCATCAGCGCGGGCGCGTATCTGATCGTGCCCGTAGGTCCAGTGCCTGTCTCCATGCAGCCGCTCTTCGTCTTTCTTGCCGGATATGTGCTCGGCCCCAAACGTGGCGCCATTGCCGTGGGCCTCTATCTGTTGGCAGGCACCATCGGATTGCCCGTGTTCGCGGGCGGCAAGTCCGGCCTTGGCCATTTGCTCGGTCCTACGGGCGGCTATCTCTTCGGGTTTGCGGCGTCCGCGTATGTTTGCGGCTATGCCCGGCGGGAGTCTGCAACTATCCCGTGGCGCAAGGGTCTTGCCTATGGCGCGCTCGCACTTATTGCTGTATACGGTATCGGTGCGGTCTGGTTGAAGATTGCCCTGTCCATGACGTTTGAAAAGGCCATACTGGTTGGTGTGGTGCCGTTCATCGTCTGGGATGCGGGCAAGGTCGTACTGGCCCTGATGTGCAGCCGATATCTGGCAAAGTATCGACTGTTGCCGGGGCAGAGGTAGGAGAGGCCTGCCCGAGACGCGCTTCGTTCATAGAGAACCTAGTGCAATTATTGAAACAACCTTGCGCCGACAGGCGCACAATGGGATTCCAAAGGGTATAGCCCTTTGGCCGCCGGGGGCGAAGACACCCGACAATCGCCGCGAGCGGCATCCCTGTCTGATTTAATATAAGAAAACTTGGAATACACCGTGCATAATCCCGACTCCCACGCCATGGCTTATTGCCGCAGCTTTTTCCGCTGCTATTTGGCTGGTGCGGGCTTCAATACGCGCGGCCTGCAGAATATCGGGCTGGTGTTTGCCATGCAGCCCGGGCTGAAGGCGATCCATACCGATCCCAAGGAGCTCAAGGCAGCGCAGAAACGGTACGTACGACACTATCAGTCACACCCGTTCTGGATGCCATGCATGGTGGGCATCCTGTTGAACGTGGAGAGCGCCATCGCGGCAGGTCGGTTCCCGGCAAAGATGTTAACCAAGGTCAAGGATACCACCTCGTATACCTTGTCCGCCTTGGGTGACTCCGTATTTGCCGGCAGCATGCTGATCTTCTGGGCGCTCATGACCATCTGCCTGCTGCTGTCCGGCTGGGATACGGCGGCCCTGCTGTTTGGTCTAAGCATCTTCACGGCATTGCAGGTCTTCCGGCTGTACTCGTTCATATGCGGGGTCCGGCAGGGCTTCAAATTCCTGGAACGGCTGAAACGATGGGACCTCATCAACTGGGGGCGGCGGGTCAAGTACCTCAATGCCGCGCTCCTGGTCTGGCTGTGGACCCTGATTTGGCCGAGGCCCTACGACTGGTGGGAATGGCTCATCGGTGTAGGGGCGCTCATGTTGTTTGGCCGGTTTGTCCGTATGGGCATGGTCTCCCGCGTGTTCGCGGTGGCCATATTCGTAGCGTTGATAGATTCATTCCCGGTCATAGAGCAGTGGGTAAGAAACGCGCTTTAACTTGTTATTTTCGCCCCAATCAGCCATATAGTGGGGTGGAACAAGATTAGGATATATATGAATACCAACAATCAAACCAACAGCGACGGGGGAAACGTCCAGTCCCGCCTGGTCATCGTTGCCAACGAGCACGGGTTGCATGCCCGGCCCGCAGGTAAGCTGGCTCAGCAGGCGCAGGCCTTTGAGGCGGACATCCTCCTCGTGTATGACGAACAGGAAGTGGATGCCAAATCCATCCTCGACGTGTTGACCCTGGCCGCCGGGCCGGGTGAAAAGCTGGAAATCCGCGCATCCGGCAGCGATGCCGAACAGGCCGCGGATGCCCTGCAAACCCTGTTTGCAAATAAGTTCGAAGAGTAAAACATGGCCGACAAGATCCTTTCGGGCATATCCGTTGCCACCGGCATAGCTATCGGCAAGGCGTTTTTCGTCAACCGGAATCATAAGGCGCACCTGCCGCGCCAGACCGTGAGCGCCGATCAGGTGGCTAACGAGATATCTCTGCTCCACGATGCTTTTGCCCTGGTGGAGGCGGAGTTGAGCGCGACCCGTGAGCATGTTCCCGCAGAGCTCAAGGATTACGGCCTGCTCATCGACACCCATATCCTCATGCTCAAGGACCCGAAATTGTCCGGCACCGCAGAGGAATATATCAAGAGCCTTGGTCTGAACGCGGCCTGGGCGTTGGAAAAAGCCGTAGCCGATCAGGAGGCCGCCTTCGGGGCCATCGATGACCCGTATATCCGCGAACGCATGCAGGATGTGCGTGTGGTGGCGGATAAGGTGCAGGCCAAACTCATCGGCCATGAAGCCGATCTGGAAGCCCTGTCGGGGCGCGCCATCATCATGGCTCACGACCTGACTCCGGCGGATACCGTGGAACTGCAGGTGGACAAGATCATGGGCTTTGCCACGGTCTGCGGCGGCAAGACCTCGCACACCGGCATCATGGCCCGTTCCCTTGCCATCCCCGCTCTGGTGGGCGTGGACAAGCTGGAGGATTACGTCAACGACGGCGACCTCGTGGTCATCGACGGTCTGTCCGGCAAGATCGTGGTCAATCCCACCGACGACGAGCTCGAAGAATACAACGAGCGCGCCGCTTTCTTTGAGGACTATTCCCGCAAGATCAAGCGGCACTGCCAGTTGCCAGCCGAAACCTTTGACGGCTCCCGTGTCAAGGTCATGGCCAACATCGAGCTGGTGGAAGAAGTGGCCTCGGTCATCGATAACGGCGGCGAAGGCGTTGGGCTGTACCGCACGGAATACGCGTACCTCAATCGCACCGAGCTGCCCGACGAGGATGAGCTGGCCGAAAAGTACATTGATCTGGCCGCCATCATGTCACCACGCAAGGTCATCTTCCGTACCCTTGATCTGGGGGCGGACAAGTTTATTTCCTCTTATGGCGAGCTGAACGAGGTCAATCCGGCCATGGGGCTGCGCGCCATCCGGTTCTGCCTGAAGCATCCCAAGCTGTTCAAGACACAGCTTCGGGCCATTCTGCGCGCTTCAGCTTATGGCAATGTCTCCCTCATGTTCCCCATGATTTCGGGTGTGAAGGAAGTGCGTCAGGCCAAGGCATGGCTAGCTCAGGCCAAGGCAGAGCTGCGCCGCGAGGGCGTGGAGTACGATCCCAACATCCCGGTGGGCATCATGATCGAGCTGCCTGCAGCCGTGATGATCGCAGAATATCTCGCTCAGGAAGTGGATTTCTTTTCCATCGGCACCAACGACCTGATTCAGTATTCCATCGGCGTGGACCGGACCAACCACCACGTCTCGTATCTGTATCAGCCGTTGCATCCGGCCACGCTGCGCACCATCAAGTTGGTGGTTGACGCCGCGCATCAGGCAGGCATAGAAGTCTCCCTGTGTGGCGAAGTGGCGAGTGACCCGTTCTGCGTGCCCATCCTGCTCGGTATGGGCATTGATTCCATCTCGCTCACGCCTCAGGCTATTCCTGGCATCAAGCGCATTATCCGGCAGACCAACATGCATGACTGCCGCAAACTGCTCAAAGACGTCCTTGAATGCCGGACGGTAAGCCGTATCAACAATCTGGTGATGGATAATATTTTCAAGCATTTCCCGGATGAGGTGTCCTTTTTCACCTCGCTCCTCGAAAACGACGAAGCCGGCTCCTAGGCCGCGCTCCTATATATCATGGCAAAAAAGAAGAAGCATAAAACGTCGCCCAATACCATTGGCACGAACAAGCAGGCCCGCCGCCTGTATGAGATTCTCGAGACCTTTGAGGCAGGTATCTCCCTGCTCGGTTCCGAGGTCAAATCCTTGCGGGGCGGCCATGTCTCTTTCAAGGATGGATACGTTTCCTTCCACGATGGGTCGGCCTTTCTCGTAGGCGTGCATATCGCCCCTTACGAGCAGACCGGTCCTTACGATCAGCACGATCCCGAACGGCGCCGCCGTTTGTTGTTGCACAAGCACGAGATCGAAGTGCTCCAGTCCAAGGTCGATCAGAAGGGACTCACAGTCGTGCCCATGAAAATGTATTTTTCCAAGGGCAAGGTGAAACTGCAGATCGGATTGGGCCGAGGTAAGAACGTCCATTCCAAGAAGCAGGATTTGAAGGATCGCGATATCGCTCGCGACACCGCACGCCAGTTGGCTGCGTACAAATAGAATAAACTGTTCCGTGATTTCAGAGAGTCAAATTGAGATACTTCGGCAGGCTGTGCAGTTTAAGCGAATGGCCCATGAAGACAGGTTTCGTTCGATCTTTCAAACCGGCCTAAATATGGTAGAGCCACATAATGGGAATTCGTGTGGCTCTATTATTGGCGAGTTCGTCAAAGATGCTTCACAAGAAGTCGTTAAGTTTGGAACGGATGTTCAGAAGGAATTATTTGAAACTTTAGTGAAGCTGAATTTGGATATTTCCTGTGAAGAAGAGAAAAATCAATGCATGGGAATGATTGATTCTTTCTTCGATAGTGGTGACTATCTTAAATCGTTTGATAATTTCTTGCTTTCACTGGAAAGATCCTATGCCAGATTTGGGGTGAAAATTGATGTGAGTACTACTCCCATTGATAATCAGCGTACATTGTTTGAAGTCGGGTATTTGAATAACACCAGACTAACAACACAGCGTATCTCTCATCAATTGGATATTCTTGTAGCCAAGAATGGTAAAGCGACTCTCCATGAACTGCGCGGGTGTATTTCGTTTACGCCAAAACTTGGCCCGTTCGAACTTCATACGGACAAGATCCTATCGTTTTTGAAAAAGGTGATGAAGTAGTGTTGAGGACCTACGAAGATCTCGTGAGTGCATGTCTTGCCAGCGGCAAGAACTATCATTTGCTGTATGTCTATATGAAGCGTGAGTTCGCTTCCCCAGAAATGCTCGCTGCCATGTTGCCCGATCAGGATGTGTCCGGCTTGCAGGAAATCTCCGCCATCCTGTTTGATGCCCATGAACCGGTCTATCCCGGTTTGACCTTTGAGCAGATGGCCGCCCATGCCGACGGTGTCACCACGGATTGGGATGTGGTCTTTATCCTCACGGCCCGCAATGAGAGCAACAAGCCGCTGACCGACGAGCAGGCCAAAAAACACCTCGCTGACATGCGTGAAAAGATCATGGCCGGTGAATTCCCGGTGGGTGCTCCCATATTCGACCGAAATGGTGATCTCAAAGCTCTCGACAAGGCTGCTCCCATTCAAATGGCGGCAACCGGAAGGTTGAACTAAGTCCGTTGGATGGAAACAACTGATTGTAACGAGCCCGGAAGCATGCTTCCGGGCTCGTTTCTTTTTAGCTGGTACCAAGTTCATCGTGGGCACCCTGATGGTGCCATTTACGGAGGACGGTGATTGATTGACACGCTTCCATCGCCGCCGTACTTTCAGCCTATGCCCAACTATCCAAAATCGCTGACATCCGCACATAAGCGGTTCCTGAAAGGCCTCTTCCCGGACGAGGACTGTTTGCTGTCGCCTGAACAAATGGCGCCGTTCTCGGCCGATGCGAGCCTGGAGCGCGCCATGCCGTGGGGCGTGGTCCGGCCTCAGAGCCGTGAGCAGATCGAGGAACTGTTGAAATGGGCGCAGACGGAACGCATGCCGATCTACGGCAGGGCGCGGGGAACAGGCAGAGTGGGCAACGCCGTGCCGAGTCTGGGCGGTCTCGTGGTCTCCATGCTCAAGATGAACCGTGTGCTGGAGGTGGACGAATACGATGCCATCGCCGTGACACAACCGGGCGTGATTACGTCGGATTTGCAGAACATCTGCGCGGAAAAGAAGATGTTTTACCCACCGGATCCGGCGAGTGTGCGTATTTCCACCATTGGCGGCAACGTGTCCACTTGCGCGGGCGGGTTGAAGGCCGTGAAGTACGGCGTGACGCGCGACTGGGTGCTGGGGCTGGAAGCGGTGCTACCGGGCGGCAAGGTCATGCGCAGCGGCGGGCGCTCACATAAAGATGTAGTAGGCCTCGATCTAACGAGGCTCTTCGTGGGGGCCAATGGCAAACTGGGCCTGATCACGGAGATTACGGTCAAACTCATTCCTCTGCCCGAGGCGTCGGCATCTGTGTTGGTGGGGTTCTCTGACTTGCAATCGTCATTGGAAGGCGCCAAAGCTGTATTCCAATCGGGCGTGCTCCCTGCGGCGTGTGAGTTCATGGATAGAATCACGCTGGAGGCCGTGCGGCAGGGCGAGGAGGAGATCCCGTTGGCGGACAGTGCCGAGGCCGCATTGCTGTTCAAGCTGGATGGCACCGAAGAGGGCGTGAATGCCGAGGTGCGGCAACTGGTCAAGGCGTTGGAGCCGCAAAAGCCGGTGTCCATCGAGACCGGGCGTGGCGTTGAAGAAGAGCGCATCTGGACCGTACGGCGGGGTATTTCTCCTGCAGCATTCCGTATCAAACCCACCAAACTCGCCGAGGATATTTCCGTGCCGCGTTCCCGCGTGGCCGAGGCTGTTGAGCGCGCCCACAAGATCGGGGAGAGTCATGATCTGACCGTGCTCTGTTTCGGGCATCTGGGCGATGGCAACATTCATGTGAATATCATGCATGACGGCGAAAACAGCGACGAAGTGAAGCGGGCGCACATCGCCAAGAACGAGGTCTTCCGACTGGCCGTGGAACTGGGAGGCACCATCTCCGGCGAGCATGGAACCGGGCTGACCAAGGCCTATTTCGTGCCCGAACAACTTCCTGCGCTCAATGTGCAAATTATGAACTCCATCAAGTCTATTTTTGATCCCCAGAACATCATGAACCCTGGTAAGGGGTGGTAATAAATAGTGTTCAAACAGTCGTTTAGTGCAAAGATGTAAATAGTTATCAGTCTATATTTAGACTGGGATAATCTTTGCACAAGTTCTCCTGACTTCGCAGGACGCGGAGTGACAAGCATCAGGAGGACGCTATGACTGTTGAAATCCGTTCCTTGACCACTCAGGAAGAGTTGTCGAACTGCATCTCTCTGCAAAAACATATTTGGGGCCTTGATGATCTGGGCGTAACGTCGCCCATCACCTTGAAAGCCCTGTCCATGGCCGACCCGGAAATGAGCATCGCGCTCGGCGGCTACATCGGCGAGAAGATGGCCGGGTTTGTCCTGATCATGCCCGCCATGGAACCGCGCACCGTGTACGGCCACATGCTCGGCGTCATGGAAGAGCATCGTGATTCCGGTCTGGGCAACATGCTGCATCAGACCGTGATGCAGCGCATCAGCGAGCGCAACGTCAAGCGCATGTTCTGGACCTATGAGCCGCTGGAGAGCCGCAACGCCCACGTCTATCTGAACAAGGGCGGCGCCATCCTCACGGCGTACCGTGAATCCTGCTTCGAGGTGGACTGCGACAAGCATCGTGGCATGCCGCTGGATCGTCTCCTGACCTGTGTTGATCTGGAAAATCCCGATATCCCCGAGCGCGTGGAGTCGCTGGAAGAGGCGCTGCACATGTATCCGGTGGCCCGTGTCGATGACATGCCTAGCGCCCACCGGGTGCTCATCCCGATCCCGTCCGATCTGGACCGCCTCAAATTGGTGGACTTTGAGGCCGCTTCCCGCGCTCGTTTCGAGACCCGGGCGTTGTTCTCGGAGTATCTCAATCGTCGTGGCTACATCGGTCGCCGTCTGATCTCCGACAAGACGACCGGACTGCAGCAGAGCTACTATGTGCTGGAGCGGGAGGTGTAGGATGCGCAATACCCGATACCTCTCTAACTTCACCCTGAAGGCCATGTCTGTCGGTTCCGGCGACTACGTCTCTCGCGACCATGATGAGTTGGCGCATATTGAAATGCTCAAGAAGAAGCATGGGCTGGAAACGGTTTATCGCTTTGATATCGGCAAAAACACGGACGGATTCTCCCCGCGTGTTCGTCGGGAGCTGGACAAGCCTGATTTCCAGAACGGCGTACTTAATCTGACCGATGACTATCCCGACAACCATTATGTGCAGCTGCGCGGTCAGTTGTCGCGCCGCTACAAGCTGCCGCCCGAATGGTTCGCCATCAGCGCCGGGCTGGAGTCCATGATCGATCACATCGCCCGTTCGGTGTTCAATCCCGGCGACACCTACCTCTTGCCGGTGCCGAATTTTTCAGTGTTCGAGGATATGTCGAAGCGCACTATGGCCCATCCGGTGGAGGTGCCTCTCGGGGATGACCTGCAGTGGACCGGGGAAACCGTGCATCGGTTGATCCGCGAGATGAAGCAGGTGCAGCCCCGCCTGGTGTGGATCAGTAATCCGGTCAATCCTACCGGGCAGCTTATTCCCAAGGAGCTGATCGAGCGGGTGGTGCGTGCCGCGGGACTCTTCGGTGTGCTTGTGGTGGTGGACGAGGCCTATGGCGAATACACGGATCACGACAAGGTCTTTGTTTCGGCCGCTTCCATGTTGAAGGGAAACCCGCAACTGGTGGTGCTGCGGACCTTCTCCAAGATGTTCGGCCTGCCGAGCGCGCGGGTGGGCTACATGATGTCGTCCCAGCGCGAACTGGTGGACGCGGTGAACATGTACCGCCCCATGTTCCCGTTCTCATGGTTTTCCCTGCATCTGGCTCAGGTCGCCATCGGCGATGAAGCCCATGTGCGCATGTCCCGCCGCCGGGTGGCGCGCCGCCGTCGCGCCTTCTTCGATGCCGTGTCTGATCTCGCCGATTTCCAGTTCCTGCCCACGCAGGTGAACACCGTTATGTTCCGTCACACCGGGCTGCGAGCGCATGAACTGACGGACCTGCTTGAGGAGAAGGGCATCTTGACGGCCAATCTGAATGGCGTGGCTGGTATCCGAAACCGCGGCTTTCTGCGCATGACCTTGCGCAGCCACAAGGATAACGAAGTGTTTGTCAGCGCCTGCCGCGAGGTGCAACGGAGGGTTTGCCAGTAGGGTTCAAGATGCGTAATGTGCGGGCCATGACAAGCGATTGCATCCTCTGCGGAAAATGTCTTGAAGTGTGCCCGCTCATTAACGCGACCCAGCGTGAGGAGTTGGGGCCGCGCGCCAAGGCCGAGCTCTACGCCATGTTGAGCGAGGACGAGTCGTTGCTGGTGGCCGAAGACGCGGCCCGACTTGCGAGCCTCTGCCTTGGGTGTCACCGCTGCAAAAAGGTCTGCTCCAAGGGCGTGGACGTCCCCGGCTTGGTGGCGGCGCTGCGCGGTGCGCATCCGAATTTCAAGTCCTGGCTGTGGAAGACATGGCTCACCAACGCCAAGTCCCTGTGGGGCAAAAGCGCCACAGCAGCCAAGCTCATTCCCGAAGAATTTCGTCCGGACAAGTTCGGCCCCTTCCTCAAAATGCTGGCAGGCCTCAAGGGTGGCCCCGGCCTGACGCCATTCCTGCAACCCGACTCATTCCCCGATACCTACCGCGGAGAAAAGATGCTCCTGTTCGCAGGCTGCACTGCCAATTACGTGCAGGGCCGTTGGCTTATGACCGCACTTCGCCTGCTGGATGGCCTCGGAGTAGAAGTCCTGCCCGGCGATTTCCAATGCTGCGGAGGCGGGCTCAAAGGGGCGGGCTTTGCCGAAGAGGCGGGCGTAATGGCGAAGCACAACGTGGATGTCTGGCGTAAGGCAGGCAAACCGAAAGTGGTGACGTTCTGTGCGTCGTGTCGTTCTTCGCTGACCGGGTATGATCAGTTCCGCGATGAAGCAGAGAGGGGCGATTGGGCGGAATCGCTGGTCCCCCTGTCTTCCTTGTTGCAGGATGTTGTTGTTTCGGCATCCAATGATGCACCGGAAAGTTTGGGCTATCATCGCCCATGTCATGTGGATGCGATGGATTCGGATTACACTTTTCTCAAGGCTGCCCTCGATGATCGGCTGACCGTGGATACCCGTAAGGAATGTTGCGGCTTTGGCGGCCTCATGAAGCTCGGCGCGCCCGAGCTGTCCACCAAAGTCAATACCGTGTGCTGGGACCGTCTTGCCGGAGCCGAGATCGTGGTCACTGGTTGTTCGGCCTGCGCCACGCAACTTGCAGCAACTGCGCCGGAGAACGTGTCGGTGGGGCATTGGCTGGAATTGTTACAATAACGCCTTGTTGCACTCACTTTGCCACGGCCCGGTTTCATGCTATGCCCTAGCGCGTTGATCGTAACCGAGTCAGGAGATTCATGCAGACCAGATTGACATCCATGGATACAGCGCAGCGGACCATCGCGCTGCTCAAGGAACGAAAAGACGTTGTTTTTGCGTATTTCGGCCTGCTGTTGCTGGCTTTTGAGCTGGCCAATCTGGTGCGTGGACTGTTCCCGGGGGTGTATGTTTTCGATCCGTTTGACATGGGATGGCTGCTGATTCCCGAGTCGCTGGTGTTCGGACCCTTGCTGGCGCTGTTGCATCATCGAATTCTTGGCGTTGACGCGGACTTCGCGTGGTCCAGAGAGAACCTCATCGTCAAGCTGCTCAAAGCCGCGGCCTACTATTACGTCCTGCTCATTGTTTTTACGCTGGGAACCTTTGCTGTCGTCGATGTGATCCCGGCGCTGCTCCGTCATTTGCTGGGCGGGGGCGTGACCGGATTCATGCCGCTGATCATTGGTCTCGAGTATGTTTTGTTTTTGCTCTATTTCGTGCGTGTGGTGCTGGTGTACCCCGTGCTGGCGGGAGAGGAACGCGAGCCCCTAGTGGTTTCCATGGCTCTGACCAAAGGAAAGACGCGACAAATCGTGTCCTGCCTCTTGCTTCTGGCCGCTCCCGTGCTTATCCCTTGGATGGCTGCCGAGATATACGGCGGCGACTGGCTCGACCCCACCCGTGGTCCGGGCCTTCGGATTGTTCCGATAATCGTGCGCTCCCTGCTTCAGGCAACGGGCGCTATTGTAATATCAACAGGCCTTTGCGCCATATATGAAGTCCTCCACGCCGAAAGCGAAGAGGACACAGAAAGCGACAGCTGATTGGTCGCCAACCCGCGTAGACCGGGTTATTAACAATTCCAGGAGTCACAATGCTGAAATTTCTCTTCGGTTCAAAGAATGACCGATATCTGAAGAAGCTCAAACCCATCGTCGCCCAGATCAACAGTCTGGAGCCCAAGATGGAAGCCCTGTCCGATGAGGACTTTCCCCGCATCATCAGCGAGTGGAAAGAACAGGTCGCCAAGGGCGAAAAGACCCTGGACGATCTGCTGCCCGAGTGCTTTGCGCTGGTCCGCGAGGCTGGCAAGCGCGCATTCGATCCGCCCATGCGTCACTTCGACGTGCAGCTCATCGGTGGCTACGTGCTCCACAACGGCAAGATCGCGGAAATGAAGACCGGTGAAGGTAAGACCCTCGTCGCCACCCTGCCCGTGGTGCTCAACGCGCTGTCCGGCAAGGGCGTGCACGTCATCACGGTCAACGACTACCTCGCCTCCCGTGATGCCGCCTGGATGAATCAGCTCTACTCCTTCCTCGGTCTGAGCGTGGGCGTCATCGTCCACGGCCTGTCCGATCAGGAACGTCAGGAAGCCTACAACGCAGATATCACCTACGGTACCAACAACGAATTCGGCTTCGACTACCTGCGCGACAACATGAAGTTCTACAAGGAACAGCTGGTCCAGCGTCCCCTGAACTTCGCCATTGTCGATGAGGTTGACTCCATCCTCATTGATGAAGCCCGTACGCCGCTCATTATTTCCGGTCCCGGTGAAAAATCCTCCGGCCTCTATCGCCGCGTGGATTCCATCATCCCCAAGCTGATCAAGTCCTCTCCCATGGACCCCGAGGACAAGGATGCCGTGCCCGATGGCGACTTCGTGCTGGACGAGAAGTCCAAGTCCGTGACCCTGTCCGACGCTGGTGTCGAGAAGGTCGAGGAACTGCTCGAAGTGGACAACTTGTTCGATCCGCAGCATATCGCCCTGCAGCACCATGTGCTTCAGGCTCTCAAGGCACACCACTGCTTCCAGAACGATGTCGAGTACATCGTCAAGGACAATCAGGTTGTGCTGGTCGATGAATTCACCGGCCGTCTCATGCCGGGCCGCCGTCTCTCCGACGGTCTGCATCAGGCCATCGAGGCCAAGGAAAACGTGAAGGTCGAGGCTGAGAACCAGACGCTCGCATCCATCACCTTCCAGAACTATTTCCGCATGTACGACAAGCTGGCGGGCATGACCGGTACCGCAGATACCGAAGCGGTGGAATTCAGCCAGATCTACGGTCTGGAAGTCATCGTTATCCCGACCCACCGTGACATGGTCCGTAAAGATAATCCTGACGCCATCTACAAGACTCAGGAACAGAAATACGTGGCCATCGCCCAGGATATCGCCGACTGCTACAAGCGCGGCCAACCTACCCTGGTCGGTACCGTCTCCATTGAAAAATCCGAGCTCCTCTCCAAGCTGCTCAAGAAGCACAAGGTCCCGCACAATGTGCTCAACGCAAAGCAGCACGAGATGGAAGCAGAGATCGTTGCCGAGGCAGGTCACAAGGGCAAGGTCACCATCGCCACCAACATGGCTGGTCGTGGTACTGATATCAAGCTGGGCGAAGGCGTCCGCGAGCTCGGCGGCCTGCACATCATCGGCACCGAGCGTCACGAATCCCGCCGTATCGACAACCAGCTCCGAGGCCGCGCCGGTCGTCAGGGTGATCCGGGTTCCTCCCGCTTCTATCTGGCACTGGACGACGACCTGATGCGCCTGTTCGGTTCCGACCGTCTGGCCGGCATCATGGACAAGCTGGGCCTCGAAGACGGCATGGCCATCGAGAACAAGATGGTCTCCAACGCCATTGAAAAATCTCAGACCCGCGTGGAAGGGCATCACTTCGAAATTCGTAAGCAGCTCCTGGAATATGACGATGTCATGAACCAGCAGCGTGAGGTCATCTACTCCCTGCGTCACGACCTGATGAAGGCCGAGACCGTGGACGACATCGCCCGCGAATACGCCATGGATCTGCTGGAAGAAGTGCTCGAACCGGCTCTCGCCATGAAGGATATCGACAAGGAGACCGAGGAATCTGTCCGCGTTCGCCTTGAAGAGCTCTTCAATTTCGAGCGTTTCGACACCTGGAATGAACAGCCGCTGCCGACTCGTGAGCAGGCCGAAAAGTGGGTCGATGAAATCTTCGCCTACCTCCGCGCCTCCACCGGTGAGCACTATCAGCCCATCCTGCGCTACTTCCTGCTCGATTCTCTGGATCGCAACTGGAAGGAACACCTGCTCAACATGGACCACCTGCGTGACGGCATCGGCCTGCGCGGTTACGGCCAGAAAGACCCGAAGCAGGAATACAAGCGTGAAGGTTTCGAACTCTTCTCCGAGCTCGTCTACACCATCAAGGAAAACGCCATGCGCGCCTTCTCCCACCTCCGCATCGAGGCCGAGGTCAAGGACGAGGAATTCCAGCACGAGACCGACGAGGATCTGGAATACACCGATCACGAGTCTCAGCAGGATGACAAGAAAAAGGCTCCGGTCAAGAAGGACCCGAAAGTGTCCCGTAATGCACCGTGCCCCTGTGGCTCCGGCAAAAAGTACAAGAAGTGCTGCGGCTCCTAGCCACCATTGAAATGCAATAAGAAGCGCCCATCCCGAACTTCGGGATGGGCGCTTTTTTTGTTGTCCTTGAGGCTATTTCTGGAAGGCTTCCCAGTCGGCGAGGAAGGCGGCCAGACCATTGTCGGTCAGGGGGTGCTTCATGAGCTGGGTGATGGTGCTGTAGGGAAGGGTGATGACGTCCGCGCCGATGAGGGCGGAGTCGAGCACATGCATGGGGTGGCGTACCGAGGCCACGAGGATTTTTGTTTTATAGTCGTAGTTGTCGAACATGGTGCGCATCTGGTCCACGCCTTCGATGCCGTTGTGGGTCAGGGCGTCGAGGCGACCGACAAAGGGCGAGACGTAGGTGGCGCCGAGCTTGGCTGCCAGCAGAGCCTGCCCCGGGGAAAACACCAGCGTGACGTTGGTCTTGATCTCTCGCTCATGGAGTTCCTTGAGCGCCTTGAGGCCTTCCGCGATCATGGGGATTTTGACGACGACATTATCGCCAAAGGAAGCGAGGTCCTTGGCCTCCTTGATCATCTCTTCACGGGTGGTGCCGATGACTTCCAGCGAGACCGGGCCGTCCACCAGTTCGCAGATCAGGGCAGCCTGTTCGCGCCAGTCGCCGCCTTCGCGGGACATCAATGTGGGGTTGGTGGTGACGCCGTCGAGCAGGCCGAGTTCCTTTACTTCACGCATTTCATCGAGGTTGGCGGTATCCAGAAAAAACTGCATCGATCCTCCTTGGGAAGCTGAATAAGAGCGGAATAAGTTCCGTGCTTTGTAGCATAGTCAGCGCATTGTGCAAACCAAATGAATAATGGCCGATTGATTGTGCAATTCCCTTTTCCCCGGGCGTTGTTTCGTTTACTGTAGCCCGCATGTCGACAATGGAACCCGTTAAAGTCATAGGGCTGGCGCCCGGAACCCTGGAAATCACACGCGTTGCGCGCGTCGCTCTGGCCGAGGCTGACCTCGTGGTGGGCGGCAGACGCCTGCTGGACGCGTGTCCGGTAGAATCGTTCAAAGCCGGGGCAGAGCAGTTGCCCATTAGTGGTCCGTTGCCACCGATCATGGATGCCATCCGTGACCGCGCTGTTCTGGGTGGCAAGGTGGTGGTGCTGGCTGACGGTGATCCCCTCTTTTTCGGCATCGGCAAGCGTCTCGGTGAAGAACTGGGCGTGGAGAATCTGCTGGTGGAGCCCAACGTGTCCACCATGCAGGTGGCCTCGGCTCGGCTTGGCCTGCCGTGGCAGGAGATGGATTTCGTCTCCCTGCACGGTCGCGAGGACTACTCGCCGCTCTATGCCGCGCTGGTGCGGGCCGATCTCATCGCGGTGTTCACGGATGCTACCAACACCCCGGCAGAAGTGGCGCGCGCCCTGCTGGAACGTGGTGCAGACTGCTTCTCCATGACCGTGCTGGAAGACTTGGGCACAGAGCGCGAGAAGGTCCGGCTGATCCCTCTGCCCGACACATGGGGTATGGACTTTGCGCCTCTGAACCTTGTGATTCTGGAGCGGCTCTATCCGCCTGAGATCGAGTTGACGTTGGGCATCCACGACCATTTCTATCTGCATCAGAAGAACCTGATCACCAAGCTGCCGGTGCGTGCTGCCGGGCTTGCCTTCCTGAATGTGCAGCCGGACTCCACTGTCTGGGACCTTGGCGCCGGGAGCGGTGCCGTCTCCATTGAGGCATCCCATCTCGCCCGTCGTGGCCGGGTGTTTGCCGTGGAGCGTCACAAGACGCGCGCGGCCATGATTCGCGAGAATATCCGTCGTACCGGCGCATGGCTGGTGGATACCATCCTTGGTGAAACGCCGGATTGTCTGGAAGAGTTGCCTGATCCGGACCGCATCTTCATTGGCGGCGGACTGGGTGGAGAGGCCAATCAGGAGAGCGCGTTACTCAAGGTGGCGTGCGATCGCCTGAAACCTCGGGGCCGCATTGTGGTGCACACCATTCTTCTCGATTCCCTGCATCTGGCCAAAGATTATTTCAAGAAGCTCGGCTGGCACTTCGGCGTGACCCAACTGCAGGCTTCCGCCACGGATTCACTGGCCGGCGACCTGCGCTTCAAGGCACAAAATCCGGTTTTTATCCTCTGGGCAGAGAAGCCTTAGGGCCGTTCATCCAAGCGCGATCCATCGAAATCGTAGACCGCATAATCAACGACGCACTGGCCGCCTGAGAAATTCTCGGCGGCCTGTTTGGCGTGCTTGATGAGCAGGTTGATGAGCTTGGGGCGGTCGGGATCGTTTTCGAGTAATCCGAGTACCTGCCTGGCTGTGTTGGCATCCAATATCTGCTGACGATGGAGCATGGAACAGCTCGCCTCGCCGCACCAGTCGGCCAACTGGGCGAAATCCACGGGGTGCGTTCTGGCGTGGGTGTAGGGTAGGCGCTGGGCCTGCTTGACCAGCTTGCCGAAAAACAGGGACCAGGTGACCCGACTGAATCCGCGATCGGCAGCGGCCTGCATGGAAAATTCGAAAAAGTCGGCGGCCTGAATCAGGGCCAGTTCCGGGGTGCCGGGATAATCCTCCAGATAAAGACGCTCCGAGCGGCGGCCCGTGGTGAATACGGCGTGGTCCTCGCCTTGTGCCTTGAGTACATCCAGTCCCTCGGCAATGGTCGCCTTCCAAGAGGCGTGGGAATACGGCTTAACGATCCCCTGTGTGCCGAGGATGGATATCCCTCCCAATATGCCGAGGCGTGGATTCAAGGTCTTCTTGGCGATCTCTTCTCCATTGGGCACTTCAATGATGATGGTGAGGGTGCCGGAAACGTTGCCGGCTGCCTGTCGTACGCCGCCCTCGATCTGCTTGCGCGGATCAGGGTTGATGGCTGCCTGTCCCACGTCAATGGGCAGGCCGGGCAGGGTGGCGCGCCCGACACCGCGTCCGCCGTCCAGTGAGATGGCGAGGTCGCCAGTGGTTGCCTCCTTGAAGGAGACGACTGCCTGAATATCGTGCCCATGGGTGGCGTCCGGGTCATCGCCGCCGTCCTTGATGACTGTGACGCGCACACCGATGTCGGTGGGCTCATAGCGGTCGATGGGCACGGTCAACGTTCCGCCGGGAGGCCGTGGGGTCTCGATAGTGGCGGGCGTTTCTCCTGTGAGCAAAAAAAGAGTGCCTGCCATGGCGGCTGCCGTGGCGCAACTTCCGGTGGTGCGACCGGTGCGGAGTTCCTTGGTCATCTAATCGTTCCGTATGCGTTCAGGCGGGGAATAAACATGGGTCCCGGCATGGCTGGAGATATTCTCGATCATGTTCTTGAAGAGCACCACGTGGAATGGATACATGGCGTACCAGTAAAGGATGCCGGTCAAGCCGCGCGGCAGGAACCGGGCGGTCATGGAAATGTCCACCGCGTTTTCCCAGTGGGTCTCCAGCTTGAACTCCAGCAATGCCTCGCCGGGCAGACGCATCTCGGCCAGCAGCAGAAGCCGCTTGCCTTCATCACTGGCGATGATCCGCCAGAAGTCCAGCGCGTCACCGACTTTGGGCTTGTCGCCATGGGGACGGCCACGGGACATGCCCGGGCCTGCCAGTATGCGGTCGATGAAACCGCGCAAACGCCACAGCGGGTCGCCGTAATACCAGCCCTGTTCGCCGCCGATGCGCTGTACCACTTCCCATACCTTCTTGGGATCGCCCTGCAGGCGCGCCTTGTAGCCCATGTCGAACCGGGTACCGCCCGCATAATCGGGGTCGTGTGCTCCGGCCCATTCCGGCATGCAGGCACTGCCCACGTCGAACAGGCAGGTCTCCACCTTCTGGTGCTCGGTCTTTTCCAGCGCGCGGCGAATGGCCTCGCGACAGGAGAGAAGGTCTTGCGGCACGAGGCGCGTGATGTCGTCGTTGCGGCAGATCACCTCGTTGCGCAGACCGTCGATGAGCGAGCGAATCAATGTCATGGGCACGGGCGTGATCATGGACACCCAGAAGGAGGACAGCCTCGGCGAAAGGAACGGCAGCGGCAAAATGTGTCGCTTGGGGATGCCTGCCACTTCGGAATAGAGCTTGAACAGCTCGGTGTAGTTCAGAATGTCCGGACCGCCGATGTCGAGGGTCAGTCCTGCGGTTTCGTCGTTTTCAAGGCAACCGGCAAGGTAGCCCAACACGTTACGGATGGCGATGGGCTGGGCCTTGGTGCGCACCCATGTGGGGGTGACCATCATAGGCAGGCGGTCCGCCAGATAGCGGATCATTTCAAAGGAAGACGAGCCGGAGCCGATTATCTGGGCTGCGCGCAGCGTCGTGACCTTGGCCGGACCCAGCGTGAGGATGCGTCCCACCTCGGCGCGGGAGCGGAGATGCTTGGAGAGCGGGCGGTCATCCAGATCTTCGCCCAAGCCGCCAAGATAAATGATGCGTTCCAGATTGGCTTTCCCGGCGGCGCGGACCATGTTGTAGGCCGCGTCCCGTTCCTGTTCGGCAAAGTCCCGCGTGGGGCGGCCCATGGAATGGACCAGATAGAAGGCGGCACGGCACCCATCAGCGGCCAGCTTCAGAGATTCGGCGTCATGCATATCCGCCTGCACTGCTTCCACATTGGGGTTGTTTCCCCATGGGCGAGATTTGATCTTCTCTATGCTGCGTCCTGCAGCGCGCACCTTGTGGCCGCGCTCCAGCAGGAGCGGTACGAGGCGGCCTCCTACATATCCGGTGGAGCCGAGAACCAGAACCGGGCGGTCATCCATGGCAATCTCCGTCGGTCAGCTTAAATTATTGGAAGAAGCCGGTCTTGTTCTTCTCCCAGCCACGCTTTTCCATGCACGCTTCGTAGATGGGCAGCTGCCTGTCCTTATCCAGCGGATACTGTTCGCTGGCTTGCACCGAGCAGTCTGTGGAGTCCTTGTCGAACTGGTAGCCGGACAGCTTCTCGTCTTGAATATTCGGGTTGGTCCAGGGACGGGCGCAGCCTGTGGCAAGCAGGGCTGTCAGCATCAGTGCGAGGAACAGAAGCTTCGTACGCATGGGAAATCCTTTTGTTATTCGTCGGTCAGGTCGCGGGCAAGGAGGTCTTTCACGGCTTGTGCTGCGTCTTTGCCTTCATACAAGATACTATAGACCTGCTCGGTTATGGGCAACTCGACTTTGAGTTTTTGCGAAAGATTATAAAGCGAGCGGGTGGTCTTCACGCCCTCGGCCACCGCGTTCATCTCATTGATGATGTCATCCAGCTTCTGCCCCTTGCCCAGTTTGAGGCCAACCTGTCTGTTGCGGGAGAGGTCGCCGGTGCAGGTCAGGACCAGATCGCCCATGCCGGACAAGCCCATGAAGGTGCGGGACTGTCCGCCCATGGCCATGCCGAGGCGGCTGATTTCTGCCAAACCGCGGGTGATCAGCGCGGCACGGGCGTCGTGCCCGAAGCCGAGACCGTCCGAGATGCCCGCGCCGATGGCGATGACGTTCTTGACCGCGCCGCCCAGTTCCACGCCGCGCACATCCGGCGTGAAGTAGACGCGGAAGGCCGGGGTGGACAGGGCTGACTGGAGTTCGCGCCCCAGTTCGTGGTCGTCACAGCCCAGCGAGACCGAGGTGGGCATGTCGCGGCAGACTTCTGCGGCAAAGGAGGGGCCGGACAGCATGGCGTAGCGGGGGCGTTTGCCTTCCAGCGCTTCTGCCACCACCTTGCTCATGGGCAGCAGGGAATCCAGCTCGATGCCCTTGGACGCGCAGATGATGACTGGTTGGTCGGGCAGCATGTCGCGGAAGGCGGTCAGGGTGGCGCGAATGCGTTGGCTGGGTACGGCCAGCAGAATGTAGTCAGCCCCTTTGAGGGCGGTGGCCGGGTCGGACTCTGCGCCGAGTTTGTCGGATAGCGGGACACCGGGCAGATAGGTGGTGTTCTCGCGGTTGTCGCGAATATCCGCTGCCTGTTCTGGGCTTCGTGCCCAGAGCACGGTCTCCACGTTGTTGCGCGCCAGCATGTCTGCCAGCGTGGTACCCCAGGCACCGCCGCCGAGTACGGTAATTTTCATGAAAAATTGCTCCCTTGATGTGATTGGGGAACCATACGTGGCTGTGCCCGCCTGTGCAAGGGCGGGTGTTGATCCGGTGGTGGCAACGACTTCTGACGGTTTGTGTTGCTGTTCCACCTTTCATTGCACCGGATTTTACGGTGGCGCGGTTTCTTTTTACACATTGTTGCATCCCGCTGGGGGAGGGGGTATAGACCACACCCATGGCAATACAATTCACCGAGACCGAAGAGAAGATTCTGGCCCTGGCGGGCAAAGACCTGCCGGATACCGAACAGCCGTTCAAGACCATCGCAGACGAGGTGGGCGTAGACGAGCAGGATGTTATTGACCTGCTGGCCGACCTCAAGGAGCGCAAGATCATCCGCCGCTTCGGCGCGACCCTGCGTCACCAGAAGGCGGGCTACGGTCATAACGCAATGGTGGCATGGCGCGTCCCCCAGGAGCGTAGCGACGAAATAGGCGAAATTTTCTCGGCTCGCCCTGAGATTTCCCACTGCTACATCCGCCGCACGTATCCGGAGTGGACCTACAACTTCTACACCATGATCCACGGCGAACGTCCCGGTCACACCGACGAGGTTGTTGCCGAGCTGGAAGAAGTGACGGGCATTGATGACAACTGTACGCTCCGCTCCCTGAAAGAGCTCAAGAAGACCTCCATGGTCTACTTCAAATAACGACGACATTTCCAAAGGAGATATACGATGGACTCCAAATCGCTCTACGCCAAGGCCCAGACCCTGATGCCGGGCGGCGTGAACTCGCCCCTGCGCGCCTGCCGCTACGTCAACGCCGAGCCCGTTTTCATTGAGAACGCCAAGGGCGCTTACATCTATGATGTAGATGGCCGCCAGTACGTGGACTATGTTTTTTCCTGGGGCCCGCAGATCCTCGGCCATCAGGACGCAGCTGTTTCCGAAGCCGCGCACAAGGCCATTGATCTTGGCTCCTCCTACGGCGCTCCCTGCTACGGCGAGATCGCTCTGGCCGAAGAGATCAACAAGATGATCCCCTCCATGGATATGATGCGCATGGTCTCCTCCGGTACCGAGGCCACCATGTCTGCCCTGCGTCTTGCCCGTGGTTACACCGGCCGTAAGAAGTTCGTGAAGTTCATCGGCAACTACCACGGCCACGCTGACGCCTTCCTGGCCGCAGCCGGTTCTGCTGCCGCCACCGTGCCCGGTACCCCCGGCGTGCCCGAGGAAGTGACCCAGCACACCCTGCTGGCTCAGTACAATGACCTCGAAGCCGTCAAGACGCACTTCGAAGAGAGCGGCGACGACATCGCCTGCATCATCGTGGAGCCTGCTGCCGGTAACATGGGCCTCGTTCTGCCTGCCGAGGGTTTCCTGCAGGGCCTGCGCGACCTGTGCGACAAGTACGGCGCAGTACTGATTTTCGACGAAGTCATCACCGGCTTCCGCCTCGCCCCCGGTGGCGCTCAGGAACGCTTCGGCATCACCCCGGACCTGACCACCCTCGGCAAGATCATCGGCGGCGGTTTCCCGGTGGGCTGCTACGGCGGCAAGCGCGAGATCATGGAGCACATGGCTCCTGTCGGCGGCGTGTTCCAGGCCGGAACCCTGTCCGGCAACCCCGTGGCCATGGCCGCAGGTCTCGCCACCCTCAAGCGTCTTCAGGAGAGCGACTATGCTGCCCTTGAAGCCCGCACCAAGGAACTGGCCGAGGGCCTGACTGCCATCATGAAGGAAAAGGGCAAGTCCGTGTTCCTGAACCAGATCGCCTCTGCCTTCACCATGTACTTCTCCGAGACTCCGGTCACCAACATGATCGAGTCCGGCAAGTGCGATGCAGACGCATACGCCACCTACTGGCAGCAGATGCTGGCTCAGGGCGTGTACCTGGCTCCCGCCGGTTTCGAGTGCGCGTTCACCTGCTTCGCCCACACCGACGAAGATTTCGAGAAGACTCTGGAAGCCGCACGCAAGGTGCAGTTCTAGTTCCGTCGAATTGAATGCCAATAGAGAAGGCCACCCTCGGTGAGGGTGGCCTTTTTTTGTTGTTAGTCCAGCTCCAGAATGGTCCGGATGGTGGTCAGTCCCCGCACGAGGTCGTCGGTTGTCTCGGGCCCGCTGATGCTGAGGCGCAATGCATGGGGAAGTGCGCCGCGCCCCACCGCGAAGATGTCGTCGGTGGAGACAAGGAGGTCGTTCTCCTTGGCCAGTCGGGCAAACTCCCGGGCCGTCCATGGGGCAGGCAGTTTGAACCACGCGAAGTAGCTGGTCTTCTGCATGGTGATGTCCAAATCAGCCATCATCTGTCCGGTCAGTTCGGTCCTGCGTTGGGCTTCAGCACGCTTGATCTTCAATGTGTGGTCCGCCGTCCCATCCTCGATCCATCGACGGGCGATGTCTGCCATGAGGGGCGGTGTCATCCAGACCATGTCCGAGATGGCTGCCTTGATCGCACTCAGGTAGCGGGGTGGAGAGGTCAGGAAGGCCACGCGCAATCCGCCAGCCAGGGACTTGGAGAGGGAGGCGACGAAAAAAGTTCGTTCCGGTACCAGCGCCGCAAAGGGGACGCCGAAGTCTCCGGCGGCAAGGCCGTAGGCGTCATCTTCCAGCACCGTGAGGTCATAACGGCGGGCCGTGTCCGCGATCTCATGTCGGCGGTATTCCGGCATGCGCGCGGTGGTGGGATTCTGGCAGGTGGGCATGACATATATGCCGCGCACGGTCTGCGTGCGGCACACCTCTTCCAGCGACTCCGGGATCATGCCGAGTTCATCCTGCTCCACGGTGACAAGCTTGAGATGAAAGCGGTGGGCCAGAGTCTTGATAAGCGGATAGGTGAGACGCTCCACGGCGATGGTGTCGCCGGGGCGGAACATGGCTGTCAGCGCAACGGTGAGGCTGTTCTGGCCGCCCACGGTCAGACAGATGTTGTCGGGCAGGATGTCCAGATTGTACCTTCGCAACCATTCGGCCCCGGCTTCGCGATCCACCAGCCTGCCCACGGAAGGATAGTATTCCAGCAATCGCTGGGAAGCGGGATCGTCGGCGATTTCCCTGAGGGTCTTGCCCAGATCAGGGGACAGCGGCTCGAACGGCAGGGTGACTTTCATATCCACCACGCCGCGCTTGAGGTTCTCATGGTGGCAGATGAGCTGCTGCTGGAAGGTGCGTCCCACAAAGGTGCCGCGCCCGGTCTCCCCGCGCAGCAAGCCGCGTCGGGCCGCCTCGGCATAGCCGCGTGTCACCGTTCCCACGGTCACGCCAAGGGCATCTGCCAAATCCCGGTGGGTGGGCATCTTGGCTCCCTGCTTGAGGCGCCCATGCTTGATGTCTTCCTCAATGGCATCGGCAATGGCCACATACCTTGGTCCACTGATTGTCTCTATGTCTGGTTGCCACATTGTCATGGTGACAATTAATACATTGCTCTGAAAAATGTGTCAAAGTAATCACGGGGACAAGGAGTAAGAACCATGTCCAATCCCGTGTCTCATTGTCTCGCCGGGGCGAAAGCCGCCAGCCCGCTTCTGGTCGGAGTAATACCGTTCGGTCTCATCTGCGGAGCGATTTGCGTCAGCGTGGGCATGCCCGAGTGGGGCGCGTCTGCCATGTCGGTCATTGTTTTTGCCGGGGCTTCACAGCTGGTGGCCGTGCAGCTCATGGCAGAGCATGCGTCACTGGCAGTCGTCATATTGACCGCGCTGGTCATCAACGCCCGTCATTTCATGTATTCCGCATCCATTGCCCCCCATTTCGAAGGAATCTCACCGCTTCGCAAGGTCTTCTATTCCTATCTGCTGACGGATCAGGCCTATGCAATTTCCTTTGCCCGCTTCAATGAGGCTGACGGCGGCGTCGTGAACAAGGGGAGTTATTACGTGGGTGCGGCCTTGACTATGTGGGGCGGTTTCAATCTCTCCACCCTGATAGGTGCGTATACTGGCGCAGTGATCCCGCCTGAATGGGATTTGGATTTCGCCATTCCCCTGACCTTTGCCGCGCTCGTCATCCCGGCCGTCAAAGACCGTCCCGCTCTGCTGGCCGCAGTGGTTGCCGGTGTCATTTCGGTGGCAGCCAGCCCGCTTCCCTTTAATCTGGGTCTGATGACCGCTGCAGTGGCAGGCATTGCCACAGGCTATATCTCTGAAAGGAGGCTTTCCAATGGTTGATATGATGAAGTACTGGCCAATGGTCTTGGGTATCGGCATCGGCACGTTTATCATCCGGTATTCGTTCATCCTGATTATCGATCGAGTGACCCTTTCGGATGAGGTGCGCAGAATGCTTCGCTTCATTCCCGCTTCCGTGTTGTCCGCCCTGATGGTGCCCGCAGTATTGCTGCACAAGAACGGCGTCACAACCTTTGCCGGATGGGAGCGGGTGCTGGCCGCGCTGGTGGCAATAGGCGTGGCATGGAAGACCCGTAACATCATGGCGACCATCGCCAGCGGTATGGTTGCTTTGTGGGGATTTCAGGCATTGATGTAGAGAGAAGGGGAGGTCGGCCTTCGGCCTCCGGTTGTCGGGTGATTTCGCCTCCCGGCGGGCTTAAGGCCGAGGGCCTTAAGAATCCCATTATGCGCCTTCGGCGCGGGGTGTTTAAATTGAAAAGGTCCCGGAGTAAGAATACTCCGGGACCTTTATTATGACTACTTTTGCGGCGATAGCCGCAGACGGGATTCCAAAGGCCCTCGGCCTTTGCTTCAGCCGTTGGCGAGTCTTCGAGTCTTACGGATGAAGACAGCAGAGATGGCGGGTGCAGGGCAGCGCCCTGCTCGTTCAATCTTAATCGCGCCGAAGGCGCATCCCAATCTGATTTTCCTCTTACACCAATCCAGACAGATCGTACGTGCTGGCTTTTTCAATCTCGACGTCGATGATTTTGCCGATCTTGAGCTCTACCTCGGGCGGCGCGCTGACGTAGGTTACGCCATCCACCTCGGGTGCCTGGAACCATGTGCGACCTATGTAGAGGCCGGGCCACTCGGGGGAGGGCTGCTCGATAAGTACGGGCAATGTCTCGCCGACGTATGTCTCCAGAATTTCTTCGCTGATGGCTGCCTGCAATTCCATGAGCCTGTCCTTGCGTTCGAGCTTGACCTCGTCGGGCACCTGATTGTCCATAGCCGCGGCAGGGGTGCCGTCTTCGGGCCAGTAGGGGAACACGCCGAGATGATGGAAACGGGTCTTCTCGGCAAATCGCATGAGATGCTCGAAATGTTCCTCGGTCTCACCGGGATACCCCACAATGAAGGTCGTGCGCAGGGCGGCATCCGGGAAGAAAGAGCGCACGCGGTCAATGACCTTCTCCGGGTTGCGGGCGAACGGGCGGCCCATGGACGAGAGCACATCCGGATGGGCGTGCTGAAGCGGGATGTCGAAATAGGGAAGGAACGGCTTGCCCATATCCTTGAGGAAAGAGAGCAGACTCTCGGTCAACCCGGCAGGGTAGAGATACATGATGCGCAGCCACTCCAGACCGGAGAGCTTGGACAATCCTTCGGCCAACTGGCGCAGATTGTCGCCGGAGTCGAGGTCCGAGCCGTAGGCGGTGGAGTCCTGTCCGACCACGATGATCTCGGGCACGGCTTTGACCAGTTCGGCGGCTTCCTTGACCAGATAGTCCACGGGCCAGCTCTTGTGCGGGCCGCGGATGGAAGGGATGGTGCAGAAATGGCAGTTGTGGGAGCAGCCTTCGCTGACCTTGAGATAGGCGAATGCCGGGGCAGTGGAGAGACGGCGCGGGGTGTCTTCCTCAACCGGAGCGGAAAGCGCCTCGCGAATCATGGCGGGCCACAGATGAATCTCCTCGGTGTTGAGCCACAGGTCCACTTCGGGCAGCTCGTCCTTGAGGTCCTGACCGTAGCGGCTGACCAAACAACCGGCCACGGCCACCAGCGGACGGGTACCGGATGCTTCGGCTGTTTCGTCGGCATCGCGAATGACTTCGAGGATGGTGTTCACCGACTCTTCCACCGCGGGCTGGATGAAACCGCAGGTGTTGATCAGGGCAAGGTGTGCCTCGTCCACGGATTCCACCGGAGCCATGGCCTCGCCCAGCGTGCCCAGTAACCGTTCCGTGTCCACGCGGTTCTTGGGGCAGCCCAGGCTGACGGTGTAAACATTGGCAATAAAGTCGGAGCCTTGATTCATCGCATTTCCTTTGAAATGTTCTTCTGATTGTATTACTGTGCCTAGTAGCCTTTCTCTCTCGTGGAGAGTGCATCAGGTATAGGCAGGAGGTCAAATTGCTGTCTGCAAAATATAACGACAATAAGCGTTACGTCATTGGTGTCATAGGTGACATCCCGGCCCTACTGACTTTTTGGCAGATGTTCAAGGACCAGAGTAATGAGGCCGTGCTGAGCGAGATCGGTGTGGTGGCTGCTGCGCTGCCCGGTGAAACCGTGCTGCCCGAGGCCCATGACTCCGGTCATCACATCCCGACATATGCCGGTTACCGGGCCATGCTCAAGGCTCATCCCGAGATCAATATGGTCATCGAAACCACGGGACGGTCTGCCCTCGTACATGAATTACGCGAGTATCTGCCTGCGTCCGTAACCCTTGTGGAGCGGGGCGCTGCAAACTTTTTCATCAATTTGCTCACCTCGGATAAAATATGGGTGGCGTGCAAGGCCGACCTCCTGCACACCCAGAACATGCTCAAGACCATCATCGACCAGATGGATCAGGAAATGCTCTTTCTGGATAACCGCGGCACGATCGTCGACATGAACCGGGCGGTGCTGGAAAAGGCCGGCGCCACCAAGCTCAAGCTCATGGGACGGCCCTATGGTGAGGTCTTCCTCGGTGTGGACGATCCTGAAGCCGAGTGTGACGGCGATCCCCTTCTTGTGACCCTGCAAACAGGTGAAACCGCGGAAGGTGTCACGAGTCAGGTCGATACTGACGGTCGTATGCGGTATTACCGCGTATACACCCATCCCGTTGCCGATGAAGACGGCAGCATCAGTCATGTGGTGGCCGTCCGCCGTGACATCACCCAGCGCACGTCCATAGAACAGCGGCTGCAACAGGCAGAGAAATTGGCCTCCATCGGTGAGCTCTCCACCTACATGGCCCATGAAATCCGTAATCCGCTCTTTGCCATCAGCGGCTTTGCCAATTCCTTGATCCGTTCTCCCGAGTTGTCTGAAAAGATGCGGGAGAAGGTCAGCATCATTCTTGAGGAGTCCAAGCGGCTGGACCTGATCCTCAAGAGTCTTCTGAATTTCACTCGACCGACTGGGGCCGAGGTGCATGAGGTGGATTTGAACGAATTGATTCGCGTGACCATGGGCGTCATGAGCCTGCCATGTCAGAATCAGCGGGTCGAATGCACCGTGGATCTCGATGAATCCGCAGCACTGGTCAAAGCTAATCCGGACCTCATCAAGCAGTGCCTCATCAATTTGGTGAAGAACAGCCTGGAGGCCATGGAGAACGGTGGCAGATTACTGGTGACTTCATCCATGAATCCGGATTTCGTGGTGCTTTCCGTAGAAGATACGGGTCACGGTATCCCCCTCGACATACGCGACAAGATTTTCAGTCCCTTCTTCTCGACACGAGGCAAGGGGCACGGTCTCGGTCTTGCCCAGACCCGCAAGATCATCGACGAGATCGGCGGCGACGTGGACCTTGTCAGCAAGGAGAATGTTGGGACAAAGATCACGTTGTACCTGCCGCCCATACTGGCGGTTGCGGACCAGCAAGAGTCCGAGTAAGAAAGCCTCAAACAACGAACCAAACAACTTGAGGTTGTTGAAAGAGGTTCGAGTGCAAGGCGGCCACAAGGAAACCGGAGGCGTAGCAAAGCTGCGCTGAGGATTGCTTTGCGGCTGGCCGCAGCAATCGGCCTTTATCGGTGACCGCGAAAGGAAGTGTTATGGATACTATTGTTCTGGCTACCAACAATAAAGGTAAGATCAAGGAACTTTCCGCCATGCTGGAGCCGTTCGGCGTGACCGTCAAGGCGCTTTCCGAGTTCCCGGAGATCGGGGAGATTCCCGAGACCGGCGACACCTTCAAAGAGAATGCCTTCATCAAGGCGCGCGCCGTGGCCGAGATCACCGGACTGGTCGCCGTGGCCGATGACTCCGGTATTGAAATCGATGCCCTCGACGGTCGTCCCGGCGTCTACTCTGCCCGCTATGCAGGTGAAGAGTGCAACGACCACGCAAACAACGAGCTGATGCTGGCCGAAATGAAAGACGTGCCTGAAGAACAGCGCACCGGCCGTTACCGCTGCGTCATGGCTGCCTCGGCTCCCAACGGTGAAGAGATCGACACTGACGGTGCATACGAAATCCGCGTTGGTCACGGCTACAAGGGTGATGGCGGCTTCGGCTACGATGTCATCGTCATTGATCCCGAATTCGGTTGCCATGTGGCCGAGCTTGACGCTGAGGTCAAAAACAAGCGCTCCCATCGCGGTAAGGCCATGCAGAAACTTCTCAAACTCTGGCCCGAATTTTGGGAAAAGGCCCAGCGATAGAGCGGTAAACGGTATAGTCGGAGGTTCCCATGCCTCGCTTGTTTGTCGGAATTCCCGTTCCGGAAGAGTACCACGTTAGAGTGGAAGGCGTTGCCGCCGAGCTAGGTGCTGAGCTGCGGTCCAAGGTGCGCTGGGTGCGACCAGCCAATGCTCATCTGACGCTCAAGTTTTTGGGCGGGGTAAACGATGAGCTGGTGCCTGAGGTCGAGGCTGCCTTGGTCCGGATCGAATTCGATCGTTTTGCGATGCAGGCAGACTGTTGCGATGGGTTTCCTTCCCTGAAGCGGCCCAAAGTCGTCTGGGCAGGAATGACCAAGGGGGCGGACGAATGTACCGCGCTGGCCAAGCTGGTGGCGGATGCCTTGGAGCCGCTCGGCTTTGAGCAGGATGCTCGACCGTTTCGGACGCATCTCACGTTGGGCCGGGTCAAGAAGCCCGTTGCCGAGGACTGGGAAGGGCCGCTGAACGCCTTTGCCGAGCCGTGGCCCGAGTTCGAGGTGAACCGCTTCGTGCTTTGGGAAAGCGAACTGACTCAGGATGGTCCCATCTACACTGTGCGGCGGGAATTCCCCTTGAAGTAGCTCCGGGCCTTTTGCCTTTCTAGAACGGCGGCGAACTGGTATCCTGCCGCAATCGCTGCCGAGGTTTTCATGAATACGATGCTTCCCGAACATATTGCCTTCTACGCCCTGACTCGCAAAGGAGCCAAGCTGGCCCGCTCCATGGCCGATGCCATGGGCGGTACGGTCTTCGCCACCACCCGGCATGCCGGGGACGAGGATATGCCGTTCGACTCCCTGACCGATTTGGTGGCTGAGACATTTCACCGCTTCGACGGCCACGTCTTTATGGCGGCCGCAGGGATTGTGGTTCGCTGCATCGCGCCGCATATCAAGAGCAAGGAGACCGACCCTGCCGTGGTCTGTCTGGATCAAGAGGGGCGGTTTGCCGTGAGCTTGTTGTCCGGCCATCTGGGCGGCGGCAATGCTCTGGCTGACCGCTGTGCTGACGTTGTTGGCGGACAGGCTGTCATCACAACGGCTACGGACTCGGCGGGCGTGGTGTCCATGGATATGCTCGCCAAAGAAAAGGGCGCTACCATCGGCAACATCGAACAGGTGAAGGTGGTCAACGGCGCGCTGCTGGATAAACGGACAGTACAGGTCTTTGATACGAAGAATTTTCTTGGTCTGAAAGACAATGATCTGTTCGAGGTCGTGAGCAAGGATCAGTGGCAGATGGGGGCGCCGGGCGTCTGGGTGTCGGTCTACGATGACTGCCCGGATGCGGACGCCCTGTGGCTCTACCCGCGTGTGCTCATGCTCGGCGTGGGGTGCCGCCGCGGGATACCGGGCGATGAAATTTTTGATCATATCCGCAACGTGTTCGATCTGTCGGGCCTGTCCATGGATGCCGTGGGCGGACTGGCGAGCATCGACGCCAAGAGCGACGAGCCAGGTATGTTGGAAGCTGCCTCTTCACTGGGCGTGGAGCCTATTTTTTATCCCAAAGAGGTGCTCGACAAGGTCGAGGCCCCGAATCCGTCGGGCATGGTCATGCAGCGCATGGGCGTTGGGTCCGTGTCCGAAGCCGCAGCCCTGCTTCTTTCCGAAGGAGGCGAGCTGTTGGTGGAAAAAACAAAGACAAAGACCGTGACGCTGGCTGTGGCCCGCAAGCGGTAAAGGAATACGAATATGCTGACAGCCGTGAGCCTCGGGCCCGGAGATGAAAGTTTGCTGGCCCCGGCGGCGCGTGCCGCCATTGAAGGTGCTGATGTTGTGGCCGGATACAAGGGCTACATCGAATTGGTGCCGTCCGAACTGCTGGAAGGAAAGGAAGTAGTGTCCACCGGCATGATGGGCGAGGTGGAGCGTGCCAAGGCCGCTATTGAAACTGCCCGTTCCGGCAAGAAGACCGTCATGGTCTGCAGCGGCGACGCAGGCATTTACGCCATGGCCGGATTGCTGCTGGAAATTCTTGAGGCGGACAATCTGCTCGACGAAGTGCCGTTTTCTGTGGTGCCGGGTGTGGCCGCTTTCAATAGCGCCGCCGCACTGCTGGGCGCACCGCTCATGCACGATTTTGCCTCTGTCAGTCTGTCCGATCTGCTCACTCCTTGGGAAGTTATCGAAAAGCGTCTGCGACTGGCCTCGGAAGCGGATTTCGTCATAGCCATTTACAATCCCCGCTCCAAGAAGCGGAGCGACCATTTGCAAAAAGCACTGGACATCATTGGTGAAAATCGCGCTGTGGAGACTCCGGTCGGCATCGTAGGGCGGGCCTATCGAGAGGGGCAGGATGTGCGTGTGGTGACGCTGGGCAGTGTCGATCCGGAAACCGTTGACATGCAGACAGTCCTCATTGTGGGCAATTCCGCTACCCGCAAGTGTGGGGACAGGATGCTTACTCCCAGAGGGTATCACCGGAAATACGATATAAAAAACAACGGGTAAATGTGGTGAAACCCCTTGCCTTGCCCCGTGTTTTTCAGGTAAAAGCAAGCGTCTACGATGGCATCCCCTGCTTGACAGGTGGAGGATACTTATTTATCCCGCATAAGTAGAGAGTGTGACAGTTTATTTTTTTGCAACAGGAGGAACTAGGTAAATGAAAAAATCTCTGATGATCAGCCTGATGGTTGCTGCCCTGGTGTGCGTTTTCGCTCTGCCCGCAGTTATCGCTGGTAATGCCCCCGCCGACACCATGGTCCTGAAGGCTCCCGCTGGCGCCAAAATGACCAAGGCTCCGGTGGACTTCACTCACAAGAAGCACGCAGAAGACTACAAGATCGACTGTATGGTCTGCCACCACAAGGCCACTGACAAGAACGCCATCACCGGTTGTTCTGTCGAAGGTTGTCATGCTGACGCTTCCAAGGCCGCCAAGAAAGACCCCAAGGGCTTCTACCAGGCCTGGCACAGCAAGAAGTCTGACGCTTCCTGCGTAGCTTGCCACAAGAAAGAAAAGAAAGCTGGCAAGAAGGTCCCCGTGGCCTGTAAGGAATGCCACCCCAAGAAGTAATTCGCTCGGGTAATTCGGGGGGGGGCTGTGAAAAACAGCTCCCCCTTTTTTCCAACCTCTGTCCAGGGAGGAACTCATGACCCCGGCCCCCCCGCCCACTGACGACAAACTCGATCCCACCGAAATGCTGAACGACGGTCCCGACACCGAAGGTTTCGACATGGATAATGTCGACGCCGATTTCGAGCAGGAGCTCGAAGATCTGTTCTCCGACGACCTTGAAGAAGATGAAGCCGCTCTTGGTGAGCTTGCCGAGGCTGACGATGACGAGCCCATCGTGCTCGATGACTTTGTCACGGCCGAAGAAGACGTGGTTGAGATTGAGGAAGACGCCGTTGTGCTTGAAGACGTCGCTGAAGAAGCTGACGACGATATGCTGGTGCTCGACGACGTGGCGGAGGATGACGGCGAAGAGCTGATGGTCCTGGATGACGTGGTGGAAGAGGCTGACGAAGAAATCATGCTACTGGACGACGTGGTGGAGGAAGTTCCTGCCGACGCTCCGGAAGCAGACGATATTTCCGCGCTGGTGGATGACATCGCAGAAGAGAATGCGGCGGAACCCGAAAGCGCAGACGATGAAGAGATCATCGAACTCGACGATCTGGTGGACGAAGGCGGCGATGACGACCTCGCCGATCTGGATTCCCTGCTCGAAGAGGGCGATGACGAGCCCATGGTTCTGGAAGAGGTGGTCGAAGAGGCCCCCGCAGAAGAGCCGGCTGACGACGATATTATTTCCCTTGAGGACGAGGCTGAAGAGATCGTTCTCGACGATCTGGCTGACGTCGAAGTCGGCGACGAGCCGGAGATCGTTCTTGAAGACGACGGTGAAGAGATCCTGCTTGAGGATCTGGCCGAATTGGCTGATGAGCCGGAAGCGCCTGCAGAAGAAGCCGCAGACGAGCTGATTCTTGAAGACGTGATGGAAGTAGTCGATGAGGTTGCCCCGGTAGAAGAAGTCGCAGCAGCCCCTGAGATTGGCGAAGACGTTGTCGACGCGGTTGCTGATGACGAAATCATGCTCGAAGACGTGATGGATGAGGCTGCAGAGGCTCCTGTGGATCTCGAACTGGCCGCGGAAGTCGAGCTTGAAGCAGAGCCTGAGGCTGCTGTTGAAGTTGAGGCAGAAGTCGCTCCTGCCGCCGCAGATGATATTTCCCTTGAGCCAGAAGATCTCATGGACGTTGCCTTGGCAGAAGAGCCCGAACCGGAACTGCCGGTTGAGGATGCTGTAGAGGAAGCGGACATTGATCTTCTGATGGATGAACCCGGCGAAGTCGAGGTCGTGGACGACAGCGCTCCGGTGCTGGATGGTTCCGACGAGAACGACATTGCTGAACTGGCCGGGCTGGATGAGCTTGAGGAAGACGAAGGCATGGAAGACATGGACTCCCTCCTGGACAACGTCGAGGTCGATGTGTCCGATATCGAGTCCCCCATGGAAGACGACGAGCATATCGCTGAACTCGATATGCCTGACGTCGAGCTGGCAGACGTTGAAATGGCAGACGTTGAAATGCCTGAGGTGGATCTTGACGCCCTGGATGTGCCAGATGCCGAAATGCCGGATGTCGATATGGCCGCTGTGCTCACAGCCGAGGCCATGCCCGAAGATGCTGGCGTGAATGTTTCTCAGGATGTGGATGTGGATCAGCTCCTCGCCGATGTGCGGGACGAAGTCTCTGAATCCGCCGTGGTTGCATTGGAAGCCAAGGTCCGCGTGCTTGAGGCGCGTGTAGAAGAGCTTGAGACTATGCTGCGCGAAGAGATCGCCCAGCTTGTTCCTGCAGAAGCAGCCCGCATTATCCGCGAAGAGATCGCCGCGCTGGCGCAGGAACTGGACGACTAGCCCGGTTCACAAAGAAGAAATGCATTCGCCCACCCCGACAGTGTCGGGGTGGGCGTTTTTTTGTGGGGGATAAGTGTGGCCTTTTAGGTGCCGCAGAATGTCTGGCGTACGCGCTCTTCCGGCTGGGGTGGTTCCATGTACTCCGCGTGTTCTGGCTGGTCCTCAAAAGGATTCTTGAGGATGTCGATGAGTCGGTGGGCAAGGGAAAAATCATTGTGATCTTCCGCAGCACGAATGGCAGCCTCAATGCGATGATTTCTCGGAATGAAAGTCGGGTTGGAGCGACGCATGAGTTTGCTGGCATCTTCTTGAGATGTGGTGGCGTCGATTTGTGTCCGCCAGTCCTTGAGCCATGCTGTGATTGCGTCTCTTGATTCAAAGAGAGCCGTGAATCTTTCTGAGGCATCAGCAGAACGAGGCACGTCGCACAGTTGCCGGAAGGCTACCGTGAAGTCGACGTGATGCTCATGCATGAGGTTGAGCAGGGCTTTGACCTGTTGAAAGTGTGCATCGCAGGCGGCGAGGCCAATCTTGCTGCACATGACGTTTTGGTATTCGTTCTTGAACGCGGGGGTGAAGGTTTGAAGGACTGACTCTCCTATACTGCGAGCCTCCGCCTCATCCTCACTGAGCAGTGGCAGCAGACAGCCGCCAAGACATGCCATGTTCCACTGGGCGATGGTGGGCTGGTTGTTGTATGCGTATCGGCCTTGTACGTCGATGGAGCTGAATACGCGGTCCGGGGCGTAGTGGTCCATGAAGGCGCAGGGGCCGTAATCGATGGTCTCGCCGGACAGGGCGGTGTTGTCTGTGTTCATGACACCATGGATGAACCCTACGCCCATCCACTTGGCTACGAGACGGGCGTGCGCAAGGCAGATATGCTCATACAGTGCGGCATAGGGATTCGCGTCGGTGCGGACTTCGGGGTAATGACGGTCGATGACGTAGTCAGCCAGAATGCGAACTTCGTTTTCCAGATGTCGGGCTGCGAAAAATTCAAAGGTGCCGATGCGGATATGGCTGGAAGCCACACGGGTGATGACACCGCCGGGGTGGTCCTCCTCGCGGTGCACGGTCTCGCCGGTCGTGACCATCGCAAGGGCGCGTGAAGTGGGGATGCCAAAGGCGTGCATGGCCTCGCTGACGATGTATTCACGCAGGACCGGACCGAGGGGCGAACGGCCATCGCCGCCTCGGGAAAACCGTGTCTTGCCGGAGCCTTTGAGCTGAATATCAAAGCGGCGGTTGTCCGGCGCGACAACCTCTCCCAGCAATACGGCGCGGCCATCTCCCAGTTGCGGCACGAAGTGGCCGAACTGATGCCCGGCATACGCCTGCGCTAGAGGTTCCATCCCTTCCAGCAGTTCATTGCCGGAAAAGATATTGGCCAGCTTGGACTTGTCATCTGGCAAATCCAATCCGAGCGTTCCAGCCAGTGCCGTGTTGAGGCGGATGAGCCCCGGTCTCTCTACTGGCGTGGGCTCGATGCGTTGGTAAAAGATCTCGGGCAGTCTGGCGTATGTATTGTCAAAGGACATGATTAGCCTTCCAGCAGTTTGTCCCATGCGGGCAGCAGGGTGTCGATGGAGTTGGCCAGCAGCCGCATGAAGCGCAGTTCTATGTGAACCATCTCCTCGTCTTTCTTTCGCAGCCATTCGGACATCCAGGCGAACCGGAGGCCGAGGATCAGTTCCGGCAGTAGGGAGAGGCTTTCTTTGTCCAGTTGGCCCCTGTCATTAAGGGTTCTGAGCAGCGTGACGGCCAATCCGTGGACCAACGCGCGCGGCTCCTCAATACCGACACAACCAAAGCAGTTCGCAACGTCAAACAGCGCGGGGCGTATGCCCATGAACTCCCAATCAATGACAGCGGCTACGGAGCGGTCATTCCAGATGATGTTGAGGGGGTGAAAGTCCCCCTGACACAGAGCGGTCGGCAGGTCGTTCCAGGCTTCGAACAGCGGGACCAGCACGGGCAGGACCGGCAGCAGGTCTTCATGCACGTCAGGACGGCGGGGCGCGATGGTGCCCATCAGTTCGTTGACGTAGTCCTCCAGAATGAAGGGCGGATCGTTGTCGAACTCATGTATGGAGTTGCCAGCCTCATGCAGGTCTGCAGTGAACTCTCCCAGCGATGCGCCGCGTTCGGTGTGGGTGACGAATTCCGGCTGGGGCAGAGGGTCGCCCGGCACAAAAGGAGAGATTTGAAAATACTCACCCTCTTTCTCCACGCAGAAGCGGCCATCCGGTCCGGGGAGATATGCCGGGATGGGCAAGCCTTCCTTTTTCAGCGCATCCAGGGTGCGACCGATCTTTTCGCGGCGGTCGAACTGGCCGGGGCGAAGGTGCTCCAGCATCCAGATGGCGCCGGTGTTGTCTTCCACGGCGGTTCTTCCGAGGCAGCGTTCAGGACTGCCTGGCAGCAATACATCAACGGAGACCGACTTGGGTGTCAGTCCCCATAGGGTGAGATTGTCGAGCATGAATCAGATTTTCCGGATATCGGCGATCTTGCCGTTATATTTTCCTGGGTCGTTGAGGAGAAAGTCCACCAAACCGCGTGCGGATTGCTCGGGCGTGAGAAGCAGGCCTTCGTCCTTCCATGGCTGGAACACTTCCTTTAACTGGGAGGCACAGTGTCCTTCGCTGTTGCGGGCCTGGAACTGCATCTGCGTTTCCACGATGCCGGGTCGCCAGATGACGGTGGTGATGGGCGGGGCTTCGGCGGCCAGTTGGCGGGCGAGGTGTTCCTCGGCAGCCTTGGCTGCGCAATATGCGCCAATGCCGGGCTGAGCGCGCTCTGCCGCACCGGAGCCGAAGAATACGGCAAGGCCTTCGCCGCGCCACAGCAGTTGCGGTACGGCGTGGCGGATAAGCTGGTGGGCAGCGGTCACGGATGCGTCCATCACCTCTCGGAAACGGGTTTTGTTCAACTCCCAGACCGCCGGGCCGGGCGCAAGTATGCCCGCGGCGTGGATGAATCCGTAAAAGTCACCGAATTCGATGCCTACCTGTACCAGTTCCTGCGCCACATTGGACGTCGACACATCGCCGCTGATGCACACGGCCTTGACGCCGAGGTCTCGGCAGGCTGCGCTGGTCTCAAGCAGTTTGTCTTCTGAACGGGCGCCGAGCACGAGGTTGACGCCTTCCTTGGCAAGCTCCAGAGCCAGAGCCTTGCCGATTCCCATGGATGCCCCGGTCAGGACCAGGGTTTTATTCTTGAGCGAAGTCATATACGATGCTTCCTTTCTTGGTCTAACCATATCCTTACGCGAGAATCAGTCATATGTCATTGAAAGTGAGCAAGCGTCGTCCCCTGGTGGCTCAGTCCGAAATCCGTAACATGTCCATCGAGTGTGCCAAAGTGAAGGGCATCAACCTCGCACAGGGCGTGTGTGACCTGCCCGTGCCCGATGAAGTCCTCAAGGGTGCCGAGGCTGCCATGGAGAAGGGCACCAATATTTACACTCGTTTCGATGGCCGTTGGGAGCTGCGCAAGGCCATTGCCGGCAAGCAGAAACGCTATACCGGCATGGACGTGAATCCCGAAGGGCAGGTGGTGGTTTCCGCCGGTGCTACGGGTGCGTTCTACTCCGCCTGTCTCGCCCTTCTGGACGAGGGCGACGAGGTCATCGTGTTCGAGCCGTACTATGGCTATCACATCGTGACCATGGCCTCCCTTGGCATCAAGCCTGTCTACGTCACGCTGGAACCGCCGTCCTGGGAGTTTGTGGCCGAGGATCTGGAAAAGGCCGTGACATCCAAGACCCGCGCCATCATCGTGAACACCCCGTCCAATCCTGCGGGCAAGGTCTTCACCCGCGAAGAGCTTGCGTTGGTGGCAGACTTTGCCGACGCCCACGACCTGTTTGTGTTCACAGATGAGATTTACGAGCACTTCGTGTTTGACGGACGGGAGCATATCTCTCCGGCCACGTTGCCGGGCATGAGCCGACGCACCATCACCATCTCCGGCCTGTCCAAGGTCTTTGCCATCACTGGCTGGCGTCTTGGCTACGCCATTTGCGACCCGGAATGGGCGCTGGCCATCGGGCATTTCAGCGATCTGGTCTATGTCTGTGCCCCGGCTCCACTCCAAATCGGTGCGGCCCGTGGCTTGGATGAACTGGGCCCGGAGTATTATCAGGACGTTTCCGACGATCACGAAAAGAAACGTGATCTTTTCTGCAACACCCTGCGCGAGATCGGGCTCACTCCCCACGTCCCCGAAGGCGCATATTATACGCTGGCTGACGTCTCCTCACTGCCCGGCAATACTGCCAAGGAACGCGCCCTTCATCTGCTGGAAAAGACCGGTGTAGCTTGCGTGCCCGGCTCGGCTTTCTATCAGGGCGAAGTGGGGGAAGGACTGGCCCGGTTCTGCTTTGCCAAGGAGATGCCCATTCTGGAAGACGCCATGGCGCGGTTGAGGAAGTTGTAGCTATGAACGAGAAGCAGAAGCAGGAGTTCAAGGGCTTTGCCGCGGCCGAGATCGAGGAGTTGAAAAAGGAGATTCCCCGGCTCAAGGAGTTGGTCAAGCCCGTGGCGCCGGACAACGCCATCGGTCGCATTTCGCGCATGGACAACATCGTGAACCAGTCCGTGGCCAAGGCGCAGCTCTCCAAGGCCAAGGTTCGACTGGTGCGTCTGGAAGAAGCCCTGAAGCGGGTGGATGAGGACGAGGACTTTGGTCTGTGCATGGATTGTGGCGATCCCATTCCCATGGCGCGGCTCAAGGCCATGCCTGAGACGCCTTTCTGCGTGGAGTGCGCTGAATAACAACTTCTTTCAGTGTGATCATTGACCGGCTTCGACATGCCGGGTAATACATACCGGCCTTTCGTTTTTATTTGGAAAGACGGATTGTATCTGAGGATAGCATGTCGGGAAAGCCTGTCGTCCCTGTGGATGAAGAAGCTGTAAAAGCGGTCATCCAGAGCAAGGAAATATATACGGCATTTCAGCCAATCGTCTCGGTCTCCACCAAGTCTGTGGTGGGGTTCGAGTCCTTTTCCCGTGGCGGCAACAGTATGGATCCGACCATGTTGTTCCATCCCGATCTTTCTCCCGAGACCAAGCTGGAAGTGGACAGATTGTGTCGTGAGAAGTCGCTCCTGCAATTTCGCAGTATTCTCGGCTCCCGCGATGACCTGTTGCTGTTCATGAACATCAACCCCGCCATCCTCTCCCATGTGAAGGAGAAGTCCTCCTACCTCAAGGAGCAGATTGAGGCGTACGGCATTGATCCCGAAAACGTGGTGGTGGAGATTCCCATGTGTGCGGCTACGTCCATGGTGGTGCTGGAGTATGCGGATCTCTATCGCAGCTTTGGCTTCAAGACAGGGCTGGACGCGTGCTCCATCCATGACACCTGGGGAAAGCTGATCTCTGCGCTCAAGCCTCAGTTCGTCAAAGTCGGGCATTCTTTTTATGACGCGAATGACTCTGCCCCCTATGCGGCCAAGGCGCTGGAAGGGTTGCTCGAAGTGGCCGACAAGGCCGGGTCTGTCGTTATCGGGCAGGGCGTGGAAAAGGAGGAGGACTCCTTCCGTCTACTCATGTCCGGCATCAACTTGCAGCAGGGTTTCTACTACACCAAGGACGAGAAAGATATGACGGGCGATCCGACCCGTATGTTCTTCCGCAAGATCGCTGCCACCTATGATCGCTACAAGAAGGTGCGCGGGGCTGAGGTGAAGAGTAGAAAAGAGCGCGTCCACGCCATGTTCAAGAGCGTAACCGCTGCCTGCAATCGTTTCGTCAATGTCCCGCAGAGCAAATTTGAAACCTCATGCAGGGCGCTGTCCACCAAGCTCGATGAGATCGTCTCCATCTTCGTGCTCGATGGTCAGGGCATACAGCTTACCTCCCGGCCCCATACCGAGCCCGCTCCAGGGCGCTCTGCCTGTGATGGTATCGTGGGTACGGGCGTAGGGGTGGATCACTCCCTCAATGATTACGTCGTGTATCTGGATATGGGCTACGGTAAGTTTGTCTCGCCGCCCTTTACCTCGCACTATACTGGCGAGCCTGCCTGTATCGTGAGCAAGCCCTTCATAGGTGACGGCGGCAAGCGCTACATCCTGTGTGTGGAAATGCCGTATCCGGCGTAAAGATCGCTATTCCGCTTCGGGCAGCAGCTCGATTTCCGACAAATCCAGCTCCTTGCTGATGTGCGAGGCAAGACCGATACCGGCCTCGCGGAATACGTTGAAAGACGTATGGACGCCTGCCTCACGCAGAATATCCACTTCATCATCGTACTGGGCAATCGCCGCGATCTCGCCGGGGAATTGGCGTTCGCGCAGCTTCTCGGCAATGTGCAGCTGAGTCTGCAGGTTAGGAATGGTGAGGACGATGAGTTGCACCTGTCCACCGGTTTCCGGGAGCTTGCTCCAGAAATCGGCGTCTGTGGCGTCTGCCAGGGCCACCTGATAGCCTTGCTCCAGCAGTCGGTCCACGGTGACGTCCGAAAAGTCGAGCCCCAGCACGACCGGGCCGTGTTTTTGCGTGAAGTATCGATACGTGCCTTCACCCACGCGGCCCATGCCGAAGATGATGATCTTCCATGTGCCAGCTTCGTACGGTTCTTCATCAGGGTGACGTTCTGCCGTCTGAAACCGTCTGAGTGAACTGCTGAAGCGATCGAAGAGGCAGTCTGCCGTGCGGTTGAATGGAGCGGCCACGACAAAGGAGATGGACAGGGCCACCGCGATGGCCAGCAGCCAGTCTGACGAGAGCCAGCCGGAGTTCACGGCAAGGGTGCCCACGATGAGACCGAATTCACTGTAGTTGGCAAGGTTCCAACTGGTGATGAAAGAGGTCCTCGCCTTGAGCTTGAACCGGGTGAAGAGCCAGAAGAACAGGGCAATTTTGAGCGGCAGGGCACAGATGAGAATCATGGACGCCCCCAGCGTCTGCATGGATGGCAGCCCCGCCAGCCCGATCTCAAGGAAGAAGCCCACCAGCAGGAAATCCTTGATGTTCATGAGGGAGTTGGCCAACTCCTTGGCCCGGTCATGGGACGCCAGCATGATGCCCACGATCAGTGCGCCCAGATCCGCCTTGAGGCCTACCGCTTCAAAGGCAGCGGCTCCGGCCACAAAGGCGAGGAAGAAGCCGAACAGTACCTGCAATTCGCCGTGACCGATGCGGTCGAGCATCCTGATGAAGATCCATCGCGCCACTGGCAGGATGGCGATGAGGGCCAACGCCCACGGCGTGGGCAGCTTGCCCGTGGAGAAGGTCAGAAACAGGACCGCAAAGATATCCTGCATGATGAGGACGCCGATGGCTGTGCGGCCATTGAGGGAGCTGGAGCGTCCGCTCTCTTCAAGGATTTTTACCGCGAACACTGTCGACGAGAAGCTCAGGGCAAAGGCCACGAGCAGGGCGGTCGTCCAGTCGAGCCCGGCAAAGAAGGCGAGCCCGGTAGAGGAAAGGCCCATGAGTCCCACGGCAAAGATTCCCACGGTAATGAGCATGTGGATGGTGGCCCCGCCCCATACTTCGGGGCGCAGCAACCCTTTGATCTTGAGCTTGAGGCCGATGGAGAAGAGCAGAATGGTGACGCCGATGTCCGCGATCTCCTGAAGAACCGGTCCGGTCTGGTAGCCCTGTGTGGACAGGGCGAATCCTGCAGCAAGATACCCCACCAAAGGGGGGAGGTTGATGAGGCTTGCAAGGTAGCCGCATCCGAAGGCGAGCAGGATTATGAGCGGATCCATCGGGTCTCCTATCGATTGATTTTTTCCTGACTGCGAACCACGCCACGGGTGACGATGCCGATTACCAGTGCGAACATGAAATAGCTGACAAGGCACTGGAAAATGAGCATCAGCTTACCGTCCCATGTCTGGGGAACGAAGTCGCCGAAGCCAAGCGTGGTCATGGTGACCACGGTATAATAGAGGGAATTGATGAATATGTCGCCACCATTTGCGGTGAAGTTGAATGGCAGCGGGGCCTTGACCATGATGTGGATGCCTTCCAGTGTCGCGTTGACCAGCGTGAATCCGGCCAGCATGTTGAAGTAAGTGGTCAGCAGCTTGGACACGTCGCCCCATGTGGCGACATTGCCCGGCTTGAGCATGACCGGGATGAAGTGCAGGAAGGATTTCAAATGCCAGATCAGGACGGTCAGCACCACCAGAGTCATGGCGATGATGCCTTCGTTATAGGCTCCGAGGATGACGCTGGTAATGCCTGCCAAAAAGCCGACAATGCCTGACGCAATAAGGGTTTCGCGGTCGGCAAGGGTGCGCAGGGCCGCGTGCGTCTTTTTAAGGTAGGCGTTGCGTCTGTTATGGAACAGAATGCCTGCTGTAGCGACGATGCTGCCGTTGAGGGCGGCCAGAGATATGTCGGCCAGATCAACCGAGTTGTCGTTCAGGTCGGCGGTCAAGTGAGTCGGGAAAAGCTCGCTGAGTACGATTAACGTCACCACCCCGAAGAACAGGCTGGGGACGTAGTGGGTCAGGAATGCTTTGCTCAGGGCGGATTGTTGTTTCTTGCTCATGCGATTTCTCCCAATCAATACGCAGTATTGTCATAGAAATTCGCATGGCGCAACAAAAGTGGATCAGTCCGGGGTGCTCAGTCGTATGATGGTACGTGATTCCGGCTTGATGACCTCGAAGGTTCTTGCCCAGTGTTTTTTGATCAGACGGTCCATGAGGCCGGAATCCTTGGCCTTGGTCAGGGCGGATGTAATGAACTCGGCCAGATTAGGCTCGGATGGGGTGACGTAAAATACGAAGTCCCGATCATAGACGAACATCAGATGCGGTTCGATGGCGAGTTGGCGATAGCTGTCAGCCTCTTCGAGAATTTCCGTGAAGCCGCGCGGGAAATAGTCCACGCCCCGGTCGCCCCTTTCCAGCATGCCGTAGAAGAGACGCCAGTTGGCCAGTTCCAGGACGGGGAGGTCGTTGAACTTCCATATGTCCGCATCGAACCACTGAGTGCCGAGCCCTGCAGTGAGTTTTAGCGTGCGGAGTTGCTGGGCAGATTTGATGCGGCTGAAGGTGTTCAATTGGTTGCGGTTCACCAGCATGATACGATGACCGATGAGACCGTTGGTCAGGGGAACATGGGTGCTGAGGTACTTGTTGTCGCGCTCCTCACTGCTGATCAACCACAGCACATTGATTTGCCCCCTGTCGAACATGCTGCGCTCCCGCAGGTGAGGCAGGTTCGGGAACTTCTCGATTTCCACTTCATGCCCGTCCATTTTCAGAGCAGTAGTGAGAATATTGAAGAAGTATTCATGTTGTCCATTCTCGTAGATGGGCATGCGAAGCTTGATTTTCGCTGCCATGGCCGAAGATGCGGCCATCAAGATAAAGGATAGGGCTGCGAATAATATAAATGTAATCGAACGCGAAATTCTCATGGTCGCACTGTTTGATATTTAGTTGTATCAGTCAATGATATATTTGCGAGACTCTTTCCAAGTAGCTGCTTTTGTGCACCTTAGAGGGAGCGACAGTCGGTGTGTTTGGCAGAAAATCTAGAGAATTTCCAGACAATTGATTCGGCCAGTTTTCGGATGCAATCGGTCGCTCAACCCTTGACTATCTTGGTATTCTGGCTTAACAAACCTCCTCTTTGCCCGCGCTGGATGGGATTTTTGCGCGTGGAGACTGATAGATTATAGGGAGATAGGACACTTGTTCGAAAGCCTGCAAGATAGACTCGGAAATGCCTTTCAAAAATTCAAGGGCCAGAAGCACCTCACCGAAGACAACGTCAAGGAAGGGTTGCGTGAAGTCCGGTTGGCGTTGCTCGAAGCGGACGTCAACTTCAAGGTCGTCAAGCAGTTCGTCGATCATGTGAAGGAGCGCGCTCTTGGTGATGAGGTCCTCAAGGGACTGGAACCTGGACAGCATATCATCAAGATCGTCAACGATGAGTTGATCGAACTCCTTGGTGGCGAGCAGCAGGACCTTGATATCAAGGCCAAGCCGCTCAAGCTCATGATGGTCGGCCTTCAGGGTTCCGGTAAGACGACCTCTTCCGGTAAGCTCGCCCTGTTCCTGCGCAAGAAGCACGGCAAGAAGCCGTACCTTGTCCCTGCTGACGTTTACCGCCCGGCAGCTATTGACCAGCTGACCACGCTGGCAAAACAGCTGGACGTTCCTGTCTACCCGTCCACTCCGGACATGAATCCGGTGGACATTTGTCAGGACGCGCTGAAAAAGGCCGAAGAGCTCGGCTGTGACCTGGTGCTCTTTGACACCGCGGGTCGACTGCACATTGATGAAACGCTCATGGATGAGTTGGAAAACATCAAGAAGTCGTGCAACCCGCAAGAAATTTTGTTCGTGGCAGATGCCATGACCGGTCAGGACGCCGTGACCGTTGCCGAGGCCTTCAATGAGAAGCTCGACATCTCCGGTGTTATCCTGACCAAGATGGATGGTGACGCCCGTGGTGGTGCCGCCCTGTCCATCAAGACCGTTACCGGCAAATCCGTAAAGTTTGTCGGTGTCGGTGAAAAACTTTCCGAATTGGAACTCTTCCACCCTGATCGTATCGCCTCGCGCATCCTCGGCATGGGCGACATGATGACGCTCATCGAGAAGGCGCAGACCGAGATCGACGAGGAAGAGGCCAAGGTGTTGGCCGATAAAATGGCCAAGGCCGAGTTTGACTTCGAAGACTTCCGCAGTCACATGCGCAAGATCAAGAAGCTCGGAAGCATGGAAGGGCTGCTCAAGATGATTCCCGGTATGGGGAACATGATGAAGCAGATGGGTCAGGATTCCCTGCCCGAGGACGAGATGAAGCGCACTGAAGCGATCATCAGTTCCATGACCATGCAGGAACGTCGTCAACCCAAGCTGATCAACCAAAGCCGAAAAGAACGTATCGCAAAAGGTTCCGGTGTGACCGTCGCGGACGTCAATGCGCTCATCAAAAACTTCAAGCAGATGAGCCAGGTGATGCAGGTCATGATGGGTGGCGGCAAAGGTAAAAAGAAGAAAGGCCTTCTCGGCAAGCTCAAAGGGCTGGCCGGTGGTGGCGGAATGCCCGACATGAGTGCAATGGCCGGTATGGACGGCATGCCCGGAATGCCCCCTGGAATGGGTGGTATGCCTGGAATGCCCGGTATGCCCGGCATGGAAGAGGAGGGGAAACGCTCCATTTCCAAGAAAACGCTCAAAGCGCGCAATAAAAAGAAAGCCGCCAAGAAAGCCAAGAAGAAAAAGAAGAAAAAGTAGAGGTATAAGCGGGATCTACGCCTCCAAGCCGAGGAAAAACAGGCGTTGGTCAAGTTTATAATAGATATCAACTTGCCAGATATAGGGCAAAAACGTATTAATCAATTATTGGGAGTATAAGTACCATGGCTATGAAAATCCGACTGACTCGTATGGGTTCCAAGAAGCGTCCGTTCTACCGCGTCGTGGCTCTCGACAGCGCCACCCGCCGTGATGGCCGCCCCGTTGAGTACCTGGGTTACTACAACCCGATGGTGGAACCCAACGACATCAAGCTCGACATGGAAAAGATCGAGAAGTGGTTGGCACAGGGTGCCGAGCCCAGCAACACCGTTCGTTCCCTGCTGAAGAAGGCCGGCAAGTAAGCACTGTGCTTCCTTAGTCCGGAATTCTATTTGGCAGCTCAAGTTCACGGCGCGAGACGACGCGCTGTACCCGGAGGTAGACGTCATGCTGAAAGAGATGATTGAGTACATTGCCAAGTCCCTGGTGGACAACCCGGATGAAGTGCAAGTGTCTGAAGTCGAAGGCGAACAGACCTCGGTTATCGAGCTCAAGGTGGCCAAGGAAGACCTTGGCAAGGTGATTGGCAAGCAGGGCCGTACGGCCCGTGCTATGCGTACCCTGCTGGGTGCAGCCTCCACCAAGGCTCGCAAACGCTCCGTTTTGGAGATTCTCGAGTAGCAACCAGCCGCTATGACTCAACACCGTACCGATGGGTTTATTCCCGTGGGTGGGGTGGCGAAGCCGCACGGAATTCGCGGGGAGTTCTGCATAAAAAGTTATGCGGACTCCCCGTTGCTTTTCGACGCGGTGCGCGCCATCTTTCTCCAGGATGGGAAGAAGACCCCCAAGCCGTTTGTCGTCAAATCCTGGCGTGAACACAAGGGGCTCGTGCTCCTCAAGTGTGCCGGAGTAGACGATCGAGACCAGGCCGAAGCCCTGCGTGGCTTTGCCGTGCTCGTTCATCAGGATGATCTTCCTGAACTGGACGAGGGTGAGCACTACATCAAGGATATGCTCGGCTGCCGTGTGCAGCTCGAAGACGGCTCGCCCGTCGGCACGCTTGAGCAGTTTTACGAAACCCCTGAACAGGACACCTGGGTCATTTACACAGATGATCGCAAGGAAATCCTGCTTCCTGCCGTGCCCGAGTTCGTTCTCGACGTGGATTTGGACGAGGAAGTGATCGTCATCGACCCGCCCGCCGGGTTGCTCGATCTCTATCTGAATCCGGAACCGCCCAAGAAAAAGAAGCCTCGGCGTCGCACGAACAAGAAGAAGGCACGTCCCAACAAGGGCGGGGAAGCGAAGTCGGAGTAGTTAATGCCTCCGGCGGCGCTTGCCAGCGGGGCCTCCTCGCCAGAGGGGCGTCTCCGACGGCTTAAGAACCTTTTGTAAAAGGTTCTTATCTCTGCTGTCTTTATCCGTAACCCTCGAAGACTCGGGAACGGCTAAAGCAAGAATCTCCAAAACTTTTTGTAGCTCGCTTCGCTCGGGTTCGATGGTTTTGGGGAGTTGTTTTTTATTGAAATAAGTTTGCGCCGACAGGCGCAGAGAGGGATTCCAAAGGGTATAGCCCTTTGGCCGCCGGAGGCGAAGTCACCTGACAATGGAGCCGAAGGCGACCTTCTATCCTGATTTCCAACCACAACGAGCAAGCAGCACCAGCATGAATTTTCATCTCGTATCCATATTGCCGCACTACTTCGAGTCTCCGCTTTCTACGGGGCTGGTGAAGAAGGCTCAGGCCAACGGGCTGGTGAACTTCGACTACGTGGACGTGCGCCACTTTGCCGAGGACATCCACAAGTCCGTTGACGACCGCCCCTTTGGCGGCGGCCCGGGCATGCTGCTCAAACTCGACACCATGGTCAAGGCGATGGATTCCATCGAGAAGCCGGGCAAGATCATGATGATGTCGCCGCGCGGCAAGCCGCTCACCCAGGCCAAGGCTCGGGAGCTGTCCACGCAAGAGGACGTCACCCTGATCTGCGGCCGCTATGAAGGCATCGATGAGCGCCTGCTGGACCTGTACGACATCGAACTGGTCAGCGTGGGCGACTTCGTGCTCAACGGCGGTGAGACCGCGGCGCTGTGCCTGATTGAATCCGTGGCTCGTTTGATCCCGGGCTTCATGGGGCATGATGATTCCGGCGAAGAAGAGTCCTTCTCTGCCGGACTGCTGGAATATCCGCACTATACGCGCCCGGAGGACTGGGATGGTCTGAAGGTGCCTGAGGTGCTGCGGGGCGGCAATCATGGGGCCATCGCGGAGTGGCGGCGGGAATGCTCGCTGACCAATACGCTGAATGATCGGCCTGACATCCTGCCCGGTGCCCATCTCACGGTGGAGGATATTGATTTTCTGCGGACCATGACGCGTACGCGACTGGGCCGCAACCTGTACATCGCGCTGTGCCATTACCCTGTGCTGAACAAGTTCGGGGAAAAGGTGGCGGTGTCGGTGACCAATCTGGACCTGCACGACATGTCGCGCGTGGCCCGGAGTTATGGTCTGGGAGGCTTCTATGCCACCACTCCCATCGAGGATCAGAAGGCGCTCGCGCAGCAGCTTCTGGATCACTGGAAAGAGGGGGCTGGTTGCAAGGCAAATCCGGACCGCGCCGAGGCTTTTTCCAAGGTAAAAGTTTTTGATGATATCGAGGCTGCAGTCCTTGACATCGAGAAGCAAACAGGGCAATCTCCCCGCCTCGCGGCTACGTCTGCAAGATTGGACCGCCGCAAGAACGCTGAGCCTGCAATGACCTACGAGGAAGTGCAAGGCTGGCTCGCCAACTCTCCTGTTTTATTGGTTTTTGGAACAGGACACGGTTTGGCGGAGGAAGTCCTCTCCAAAGCCGAGGGCATATTGCGCCCCGTTAGGTATTTGGACGACTACAACCATCTTTCGGTCAGAAGTGCGGTGGCAATCATCGTGGATCGTCTGGTCGGAGATGAGTACTAATTTTAGGAGTATTACAATGAACATGATTCAGAAAATCGAGTCTGAGCACATTCGTCTCGACATGCCCGAGTTCAAGGCCGGTGACACCGTCAAGGTTCACTACCGCATCATCGAAGGCGAAAAAGAACGTATCCAGGTCTTCCAGGGTGCTGTCCTCCGTCGCCGTCGTGGCACCACCAACGCCACCTTCACCGTTCGTAAGATCTCCGACGGTATCGGTGTTGAGCGTGTGTTCCCCATGAACTCCCCCTTCATCGACCGCGTCGAAGTGGTCTCCGAAGGTAAGGTTCGCCAGAGCCGCATCTACTACCTCCGCAATCTCCGCGGTAAGGCTGCTCGCATCAAGTCCAAGCAGATCTGGGAATAATTTTTCGGATAGGCGGGCATCTGCGACGCCGCTCGGCAAACCCAGCCCCTTGCGTATTATGAATACGCGGCGGTCCTGGCTTTACCTCACGTCGCCACAGCTACCCACCTCGCCAAAAAATTATCACTGATCATGTGATATATTTGCCCGGAACGACGTTGTCGTTCCGGGCTCTTCTGGTTTGGGCTATCTAAGGTGGTTGATGATCTCTGGGATCGTAAAAATAATAGCGATTAAGAATAAAATACCCATGTAGAGGATCCAATTTTTGAGTAATGACCATCCTCTTTTTACGCCTTTCATATTTATACCTTCACAGCAAAAGCCTATCACAATAAACCAACCATTTAGCCATAGTGGAGTGAACAGCCATACTGACCACCTACCCAATGGGATGAATACAAAGTGTAAAAGGGCTGCAGAGATCAATATGTAGAGAATTAGGATAAGTGGGCCAGGCATCGCTTTCTCCTTAGTTTATACGACGGTGAATATATGTTCTGCTTAGGTGTGTGTTCAAGTGACATCAGTAACATTTTCAGGCAGAAAAGAACGCCTATGACACAAGCTACATTGTTTACGACTGCCGGGTATGCGGCGACCGAGATTGCTGGGGTTGATGAAGCTGGACGGGGATGTCTGGCCGGGCCAGTGGTGGCCGGGGCGTGCATCCTGCCGGTGGAATATGATCTGCCCGGACTGACTGACTCCAAACAGTTGACCGCCGAGAAGCGTGAAGTGCTCTATGACCTGATTCGCGAGCAGGCTGTTGCGTGGGCCATTGGCGTGGCGTGGCCGGGGGAAATCGACCAGATCAATATTCTGGAGTCCACCTATCAGGCAATGGGCCGGGCCGTTCGCGGCATGAAGGTGTCCCCCAAGTTCCTGCAGATCGACGGGAACAAATTGATTCCCCCTTACGCGCTCAAGCGGGATATTCCGCAGGAATACGTCATCAAGGGGGATGGTAAGATTCCAGCCATCTCTGCGGCGTCCATCATGGCAAAGACCTTTCGCGACCGCCTCATGATCAAGCTCGCCAAGCGGTATCCGGGCTACGGGATTTCCAAGCACATGGGCTACGGCACCAAGGCGCACATGGAAGCTATTAAAAAGCTCGGACCGTGTCCGCAGCACCGCATGACCTTTCGAGGCGTGAAGCCCGAAGAAAAAGTGGCGGCGCAGGCCAGTCTGTTTTAATAGGGATGTATGCCTCGTCTTTCCATCGTCATACCCAACTATAATTACGGGCGGTTTGCTGACCGATTCTTCGGGTCCATAGCGGCCCAGACCATGCAGCTCGATGATGTCGAGATCCTGTTTGTGGACGATGGCAGTGATGATGACTCGCTGCTACAGGCGGCAAAATGGCAAGAGCGCATTAGGTGTGCACGATTTGAAATCCTGACGCCGCCCCGGAGCGGCAAGCCGGGGCTGGTTCGCAATTTCGGTTTGGCGCAGGCAACTGGCGATTTGTTGCAGTGTCTTGATCCGGACGATTCTATTTTTCCCGATTATTTAGCTGCCTGTGTGGAAGCTTTTGGTACGGATAATCATATCGGTGTGGTCTACACGGATTATCGAGAGCACAGTTCGCATGGTGTACGCGATGTGGAAGTTCCCAAGTTTACGCAGGGCCTGCTGCGCACACAGAATGGATTGCCTCCGGCAGCCATGATTCGCCGGTCGTTGTGGGACGGAGGCATTCGCTACCGTGACAACACCGAGTATGAAGATTGGGATTTCTGGATTCAGTGTCAGATGGCGGGCGCACGGTTTCACCACATTCAGCAGGTGCTCTACAACTACGAAATCCACGGCACCAATTTTTCCAACCACGCAGTGAGTCGGGACGGAAATGCCAAGGCGCAGATCGTCTTGAACAATACCTGTTTCTTTCACCCTGAGGTGGAAAAGTGGGCGCGGAGTTATCTTCGCGGCAGACTGCACGGGCAAGCCATGCAGCGCGGATACATTCCTACCCCGGTAGACGTGAAGAAGCTGCTCAGGGATGTGGAGAAGCGGGTGCGCGAGCTCGGCCCCAGGTCCTGATCTATCCCTTTACCAGACAGCCGCCGCCCTTGGCTTTGGCTTCATACATGGCCTGATCCGCGCGGTGGGTGATGACGCTGATGGTATCACCTTCATGATATTGGCTGATGCCGCAGGAAAAACGAATCGTTGAGGCATTGGTGGTGCGCGCCATAGCCTCATTGATGCGGTTCACAAGGGATTCGGCATCTTCCCCCGTGGCATCCATGAGGATGATGAATTCATCTCCGCCCCATCTGGCCACGAGGTCGGTGGGCCGCACATGCTCGGCAATGGTGGTCGCCACCGTTTTGAGCACTTCATCTCCGGCCAGATGGCCTTTCTCATCATTGATGATCTTGAAGTTGTCGAGGTCGATAATGATGATGGAAAATGGCGTGTTGTATCGGGTGGCCCTGTACGCGGCCTGATCAAATCCTTCTTCAAAGGCGCGGCGGTTTGCCACTCCGGTCAACGGGTCGGTCTTAGCCAGTTTTTCGATTTTGTCCTGATAGCTGTTCACCGTGAAAAAGCAGATCACGATGATCAGCACGGAAGCGGATAACCCCACGACCAATGTGCGAACCAGATTGTGGCGAGCTGTTCCAAGAGCTGTCTGCTCGTCCTGCTGCACGATGAGGTGCCACTCGAATTCCGGAATGTAGCGAGTGGACAGCAGGTAGTGCTTGCCTTCCCAGTTATACTCAAAGCTGCGGGCCGATTCGACTGGCTGGAGGATATCCTCGGCCACATCGCGGATGCCGCCTGCTTTGGTAATATAGAAGCGTTCGATGCGTTTTTTGTCCGGATGAACCTGAATCAAGCCGTCCTGATCGATCAGATAAACGTCCCGGTTATATTCTTCGCGTGCCTTTGCGAGCAGCGCCACGGCCTGATCCATGTTGACCCCAACGCCGGTGACGCCGAGGAGGTTGCCGTTGTCATCAAGCATGCGGAAGTTGACGAAGATGGTCAGCTTGCCTTCGTCAGCCTCATTGCTGTCCACATCCAGATCATATTCCGCGCCGGAGCGGGTGAAGGCATAGTACCAAATGTCGTGCGGGTCACGGGGGTTGATCTCTTTGAGGACGCCCTTATGATAATAGTACTTGTCCGATTTGGCAGACACGAAAAAAGTAGAGATGAAACCGTACTTTTCTTTGATTTCTCGAAGATATTTCGTGAGGGCAGGGACGTCGTATTCGCCTTTGATGATCCAATCCTTGAGGAAGGCATCATTTGCCATGGACGAGCTCACAAGAATCGGCCGCATCATGGCCGCATGGATTTCCGAATAAATGTTTTTTCCGGTGAGCGGCAGGGAAGAGTTGAGAAGCTCTGCTCGCACGGCGCTGCGCGTCATATTGTAATTGATGACGCTTGTCGCAAGGAACGCGGCAAGGAGGATAAAGGAAAGGGCGGTAAGCAGTTTGGCTTTTAAAGACATACCCATTTGTAAATCAACGCTTCGAAACTAACAATAGCTGCTTTTGTTACATCTCATCCGAGTCGAGGATGATGGTGACCGGACCGGAGTTGGTGAAATCGAGGTCCATCATGGCTCCGAATTTTCCCGTGGCAACTTTGCCGGGTGCGATGGCGCGGGCATCTTCAAGGAAGCGCTCGAACAGCGGTTCGGCCGTGTCGGGCGGGCAGGCTCCAGTGAAGGCCGGGCGACGCCCCTTTTTGCAGTCGGCATAGAGCGTGAACTGGGAAATGAGCATGAGGTCACCAGAAATATCGGCGAGGGACAGGTTCATGCGGTCCTGATCGTCGGGGAAGACGCGCAGGTTGATGAGCTTGTCGATGAGTTTTTTCCAGATCGGTGAACCGGCGAGTTCTAAGGTGTCGTTGCTGCCGAAGCCGACAAGGGCGAGAAAGCCGGGACCGATTTCGCCGAGGAGTTCACCCTCGACCGTGACTTTGGCGTCAGTGACGCGCTGAATGATGATTCGCATGGATTATACTGAGCGGGTGTCGATGATGAGGCGGCTTTCGCGCTGTTCTTCCATTTTCTTCTGGGCATCTTGCTGACAGCCGCGGGAAAAGGCGGACAGGAGAAAAAAGCAGACAAAGGCGAGGAAGGCGATGCCGCTGAGGATGCGCTTGGGGTTGGTGCGGGAGTCCTTGGGGATGAGCATGGAGGTCATGATCTTGCCAAAGGACATGCCGTTGATCTCGCCCTTTTTTTCTTCTTTGGGGTCGGACACGACTATTCCTCCCAGTAGGTCGCCTTGGACGAATCTTTCTCGGACACGGAGACTTCGGCCAGAGTGACGTTTTCCGGCATGTTGCCCTTGAGCTCCTTGTAGATGAACATGGCGATGTTCTCGGAGGAGGGGTTAATGTCGATGAAACACTCCACCTCGTTGAGGTGCTTGTGATCCAGACGCTCCAGCACGTCCTTGGTGCGGCGTTTGATGTCCTTGAAATCAACAAGGTACTGCACGCGTTCATCCAGCTTGTCGCCTTCGACTACGACCTCGACACCGAAGTTGTGGCCGTGCATGTTCTCACACTTGCCGCCGTAGTTGCGCAGCTGGTGCGAAGCAGAAAAATCCTGAGTAATCGTCAAACGCCATTTACCGGCCATAGTTCTTCTCCCGAACTAGTATTTGTCTTTGTCCTTGTACTCGTGGGGACGGCGATAGCCTTCCTGAAACTCTTCCACGGGGTACTTGCGCTCGTTCCTCTCGCATTTTTCGTGTGCGGCCGCAACCAGATCAATACCCAGCTCGCCGGAGATGCGGGTCAGGTAGATGAGGCAGTCGGCCAGTTCTTCGGCCACGGCGTCCTTCTTTTTTTCCTCGATCTTCCAGCTCTCCTCGCGGGAAAGCCACATGAAGTGCTCCACAAGCTCCCCGACTTCTACGGTCAGGGCCATGGTCAGATTCTTGGGAGACTGATGCTGCTGCCAATTGCGGTCATCGACAAACTGCTTGTGGCGTTTGTCGAGTTCTTTGAGAGAGTCTGTTGTCATACTTTGATTTTTTTGAAGTTGGTGAAAATACGATTAAGCTTGTCCAATGCTCCAGCATGCATGTTGTTTTTTAGCAATTCGGGTGTCAGTGGAACCGCTTTGTTGTCCTTGTATAGCTTGTGGACCATGCGATGACAGTTGGGACATAACACAGTGAAGTCATCAACAGTAACGCTGACGCCTTCGTTTTCATTATAAGATGAGTATGGGACTAGATGGTGCGCCTCGATATATCCTTTCCCGAATTTCCCGTATATTTTAGAAAAGTCTATCCCACACGCTCTGCACTTAGCCTTGAGCTGTCGCTTAACTTCCTTAACGATAGGTCTGTTTCGGCCTTCATAAGTTCTATGTGTCGCTTTAGCTCTTTTTTCTAAGTACTTTTTTTTGTCTTTCTGTCTTACATTTTGAGGAAACCCATTGGTAATCAAGTCATGAAAGGCGGGGACGATGTTAGTGTAAATATCCAGTATGTCGTTCAAATCTTGCGTCAATTTCTTCTCTGAAGGAAGTTCGACAATGTCATAAGACCTCCAGAGAATCGATGAGTTAATGTATTTGTTTCCTGCATCTTGGGTGGATTCCGAAGTGTTGAAGGCTGCTTTGGTATTGCCTATTTTGTTTTGGAGATAGTTAGCTCTTTGCTTTAGTAGTGGGTTAGCAGCAGCACCCAATTCATCAAAAAGCTTTGTTACGCCTTGAGTCAGAATTAAGTATACACGCTCCATGTCTTCGGAAAAACTAAAGACGACATACAGACCTACGCTAGCTTTCTTTTCCATTGTTGGATGAAAGATTCCTAACCAGGGCAATCTCGGCCATTTGTTTAGTGTGGGGCTGCCTCTAAAGTGATAGCCAACATCATTTCTAATTAGATCTGGGAATATATTCCCTGATAACTCTCGCATTTCTTTAGCAGGCGCGAAGCCAGTCTCGATAGGTTGATTTTGGTATTGAGGGTAGATTTGGCTAATCCTAATGAGCTCTTCTCTCAAAGACATATAGAAATCACTCCTGTACAGCTTTGTATCTTTTTACTTTCCCAGTGCATGATTGTTCGCAGGGCCGTGCTTGTCAATGAAGAAAGGCGCACAGGGTGCGCCTTTCTCATATCGTATGACACGGAGGTATTACGGCGTGTCGATGGTGCATTTCTTGACTGCTTCCCAGATGAACGCGCCCATTTCCGGGGAGTAGATGTCGCTGTGCGCGCCGCCGCCTGTCCCCGGAACGTTGCGGAAGGTGATCTTCGACGCATCCACCAGTGTCACCTTGTTGCAGACAGGAAGGCCTGTTATGGGGATGCCGTTCTTTTCCAGAGTCGTGGTGTTGAATTTGTCTTTCGGCAATATCCATCCTTTTTTCGGGAGGGAGAGGTCTTCTTTCATTGTTCCGCTCTCTACTGCGGCAAATGTTCGGTAAGCGCCAATGTAGTATTTGTTAAAGAACTTCGAAGGACCGTCCGTGGCCCAATCATATTGGGAGGAGGTGTAATAACTGTGCTCCACGATTTCCGGGAAGAACCAGAGATGCCATGCCTGGTTCTTGTTGAGGAAACGCTTGGCACTGAATGCGCCTTCCAGTCCGACGACAAGATCGATCTTGGCTGGATTGTCCGTGACAAGGTACCCGCTGTCAGCCGCACGGGTAACGAGAAGCGCGCCAAGGCTGTGGCCTACCAGAACAATGCTGATAGGGTCTTTGCCCATGGCTTGCTGCTCCTTCTTGATGGAGCCAATGACATCCTGAACAATGAGATTGGCGATGGATGCTCCCAGTTCATCTGCGTCATCCACCATGGTGGGGTAGTCGCTGGCTGAACCGATGAGCCCTCGTTTGTCGGGCCAGAAGGATGGCCATGTCATGCAGACCACAACAGGACGGAAACTGTTGCCGAAGTATCCTTCCTGCTCGGCCTTGGTTTTGATGTGGTTGTAGAAGGCGGTGAAATTGGCCAGCGCCTCCCACTGGGGCGTGTTCCAGCCCATGGAGAAAAAGAAGACATGGGTTGCCTGTTCGCTTTCTATCTTGTCCCTGAGTTGCTTTTTGAGAGACAGGATAAAACTCCACCCCTGATTGTAGAGGTCGTAGTTGGTATACGGCGGTGCAGTCTCTTTGTGAGCGCACTGGGTGCCATACACATTATAGATGAGTTTGGCGTTGCCGGCCTGCCCGTCATAGCTGGCTGCGTGCGTCGGCAGGTGCGACTTGAAATCCTTGGTCAGGTCCCAGCCGTGGCCGAAGAGCCGTTCGATCCATCTGGCCACATCTGGTTTGTCGTTGTACTTGTCGCTGCCCGTTTTCAGACACGGGGCCGAGGGATCGGGGCAGGTGCCAAAAGTCGGTTCCCCGACAACTTTCTTGCGGGCCTTTTCTACGCCGATGAAGAAGCTGGGGAAGTCGAGTTGGAAATAATCCGGCTTGATGACCATGTAGTGAAAGATATCACTGGTATCGAGACGCTCGGTCATCAGGTTGAAGCGTGTGTCCGCCGTGGGGAGTGTTTTGACGGAAGCGCTTTTCGTGCAGCCGGCAAAGGCTGTGAAGACACAAAGAAGAACCAATAGAATACGCATATCTCCTCCTTGTTTGGAGGAGATAGTAGCAGGAAAATAGAAAAATATGAATTTCTATATTTAGTTTACTATTCTTGTGTTGCCTTGAAGCGTTTGGCGTCCCCGTTCTGCCATTTTTCCACGTCTTTCCAGAACTCTCGGCTCGGGATGACGGTCCAGCCGTTGCCGAGTTTCAGGTTCACCACGGATTCCTTGGTGATGACGCCGAGGTTGACGGCAGTGCCGCCGGGGTATTTCTTGATGATGGCCTTGAGCGCACCGAGGTGGTCATCCGTGGTGTTGTTTTCACCAATCCACAGGGACACGGGCTTGTCGGAGCCGTGGACCGCGTCGGCCAGGAACATCACCTTTTCGCCGAGAATCTTGGCGACCTTGGGCGCGCCTTCGATCTGCTCTTCGCGGATATCGATCTTGCCCTCGATGAAGAGGGGACGGTCTGCGCGGACCAGTTCAGCAGCTTCTTCCCAGAGATTGGGCAGCATGGTGATCTCGCCGGAGGTGGTGAGGTCTTCACCTACACAGAAGGCCATGGGATCACCCTTGCGGGTCAGGATCTGGCGGAAGTCGGGGATGATAACCGCCACGCGTACCTGTGAGCCGTTGGGGATGGACTTGCACTCGTCCAGGGTCTGGATACTGAGGCGCTTCATGTCGTGGCGGTAGGCCAGCAACGGGTGGCCGGACAGGAAGAAACCGAGCACGTCCTTTTCCAGCTGGAGCTTTTCGCGGTCGTCCATCTCCTCGCACATGGAGCAGGTGGGTGTGGCCGCGCTGGCCTGATCGTCGCCGCCGCCGAGCATACCCAGCATGTTGATCATGCCGGAGTCTTTTTCCTTGGCCTTTTTCTGGCCCAGTGCCACGGCCTTTTCCAAGTCTTCCAGCAGGGCGGCGCGGGAGCAGTTGAAGCAGTCCATAGCGCCCGCTTTGATGAGGGACTCCAAAACACGCTTGGTTACGCGGCGCAGGTTGACGCGCTCGCAGAACTCGAAAATATCCTTGAACGGACCGTTTTCTTTGCGTTCGGCAACGATCTCGTCAATAGCCTCTTCACCGACGTTCTTGATGGCGGCCATGGCAAAGAAGATCTTGCCGTCCTGTACCGAAAAGCGGGCCATGCCGACGTTGATGTCCGGCTGCTTGACCTCGATCTCCATATCACGACAGGCGTTGACGTACATGATGATCTTTTCGGTGTTGTTCATTTCGGTGGACATCAGGGCGGCCATGAACTCTACCGGGAAGTGCGCCTTGAGATAGGCGGTGTGGTAGGAGATCAGCGCGTAGGCGGCGGAGTGCGATTTGTTGAAGCCGTATGCCGCGAACTTCTCCATGGTGTCGAAGATTTCATTGGCGGTCTTGTCCGGAATCTTGTTCTCGCGTGCACCTTCGAGGAAGCGGGAGCGCTGCTTCGCCATCTCCTCGGCGATCTTCTTACCCATTGCACGACGCAGCAAGTCACCTTCACCCAGCGAGTAGTTGGCGATGGTCATTGCCGTGGCCATGACCTGCTCCTGATAAACCATGACGCCGTAGGTCGGCTTCAGGGTCTCTTCAAGAGACGGGTGCGGGTAGGTGACTTCGATGTCGCCGTGCTTACGCATAATGAATTCGTCAACCATGGACACGCCATGGGAGCCGATCATGCCCAGCGGACCCGGGCGGTACAGGGCGAGCATGGCGACGATATCTTCAAAACAGTCCGGGCGGAGCATGCGGAGATACTTGCGCATACCGGATGATTCCACCTGGAAGATACCATCGGTGTCGCCCATGGCGAAAATTTCGTAGGTGGCCTTGTCGTCCATGCCGAGGGTGTCGAGGTCGGGCGCTTCCTTGCCCTGATCGCGGATGATGTCGAGGCAGTCCTCGATAACGGTCATGGTCCTGAGACCCAGGAAGTCGAACTTGATCAAGCCCGCTTTTTCGACCTTTTTCATGTCGAACTGGGTCACAATTTCGCCCTTCTTACCTTTGTAGAGGGGCAGGTAGTAGGTCATGGGCTTGTCGGAGATGACAACACCCGCCGCGTGGGTGGATGCGTGTCGGCACAGACCTTCCAGACGGGTGGAAATATCGATGAGCTTTTCGATCTTGGGATCGGTGGCCACCATGTCGCCGAGCTCGACCACGCCTTTGACTGCGTTGGGCACATTGATCTTGCATTTTTCAACGCCCATCAGCTTGGCGAGTACGGCGGGATCGTCCGGTACCAGCTTGGCGATCTTGTCGGTCTCGCCAAAGGGAATGCCGAGGGCGCGACCAACGTCCTTGATGACCGCCTTGGTCTTCATGGTGCCGAAGGTGGTGATCTGCGCCACGCGGTCGTGGCCGTACTTGTCGGCGCAGTATTTCACGACCTCCAGACGACGGCGTTCGCAGAAGTCGACGTCGATATCAGGCATGGAGACACGTTCCACGTTGAGGAAACGTTCGAACAGCAGATCGTACGGGAGCGGGTCGAGGTTGGTGATCTTGAGCGCCCAGGCGACAATGGAACCGGCTGCGGAACCACGACCCGGTCCGACTGGAATACGGTTGTCCTTGGCCCAGTTGATGAAGTCCTGAACGATGAGGAAGTAAGCCGGGAAGCCCATCTCGATGATGACGCCCAGCTCGTAGTCGAGGCGGTCCCAGTAGACCTGCTCGTCCACCTCATAGGTGATCATGTCGAGGCGCTTGCGCAGACCTTCCTTGCACAGCTTGATGAATTCCTCGTCCAGATCGGCCACGCCTTCGGACAGCTCGTACTCGGGGAAATAATAGTTACCCAGCTCGATCTCCACGTTGCATCGCTCGGCAATGCGCTGGGTGTTGGCGATGGCCTCGGGCACGTGGGCAAAGGCCTGCTCCATCTCCTCAGGCGTCTTGTAATAGAGATCCTTGGTGTCCATGCGGAAGCGTTTTTCCGCGTCCACCGTGGTCTGGGTCTGGATGCAGAGCAGGGTGTCGTGGGCTTCGTAGTCTTCGGCGGTCAGGTAGTGGCAGTCGTTGGTGGCTACCAGCGGCAGGCCGGTCTTTTCGGCGCACTGGATGAGCAGGTCGTTGAGGCGTACCTGTTCGCCGATGCCGTTTTCCTGCAGCTCCAGATAGAAGTCACCGGGAAAGATGGATTCATAGGTCTTGGCCATCTCCACGCCTGCGTCCATGCCCTCGTTCATGAGCTTCTTGGGCACCTCGCCGCCGAGACAGGCGGACAGGGCAATGAGGCCCTCGGAGTATTGGTTGAGCAGGTATTTGGAGACGCGCGGCTTGTAGTAGAAACCGTTCAGGTATCCTTCGGAGACGATCTTGATGAGGTTTTTGTAGCCGCGCTGGTTCTTGGCCAGCAACACGAGGTGGTAGCCGGTTCTGTTTTTCTTCAGGTGGGCTTCTTCGTCGTCTATGTCGCCCTCGGCAACGTAGACCTCACAGCCGATGATGGGCTTGATGCCCATGTCCTTGGCCGCCATGTAAAAGGTCACGGCTCCGTACATGGAGCCGTGGTCGGTGATGGCCACGGCAGGCATGCCCAGGTCTTTGGTCCTGGAGAGCAGGTCTTTGATTCGGATGGCGCCGTCAAGCAGGCTGTATTCTGTATGGACGTGAAGATGGACGAATTCGGCCACGGATTAACCTCGTTGAAATGTTCAAAAGCAAGACCTCAACCTATACTGAAAAGCGGGGAGCAAGAAAAGTCGTGATTGGGGCCTATTCGTGCTCGATTCGGGTAGCTCGCTAAAATGTCTGACTAATTTTATTTTATGGCCGTTGAGGTGTATGGCAGCAATTGCGGATAGTCAATTATTCCGTTGCAATAAGATGAATGGGATTGACCCGTCGTAGTCTCCGGTTTAGGGTGCGCGGTAAGAATTGAAAGAGTGGGAGTCTGTGGCGGACCAAGGGAGCAGGTATGGCGGAAGCAGCAGCCGTTCAGTCGAACGAGCGGGTTGTCAAAGACATCATCAACGCCAAGAGCGTCAGCACGTTTTTCCAGCCGGTGGTCTCGGTTCTTACCAAGTCCATCGTCGGGTTTGAGGCTTTTTCACGCGGAGGGGCAGGGGCGTGTACCATTGCTCCGGCCATGCTCTTTCACGACGAGCTTCCTCCAGATGTCAAACTGGACGTTGATCGTTTGTGCCGGGAAAAGGCGTTGAGCCAGTTTCGTGGCATTCATCAGAATCACAAAGAATTGTTGATCTATCTGAACATCAATTCCGACATCCTCCCTCATGTGGATCTCAGCGAAGAAAAGCTGACCGCACAGGTCTCTGTTGCTGGCATCAAGCCCGCCAATGTGGTGATTGAAACCTCCATGTGCTCCAAGCATGTTGATCTGGTTGCAGCGCTTCGAGAGAAGTTCAGTGGGCTTGCTTTCAAGATCTGTCTGGATGACTGCTCAGTAGACGATCCCTTCAGTCATATGATTTCACGAATCAAGCCGCATTTCGTGAAAGTAAATCGATCTTTTTTCAGCAACGACGAGCGTAAGGACTATTCCGCCAAGACGCTGGAGGCCCTTTGCAAGCTCGCCGACCGCATGGGCGCATCGGTCATTGCTCAGGGTGTGGAGAATGAGGAGGAGTCCCTTCGCCTGCTCGCGGCGGGTGTCCACTTGCAGCAGGGTTACTATTACACCAAGGACGAGAACGACAAGACCGGCGATCCGGCGAAAATGTTCTTTCGGAAGATCATCGATACCCACGAGAAATTCAAGATCTTCAAGCGGGAGATGGTACGACGCAGGAAGGAGAGCTTCAGTAACACCTTCAAAAGCGTAGCATCTCTTTGCGCCAAATTTTCAAATATGCCCGAGAACCGTTTTGGTGATGCCTGCAAAACGCTGGTGCACAACGCGGACGGTGTCATCTCCATGTTCGTGCTCGATAATGACGGCATACAGATCACTGACCGTTCCCATGTGCGCACTTCTACGGCCAACGCCGTGGCCGACTCCATCCTCGGCACTCACAAGGGCGCGGAGCATTCCGTGTTCGATTACGTCATGTATCTTGATATGGGCTACGAGAAGTTCGTCTCGCCCACATTTTCTTCTCCCTACACGGGGCAGGATGCCTGCATCATCAGCAAGCCCTTCTTCAACAAGGAAGGGTTGCGCTACATGATATGCATTGAGATGCCGTATCCCGGGTAGCGGCTTGAAACAGCGGCGTATCTGCTGCGTTGTCGTATACAATTGCACTACTCTCCCAAGCCTTGCGGCAGGAGGGAAGAGAGGAGTTGTGAACATCGTTCGTTTGAGCGGCTATCTTATTGACAATTCCCTTTGAAAAAGGTCCATTGTAGCGGTGTAATCCTCTGTATCGTTGGAGAATTTAGTGGACGTGTTTGGTGATGTCGGAACATATCTGTGGCTGCGGCTGCCGTTGATCCTGCTCTTTGGGGGCGGATATCTGGTGTACCGCCTTATGGCGGCCACGCGGTTGACCGATGCCTTTGTGTCGTGGGCACTTCGTCGCAGCGGCGGGGGCGGTCCCATGCTCATCCTCTACATCATCGGTGCCTCGGCAGTTCTCTCATCCTTCATCCCCAATACCATTACCGTGCTGACATTACTCCCGGTCCTGAAACGGTTGGATAACGGTTTTCGCGCCCAGGGTGTGGAAGGCATGACCACTGTATTGATGTGCTCCGCCATCTATGGCGCGGCCATTGGCGGCATGGGATCCATGATCGGTTCGCCCGCCAACGCCATTCTGTTCGGCGCGCTCGACCTGTTTGAGGTGGCGGGGCGCGAGCAGATCACGTTCTTCAATTGGTTCCTGTGGTCCGTGCCGTTGGTCGTCATGTTCGTGCTGGTCGCTTGGGGTGTGGCGGCCGGGCTGGGCGTGCCTCGTACTGCACGCGGCGTCAGTGTTCATCTGGATTGTATCGGCGATACCTGTGAAGTGACTGAGCGACAGCACTACGGCTCGCGTCTGTTCTGGATTTACATGGCATACTGGGTGCTGGAGTCTGTGGCTCGGCAGGCGATTCCCGGTTTCGAGTCTATCTCGCCCATGGTCTGTTTGGGCTTCACGGTCCTGTTTCTCTGGCTGGTCTTTGTTCGCAGTGCGCCCACGTCATCCTTTGCGAGTGGCCCGTTGCTCACACCGGGCGACATGATCAAAGGGGTGCCAAGGCGCGGATTGATCTTCATGTTGGTACTTGCCGCACTGTTCGCAGTGGTTCACTGGCTCAAGCTGGATGAAAAGCTGGTGGTCATGGCCGGGATGCTGTTGCAGGGTGACATGCCCGGTCTGCTGCTCTTTTTCCTGACCGTATTGGCCGTGATCTTCCTGACGGAAATTCTCTCCAACACCGCTGTGGTGGCGGCGTTCTTTACCATCGCTTTTTATGCTGCGCAGGGTCACGGCATGGCCCCGCTCTACCTGATGATGGGCGTGAGTGTAGCTTCCACCTGTGCCTTCATGACCCCGGTGGCGACGCCTACCAATGCACTGGCCTTTGGCGAAATGCGTGGGGCATCCCTCAGGCGTATGCTCGCTTTGGGATTCGTTCTGAATGTGGCCGGGGCAGCACTGCTGACCGGTTGGCTGAGTTGGGTGTTGCCGCGCGTGTATTAGCGGGCGAACATCTTGCGGATATCCAGTGAGTACTGGATGTTGCGGAGCGCCCATCCCTTCTTTGTCTTGTAGTAGATGAATTCGAACATCATGGGTTTGGAGTCAAAGAAGAGGGCGTAACGGAACCGGACCATGGTGGTGCCCGCCTTTTGAACAAGCAGTCTTTCATATCCATACGGATTGCCGCTTTTCTTGGCGAGGCGGTATACTTCGAACTTGAGCTTTTCCAGCACTTCTTTTGTGTGCCCCTTACCAAAAAGCACTTTGAACGAGTCTTCAAATTTGCCGTTGACCATCAGCGTCAGGCCCTGTTCGATGTGCGTTTGCGGAGAATCTGCTTTCCACTCTGCAGGCGGTAGCGTGTCTTGTGCCGCCATGACTGGCGCGGCAAGAGAGAGCATGGCGAGGGTGACGAATATGGTCAGAAAGTGGCGCATGGAAGCTCCTTATGGTTTGGGCAAAGCTATTCTTCGGACGAACTCTGGTCAAGGTAGGCTGCAACTTCCTCTCGGAGTCTCTCCTTGGTAACGGGCTTGGTTACATAGCCATTGCAACCAGTCTCCTTGCAACGGTCCTCGGTCTCCTTGATGGCATGGGCAGTGACCGCAACGATAGGTTTTGCCTCCAGCCCGTTGTCCTGCTCATATTGACGGATGGCTTCGGTCGTCTCGAATCCGTCCATGCCCGGCATCTCAATGTCCATGAGAATCAGATCATAGGGCGCTGCCCGGTACATCTCCAACGCCTGCTCCCCGCTTTCAGCCATGTGCAACTGGTATTCTGTACCTTTGAGAAAGAGGCTGAAGAGCAGTCGGTTGCGCTCGTCATCTTCCACCAGCAGAACGCGTCCGGAGTTTTGCCTATGGGGTTTTTGCTCGTCGGGTTCTTCCACAGGTTCGGCAGGGGCTTTGTTGTCGGGGTCCACTGTCACCTGTGCGGAGAGGATGAACTTGCTTCCCTTTCCTTCAGTGCTGTGCACCGTCAATGAGCCTCCCATCAACTGGGCCAGATTGCGACTGATGGAGAGGCCGAGCCCCGACCCCCCGTACATGCGGGAGGTAGATCCGTCGGCCTGGATGAATCGTTCAAAGATATCCTTCTGCTTATGTTCGGAGATGCCGATCCCGGTGTCCGTCACGGTGAGGGTTACGGTCAGTATGTCTGCGCCGTCAGGCTGGGTGTGCCGTTTCAAAATGCGAGTGCGGACAATGATGGAACCTGTGTCGGTAAATTTGATGGCATTGTCGAGCAGATTCACGATGATCTGCTTGAGTGCCGTGGGGTCGCCAATGACTCTGCCGGGGGTGGTCGAATCTATGATGCAATCAAGGACGAGCCCCTTGTCTGCCGCCTCAATGGAAAACACCTTGCAGGTGTCAGTTATCAGTGCATGCAGACTGAAAGAGGTGGCGTCGAGCCGGAATTTACCTTCTTCGATTTTGGAGATGTCGAGGACCGAACTGACAAGCTCACGCAGATGGCGGCCCGCGCTCTGATAGATGGAAAGCAGTCGGCGTTGTTCTGTCGACAGCTTGGTCTCGGACAGGAGTTCTCCAGCGCCCAGAATCGCGTTCATGGGCGTGCGAATCTCATGGCTCATGCGGGCAAGGAACTGGGTCTTGGCCTTGTCTGCGATC